>JALHOZ010000001.1 GCA_022842725.1 Saprospiraceae bacterium
ATACCAACTCATCTTCATTTATGGCGACACCTTGAGGCATGACTTTTGATCAAATTTAATAAAGCTACAAAGATAAAGGATTTTAATTAATTTTTTAAGACAATTATACAGTGGCGTCGTCAGGAAGTGGTGTTTTTATGATCTGAAAAGGCAGTTTTTAATCAAAATTTTGGTTAGTAGTTTAATATTATCGTCAAAAATCAAAACTTTTGGCAATTGACTGACATAAAATGAAGTATGTGTAAAAAGAAGACGGAAATTTTATTTTTATATAAAAAGTCAGGTGTAAGTTTGCCAATAGTTTGTTCAGAAATAAATCTACTTTTCAGACCTGAAACACAAAGACCGACAGATATTGCCAGTATTCCTGATAAAAGGTTGGCCCAAAATAATTTTACTTATCCGGAAAAGATCACCGGAGGAAGGTTGATCATTAATGAATTGGTATTTTTTGGCCTGTTATTTTTTCGAGGTGGTGATGTAAGGTAAACATTTGGGCAGCACCCAGTTTTTGACCGAACTGACTGATGATGTACAACAGAATGATTCCACCGGCCAAAAAGGGAAGAGACCACAGGATGTTGCTTTCAATTCCCAGGCTCATCTGAGAAAACCCTACTATCGATATAAAAATCAACAAAGTAAATAAGGCGAGATATCCAAAAGCAAAGATTACCCATACATTGGGCATTGGTCCGTAAGTTCCCATAAGTTTGGTTTCGTCTTTTTCAGAAAAAAGGATAACAGATACCTGAGGCGACCAGAAATGCCTGTCTTTTGACAGGATGCGGAGGGTGATATGATCCTGCATGGCTAAGCCTTTAATCTCTGCATCCGGAGCTGAAAGATATTCACGGGTTTCCCGGATGATTTCTTCGACTGACTTTGGTGAATAGATCGTAAATCTGGGCCTAACTCTGAAACTCGACATAGATGTTAATTTCTGACAAATGACGTGAATATTCTGATATAATGAACTGTTTCAATATATGATTTTGATCATACAGCGAAGTTTATACTAAATTGAATTAGGATACACAATTTTCTTTTTCAAATAATGAGTTTATTTCCTACCGAAATCTGCGGGAATTTCGCCCCATTTTACGGTATCCCATTTTATAATTTTGTTCGGATAAGAATTAGATTTTAGCCATAACAAGGCACGTTCGAGCATTTCAAATATTTCTTTATTTTTTGAAGTTCTTTCCAGGGTTGATTTGATTTTTTTATCTCTTACCCAGGCCATAGCTGTCTGAGAATCAGTATAAATCAGCGTATCTGTTTTGTTTAGTTTTTTCAGAAGAGCCAAAGCATGAACCAAAGCGAGAAATTCTCCGACATTATTTGTGCCGTCGGGTAGTGGTCCGACGTGAAATATCTGCCGGCTTGTAGAAGTTTCCACTCCTCGGTACTCCATATTTCCCGGATTCCCGGAGCAGGCAGCATCAACGCAGATACTGTTTTTTTCGATTTGCGCCTTGGTGAGAGGAATTTTTGGTTCTGAGATGTCTTTACCTGCTTTAAATGAAAGGAGGGCTGATTCATAACTTTCATACGACTTAAATCTTGCTTTTTCAAAACCGGTAATTTGGCGCTGACAATCTTCCCAGGTGTTGTAAATGCCGGGTTTGACGCCATTCCAAACGACATAATATTTTGATTTTTTTGCCATACGTAAAAGATTGTAAAGAAACACAAAGGTAATCAAGCTTCAAAAAAACCAGGTCAAACAGAAAATATTTTAGGTATTGGGTAAATATTTCTAATTTTGCGGAATGTTTACAGATACCCATGCTCATATTTACGTTGATGATTTTCAAAACGATTTGAATGAAGTATTACATAGGGCCGGAGAATTAGGTGTTAAACATATATGTATGCCCAATATTGACAGTTCATCTATAGAGGCCATGCATGATGTTGAAAAAAAATATCCCAATTGTTTTGCCATGATGGGTTTACATCCGTGCCATGTCAATGAGAAGTATGAAGAAGAACTAAAAATTGTATCGTCATGGCTTGAAAAAAGAAGATACATTGCTATTGGTGAGATAGGCATAGATTTGTACTGGGACAAAACTTTTGCCAAAGAGCAGGAAACAGCGTTCAGAAGGCAGATTGAATGGGCTGTCGGTTACAAATTACCCATTGTGATACATTCCAGAGATTCTCTTGATTTGACCATTTCGATTGTTGCCGAATATAAAAATACCGGTATAACAGGTATTTTTCATTGTTTTAACGGCAGTTTGGAGCAGGCGAAAAAAATCATGGATATCGGATTTTATATGGGCATCGGAGGAGTGGTCACCTACAAAAATGCCGGAGTTGATGTGGTGGTATCTCAGATTCCGTTAGAATACATAGTTTTGGAGACAGATTCACCTTATCTGGCACCTGTTCCAAATCGTGGAAAGAGGAATGAACCCGTTTTTTTGGTTGATGTAGCCCGAAAAGTAAGTGCATTAACTGGTAAAAATATAGAAGAAATTGCCGCCGTCACGACAAATAATACAAAAAAGATATTTTCTGATACAACTTTTGAAGGATGAAAAGTCATCTTTCATAGTACAGGTCAAACAAAATGTTGATAAAAAATAAAAAAAGGATTAAGTATCAGTAAGTGTATAATATACACATTATAATTATATTAATTAATGATACTTATTTGGTGGTTTGGTTTTTTTTTTCAACTTTTGCCCAATATTTCGAAAAAAGGAGAGTTGTCCGAGTGGTTTAAGGAGCACGCCTGGAAAGTGTGTATACCTCAAAAGGGTATCGAGGGTTCGAATCCCTCACTCTCCGCAACTAATTTTTATTTTGAAATATCAAATTTAGTTTTATTTTTACATTTTAATTCATTTAACTTTTTCTAAAAACGTAAATTTTACAAATCATGCGAAAATTCTTAGTTTTTATCGGTTTATTCGTAGCAACTGCATTTTTCGGAGCTGTTGATATATTAGCTCAGGCGGAAGCAGCCGCTGAAACTTCCATGTTCCAGGTATTGAAAGAAAAATTCATTGAAGGTGACTGGAAATTTATGAGTGTTATTTTGGTATCCATGGTTTTGGGTCTTGCTTTCAGTATTGAAAGGATCATCACCTTGAGTCTTGCATCTGTGAATACAGATACGCTTATCAAAAAGATTGATGAAAAGCTTGCCCAAGGAGATATTGAAGGTGCGAAAGATATTTGTAAAGCAACCCCTGGTCCTGCTGCAAGTGTAATTTATGAAGGCTTAAGAAGCCATTCAGGCGGTCCTGATGCAGTTGAAAAAGCAATTGTAAATTATGGTTCCGTTCAAATGGGACTCCTTGAAAAAGGATTAGTTTGGATTTCATTATTTATAGCCTTGGCACCGATGTTAGGGTTTTTGGGAACGGTTGTAGGTATGATTCAGGCCTTTGATAAAATTGCAGCTGCCGGGGATATATCTCCTACGATTGTAGCTTCAGGTATTAAAGTGGCCCTTCTTACCACAGTATTCGGATTGGTTGTTGCCATGATTTTACAGGTTTTTTATAACTATATTGTATCCAAAATTGACTCTATTATCAACAGAATGGAAGACTCTTCAATCGCTCTTGTAGAATCTATGGTTAAGAATAAGATATTCAAATAAGTTTTAAAATATAAAATCATGTATAATAAATTATTAAAAAACGGTACTACCTATGCCATGATTGTGGGGGCAGTTCTTATAGCAATATTTGCATTAGGAATTATTTTTGGTGACAGGTCCGTAGATGCAAATGGAGTTGAGGCAGTCGAAGTTGATTTGGGACTTCAAATGACCGTTGTATTGACTATACTGACATTTTTAGCTATGGTTCTCGCTGTCTTCAAAGACATCTTTCTTGCAGGCAGATCGGGATTAAAAGCTTTAATGGGATTTATAGTTCTTATTGTTATGTTTTTTGTTCTGAAGTCAATGGTGACAGTCGAAAAGGGAGGCAGTTGGGATATATTATATAAGGAATATAATGTGACTGAAAATGCAAGCAGCTTAGTAAGTGCGGGTATTTATTCATGTTTTTTCTTTCTGGCAATTTCAGTTTTGGTTTTTATTTACAGTGAAATTAGAGGTTTATTTAACTAATTAATTTTAATCATGGCAAAAAAGAGCAGTAGAAACCGAATGAGTAATGAGATCAATGCAGGGTCAATGGCAGACATTGCTTTTTTGCTTCTCATTTTTTTCCTGGTGACGACAGTTATCGCTGAGGACAAGGGAGTATTGGTCAAATTACCACCCTGGTCTGATGAACCACCACAAGAATTGACTATTAACACAAGAAACGTGTATTCTGTGTTAGTAAATGCACAAAATCAGCTTTTGGTCAGAAATGAACCTATGGAGATTAATAAATTAAAGGAGAATACAATACTCTTTATTACCAATCCGCAAAAAAGAGCTGATTTATCAGAGGATCCGACGAAAGCTTTGGTGTCTCTTAAAAATGACCGGGGTACTGAATACAAGACGTATCTGGCAGTTTATAACGAACTGAAAGCTGCTTATAATGAGATTTGGGAAGATGAAGCTGCCAGGCGATTCAGCAGACCTTACGAAGAACTTTCCAAAACACAGAAAGATGAGATATCATCTGCATATCCATTGGTTATTTCAGAAGCTGAACCGACAAAATTCGGGGAGGAAAATTAATTTATTAACCTGTAGAATGTAAAGTCTTATGATAAATTTTAAAAAAAAGCAAGGAAATACAAACCCGACAATATCTACGGCTTCTTTACCGGATATTGTATTCATGCTTTTGTTTTTCTTTATGGTGGTAACCAAAATGAGGGATACAGATCTGATGGTTGGTGTAAATACCCCTCAGGCATCTGAGCTGACAAAACTCGAAAAAAAGTCTTTGGTTAATTTCATTTTTATTGGTAGACCAACTGCAAAATTCAGAGATGTTTATGGTACAAAACCAAGGATTCAATTGGGTGATAAATTTTCAAATCCTGATGATATTCCACTCTTTTTGGAAAAACACAGGGTAACTGTACCGGAAGGTTTTAAGGACAGAATTATTACCTCCTTAAAAGTGGATGGAGAAGTAACCATGGGTATTGTTTCTGATGTTAAAACCTCTTTGCGTAAAGCAGGTCAAATAAAGATCAATTATTCCGCTAAAAAGCGGGATAGGACGAAATAAGAAGAGTTATCAAATAAAAAAGCCTCAGGATTTTCCCGGGGCTTTTTTATTTGATAAACCTACGTTTGAAGGAAAAGAAACATCAGGATTAAAATATATTGATTAATATATTGTCATTTCAAAAAATAAAATTTACCTTTGCGCCACCTTTTACGGAAGGTGAGTTCTTTATCAAGCGGGTGTGGTGAAATTGGTAGACACGCCAGACTTAGGATCTGGTGCCGTGAGGCTTGGGGGTTCGAGTCCCTCCACCCGCACTTGATACACCCGGAGCTGGTAAAATTTTAATCCATCTCGATCTCATACATATTCATCTAATATTTTTCTATGCAAATCGTTAGAAAAGAAGTAAGCCCATTGCTTTCACAGATAAAAATTACCCTTGAACCTGAAGATTACAGCACAAAATTTGAAGACGGTTTAAAAAAGTACAAAAATAAGGCTCAGGTTAAAGGATTCAGAAAAGGAATGATTCCAATGAATACTTTAAAAAAGATGTATGGAAAGTCTTTGTTGGCAGATATCGTCTATGAGGTTTTGAATGACAAGTTCAATCATTATCTGAACGAAAATAAAATTAACACGCTGGGTTCTCCACTTCCTTCAGAAGATGAAATTACGGAATTGGATTTTGATGTTTACAACTACAACTCTTTTACATTTACTTTTGATGTTGGTATTATCCCTGAATATGAAATTTCAGGAGTGAGTGAAGCGGATGTTTATGATATAGACGAAGTTCAGATAGAAGAATCGGTTATTGAAGAAAATTTTCAGGACTTTTTGAAACGAAACGGAAAACAGGAAGTTGTTGAAAATGGTATCATTGAAGACATGGACCTGGTTGATATTGAAGCCGACGAGTTGGATGATGATGGGAAAGTAAAAGAAAATGGCTGGAAAACAGAATTTATGATTATGCCATCTCATTTGATTAATGAAGAGGTAAAGGCAAACATATTGGGTAAAAGTGTAGGATTTACTTTTAATTTTGATATTACATCGTTAGAAAAGGGCGGTGTGGAATATGCTGAAAAATATCTTTTAAACCGAACCGAGGCTGACAAAGATACGGTGATAGGCAATCATTTTTCAGGAAAAGTAAAAGCGATAAAGAGACAGGTTGCAGCTCAGCCTACTCCTGAGTTTTTTGAAGGCCTTGCTGACGAAAAAGTCAAAGGAGCTGAAGATTTACGTGAAATCATCAGACAGGAAATGACAGAAAATTACAGCAAACAAGCCAATAATCTGCTTGAAATAAAAATATTTGAAAGGATCAAAGAACATACAAACCTCGAAATTTCAAAAGATTTTTATAAAAGGCTGATTAAAGCTAATGAATCCAATGCTCCTGAAGTAATTGATGAAAAAGTACTTGATCAATCCATTGAGACAGTTAAATGGTCAATCATCAGAGATGATTTGATTCAAAAACATCAGATTGATGCAAATGAAGGAGAAATAAAAAATCATTTTTTCAAACAAGTTATGGACTATATGCGGTATTATCCGAATATGGATTATTCTATAATGTTTGATTTTGTTGAAAAGCAAATGAAAAATAAAAATGCCGTCGACAAAGCAAAAGATGAAATCCTGGTTAGTAAATTGTTTGCAAGACTTACTGAAATTGTAAAGAAAAATCCGGTGAAGATTACATCATCAGATTTTGAAACAAAAATCAAATCTCAGAACAAGGCTCAATAACATTTTTATCTTTTTTTTGTTACTATACAAAAATCTGATAGAATGTATTCACAAGAAGAGTTTAAGAAATATGCGGTGCAACATTTGGGAATGAGCACCATGCATTTGGAAAAGTACATGGAAGCTTCTGTTCCTAATGTGACAGGTTTCACTCCACAGGTAATTGAAGAAAGACCGATGAATATCGTTGGTATGGATGTTTTTTCCAGACTGATGATGGACAGAATTATTTTTATGGGTGTTCCCGTAAATGATTATGTTGCCAATGTTATTCAGGCCCAATTGTTATTTTTGGAATCAACAGATCCAAAAAGAGACATACAAATGTTTATCAACAGTCCCGGAGGATCAGTAATAGCCGGTATGGGTATTTATGACACCATGCAATATGTTGCGCCGGACGTGGCGACTATATGTACAGGATTGGCAGCTTCTATGGGAGCAGTGATACTTGCCTCCGGAAAATCAGGAAAAAGAACATGTCTGAGACATGCACGGGTTATGATTCATCAGCCTTCAGGCGGAATGCAGGGTCAGTTTTCTGATATGGAAATATCGTATCAGTTGATTAAACAACTAAGAGATGAATTGTACCAGATTCTTGCAGACCATACCGGTAAAGATGTAAAAACCATTACCAAAGATTCTGACAGAGATAAATGGATGACAGCCAAAGAAGCTAAAGACTACGGATTGGTTGATGAAGTTCTCGACAGAGAAAGTGGTAAAAAGAAGGTTTAATTCAATAAATTACACCAAGTGTCAAAGTATAAAGAAAATTTAAAATGTTCCTTTTGCGGTAAGGACAAACGGGATTCCCTGATGTTGATTGCCGGAATAGAAGGACATATTTGTGAAACTTGTGTTGAACAGGCTTATGAAATTATTAATGAAGAATTAAAAACCAAACCTTCCAAAGGTGGTAAAAATTCTTCTTTTATGTTGCCTTCATCCATTACACCCAAAGATATTAAGTCGTTTTTAGATCAATATATTATTGGTCAGGATGATGCAAAAAAATATCTGTCGGTAGCTGTGTACAATCATTACAAACGATTGAACTCAAAACTGGATGATATAGAAATTGAAAAGTCAAATATTATTTTGGTAGGGGAAACAGGCACAGGAAAAACCCTGCTTGCAAAAACCATTGCCCGATTTTTGGATGTTCCTTTTGCGATTGTGGATGCCACCGTTTTTACCGAAGCAGGATATGTGGGTGAAGATGTGGAAAGTATGTTAAGTAGGCTGTTACAGGCATGCGACTACAATGTTGAAGCTGCCGAAAAAGGAATTGTATATATTGATGAAATTGATAAAATTGCCAGAAAAAACGACAATCCTTCTATTACAAGGGATGTTTCCGGTGAAGGAGTTCAGCAAGCTTTGTTAAAAATGCTTGAAGGAACGGAGGTCAATGTTCCGCCACAAGGTGGACGAAAACACCCTGAGCAGAAGATGGTCAAAATCAATACATCAAATATACTTTTTATTTGCGGCGGAGCTTTTGCCGGCATTGATAAACTGATTGCCAAAAGGATGAATACTCAGGTTATCGGATATAATTCTGAGGAAAAACATACGATTGACAGAGACAATATGATGCAGTATGTAACACATCAGGACCTCAAACATTTCGGGATGATTCCGGAATTGATAGGCAGGCTTCCTGTGTTGACATATCTTGAGCCATTGGATCTGAAAACACTGATCGCTATTCTTACCGTTCCTAAAAATGCACTGATCAAACAATACGAAAAATTGTTTGAAATTGAAGGTATAAAACTGACGTTTACACAGGAAGCCATTGAGTTGGTAGCTCAAAAAGCGTTGGAATACAAACTGGGAGCCAGAGGTCTGAGATCACTTTGTGAAATGATTCTCACTGACGCCATGTTTGATTTACCGTCAAAAGAAGATGTTACTGAATTTGTTGTCGACCGGACATATGCTGAAGATAAAATCCGAAAGTCATCCAAGCTTAAATTGCTGGCAGCTTAAAAACCGGGATGAGCCGATATTTTTTGGTATTATCATATTGCGGAACTAAATTTAATGGTTGGCAAAGTCAAAACCGACAACAGGAATCAAGATGTGTTCAGGAGGTTTTGGAAAACAGTTTTTTTACCCTGACCCGAAATCATCACGAAATCACAGGTTGTGGAAGAACGGATACAGGAGTACATGCCAAAAGGTACATTGCACATGTTGATAGCAATTCTGACCTGACGGATCCCCGATTTTTAGTAAAAATAAATACATTGTTACCTGAAGATATTGTGATACACGATATCTTTAAGGTAAAGGACAGTGCTCATGCGAGATTTGACGCGGTAAGCAGGTCTTATACCTATCATATTCACCTTTCAAAATCTCCGTTTCCTGAATTATCATTTCACTACTTTTACAAAAAACCGCAACTTCATGTTTTAAATGAAGCTGCAGGATTATTACTAAAATATCAGGATTTTAACACCTTTTGTAAAACAAAAACGGATGTTACATCTACAATTTGTAACATTACAAAAGCAAACTGGATCATGATTGATGAAGACCATTTAGAGTTTCAAATCAGTGCTGACAGGTTTCTGAGGGGTATGGTGAGATTAATAACCGGTATGTGTCTTGATGTGGACAGAGGCAAATTAAGCCTTGACGAGGTCAGATATTCATTAGAAAATAAAAGCAGGCTACCCCGACATTGGAGTGTGCCTGCTTTAGGATTATTTTTAAAAGATATTGAATATCCGGATATCATCAGAGAGAACAAATAAATTACTTCATTCTTTACTGATTACAATATCCTGATTATCAATGATGATGTTCTTCATCTTCCTCTTTGTGAGCATCAATCAGTTTTTGTTGGATATCTGAAGGAACAGCAACATAATCTGCAAATTTTCTGGTGAAATTTGCTCTTCCCTGAGATATAGATCTCAATTTTGAAGAATATTGATACATTTCTGACAAAGGAACTCTTGCTTTGATTTTTTGATGATGTCCATCAGAATCCATTCCCATAATGATAGCCCGTCTCGTCTGAAGATCGCCCATAATGTCTCCCATGGCTGATTCAGGACAGGTAATTTCGACGTCATAAATAGGTTCAAGAATTTGTGGATGAGCATTTTTAAATGCGGTTTTAAATGCGCCGATAGAAGCAAGCATAAAAGCCATATCATTTGAGTCAACCGGGTGCATTTTTCCGTCATAAATACAAACTCTGATATCCTGACAATTTGATCCTGTCAAAGGCCCCTCGACCATTTTTTGCATGATACCTTTTTTGATGGCACTTGCATATTTGGCATCTACTGTTCCTCCGACAATACACCAGTAAAAGGCCAGTTTGCCTCCCCAGTCCAGACTTTCGACTTCTATGTTTTTAACGGTTAGTCCTGACGGGTCCGGCATACCTTCATAATAAGGTTCTATGCGCATGTGAACTTCACCGAATTGGCCTGCGCCGCCACTTTGTTTTTTATGGCGGTATACTTCATTAGCGACTTTTGTTATAGTCTCACGATACGGAATTTTAGGCTGTTCAAAATCCATGTGTACCCCATTAACTTTTTCGATTCTGTATTTAATCAGGTCGAGATGGAGCTGACCCTGTCCGTGAAGAATCGTTTGTTTTAGTGTAGGTGACTGTTCGAGTATCAATGTGGGATCTTCTTCTTCGATCTGGTGGAGAGATTTTATCAACTTTTCCATATCATTTTTAGAAGGCGGCATTACGGCAGTATCAATTCTTGGAGCCGGAAAATGAATCGGATCCAAAGAAGAAGTAAACCCCTTGGCGGAAAGGGTATTGTTGGTATGAGAGTTTTTAAGTTTTAAAGTAACACCAATATCTCCTGCCTGGAGGTAATCAATAGTGTTTCTAACTTTTCCATTGGCTTCGTATACGCCACTGATTCTTTCACCCTGAAGATTTTTAAGATTGGTAAGGTCATCGCCGGCTTTAACTGTTCCGGAATAAACTTTAAAATAACTCACCAAACCAACCTGTGGTTCGGACATAGTTTTATAAATAAATAAAACGGCAGGACCTTTAGGGTCACAAGGTAAGTTTTTGCCGTCTTCGAGTAAGGCAGCCGGTCTGTCTGCCGGAGAAGGTATGATATCATTGATAAAACCCATGATTCTGCCACTACCCATATTTTTTAGTGATGAGGCACAAAAAACCGGAAAAATCTGTTGGTTTGCCAAAGCTATTGTCAGTCCTTTTGACAGTTCTTCTTCAGACAATGTTCCGGATTCAAAATACTTATCCATGAGACCTTCATCGTTTTCGGCTGCGGCTTCGACGATGGCATTGTGTAATGCGGCGACTTTTTCTTTTTCACTATCAGGAATATCTTGTTTTTTGGGTTTTCCACCCTGAGGATCAAAAACATACATGGTCATCCTCAAAGCATCTATGATGGAATTAAATCCTGAGCCAGAATTATAAGGATATTGGAATAATATGGCTTTTGGTCCAAATCTGTCCTTTATTTGTTCTGAAGCCAGTTCAAAATCAGCTTTTTCATGATCCATCTGATTAACGACAAACATTGCCGGCGTCTGAAATTTTTGTATGTATTCCCATATAATTTCAGTTCCTACTTCCACACCATGGGCTGCATTAACCAGGACCAAAGCAGAGTCAGAAACTTTCAGAGAACAGACAACTTCTCCGATAAAATCGTCAAATCCCGGGGTATCGATGATATTGATTTTTGAATCCCTCCATTTGACATGCATTAACGTACTAAAAAGGGAGTTCCCTCTCTCTTGTTCGATATTGGTAAAGTCAGAGATGGTGTTGCCACTTTGTACATTACCCATTCTGTTTATGGCTCCGGATTCGAAAAGCATAGTTTCTGCAAAACTTGTCTTACCGGAGCCGGAATGGCCCAACAAAACTACATTACGGATTTTTTTGGTATCTACACTCATGATACATGGTTTAGGTTTTTGTAAATTTGAATCTGATGATATTACCAGTATTCTATCGACCGAAAAGGTAGCACTTTCTGAGTTGTTAACAAAATATTTACAAATAAAAATGAAAGAAACAGACATGATATTTATCAGTAGAATGTTTTAACATATTTAGATTGTTCACCATCAGATTATTGTAAATTATTAATTATTCTATATACTTTTTATAGTGAAACAAAGACAAAATCTGTGTTACTTTGTCATTTGAAATGTATGTCAGATAATAAAGTAGACAGAACGGCTTGGTTTTTGCTTATCGGGTTAAGTTTGATTTGGGGATGTTCTTTTATTCTCATCAAAAAAGCCCTGATTGCCTTTTCTCCTTATCAGCTTGGTGCTTTAAGGCTGGGGATATCTTCTTTAGCCTTCACGCCTGTTATTCTCATTTACCGGAAAGAGATTCCCTGGAATCGATTGGGCACATTTTTTATGGTAGGCCTGACCGGAAGCGGAATTCCTGCTTTTTTATTTTTTATTGCGCAAACAAAAGTAAATTCTTCGATTGCCGGGGTGTTAAACAGTATGACGCCGATCTGGACATTAATATTGGGTGGATTATTGTTTAAAACGGGATTTTCGAAGTTGAAAATTGCGGGCGTATTACTAGGGTTTGTAGGTGCTGTATCCTTGATGTGGAAAGGAAGTGGTCAGGATATGAGTAATCAGCCTTTGTATGGATTATTGATATTGTTGGCTACACTTTGTTATGGTACCAGTGTCAATTTGGTTCAATATTTTTTTTCGGGTGTTCGTCCGTTAATCATCAGTGCCGTGTCTTTTTTTACCGTAGGAATTCCTGCAATCATTTATTTATTAACGACAGATGTTTTTTCCATTGTCCAAAATCATCCTGATGCTATGTATTCATTGGCTTCAGTGACCGCATTGTCCATATTTGGTACGGTGATCGCAAGTGTAGTATTCTATCATTTGGTACAAAAAACCAATGCTGTATTCGGTAGCACCACGACGTATTTTATGCCAATTGTAGCATTGGCATGGGGATTTTTGGACAAAGAATACATTGGTCTTCAACATTTATTTTCAATGATGTTGATTTTATCCGGAGTTTATTTAATCAAAAAAGGGTGATATGTTACATGTTCCCGGTTTATATATTGTGTATCAGGAAGGCAAAGGAAGGTCTGTTTTTACTTCCATTCCTTTGAGGGAAGGAGATCTGATTGAAATTTGTCCCGTTATCGTGATCCCATCTGTGGAAGTACCTGTTATACACAAAACCTTTTTGCATGACTATTATTTTTTGTGGGGAGAAAACATGAAATCGTGTGCCATAGCTTTAGGTTACGGAAGTTTGTACAATCATGAAGTAGATCCTAATGCAAATTTTTTGCTTGATTTTGAAAATGAACACATTGAAATTCATGCTATTAAAGATATTGAGGCAGGGGAAGAAATTACGATTAATTATCACGGAGAACCCGGAGATGACGAGCCATTATGGTTTCCAATTTAGTAAAAAACAGTATAATATGTCCACACATTGGTATGACCATTTTTTATTTGCTTTGATGGGTGTTGTCATTCCGTTAATGAGTTTTTATTCAAAAATAGCTGTCAAAGACGATGATGTAGATTTTATATTGCCTCCTAAAAAACAAATGTACATCAACAATTTTTTTCTTTTGCTGATTGGCCTTCTTTTATGTCTTACAGCATGGAATGCCGGGAAAAACGACTGGAATTTGTTGGGTTTTCAAAAGCCGGATACAAACTCAATCGTATTTTTAGGAATAGGAATTTTATTGACTGTTTATATAACAGATGGTTTAATTCAGATTAGAAACTTTAAGCGTAGTGATGACAACGATCAATTGGTAAAGGATATTCTACCATCAAACCGGAGTGAATACTTTTACTTTCTTCCATTAGCTATAATGGCCGGTATAAGTGAAGAAATTATATTCAGAGCATATCTGTATCATTACCTTATGAGTTTTTATCCTGATTTTATTTGGGGTTCATACCTGACCATTTTTATTACTTCTGTAGGATTTAGTTTATCACATTTGTATCAGGGTTGGTTGTCGGCCTTCAAAATATGTTGTATTTCGTTTTTATTCGGAATCATATATATACATTCAGGTTCTTTGTTTTTTGTGATTTTAATCCATATTCTGATAGATGTGTTGTCCGGTATGTCCTGGTTGATTCTACCTGAACAGGAAGAACAAAAAAATCAGGAATAAGGTAGTATTTTGTTTTATCTAACCTTATAAAGGATATTTTAGATTATAAAATATAGAATATCAATGATTTAGAACAATAAACGTATCATATAAGTACCTTTCAGGACGAATAATGCTACTAATAAGACATAAATAAATGAATGTTTCAACTGAAAGCAGGTTTTCAGAAGTCATTTTTGAGAATAGTATAATCCTGTATATTGAACTGAATTGATATAAAATGTTTGGTCTTAGAAACATATTTTGTACAAATATTCCTTTAAATGACAGCAACATTCAATAAATAATTATATTTGTCATCTAAACCCGATAAATTTATTTTCTGTGATGACTAAGATATTGGTTGTGGATGATGAATCAGATCTTGAGCATCTGATAAAACAAAAATTTCGTAAAGAAATTCGGGAGCAGGTTTATGAATTTTCTTTTGCTTTGAATGGCAAGGAGGCACTACATCTTATAGAAGATCAAAAAAACATTGATGTTATTCTGAGTGATATCAATATGCCTGAAATGGACGGACTCACTCTTTTGTTGAAAATGAACGAAAAACCGGGTCTTACCAAAACAGTTATGGTTTCCGCTTACGGTGACATGGAAAATATCCGGACAGCCATGAATCGTGGTGCTTTTGATTTTGTGTGTAAGCCCATCAATTTTGACGATCTCAGTCTGACCATTCAAAAGACCATTAATCATGTCAATGAGTTGAAAAAAACCATGCAGGCCATAAAGGAAAACAATATTCTCAAAATGTATGTGGATGAAACGGTTATAAAGTTTATGGAAACCCGTGAATTTGAGGAGTCACTTCAGGATAATGAATCTATCGATGCCACTGTTGCATTTATTGATATTTGTGATTTTACTTCCATAAGTGAGAGTGAAAAGCCGGATACTGTTGTTCATTTATTGAATGAATATTTTGATATAATCGTAAAAGAAATTATTAAACAAAATGGGATCATAGATAAATTTATTGGGGACGCTATTATGGCCGTTTTCAAAGGAGACTTCCACCTTGACCGTTCTTTGGATGCTTGTCTGGCTATTAAAGAAGCGGTAAGGAAAATTAAATTACCTTTTGGAGAGAATGAATTTAGACCAGAAATTTCTATTGGGGTCAATTCAGGTACTATGGTTTCCGGAAATATCGGCTGTAAAACCTTAAAACGATTTGATTATACCGTGATCGGAGATGTAGTGAATGTCGCCGCCAGATTGCAAGGCATAGCCGGTAAAGGACAGATTTACATTACCGACGAATCTTATAAAAAAATCAATGAATCCTTCAAATGTAATTTTGTTGGTGAAATGGATATTAAAAACAAAAAAGAACCGGTAAAGGTGTACGAAGTTCTCGAATAATTATTTTTCACAAAAATTTTACGAACGACCCATATGGAAACCATATATCAACCCATTTTTTCAAAAATTCCTGAACCGGGTCATGAACCAAAAGATATTCTGACTTTTGATCAGTTTATTACATTGTTAAAAGAAGAAGAGGATTATTATCCCGGAGAGCAGCATCATACCTGTCTCATGATTTCACGGTTGAGAAAAATATTTTATGATAAATGGGGCTGGAATAAAGAATTAATCAAAGGTGCGGCACATATAGAAAGCCGATATGATGTCCTCATCATCGAAGAAGGCACAGAACATACAAAAGAAATAAAAAGGTTTAAAAATTTTGCCTACAGTCCCAAACACCGGAGTGTCGTCTATAAAAACAATGATAAAGTGTATGGAAATTCAAGGGCCGGTCAACCTACATTTATCTATAGTCACGATCATCAGGAAGTGATCATGCCCGATGGCTATTATTGCGATTTAGCACATTTATTGGCGGGTATTGATGCAGCAAATTACAGGCAAATAGTGACGCCGTTGCCACATTTTTTGCGCTTTTTACAATTTATGGCTCCATATGTAGGTTATAACATGGACATGGCTACATGGCTGGGAGACATAGGTAGTGCGTCAGGAGATTTCTTTTTTCACAAGCTTCTTCACGGAAAACCAGCTGATGCTTCCGAACAACAAAAATATATTGAAGTCAATGCTCCAGGCTCAGATATGCTTGGCAATATTGATGCTTACGTCATCAATGCAAGTTATGATGTGAGAACCAATAACGGTATGCGATTTACAGAAATACTGGAGGACTATTATAAAAATGAACAATCGCCGAAAAAATCCAGAATACGTATTTTTTGTAAAGAAGTGGGCTTGGGGTCGTGGAACGGGACTTCATTTTCGGAAGAGGCAAAATGGTTATCCTACTATAAAAAACAATTGAGGAATGAGACATCTTTTCAGGTATTCAGTGTTACAGATGAAAAAATACATAGCGTTTGGATGCCATTAGTGGTTTGGTTTGGTTTTTACAAGGACATACTGAAAGGGGAAGAGCTATTAAAAATTTTCATAGAAGCCCTTAAGACAGAAATAATAAAGGAAATCCGGGAATATCCAATCTAATCAAAACAACAAAACATTAAACCAACCATCATGAGCGAAACAAAATCTTTAAAACTTCAACTTTTAACCATTGCTGCAATTTTTGCAGTGCCTTACCTCGGTGCATATATGTATTACGGAGGTGTGTTTCCTGAGGATTATTTTGCTTTTCCTCATTTAACAGCATCAGATAAACCATGTTTTTCTATGCCGATCTTTATCGTCGGGTGTCTGGCGGCAACTGGATTGACTGTATTTTTATTTTTTCCGGGCTTATTAGGGTTTAAAAAAGTAAAAAGTGAAGACCATACACCCGTTCAAAAAGTGGCTTTCCCCATTTGGTTTTGGGTAGGTTTGATCATGTGGGGAAGTGCTATGATCTGTTTTGTCTTTCAATTAGAATATCCGAAATTACTGGTCAATTGGGCAGATTTGCCTCTTTTTTGGGGATTGACACTTATGTTGGACGGATGGGTGTATGTACGCAGAGGTGGTCATTCCATTATCAAAGATTATCCTAAAGCTATTATTGGCATTGGCGTCTCTGCCATTTTGGGATGGTTGATTTTTGAGTACCTGAATAATTTTGTTTTAGAATCATGGTATTACCCCAAAGGTACTTTAATTCCTGAAGATGAATTTGTGATTTACGCAGTTTTGGGTTCATCGGGATTGATACCACCGGCTATAGAGTTTTATGCACTGTTAAAAACATTTAAAGGCCTTTCATTAAAATATACACAGGGACCTAAAATTACGTTTCCAAACTGGGCTTTGTATTTGGTATTAGCTATTTCGTTACTATCGTTATTTTTGGCGCCATACTATCCTGATATATTATTTCCTGCTTTATGGTATTCGCCATTAATGCTCATTGCGGTAGTACTTACAAAATGTAAGATTTGGACACCTTTTACACCGGTCAAAAATGGTGATTACTCCTATGTTATTTTATTGTCCTTGTCGTATTTTCTTCTGGGTTTATGTTTGGAATGTTTTAATTATCTGAGTGCGACACATGTTTTGGGTGAACCGAATGCCTGCGGAGATGTCAACAAAGTAATTGACGTTACGTTTAATGCCAGTTATTGGGTGTACAGTATTCCCTATCTGAGTAAATATCACCTTTTTGAAATGCCAATTTTGGGATTTTTAGGATATTTTCCTTTTGGAATTTATTGTGCCGTTTGGTGGATTTTATTTGCAAATATTTTGGGAATCAAGACAAATTTTAAAGAAAACGGTTGTTAATTTGGAAAATGATTAAGTTTAGCTTTTACATTTTATTATTCTGTTTTATCTCAATTGCCGGAAAAGGCCAGGAAACCATTGTATGGAATGGCAACAATGATTATGTAGATATTACGAGTAATGTCAGGTACATTATCGATGAAAATAAATCATTTTCCATTGAAGATGTTGAAAAATTAAACATCAAAGATTCTTTGAAATTAATTGGAAAACAGATATTCAACTTTCCTACAAGTGCCGATGTATTTTGGTTTTATTTTTCTGTAAAAAATCCCGATACATCAGACCTTGTGATAGCTTTAAATCAAGCTGTAGTCGGGGATATCATGCTTTTTTTTAAAGAATCAGACGGAGTTTGGAAAACCAAACAAATTCCACAAAGAGGACTTTGGTATAAAAAAGAAATGAAGAGCCATTTGAACTCTTTTATGCTCTCCAAAAATATAGAAAATTATTATTTAAGGATTGATACCCGAACCACACCATTCATATTCAAAATCTGGAAAAAAAGTTCTTACGATGAACAAACCATAAAAAACCTGATTGTGCTGGCAATGATCTTTGGGTTTATGCTGTTTGTTGTTCTTTACAATTTATTTCTTTTTTACACTTCACGCAGAATTGATTACTTTTTGTATTGTCTGCTCATTGGTGGGTATATTCTCTTTTCGTTCACAAACACCGGTTACTTACATTATCTCATAAAAGATGCTGAAATCTGGCAATGGTATAAATGGCTGCCTATCATATTACAACCTTTAGGGATGTTGTATACCATGATATTTCTTAATATTAAAAAGTATCCGCTGCCTTTTAAAATAGGAATTGTTCTTTTTATTTACTTTATATCCTATTGGATTTGGAATCTGTTTTTGCCTATCCCGGCTGTGGCAATGATATCTCAAATTCATGCCATGATCGGCATGTTAGGCCAGGTAGGATTAGGCATATATGCGGGTAAAAAGGGAGACAGAATCGGCTATTATTTTGCTGCCGCTTATATTATGATGTCTATATTTGGAGCATTAGATATAAGCTTTATCAATTTTGGTGTGCCTAAATATCCGTTTGATATCAACTATATTACCATTGCCTTCTTATTTGAAGTAATCATTTTATCCTATCTGCTTACCAAACGAATAGAATGGGAAAATAAAGATATTATCAAGTCCAGAGAAGAAACGCAGAAAAAACTATTGGCCACCACGCTTGAAAATGAGCGAATTATTAAAAACCAGAATGTCATACTCGAACAAGAGGTAGAACAACGTACAAAAGAATTACAAAATTCTTTGAATCACCTTAAAAAAGCTCAGGCTCAGTTAATCCAATCCGAAAAAATGGCTTCATTGGGTGAGTTGACCGCCGGTATTGCTCATGAGATTCAAAATCCACTCAATTTTGTCAATAATTTTAGTGAGGTAAGTGCTGAATTGGTCGAAGAAATTGAAGCTGAATTGGAAAAAGGTGAAATATATGAAGTAAAAATCATCACAACTGATCTGAAATCCAATCTGGAAAAAATCAATCATCATGGAAAAAGGGCTGCAGATATAGTGAAAGGTATGTTGCAACACAGCCGTAATAATTCAGGACAAAAAGAATTGACAGATATCAATGTGCTTTGTGATGAATATTTGAGATTGGCTTATCATGGCTTTCGTGCTAAAGATAAAACTTTTAACGCAACAATGAATACTGAATTTGATGCTTCTATTCCAAAAATGGAAGTGGTCACTCAGGATTTAGGGCGGGTGATTTTAAATATTATCACCAATGCTTTTTATGCAGTTAATGAAAAAAGTAAAAAAGAAAGTCATAAAAGCAATCAACCGGATTATGCGCCTACAGTTTCTTTGCGTACAAAAAAATCAGGAAACATAGTCGAAATCACCATTTCGGATAATGGAGCCGGGATACCTGATCAAATAAAAGATAAAATATTTCAACCATTTTTTACCACAAAACCTACAGGACAAGGCACCGGCCTGGGACTTTCATTATCTTATGATGTTATAAAAGCACACAATGGTGACATAAAAGTTGAAACTGAAATAGACAGGGGTACAGTTTTTACAATAACCCTAACAATTTAAAAGTATGAAGTTTTTAATAGTAGATGACGAAAGGGACGTGGAGATGTTGTTCAGACAAAAGTTCAGAAAAGAACTTCGCAACGGTCTTCTGGAACTTGAGTTTGCTTTTTCAGGTCAACAAGCGCTGGAGATACTCAGAGGAAAAAAACCACCGGAAGTGGTTTATGTTTTTTCGGACATCAACATGCCCGGCATGACGGGCTTTGAATTATTAAATATGATTAAAAGTGAATTTCCTTATATCAAGGTAAGTATGATTTCTGCATACGGAGACAAAGAAAACTATGAAAAAGCGATGAATTCCGGAGCAAAAGGATTTTTTACCAAGCCCATAGATTTTGAAAGCTTAAAAATGGAAATTTATGATATTATGAATGTTTAAAAGAACTTTGCCGACCAACACAAAAAAGAAAATCCTATATAAGATTGCTACTCGTTTACTATTATAATATCCGGAAACAGAATTCCGGGGACGAAACTACATGGTAACAAAAATGTATATTTATTTTTATTTTCATATTAATATATCGTAAGAAGCAAAAATGTTTTTTTCGATTTCAGATGAATAAAAATTCTGTTTCGTATATTTGTGAATTCGTAGATTGTTTAGAAATCATTTTCATAACATGACAACGTTTTGGCAAATACAAACCGTTTTTTCATTAAATCAGAAACATTGAGTAAATCAACATCACATACCGTACAAGCTCCAATTGATTGGGCTACTGTTTTTTCACCGAAGTCACTTCTTTATATTGTGGCCGGAGTATTTTGTGCTACTTTGGCACTACAGGGATTTATGATACCCAATCATTTTCTGGATGGTGGCGTGACAGGGATTTCAATTCTCATCCATGAATATTTTCATATTCCGATTTACCTGCTCCTTTTTGTTTTGAACCTTCCTTTTTTGTATGTCGGATATAAAAAAATAGGTAAAATATTTGCTGTACAAACAGCATTGGCCATTTTTTTGCTCAGCGTTTTTATGGCATTTATTCAAATCGAAGAGGCATTTACTAATGATAAATTGCTGATAGCTATTTTTGGTGGGTTTTTGATTGGGTTGGGAATCGGATTAGTGATCAGAGGTGGAGCCGTCATTGATGGTTTGGAGGTAATGGCTGACTATACCCACAAAAAATCCGGGTTTTCCACCTCTGAAATTATACTTGTCGTCAATACATTATTGTTTTTGGGTGTTGCTTTCAAATTCGGTATAGAAGCGGCTATGTACTCTATATTAACGTATTACACGGCTTTAAAAACTTCAGATTATGTGGTAGACGGCTTTGAAGAATTTACGGCGTTGACGATCATTTCCAAAAATCATGAAGAAATTAAATCAGTTATTGTCAATGATTTTGGCAAAGCAATATCTGTATATAAAGGAGAAAGAGGATATTTGCCGGGTTCATTTGATATTTCCCATGATTGTGATATTGTGATGACAATTGTCACCCGATTGGAAGTACACCGACTCAAAACCGCATTATCTGTTATAGATCCTCAGGCCTTCTTTTTTGTACAAACAATCAAAGAGGTAACCGGAGGGGTTGTTAAAAACAGAAAATCCCATTAACACCTTGGGCTGGTATTGTTGATTTGTTTCAGACAAGATGTAATGAATCCGGGTCAGTTCAGTTTAAATGAAAAGCCCAAACTTTCCAATTCCTGAACAAAAAGTCCGTCTGCATTGATTTTGTAGGTCTGAGATTGCATGTCTATGTCCACATCAGCCTCTTCATCTTTGATTTTGAGTTTCAACAAATGTTTGCCGGGTTTGCTTTCGCACAATTGTATTAAAGAAGTGACGGTCTCGGGTGTTATATCTTTTAATCCTACCCTGACGGTGATCGACTTTGTTCTTGCCTGACCGACAGTATCCAAAAACATGATTTCTTTTACCCTGAAAAAAGCACGGTCGGAGTTCATGCCTTTTTGATTGATTCCTTCCACGTACAAAACATTTCCGGTAGAAATCAAATGTTTCCACATTTCATGTGATTCATTGTACAGGGATATTTGAGAGATATATGGATTTTTGAATCACAAAATCCATATGAAAAACTATATAAACAAGCATTTAGTATTATTTACTGCCGGACTTTATAATCAATGATGAGCCTATTTTTTTACCCTTTCTTTTAATTAACATTATATAACTTCCGTCTGTTAAATGGCTGATATCCCAACCCGTACTTTGATTTTCAGTATCGATTTTTAGTTTATCTGCCAATTTTCCGGATGTATTGTATAATAGATACTCTACTTCATTAATATTATTTTGATTTATAAATAAGATATCATTCGTCGGAATTGGATATATAGATATTCTATCCTTCCAATTGGTTTCGACCCAATCAATCTGACTTGTTGTGTCGCCAATGATGTGTCCATCTTCATTTACCTTTACCAGCCATGACATGATTTGTTTGTTGAAGGCTGTTCCTCCAATTAAATAATTACCATCCTTAGTTGGTATGATATTATGAAATAGGTTTGTAGTAATCGGGGCATTGGAAAATATGTTATAATCCCTTTGCCATAAGATATTACCATCAATATTTATCTTAAGTACCCGACCATTGGTAATAAAACTATCGATGGTAGATTGAGCACCCACCACGTTGGTTACCACCAGGAACGATTCGGGATCAATATTACTTTTTACCATACCTCCAATATGGCTTTCCAAAAGCGAGACTGGCGATGCCACATCTTTTTTCCAAACTACTTTTTTGGTTTTTATATTAAACCGCATGACAGAATGCGGCCAAGCTCTGTTTTGATAGATTACCGTGGGCTTTTCGGCACGGTATAATATCATGTATTCATCTTTATTAATGGGTAATACTTCTGAGCTAACCCATGCTTTGTCCGATTCCGGTGTACTCCATATCCATAACAGGTTAAAATTGGAATCCAATTCTGAAATATTCAATTTATAGCGGTACTCACCATTAAAAAGTTCGGTAGTCAAAAAAAGATAGTTTCCATTTTCCATTCTAAAAAACTTACCGGCAGCTATTAATTTTTCGCTATTATCTACGTACTTAATTTCATCCGTCTCATCATCATTAGCTATCCAAATCGCAGGACTCACAATTTTTACATCATCATTGGCAGTATATGAAATTAAGAATCTATGTTTCTCCCGTCTTAAATCATGTGTATACGTTCCTCCACCTAAAGGATTGGTCATACTCCTTTTTATAATCAGGCTTCCGGAATCTTTGGCATAAGCCATCAAATAGTTTTTATCTCTTGCATTTGCGCAGAAATATAAAGTGTCATTAAAATCTATTACACGAATACTATTACCAATAAACATCCAGGTACTATCGAGTTCAAAATAGGAAAATTTTACAACATCCCAATTCGTTTTATTATGCACAGCCACATGCAAACCCAATTCTGATCCGATAGAATCTTCAGCATATCCCATGGAATAATAATAGTTTTCATCTTCATGCAAAAGTTCAGTCTGTACTATTCTAAGACCGTGAGAGAATGTTTTAGAAAATAATTCGACTTGTGCAATAATATCATCCGAAAATACAATAAAACATATAATTATACTAATATAAATTTTCACTTTAATTCAATAATATAGGGGGTATTGAATTACTCATATACCCCCTGATTAATATTAATTTATTTTAACAATTTTACCACGGAAGGCTTTTCCTGAATTCATTTGTATTTCATATATATAAACACCAGAAATCAAATTTGATATATCGATAACCTCATTTTTCGATTTTATACTCTGGTATAGGCTTCTTTCTCCGGTAGTCGAATAAATAATAATTTGACTATTTAAAATTTCAGGGAGTTCAAAACCAATTATCTGAATATTTATCTGTGATGTAGCAGGATTTGGTGAAACAATACACTCCTGTAGACCTTTAGATCTTGGTTGACCAGAAATTAAAAACTCCAAAGGTTGGTAGTGAAGATTTTCAGGAAAATCTCCGAATGACATGGAATATAATTCTTCCAATATGTCCCTGGCTTTTATTGTTGCCAAACCATGATGTGTAGAAGCTGTTGAGATGAGAACCTGCTTCTTTTCAGCAGGAATCTGTACAAATTTATTCCCGGCGTAATAATGATCCATTAAAATTTGTTCGACTTCTCTGTACTTCTCTAATTGACTCTTGTAATAAGGGTCTGTTATTTCATTTTCGTTTATTGAAGTTAAATAATTCCATGCCTGATTATATTTTCCTTCATTAAGGTAGGTATTGTAAATTACATACGGTACATCATCATGATTATTTTTAAGATATGTATTCCTAATTTTATTGTAATTTATATTTTTGGCTTGGAGTTGAAACATAACGGACTGAGTAATCATATAGTCCATATACAATTTTTTGATCCTGATCTTATCATTGAGTGCTGTCCTTGCATCTTGATTTTGTAAAGACGACCATAACGAATCTCTGTTTGAGGCTGAAAAACTTTCACTTTCAAAAACTATATAGTAAACGTACAAATCTTCAATTGCTCCTGGATTTAGTTTAAGTAAGGTCAAGACCTGTTCTTCTGTATAATAATGACTTTTTTTGAATAAAACATGAAATGCTTTTGGTGACACGTTAGGCGATGCCTGAATAAGTGTATTGTAAACCAAAGTCGGATCTGAAGAACTTTGGTTTTCTATCAAACTCAATAATGTTGGTGTAGAACCGTTATCATACAATGAATTTAAAAAAGCTAAATCTGTTTCAATTTCAATATCATTACCTTGTGGTATGGTATCAGATCCATATGCCAAGTTTAATTCGTTAATAAAATCTGAATAGTCAATATCAGGGAGTTCTTCAAAATCATCAAAAATACATGGTGTGCAAGGTCCGCCACAATCCACATAATACTCACCGTTATTTTGTATACCATCTTGGCAATTTCCGCCGCAAGAAGGACAGCCTCCACCGCAATCCACACCTGTTTCTTCCCCGTTTTGTATTCCGTCAAAACAAGTTGCAGTACATGGTGTACAAGAACCACCGCAATCGACACCTGTTTCGTTACCATCCCACAAACCATTGTTACAAGAATTGACATAACAAGCTCCACAAGGCCCTCCGCAATCGACACCTGTTTCACCGTTATTCTGAATTCCGTCACTACAATAATCCGTATTACAAGGTGGACAATCTAAGCCGCCACAATCGAGGCCTGTTTCATCACCATTCAATACACCATCATTACAATGATTGGTAAAACAAGGTGGGCAAGAGCCACCACAGTCAATTCCGGCTTCGTTCCCATCTAAAATGCCGTTATAGCAATGAGCAGGATAAACAGGTGTAATGCCTATATCTCCAATTCCTATCTCCGGACATGATACCTGACAAGGTCCTCCACAATCAATTCCGGTTTCACCCATATCTCTGACGCCATTAAAACAATGAGGCGGATTTACTTCAGGAATAAGGGGATAGTTTACATCGCATTTTGATAAAGTGGATCCTAAGTTATCAATCTTCAGGAATAATGCTGGATTATTTATTGAGATAGGTTCTTCTTTAGACCCCTGGTTTTTAAAATGATAAAAAGTCAGACTTGAGAGGTCATAAAAAACTTCAGGATTTGTAGGCGGTCTTGAAAAAATATTGCCTGCTGCAAAAGTATTATCACCTTGCATTGGTGCTATTCGGTTTAAAATCCTGAGGTTTGTCCCCGGTGAGTTTATAAAATCATTACATTCTATAGCTAGATTTGGATTCCTTGAATTGATAAGAATAGCATTAGAATATCTATCAAAAAATCTGTTTTTATGTATAATATTTGATGGTAAGATTTCTTTAGGCGATATGATCTGGATGCTGCTTCCAAGATTATTATAAATATCATTTTCTTTAAAAATAAAATTATTCAAACCGGCAGAACTTATATTTGAAACTCTTGAAGTATTAGCTATAATTGTAGGACCCTGTGAGTTTGTAACATTAATGGCTCCTTGAATATAATTATTATCAGAAATGTTTACACCGGCAAGTTTAGAGTTCTGGATAATAATACTACCATTTGTTATGGACCCATTTAAGCCATTCGTGCCTCTTATTTGATTATTATAGAGATTTAAACTTGCATTTGTAATTCTTATATCTGTATTTTCTATGAAACAATTTCTTGAGGTCAGACCTCCGGAAGAGTTTTGAATTAGAATTTTACCATCTAAATAAGAATCCTTTGTTTTTACATCAAAAAAACTTCCATTAAGATTAAATATATTTTTGTTATCTGAAGCTAAGATCAATGAGTTGTCATAAACAGAAATTAAACAAGGTTTTTGATTTGCAAAAATTCCATCTTGCACAAATCCGGATATTTCACTACCATTTTTTAAGGATATATAGGTAAAGCTATTCACATGAATCCCTCCCCAAGGTATGTTTCCATTAGGGCATCTGTCAAAATCATATCTTACAATTTTTGCATTATCTAAGCTTAGTTTTCCATTTCTTTCAATGATAATTTTAGCTCCGTTTGCCATTAATATTGTTGAGTTTTTTAATTTTAAGGGAGCTCTTAAAACCAGATCTGAATTAAAAACTCTTCTCTGATTAAGCAAATTTAATTCATTTTCAATTGTATAGCCTGGCATTACAATATCTTCATCTTCTTCAAAAGCGTATATTGCCCATGGTTTTCCGCTGTTCCAATGTTTAATAAATGCAATTTGACCATGTGTAAACAATGGCGTAATACCTTGCACATTCATTTGATCACCCATGTAATTTCCTATTGAATTAAGTTGGTTGGGCGCTAAGTTAAAATTATCACCGCAATTATCCACAAGATTGTCAAGATTAGAATATTCGAATGCAAAGTCAGCATTCTCATCTTCATACATTCTTCTATTCCAAAAGGCATCGTTTGGATAATATGGATGTACTGGAGTATCACAAATCAAGTCTCCTTTAAGTTTACAATCACAAGAACAACTGCCCGGTTGAAGAACATTTTCATGATCTAAAGTCACATCAAATCCCTCAAAAGTATGGTGTAATCCTAAAGCGTGACCTAACTCATGAACAAACAAGTTTGTATTAATTATTGGTTGGGTTTGAAAGTTAGAAGACCTGAAAAAAAACGTACCATTCCCTCCTCTACCTCCTAATCCTTCGCTACTCTGATCAGCAATCCTTCCATAAATACAATTTTCAAACTCCGCTGGTGGATTCCTCCAGTCGAATCCCCATCCAGATGAATTTTCATATTGACAATTGGCGCAATCTCTTTCAATTACATCTATTATTAAACCAATGTCATTTTGCGGACTGCCATATATTGATTTTACATTATTTATAATGGCTTCAAGTGAAGATTGATTTATATCAGGATTTTGTTTTGCATACTCCAAAATTAACCTATATTGAACACGACCGCCATTCCATATTGGATCACCACATGGATCCGGATTTAAACCTGGTAATGAGTTTAAGTTTTGCAAAAATAAAATATGTTCTTCATATTCACTTTGGGAGGCAGTATAACCACATGATAATTCTTGTGAAACACTTAGATCAGGAAATAAAATAAAATAAAATAAAATAAAATAAAATAAATTCTGCTTTTTCATATTGTAAAATTTAAAGGTTTAAATTACAAATATATTAGAATTTATTTATAAAATTATATTTTTTCTCAAAATAATTTATTTCGGTCGTTAAGGAGACAAAGTAATAAAAGATTTATCAGTTCAGTTTGAATGAAAAGCCCAAACTTTCCAATTCCTGAACAAAAAGTCCGTCTGCATTGATTTTGTATGTTTGAGATTGTAAATCAATATCCACATCAGCCTCTTCATCTTTGATTTTAAGTTTCAACAAATGTTTGCCGGGTTTGCTTTCGCACAATTGAATTAAAGAAGTGACGGTCTCGGGTGTTATATCTTTTAATCCTACCCTGACGGTGATCGACTTTGTTCTTGCCTGACCGACGGTATCCAAAAACATGATTTCTTTTACCCTGAAAAAAGCACGGTCGGAGTTCATTCCTTTTTGATTGATTCCTTCCACGTACAAAACATTTCCGGTAGAAATCAAATGTTTCCACATTTCATGTGATTCATTGTACAGAGATATTTGAAATTCTCCGGTAAAATCCATCAATGTAAAACGGGTGTAGGGATTTCCTTTTTGGGTAGCCCCGAAATGAACATCCTTGACCATACCGCCCATTTTGAGCATTTGTCCTTCGATCTGATCGGCTTTTTCCAACGGACAGTTGATGAAGTAATTAAACTCCAGGGTGTAATCATCCAATGGATGGCCGCTGATGTAGATTCCCGTTACTTCACGCTCTTTTTCAAGTTTGTCAATCTGATTCCACTCACCTACCTTTTCAGGTTTTGGTTCCAAAACCATGTCGTTGAGACTATCCCCAAACAAAGAGATCTGTTGGGTTTCTTTTTGTCCCTGAATATTGTTTCCGTATTTAATCAGCTGCTCAATGAAGTTTTCACCTTTTTCATTGACAGCAAAAAACTGAGCGCGATTGAATCCTTCAAAACAATCCAAAGCACCACTTAAAGCCAGACTGTCCAGACATTTTTTATTGACTGACCGAAGATTCACCCTTTTCATCATTTCGTAGATGTTTTCGAAGGGTCCGTTGGCATTTCTTTCAGCTACAATATCTTCCACAGGTCCTTCACCTACTCCTTTCAGGGCGGATAAACCAAAACGTACGGCATCACTTTTATTAACCGTAAATTTGATATTACTTTCATTGATGTCCGGTCCTAATACCGGAATTCGCATTCTTTTGGTCTCCTGAAGGTAAAAATTGACTTTGGAAATGTCGTTTTTGTTGTGATTTAACACGGAAGCCATAAAAGCTGCCGGAAAATGGGCTTTCAGATATGCCGTCTGGAAAGCGATGTAAGCATAACAGGTAGAGTGCGACTTGTTAAATGCGTAGGAAGCGAATGCCTCCCAGTCCGTCCAGATTTTTTTGACAGCATCTTCCGGATGACCATTGGATGTACAACCTTCCACAAATTTCGGAAACATTTTGTCCAATACTGCTTTTTGTTTTTTACCCATCGCTTTACGCAACATGTCAGCATCACCTTTTGAAAATCCTGCCAACTTTTGTGAAAGCAACATAACCTGTTCCTGGTATACGGTGATTCCATAGGTTTCAGCAAGAAATTCTTCCATGTCAGGAAGGTCAAAAACGATGGTTTGTTTTCCGTTTTTTCGCGCGATAAAGTCAGGAATATATTGAAGTGGTCCGGGTCGGTACAAGGCGTTCATCGCAATGAGGTCCTCAAAACGCGTAGGTTTGAGTTCCCGCAGATATTTTTGCATTCCGGGAGATTCATATTGGAATATTCCGACCATTTCACCTTTTTGAAATAGTTGGAATGTTTTTTCATCCTCAAGGGAAATATCGTCAATATCCAACGTAATGCCATATCTTTCTCTGATGATTTCAATAGCATCTTTGATGATGGTCAGGGTCTTCAAACCCAAAAAGTCCATTTTCAACAATCCTGCTTCTTCGGCTACACTGTTATCATACTGAGAAACAAGCAGGTCTGAATCTTTTGCTACGGAAACAGGAACATAATCAGTGATATCTCCGGGTGTGATGATGACACCACAAGCATGAATACCTGTATTTCTTACGGCACCTTCCAGTTTTTTGGCAGTTGTAATCATTTTGCCGATGTCGTCATGCTGACCGGCAAGTTTTCTGAAAGAATATGCTTTTTCAATATCGTCTGAAGTGAGATTTTCTTTCAGTTTGGGATCTATATCATTTTCTGCAAGAACACCCTGAAGGGTTGCACTCAGATGGGTAGGAAAGGTTTTAGCCACTTTGTCCACTTCACTCAGAGGAACATTCATCACCCGACCTACGTCTCTCAAAGACATTCTGGCGGCCATGGTACCATAGGTAATGATTTGGGCGACCTGATTTTTTCCGTATTTGTCGATGACATAATCAATGACTTTTCCTCTTCCTTCATCGTCAAAGTCAATATCGATATCCGGCATAGAGACCCTTTCAGGATTGAGAAAACGTTCGAAAAGCAAATCGTATTTGATCGGATCAATATTGGTAATACCAAGGCAATAAGCGACGGCAGAACCGGCAGCAGAGCCCCGACCCGGTCCGACTGACACACCCAATTGTCTGGCAGCACTGGTAAAATCCTGAACAATCAAAAAGTATCCGGGATATCCGGAATGATTGATGACGTTCAATTCAAAATTGAGTCTTTCTTCAATGGCGGGTGTGATGGTGCCATACCTTTTTCTTGCGCCTTCAAAGGTCAGATGTCTCAGGAATAATTCCTGTGAGTCAAAACCCACCGGAAGAGGAAATGCCGGCAATAAAACATCCCGGGCCAAATCAAATTCCTGAATTTTACCCGCAATGTCCATGGTGTTTTCAACAGCTTGTTTGACATCGCCAAACAAAGTATTCATTTCAGCTTTTGTTTTAAAATAAAAGTCTGAACTAGGGAAATTAAATCGTTCTTTCTGCTCCAGCAGTGAGCCGGTATTGATACACAACAAAACATCGTGCGGCGCCCAATCTTCTTCTTCGACATAGTGGGCATCGTTGGTGACGATGGTTTTGATGTTATATTTTTTGGCAAAACCAATCAAAACCTGATTGACATCTTCCTGACTCATGCCGGTGTCATCAATTTTTTCTAACCCTCTGTGGCGTTGCAGTTCGATATAATAGTCTTCACCAAACATATCAATCCACCATTTTAGTTTTGTTTCAGCGCCTTCTATATCTCCTTTCAAAATGGTTTGGGGTATTTCTGCACCGATACAACAACTGGTAGCAATGATACCTTCGTGATATTTTTCCAGCAAACTTTTATCAATCCTGGGAAACTTTCCGTACAACCCTTCAGTGAAACCCAAAGATGCCAGTTTGGTAAGATTTTTATATCCTTGCGGTGTTTTGGCAAGGAGGAGTTGGTGGTGTCGCACATCTTTCTGACCTCTTGATTTTTCAAAACTTTTGATATGACGATCTTCAACCATGTAAAATTCGCAACCAATGATAGGTTTGATACCCTGTTGTTTGGCTTCCTTGACAAATTTGAAAACCCCGAACATGTTGCCGTGGTCGGTTATAGCTACAGCACTTTGTCCGTCCGCTTTTGCTTTTTTCATCATTGTTTTGATGTCTGAAGCACCGTCAAGCAGTGAATACTGAGTGTGGCAATGGAGGTGACAAAAATCTACCATGGAAATAAATTGAGTAAGTTATCCGAAATGCTGAAAAAATCAGAAAAGGGTTGCAAATATACAAAAAAAGCCTTTTCAGTTTTTTATTATAACAATTGCTTTAATGTTTTAATTCCTTTTTTTTCAAAAAGATGAATCAATTTTATAAACAACAAGGCTGTAAGAAAAGCATCACCCAAGGCTGTGTGTCTGTCTTTTGTGACGATGTTAAACCTTTTGCACAACACATCGAGGGAGTAGTTTTTTCCATCCAGACTTTCAGGAGACATAGGATTGTCGAGTCTTTTTGCCATAATAGAGGTGTCAAAAATAAGATTTTTTATGGTTCCGCCTCCATTCATTACCGATGTTTTTTCAATCATTTTTACATCAAATCCAATGTGGTGACCAATGATGATATCTGAATGGATATAGGAAAAAAACGTTGACATGGCTTCATCACCGGTAACTCCCTTTTTTTCTGTTTGAACCAATCCGTGAATGGAAACAGCGTCTTGTTTGTGAAAAATATTTTGGCGGATGCTGCAAGACAACACATCATGTACAGGGATTTCCTGGTTTTGGATTCTAACCGCTCCCAGGGTAATAATCTGATCCGTTTTCAGGTCTAACCCCGTGGTTTCTGTGTCCACAACCACATAAGATAATGTTGAAAGCGAAACGTTTTTATCCGGAAGTTTATATGTTTTTTGATATTCCTGATACCAGGTCGCCCAATCTTTTTGTGGCTGGCCAAAAAAGTTTTTTAATCCGTTCCAAATCATATCTGAAAACGGATTTTAATGATTTTTTGGATGTCATCTATAGGTTGAAAAGCATTTCTCAATAAGAGTTTTGACATTTTATCCATTTCTTCCGGTTGGATATATCTTCCTGAATTTTTGTGCCTCAGGCCAAATAAAGTTCTAATTCTGATAAGAATTTCGTAGGCATCAGCGGCAAGGTAAAGAACATCCGCATTGGCTGGATCTAATTTGGCCAGAGCCTGATATCTTTCACCGGTATTGTTTATTCCTGATAATTTTTTTTCGAGAATCATCAGTCTGGCAGCATCGACCAAAGGCATCATGGCTCTGAGTTTGATGTCAAAACTGTCTTTATGTTCTCCGTTTTTTTCCACAATAACATTTCTGAAAAAAGAAAGTGGTGGTGGATTCTGCAAAGCATTTTTGGCTAAAAAATGTAAAAAAACCTTTTGTTTGTCCAATAGTCCGAAAATGAAGTGCGACAAAGAGTCTGCCAGGGATTTATTTCCATAAACGGGTCGAAAGTCAAAAAATATAGTGCACATCATAATTTCTTTTTCGCCGGGTTGGAAGATCCATTTTTCAAATGTTTGTTGCCATTCTTCCACACTCTGACACCACAAGGGGTTGGAGGCCATCATTTCTGCCGGGCAATATTCAAAACCGATTTCAAAAAGCATTCGGTTTACTTCTTTAGCCAGATTAAGTAAAAGTTCTTTTTGATTGGGAATATCAGGGTTATTGGCATAGATGATAGCATTATCCTGATCTGTTTTTAATAATTGTTCTTCTCGACCCTCGCTTCCCAAAGTCAACCAGCAATAATCCATTTTCCGGTACGTTTCTCTGCCTAAACTTTCTTCAGAGAGGTATAAAACGCGTTTGATGATTTCATCATTTAAAGTCGAAACAACTTGTGACACAAAGTGAATGGAAACTTCCTGTTCAAGCCATTTTTGAATCAGTTTTTCGATTTTTGAACGAATGGAACAGAGTTGTTTTTCATTATCTGCTTTCAAAATTTCTTTTAGTAATATTGCCGGGCTGTCTGTTTGTTGGACAACCAAATCATGTTCTGACACAACACCCATTATTTTGCTTTCCATACTACCATCTTCTGTAATGACAACATGGCTGATTCTGTGTTTAAGCATCATCATCTGCAGCTGTGTGTACGATTGATTCGGAGGGGCACATTTGACCGGCGAAGTCATGATGCGTGTTACATTTTCTTTTTTACGGATATCCCCTGCCACCACTTTGGTACGAAGGTCTTTGTCCGTAATGATGCCGATCGGTTTTTCATCCGGATCACAAATGACTACGGATCCGACTCCTTTTTTTACCATTATTTGTGCAGCCTCCTGAATAGAAATGGTATCATCAGCAATAACCGGCTTCATTCGGGTATCCGTTACGGCAACTTCTGTCAGTAAATTTTCAGAAATATTGATTCCGGGCCGCTGCGTTTTGTGGTAATATTTGTTTCCAACACCTACTGCAAAGTTGGTTGCCAGGAAAAGACTGATTTTAGGATATTTTTCAATTAATGGCAAAAAATCTTTAGTCGTTATGGCATATAATAAAGATTCTTCCCCGGCTTTGGCTGTAAGCAGGTAAGGAGAATGAGCCAATAGAGGCCGTATGCCGAAAACATCACCTTCATCACAGGTTTCCACAAGTTCGCCATCTGATTGGAAAAGGTGGATGGCTCCTTCCTTGACGATATAAAATCGGGGCGGAGGCATGTCTCCGATAGAAAACAATGTATCCTCTTTTTGTAAATATTTTACAGTCGATTGGGACGCTATAAGCAGAATCTCATCCTTGGAAAGAAAGTTGAACGGAGGAAATTCTTTTAGAAAATCATATATTCTGTGTGTCAGTTCATGTGCCATGATGCAAAAAAATAAAATTATTCTGAAAACATGAATGATTTAAATCATGAAGAGTTGATTTTTATTTGAACAATCATGCTATATAAGTATTTATATATATACATGTATGTAAATGGCCATGAATACTCCTTTTGATATAGAATTTCTTGAGAATGCCACCGAAAAGTTAAAAGCCATAGCTCATCCGATACGGTTTTTGATGGTGGATATATTGTACAAAGAAACAAAACTTTCAGTGACGGATATCCATGAAAAGTTGGATATAGAACAAGCTGTAGCCAGTCATCATCTAAGGATACTGAAAAATCAGGATATTGTCAAAGTTGTCAGAGACGGAAAAAACTCTTATTATTCACTATCGCGACCTTCATACTATGATATCATTAAAAGCCTGACGAAAGATTAAACTGATTATTTTCAAAATCTCTTTGTAGTTTTTTTCCTTTTTTTTGCGGGTACAAATACAACAACATCCGGATCAACATCCGAATGAACAGTATTATATATTGTATAGATTGAATTTACAAAATAATGTATTAAAAATATGGTAAAAAAATGAAACTGCAATTTTTTTTGAAAAAAATGAGTCAAAAAATAAACAACATATCTATATATGTTTGCATGTAGATATTTATATTTGTTTATTCGATCTTTCAAAATATAGTGTGATGACCAAACATTTAATTTTACCGCTTATTATTTTTTTCTCTTTTATAAGGTACAATATAAACGCTCAGGAAGCTCCGGTTGAAGATCATACATACAAACCTCTAACGCTAAAATTAAATGAAAATGGTTCGAAGTATGTGCGCTTTATCATGTGGCATCAGTTTTGGGTGACGGCTACCCAAAACAACCCGGGAACCAGAGATGTCAACGGTAATCTGATAGATGGAACGAACAATACTGCGTTATGGAGCTCAGATATTGCTTTACGCCGATCGCGTTTTTTAGCGTATGCTCAGGTTTCGCCTAGGGTTTTGATATTGACCCATTGGGGAATCAACAACCAATCCTTTATCAACGGAGCTACGGCACCAAACGGTCCGAATCCGACGACAACACCAAGCAATCAGGGTAAAAAGCCTCAATTGTTTTTGCATGATGCATGGACAGAATTCAGAATTATACCTCAAAAATTATATATTGGAGTCGGTCTCCACTATTGGAATGGAGTAAGCAGATTGTCAAGTCACTCAACGTTAAATTTTATGACACTGGACGCTCCGATTTTTAACTGGCATAATATCGAAGCTACGGATCAGTTTGCCAGACAATTCGGAATCTACGCCAAAGGTCAGTTGGGCAAACTGGATTACCGCATCGCTCTCAACAAACCTTTTGTCAACGGTGCCAGACCGGCAGATGTTCCAAAAAATGCGGAAGCACGCAATGTTCTCAATGAAAATTATGCAACAGCCGGTTACCTTAACTGGATGTTTTGGGACAAAGAATCCAACGTTCTTCCATATTTTGTAGGTTCCTACCTGGGAAGTAAAAAGGTATTTAATATTGGATTAGGTTGGTATAATCAATCCAATGGTTCGTTGTACAAAACGGCCACAGACTCAAGTTATCACAACCAAACAGCTTTTGGTGCAGACGTATTTCTGGATATGCCGATTAACAAAGGAAAAGGAACTGCTCTTTCTGTGTTGGCAACTTTATACTTGTTGGATTATGGTCCCAATTATATCCGAAATATCGGTATTCTCAACGAACATACCACACCACCGTCACTGGATGCAAGCTGGGCAGGTGGAGGTAATGCACAACCTACGATCGGAACTGGCACCATTGGTTATCTGCAGGCCGGATATGTGTTGCCAAAGTTAAAAAATGGCACTTCCTTTATGCCATACCTGACCGCAACGTACAAAGATTTTGATAAGCTGGCTGATCCGAGTTTTCAATATGGTTTGGGTCTGAACTATTTTGTAACCGGACACAATGCCAAAATTACGCTGGAATATGCCAACCGACCTATATATGTAACCACTGATAACGGTATCGTAAGGGATGGTTCCAAAGGTCAATTTATTTTACAAACACATATATTTTTATAATTTTTTCAACTTCATAAATCAATTTTTATGTCAAATCATAATTTACAAAATTATTGGAAAAAAAATCTCCAATACCTCGTCATACTCCTTGCAGTGTGGTTTTTGTCCTCTTACGGTGCCGGAATTTTATTTACTGACGCGCTGAATTCGATTAAAATCGGTGGATTTAAGCTCGGATTTTGGTTTGCGCAGCAAGGTTCAATTTATGTCTTTATTATTATCATTTTTATTTATGTCGCTTTAATGAACAAGCTCGACAAAGAATTTGATGTAGACGAAAAATAATAATTTTATTTAATTACTTTAAAAATAAAAAATCATGGATGTTAAAACTTGGACATATATTATAGTGGGCTTATCTTTTGCCTTGTATATTGGTATCGCTATCTGGTCGAGAGCCGGATCTACCAAAGAATTTTATGTTGCCGGCGGAGGAGTTTCTCCTTTGGCCAATGGTATGGCTACCGCGGCAGACTGGATGTCAGCAGCCTCTTTTATTTCAATGGCAGGTCTGATTTCCTTTATGGGATATGACGGTGCTGTGTATCTCATGGGATGGACCGGCGGTTATGTGCTTCTTGCTCTTCTTCTGGCACCTTATCTGCGTAAATTCGGAAAATATACGGTTCCTGATTTTATTGGTGACAGATATTATTCCAATACTGCCAGAACAGTTGCGGTTATTTGTGCGTTAATCGTATCTTTTACATACGTTGCCGGACAAATGAGAGGTGTAGGGGTCGTTTTTTCCCGATTTCTTGAAGTCAGCATCGAAATGGGTGTGGTCATCGGTATGATCATTGTTCTTTTTTATGCTGTGCTCGGTGGTATGAAAGGAATTACTTATACGCAGGTGGCTCAGTATTGTGTTTTGATTTTTGCTTACATGGTTCCTGCCATTTTTATATCTATTGCCCTCACGGGAAATGCAATTCCGCAATTGGGATTTGGTGGTGTATTAAATGATGGATCAGGTATGTATCTTCTGGACAAATTGGATGGATTAAATCAGGATTTGGGGTTTGCAGCCTATACAGACGGAACAAAAAGTATGGTTGATGTTTTTGCGATTACCTTTGCCTTGATGGTAGGTACAGCCGGTTTACCGCACGTTATCGTAAGATTTTTTACCGTTCCTAAGGTAAAAGATGCAAGGGTTTCTGCAGGATATGCTCTTTTGTTTATTGCTATTTTGTATACGACAGCACCTGCAGTTGCGGCATTTGCCAGAACAAATATGATCAATACAGTGAGTAATAAAGAGTATACTCAAATGCCGGAGTGGTTTAAAAAATGGGAAACGACCAAACTTATCAAATTTGAAGATAAAAATGGTGATGGTAAAATCCAGTATGTCAAGGACAAAGACGCTAATGAATTAACCGTTGACAATGACATCATGGTTTTGGCAAATCCTGAAATTGCCAATCTGCCCAATTGGGTGATTGCACTGGTGGCTGCAGGAGGGCTGGCGGCCGCTCTTTCAACGGCAGCAGGATTATTGTTGGTGATTTCTACCTCAGTATCCAGAGACCTTATCAAAATGCAGTGGAACCCAAATGTTTCTGAAAAAAATGAATTGTTGTATGCCCGTTTAGCTGCAGCAGTTGCTGTAATCGTTGCAGGATATTTCGGTATCAATCCTCCGGGTTTTGTTGCTGCAGTAGTTGCACTTGCTTTTGGATTGGCGGCGGCTTCATTTTTCCCTGCCATTATTATGGGAATTTTTTCCAAGCGAATGAATATGCAGGGAGCCGTAGCCGGGATGATCGTTGGTATTTCTCTGATGATATTTTATATGTTGAAATTTAAATTCGGAATATTTGACGGCGGAAAAGATGCTGTTGACGCATTAAAAGATGGCTGGTGGTTTGGCATTTCCCCGGAAGGATTCGGAACGGTTGCTATGTTGGCCAATTTTGCCGTAGCTCTTGTAGTCAGTTATATGACACCTCCTCCTCCACAGTCAGTGCAGGAAATTGTCGAAAATATCCGTATTCCGAGAGGGTCAGGTGAAGCTCATGCTCATTAATTGATTATATCCCCTGAAATATGCTTAAAAAGCCGTTATTTTTCGAAATAACGGCTTTTTTTGTAAGTTTTTATATCTTTGTTTGATAAACCAAAACGAAAAATGAACACACTTTTTTCAAATATCTTCGTCATATTATATTTGGCCGGCACTTTGTGGATTCGATTTATGCTTGAACCCCAGTTGCAGCAACGATATCTGATTTCTATTTTATTCGGACTTTTTGCTCTGCTATTTTTGTGGGCTTTGATAAGGAGCAAGGTGATTAAGCCGACCATTTTAGGCTTGCACCGGTTTTCTGCACAAACAAAAGAAAAATAGATTTTCCATGAAACAAAACAAGCGGGAATTTCGGGTTTTTGTGGTCATACTGGCTATGATTTTGATTAATTTTCCCATTTTGTCGATATTTAATGTTTCAGGTGTACTTTTTGGTTTGCCACTTATATTTGTATTTCTTTTTTCTTTTTGGGCAATCATGATATTGATTACTTTAAGATTGACCAAAAAATAAAATTATGGATTCCGGAATTGTCATATTTGTTTCCATGATTTATCTGTTGTTATTATTTGTTATAGCAATTTACGGCAACAAAAAAGCAAAAACAGGATACAGTATTGTCAATAATCCACTTGCTTATTCATTATCACTTACAGTATACTGTACCGTTTGGACATTTTATGGAAGTGTCGGTCGGGCGAGTGATCAGGGTCTGGCTTTTATTCCTGTGTATTTGGGTCCCACATTGGCCGCACCTGTAATTTATATGGTCATCCGGAAAATGATTCTGATATCAAAAAAACTACATATTACATCCATTGCAGATTTTGTTTCTTCAAGGTATGGTAAAAATACTTTTCTGGGAGTTTTGACAACATTGGTGTTACTATTTGGCATTATTCCATATATTAGTATTCAGTTAAAGGCCATCGGATTGAGTTTTGATGTTATGACCGTCCACAAAAGTTTGAATGAATTCTGGGATGGTTCAACTTTTTATAAAGACAAAGTCAATTATTTTACCATTTTATTGGCTGTTTTTACCATTCTTTTTGGTACACGTAATCTTGATCCTAATGAAAGACACGAAGGTTTAATTGCGGCTATTGCTTTTGAGTCAGTAGTCAAACTCATTTCTTTTTTGGCAGTCGGAATATTTGTATGTTATATTCTGTTTAACGGTATGGGAGACTTGTTTTCACAGGCTGCTTTAAACCCCGCTACAAATAAATTATTAACGTTACCAAGTGATCATACTTCTCAAAGTCACTGGTTTTGGGTGATGATTTTGTCAGCTGTAGCTACTATGTTTTTACCCCGGCAATTTCATGTTTCCGTTGTGGAAAACACCAACATTACATATACAAGACAAGCATCCTGGATGTTTCCATTATATTTATTTTTGATTTGTTTTTTTGTATTACCAATAGCGATTGCTGGGATTTTATTATTACCCGAACTAACAGATTCAGATACTTATGTACTTAGTTTACCTTTACATTTCGGATATGAATGGTTGGCTTTATTGGTATATTTGGGCGGGTTTTCTGCTGCTGCCAGTATGGTCGTTGTGTCGGTCATTGCATTAAGTATCATGGTTTCCAATAATCTGTTGATGCCTTTTCTTTTAAACACAAAAACAGCAAAACAGGATGGATATGCTTTGTTGTCTGACAGATTGTTATCTATCCGAAGGATTATCATTGTAGTCATTCTTTTTTTGGCTTATGCCTTTTACAAAGGAGTCAGTCATCATTTTTCTTTGGTTTCAATCGGATTGATATCGTTTGTCGCTATTTTCCAACTGGCTCCGATTATTATCGGTGGGTTATACTGGACAAAAGCAAATACAAAAGGCGCCATGGCCGGGCTGATTGCCGGATTTTTTATATGGTTGATTTGTCTGCCTGTTCCGACACTCGCTGAAAGTGGTTTGTTGGGAAAAGATTTAATAACAAACGGATATTTTGGTATACATTTGTTGAAACCATACGCACTTTTTGGATTGGAAGGCTATGATCATATAAGTCATGCCTGTATCTGGAGTTTGTTTTTTAATCTGGGTACATTTGTTGTGGTTTCTATGCTGACATCACAAAATGTTGAGGAAATAGCACAAGCTGACTTTTATGTAAATATTGAAAAATATGTTGGTTCTCCTGAAATGGAAGTCATTAAAAGAGAAGCAAGTGTGACTACCCTGAAAAAAAAGTTGGTTCGTTATTTAGGAAGCAGCAAAACAAGGACGGTTTTGAATGAATACAAAGGTAAAACGGAAGCAACTAAAAACAGTGATAATGCAAGTCCTGAATTTATCAATTATGTAGAAAAAATATTATCAGGTGCCTTTGGAGCCGCTTCAGCAAGACTTATATTGGGGACAGAAATCCGACAGGAACCGGTGACTTTAGAAAAACTTCATGAAATTCTGAATCAAACGAAAGAAATTCTTGAATACAGCCAGGAGCTTGAAGAACAAAAATCCGAATTACAGCGTACCGGTTTGGAACTGGCAGAAGTAAATCAGCAATTAAAAAAACTGGATGAACTGAAAGCTGAATTTATATCAACGGTTACCCATGAACTCCGGACACCGATGACAACTATTCGTTCTTTTGCCCAAATGCTGGATAAAAAAGAAGACCTGCCGGCAGAAACAAAAAAGGAATTTTTAACTATCATCATAAAAGAATGTGACCGGGTAAAACATTTGATCAACCAGGTATTGGAAGTAGGAAAAATTGATGCTACTTTGGATGTTGTCAAAAAGTCGTGTGATTTAAATAAGGTTATTCAAGATGCAATCCTGAGAGTTTTGCCTTTGATTGAAGAAAAAAATATTGATTTACATGTGGAAAATGACGATTCAGAAAAACATTTGCCGGTACAGGAAGAAAAATTCCTTCAGGTGATGTTAAATTTGTTGACCAATGCAATTAAATTTTGTGATCATGACAATGGAATCATTTTTATCAGGGTAGAAAAAACGTCTGAATTAATACATATTACCGTCAGGAATAATGGAAAAATAATTCCGGCCGAATTCCTGCCCCGGATATTTGATAAATTTACACAGGTTAAAGACGGCAATCTGGCAAAACCCGAAGGTTCGGGCCTGGGACTTTATATTACAAAAAAATTTGTAGAACAGGCAAACGGACAAATTCATGTGATATCGGATATCGATCAGGGGACACAATTTATTATGAAGTTTTCAAGAAGTTGAAATGATTTAAAGTATAATAGATAATAATTTTTACTTTTGACCTGCGACAGTTTGTTATAAATACGAATTCATATGAACCACATCAAAAAGTCCGTGCTGATCGTTGATGATGAAGTGAACATTGTGACAGCCATTGAATATATTCTGATGGATGAAGATGTTATTGTTTTAAAAGCTTTTGACGGTGAAGAAGGATTGTCGTCAGCCATTCAAAACCAACCGGATGTTGTCATCCTTGACGTCATGATGCCGGGTCTGGACGGGTTTACTGTTGCCAGAAAAATTCGTGAAAACGAAAAACTATCACACACTAAAATTTTATTTTTAACTGCAAAAGGCACACCTGAAGATAAAAAAACCGGATACGGTTCAGGAGGAGAACTATACGTTGTCAAACCTTTTGACAATGACATATTGTTGGAAAAAGTACTGGAATTGCTCTCGTACTGATACTATATTTGTTTTTTTGAAATGATTTTAATCATTTTTCAATAAAAAAACAGCAGAATATATTGACATATATAGATAATTATATACATTTGGATTTTATAAATTGAAATACCTGAAAATATTTCGTAAAAATCTGAATGTATGGACAACCAATACGATATTTTATATCAGGAAAGCCTGATGGAATCTCAAAATTTCTGGGAAAAACAAGCAAAAAAAATTCATTGGTTTTCTTTTCCGGAAAATATTCTGACCACTGATGAGGACGGAATGCACAGATGGTACAAAGGTGGAAAAATGAATACTTCTTATCTTGCTTTGGATTATCATGTATTACATGGCAGGGGACAACAAATTGCCATGTATTATGATTCTCCGGTTACCAATACAAAATCTTCTTACACCTACAGCCAAATGTTGGATGAGGTTTCCCGTTTTGCCGGCGTATTAAAACAAAAAGGGATAACAAAAGGTGATCGTGTGGTTATCTACATGCCGATGGTACCACAAGCAGTATTTGCTATGTTGGCCTGTGCCAGAATCGGGGCCATTCATTCCGTAGTTTTTGGTGGATTTGCAGCTCACGAACTCACCATCAGAATCAATGATGCCAGACCAAAATGTATTCTTCTTGCCAGCGGAGGAATTGAAATCGATAAAATTATTCCTTATAAACCTATTGTTGATCAGGCAATTGAAGACGCTTATTTTAAACCTGAATGTTGTATCGTTTTACAGAGAGACTTTTTAACCTGTGATATGAAGCCTGGTTTTGATGAGGATTGGAATGAACTATTGGCAACAGCAATTCCGGCAGGTTATGAAATGATGGATTCGTGGGACCCTTTGTATATTTTATATACCTCAGGAACTACCGGCCCGCCCAAAGGGATCGTCAGAGACAACGGAGGACACGCTGTAGCTTTGAATACAAGTATGGAATATGTTTATGGTGCCAAACCGGGCAGCACCTTTTGGGCCGCCTCAGATATTGGTTGGGTAGTAGGGCATTCGTACATTGTTTATGCTCCTTTGATCAGAGGATGCACTACGATTCTGTACGAAGGCAAGCCGATAAAAACACCCGATCCGGGAGCTTTCTGGAGAGTTATTGAAGAATACGGGGTCAATACATTTTTTACCGCTCCTACGGCTATCAGAGCAATAAAAAAAGAAGATTTTTCAGGAGAATTTTACAAAAAATATAATACCGACAGTCTGAAACACCTATTCCTTGCCGGAGAAAGAACGGACGTAGCAACGTATGAATGGGCTGTTAACCTGTTGCAAAAACCAATCATTGACCATTGGTGGCAGACAGAATCCGGATATCCGATGCTGACCAATTTTGCAGGTATTCAGCTCCATAATACCAAACCCGGTTCTGCAGGCAAACCTATGTTTGGTTTTGATATCAGGGTGTTAAATCAGGACCATGACGAAATGTTGCCGGGAGAAGAAGGAGCCATATTGATCAAAACACCTTTGCCACCGGGTTGCCTTCCCGGATTATGGAATGATAATGAAAGGTTTGTTTCATCCTATCTTCAGGAATATCCGGGTTATTATTTTTCAGGCGATGGGGGTTACAAAGATGATGAAGGTTATATATATATCACAGGTCGTATCGATGATGTGATCAATGTTGCCGGACATCGGTTATCGACCAGTTCGATGGAAGAAATCGTTGCATCTCACAGTGCAGTTGCTGAATGTGCGGTAGTGGGCTGTCATGATGAATTAAAGGGACAGGTTCCGGTAGCTTTTGTTGTACTAAAACAAAATTCAGATATATCAGATGATACCATCAGGGAAGAACTGATTTTTTCCGTCAGGCATACTATAGGTGCCGTTGCATCTTTTAAGATTGTTCACATTGTTGACAGACTTCCCAAAACCCGTTCAGGCAAAATTTTGCGAAAAATCATACGTGCCATTGTCGATAACGTTCCTTATCAGGTGCCTTCTACGATTGAAGATATCACAGTTCTGGATGAAATAAAATGGAAAATAAATCAACAATAGTTTACGGGTTAAATACTTTTTAAAATATAACGTTTTACTTAAATTTGCAACTGATTTATTTTGACGAATCCTGTATTATCACAATTCATTTGGAATTAAATCTAATGTCATCATTTTGTAAATAAAAAAGAATTCTGATTGGTCCGGGAAACGGATTATAATTTCTTACGTTTTAGTATAAAATTGGTTCAATGAAAAATATTCTGATTTATCTTTTTTTATCATCAATTCTTTTTACATCATGTGAAAAAGATTTTGAAGTTGCCGGCAAAAAACCTGTTTATTATTCTTATGAAGATTCAACGGTTATCAGGAGATTGGATCCAAAAACTTTTGGTGATTTAGGAAAAATAGTCACTACAGGAAACTATATTTTTATTGGCGAAAAAAACAAAGGAATTCACGTTATCAATAATGTTGATCCTACAAACCCGATAAAAGAACATTTCTGGCAAATACCGGGGAACAGAGAATTTACTGTTTTCGGAAATATCCTGTATGCAGAAAATGGCAAAAATCTTTGGGTAATCAATATTGAAAATTTTGCTAAAATCACCGTTGAAAATATAATTATTAACCAATATTATCCTCGTTTTGAAGAGCGTTATCCACCGGATTATTCTGGTTATTTTGAATGTTATTACGAAAAAAACGGGATTTTTAAAGAATGGGAAGACGCCATGTTGGTCAACCCATTGTGTGAAACTTTATAGTTTATTTGAAAACTTTGGTAAAGTCTTTTTTATAAAAACAAGGAATTTTTCTAAATCTAAAATAAAATCAAATGAAGCAAACAATTTACCTATCGTTATTTATTTTTTTAACCATCTTTTTCCAAAATTGTACGCAAGAAGATATTTCGTCTTCCACTCAGGTCGGATCGTACAGTACTATGTTGACCATCGGCCAAAAATTGTATTTGGTCAATGACAGTCAGATTAAAACTTTTGACGTCACCGATTCCAAAAATCCCGTGCTCCTGAATACAACGGATTTGGGAGACGAAATTGAATCGTTATACCACTATGATGGATTGTTATTGGTAGGTTCAGCTACTGATATGTACATTCTTGAAATTAATGACAAAGGTATTCCGGAGCAAAAAAGCAGGACATTTTACAACAATGTGGAATTTTGTTCCAATGACCCAATTGTTGCCAGAAATGATATTGCGTATGTCACCCTTTCATCTGTTGATATACCAGTTTGTGACAGACCGGTTTTGGACGAATTAAGAGTTTATGATATTCAAAATATTGAAAGACCGGAATTGTTAGAAAGTATTGACATGTCAAAACCTAAAGGCCTCGGTTTTGGTAAAAAATATCTTTTTGTTTGTGATCAGGAAGATGGTCTGGTGATTTTTAATATTGAAGATCCGAAATCTCCGGTACTTTCCTCCACCTTAGAAGGTTTCAACGCATTTGATGTCATTATCCGAAATAATATACTGATCGTTGCTTGTCTCAATGAACTCCGGCAATACGATATCACCGACGAAGATAATATTAAATTTTTAGGTACTATACAGATTTGACATGCGCAAAACAGGAATGAAAGTATTGTTTTTTGTGACCTTATGGTTTTATGCAGTAAGTTTGAGTGCAGGCACCTATTCTGATAGTCTTGCCCAAAATACTAAAAGATACAGAATCGGGTTTACTGCAACAGCATTAATCAACAAACATCCCGGCTTACAATTGACCCAAACGTATAGGTTGAACCGATGGTTTTCAGCTGATCTTGAATCCATATTTTCCTTTGATGCCTTGTTTTTGGACAGGAGATTTGTCCACAATTACGGATTCAGGGTCAGGCCGGGCATTCGTTTTCACTTTACGCCTGAAAAAGCCAACCATGATTTTTCCATTAAATTTCTCATTCACTACAGATACGTACATTTCAAATTTGAAGATGACGATGTGGAAAGAGCCGGAGGAGCCTATACAGAAGATATCAGGGAATCGGTTTCTTCTGATTTATTAGGATATGGACTTACTATAGATTTTCATGAAAGAGATTATGAAAACAGTATTCATATGGGGTTGGGCTTTATTATCGGAAGTCAGTTTACCACGTATTCATCAGAACAAATTCCTGATACAGGCTATTTATTTATGGAAACTGTTATGAGAAAAGGACAAAAACGGGCCTATCTTCCCATAATATATTTCCATTACCTGTTTTAATGGAAAATAACTTTATTTGTATACTTTTTCATAGGTTTTGTTGCTAACCCATTTTCCCCATTTTTCATTGTATGTATGCACTTTTTTTATTTCCTGCCCTCCTGAAAAAACGGGATAACCTCTGTTGACCCATTCAAAAATACTGCCATACAAATTATACGTTTGTTGGTACCCTGCTTTTCTCAGTTTGTTTGCAATTTTTTCACTTCTGTAGCCAATACTACAATAAACAATAATCTTTTTGTTTTTTGGAATCTGACTTAATGAAGAAAGATTAAAATCATCATATCCGATATGTTTTGCACCTTTGATATGCGAAACTTTAAACTCTTCAATCTCTCTTGCATCCAAAAACACAAATTCATTTTGTTTATCATACGCATCACCCACATCTATTACCGGAGCAGAATAGGACAAATACCCGTTTACTTTCTGATCAAAAGCAGGATTTTTGCAAGAACCGGTTTTTGGAAATTGTGCCTTGGCTTTTTGAAAATAAAAGATACCGGCCAATGTGAGTAAACCGATGATCACTAATTTGTACATCATATATTTATTTTTCACGGTAAGGTCCGTCTCCGATGCCGTCTTTGATTACCCTTTGTTCCACACACAAAGGATAGATATCATTGTCCAAAAAATCTTTGATTACGTCTTCAATCTCTCCGGGATATAAAAGGTGCATATTCGGACCGGCATCAAAACTGAAACAAACAGGTTGCCCTGATTTTTTTCTGAAATTTTGAACCAAAGATATCATTTTTAATGAGGTTGGTTCGAGGAGGGTATATGAAGGCTCTGAGCACATCATTAATGCATGTAACGTCAGCGCCTCTGATTCTGAAATAGCAATAAACGTATTGATGTCACCGGATTTTAAAGCACGGTACAATTCATGGACTCTGGCATTTGCCTGTTGATACCTTGCAGGCGCATATACATTATTGACCATAAGCTGATGACCTGCACTTGAAGATACCGATTTTTCCTGCTCACTCACAATGCAGATATCATTGCGGAAAGTGGTAAAAACCGGATGAACTTCCTGATAAACCGGAATGGCAAAATCATCGGATGAGCCAAGAAAATCGGGATGATTTCCCCACACAGCCCATTGTTTATAGACAGATCGGGAAGCACTTCCACTACCTAATCTTGATATGTAGGAAGCTTTTCTGTAAAAAATATCATCTGCCATGTCCGGCTCAAACAATTCTTTTTCCATGCTGCATAAACAAAGAGCCAATGCACCCATTGCTGAAGCGGAAGAAGCTATGCCACTACTGTGTGGAAAGGTGTTCCTGCTTTCAATGGAAAGGGTATAATGTTTGAGGAAAGACAATACTTCAGCCTGAAGTCCTGTCAAAAATTTTTCTAACTTTAGTTTAAATGCCGGATTTTCATTTCCCTCAAACAAAAAAGAATCAAGGATTGGTTCCTCTTCTCTGTTTTTTCGTTTCCATGTCAGTGAGGTTATGGTCTTGGATTCCTTCAATGTCATACTGATCGAGGCATTGTTGGGAAGTTGATTACCATGTTTTCCCCAATATTTTACAATGGCAAGGTTGGAGGGACAATGCCAAACGATCGTCTGTTCTGTCATTTTTTTTCTTTTTTACTTCTGTCCAGTTTTACATATTTTAGGGACGTTCCGTTTTCGATGCGGTAAGATACATCAAAATCCTGAAGCACAGCATCGAGAATTGGATATTGACCTTTGTTGTACCCTTCTTTCAGCTCATAAGTATATATTTTTGAAAAAGCATTCCAATAAAAGGCAGAAAATCCGCCTTTCAGATCTTTGATCAGGTCATACATCGGTTTGCCTGTTTCTTTTTCGATCATTTTGATCATGATTTTCCCCTGTAGTTTGGTAAGGTTTTTTAAAGGCTCCTCAAACTCTCTGGACAGCTCTTCTTCCAGTTCTTTGATTCTTTTTTTTCTTTCTCTTTTAGAAAGATGGGTAGAAGCATATTCCAATTCTCTGAAAATGCGGATGGCTTCTTTGGCATATGGAAAAACTACCTGAGCATAATTTCTGAAACGCATATATTTTCGATACGCTTCGTCATCGTCAAACTTACGTAATGCAGTAATCTGAAGTTTGTCCAGATCAGCCAATATCAACGTATCACCATCCGGTGTGATATACGCTGAATATATCTGTCCGTTCATGTTGATTTTGGTTTCTTCACCAGCAGGTGGATTTACCTGTGCCTTCAAAATGCAGACCGGTAAAAACAATAATAAAACAAACAAAAACCTCATTTGAATATATTTTCTACCATAACGTCTATTTAAGGTGATTGGTTATCTAACTTTTGGTTTTTTCAAAACATTAACAAGAAATGTGGCAGGATTTTTGAAAACATATTATAAATATTGATAATATATATTCTGTTTGTTTAAAAAATAAAATGACGCGCTACCTGATTTTTGTCCTGTTTTTGGCTTGTAACAACAAACTTTCAGCCCAGCATTCGCTTCTGAAGTACGATTATCCGGTTAATTCGGAAACTTACGATGAAATAAGCCCGGTCTTGTCATATGATGAGGACAAAATTTATTTTACAAGGATTGGTTCTCCGGATTTTGAACCAACACTTTGGATCGACAGTGTAAATGTGTATGAAAATGCGGAAGAAGAACAATATCAGCAGTACCTTCAGAAAGTGTTCAAACAAATTGCCGGTAAAAACATTTCCAATCCTTCGACATCCTCCTTTAATCAGGATATTTGGGTCATCCAGCTCGATTCTCTAAAAAATATCAAAGACCTTTCACATCCCGGATATCCTTTGAATAACGCACTTCCAAATAGTATTTGTACCCGATTTGACGATCATGACCGATTTGTTTTGATAAACCAGTTTGAAAAATCAGGAGGACTCGATAAAGGTTTTTCTGTTTCTCAACAAAAAAAAGATGTTTATTCATTTCCGGAGCCTATCCACATTGAAGCTTTTTATGTCAAAGGGGACCGGGTCAATCTGACCTGTAGTCCTGATCAGAAAATACTGATTCTGGCTTTTCCCGGACCGGAAGGCGATATGGATTTGTACATTTCTTACAGGGTTTATCATATGTTTTATACCGAACCAAAAAAAATTAAAACAGGTGTGAATACGTCTTTTGATGAGATGACACCTTTTTTGTCCGAAGATACAAAAACCCTTTATTTCGCTTCAAACCGACCTGAATCAACCGGTGGAACGGATATATTCAGCGTCCAAAGACTGGATGAAAATTTTATGGAATGGGGAGCATTAAATATTTTTTATCCTCCGCTCAATTCGCCTCAGGATGAAATGTATCCCTGCCTTCCGAAAGAGCAAAAAAATATCCTTTTTTCTTCAAATCGGGATGGAAGTTTTGATATTTTTCAAACATCCCTTTACAGAGAAAAAAATATCAGCGTAATAGTGGAAATTTTTATCATAAATGGACAAAACCGGAAACAAATGCCGGGCGAATTGTCTTGGGGTGCTGCCTATGAATCAGGTAAAAATAAGGAAAATTTTTTCAGATGCAGAGATGGAAAACACATTTTGCAAATTACGGAAAATAAACCATTGATGGTTCAGGCAGTCAACAGAAATCTGAAAAGTCGCGAAGTGATTATAGATCCTCAGGAAGTTATTTTACAACATAACGGCAAGCTCAGTATTGAATTGGTCCTTGAAGCAGATGCACCGGTAGCGGTTTCCAGCCGTTCTCAAAAATTGGAAGTACTGCCGTTTCAACAACTTTTAGAAAAAGCAGACAGTCAGGAGGTTAAAAAGACTTCAGCTGTTTTCAAAAACATAATGTTTGAAAAGGCTACATCTAATATTCTGGACAGGTCTTTACCAACCATACTTACCCTTGGAAAATTTTTGAAAACCAATAAAAATATCATCATCGAAATCACCGGTCATACAGACAATATCGGTGATCAGGGGGCTTTAATACAACTTTCTTCAGACAGAGCCATTGCGATCAAAACTATTTTGGTTAAACAAGGAATTGACCCTTCCCGAATTTTCACTGTGGGAAAAGGAGATACTGAACCCGTCACGGACAATAAAACAGAAGCTTCCCGAAAACAAAACAGAAGGGTTGAAATCAGAATTGTCAAAGATTAATGTTAGCAGAAAGTTAAAACCAAAATATGTTGTGACAAAACCCTTAGGTTTTTAGTTTGTTATCTTACTATTCAATATCATAGTTATGCATATTTTTCAAATAAAAGCACCGGTAGTCAAAATCATTTTATTGATTTTTATTCCTGCATTTTCATTTTCTCAAGGAATCATTTTTTTTGAAGGTACCTGGAAAGAAGCATTAGAAAAAGCAAAAAAGGAGGATAAAATTGTATTTGTTGATTCTTATACGACATGGTGCGGACCTTGCATCAAAATGGCTAAAAATGTTTTTACACAGGAAAGTGTCGGTAAGTTTTTTAATGAAAATTTTATCAACATCAAACTGGATATGGAAAAAGAGGATGGTGTGAGTTTCGGACATAAATATCCGGTAAAAGCTTATCCCACCCTTCATTTTATCGATGGTGACGGCAAAGTGGTCAAAAAAGTTCAGGGTGGCCAACAGGCAGATGGTTTGATTGCTTTGGGTGAGGCAGCCTTGAAAAACAATGATCAAAGCGGTAAATACGCTGAAGAATACGAAGCAGGCAACCGGGATTATCAATTGGTGCTGAGTTATGTTAAAGCCCTGAATAATGCGGGAAAACCAAGTCTGAAGATTTCCAACGATTATCTCAACAGCAATCCTGCCATTACAGAAGAGCAAAAACTTCGGTTTGTATTCGAAGCTGTGGTGGATGCAGACTCCAGATTGTTTGAAACTATGGTTTCTCAATCAGACAAAATCATTCCTCTTGTCGGTAAAGACACCTATCTCAAAAAAATTATAAAAGCTTGTGACAATACTGTTGAAAAAGCCATACAGTTCGAAATGTATTCACTGGTAGAAGAAGCTTCAAAAAAAATGAAAACTCATCATCCGGACGAAGCAGAAGCTTTTGCTCATAAAGCATCCTACAAATACACCCGGGCTTTCCGGGATGAAAAAGGATTTATTAAAGCTTACCGCGGTATGGTCAAAAACGATTCAAAAAATCCGGATGTTTTATATGGTGTTTCCAAAGACATTATCAATTCATTTCCGGAAAATCAGGAAATGCTGAAAGATGCAGCTTCATATGCTGAAAAATTTTATGAAATCAAAAATGACAATGAAGCTTTGAATTATTTATGCCATGTTCTCATGGTTCAGGGAGATATCAAAACTGCTCTGAAACACGTCAACGCCAAAAAAGATGAAGTGCAGAAAAAAGGTGAAGACACCGGTTTTTATGACAATATGATTAAGTTTCTCGAAGGGAAAAAGGTCTGATTTACCCCTTTATCTCAGTCGTGTCTGAAAAACTTTTTAACCCGGAAAACGTGAAAAATAGCCGGAAAAACGGCATTCAAAGAATCTTTGACACCACCGGTTGATCCGGGAATGGCCAGGATCAGTGTGTCTTTCATAAAACCCGCAATACTGCGCGACAACATAGAATACGGGGTTCTGTCCTGACCATAACTTCTGATTGCTTCGGCAATACCCGGAATCTCAACATCCAGTAAGGGTCTGACAGCATCCGGTGTCACATCTCTGGGCGACAATCCCGTTCCTCCGGTGATGATTATCAATAAAATTCCTTGTTCCGCCAGTTTTTTGACTTCCTCCTGTATACGTCCGACATCGTCAGGAATGACGATATAAGACGCCACAGGTGCACCGAATTTTTTCATTTTTTCAACAATCAATTTACCGGATTTGTCGTCTTTTTCACCGGATGAGATACTGTCAGAACAGACAATTACGCCAACGGTGATCTCGCCGGCAATGGCCTGATAGTCTGTTTTTCCTCCTGTTTTTTCAAGTAATCTGATATTTTGGATTTCCACATTTTTATCAATAGGTTTCAACATATCATATACAGTGAGCGCCACAACCGATGCAGCATGCATGGCTTCCACTTCGACACCCGTTTTATATACGGTATGAACTTCCACTTTGATGACAATTTCAAGATCTGTCATTTCATAAGAAACCTGGGTAAATTCTACCGGAAGTGGATGACAGTCCGGAATCATTTCACTGGTTTTTTTTGCTGCAAATAATCCGGCAGTTTTAGCCATTTCAAGGACATCCCCTTTGGGAACTGTTTTTTGCCTGATGGCTTCAATCGTAGCTGTTTGACCGACTTTTACCACAGCCTGTGCTATGGCTTTCCTGAGAGTCATAGATTTAAAAGTAATGTCTACCATGTTGTGTTATTGGTTGATTTTCCAGGAATATTCCTGATTTTCCAGGATTTCTTTGCCCCAGACAGGAACTTCTTTTTTAATTCTTTCGACAAGGTATTCATTGGACTCCATGGCTTCCTTGCGATGTTTTGAAGAAGTAAAAACAAATAAACAGATTTGTCCTGTTTTGACAATGCCCAGACTATGGTAAATATGCATACAAGTGATGTCAAACTTTTGAAAGGTATCCTCTCTGATTTTATACAGTTTTTGTTCAGCCAATTCCATATGTGTCGTGTACTCAATAGCCACGACTGAACTACCTTCTATTTCATCGGCTCTGACCTGACCCAAAAAAATGCTGTGACCTCCGATTTCTGTTTTGGTGCTGTGTTTGGTGATGGAATCCGAAATAAATGCCGGATCTATCGGACCATCTATAAATACCGTTTTCTTTTTAGACATTTTGGTAATATTCTATGATTTCAAAAACTCCGCCTTCAACATGGTAAACAGACTTTTCGGGTAAGTTGTTTTTTGCCCACAACACCGCCTGAAGACTGCGGCTGCCACTCAAACAAACAAATATAATTTCGTCAAACCGATCAAAAGATTTTTGATTTTCTTCCAAAACAGACATGGGAATATGTTTATGCGGAATGTTGTTCAATGAAGGTTCTTCTCCTTTTTCCCGGACATCTACCAGGACGGCATTGGGATTTTCCGTTAATTTTTTGAACCAATCGTTGGTCCTTTTTAAAGAATCGGGTCGGCACAAACGGATATAATCGGTGTTTTCAACGGTCTTTTTGTCAGGTGCCACGTTGTTATTTTCGTTTTTTTGAATGTTAAAGATATGTTGCCGGTTATTTTTAACATGATAATGCAACAATTTTCCGGATAACAGGCCTTCTGACCCTACGATCCATTTGACTACTTCATTGGCCATTAGCAAACCGATCAGATTGGGAACCAATCCGAAAACCCCTGCTACATTACATGAAACGGCGCCCAGATTTTTGTCCGGTTCCGGAAATAAATCGCGATAATTCCGGTTTTCCTCCGCCGAAACATTAAAAACGGAGACCTGACCTTCGTATTGATACACAGCACCATAAACCCAGGGTTTTTTTGCTGCCAAACAAGCATCATTGATGAGATATCGCGTGAATATCTGATCCGTTCCGTCGACTATAATATCAAAATCTTCGATGATGGAAAAAATGTTTTTTTCATGAATAAAAACAGAAAAAACCTCAACTTTTACCTCAGCATTCATGGATTTTATCACCTCACCGGCAACTTCCGCTTTGGGCAATCCTATATGTTTTTCGTTGTATAACATTTGTCGGTGCAGATTGGTCAATTCTACCTGATCACCATCAACAATGCCCAGACATCCGACGCCCATGGCAGCGAGTTGCATCAGCACAGGGCAGCCCAAACCACCGGCACCAATGACCAAAATCCGGGTTGCTGCCAGTTTTTTTTGACTTTCCGCTCCGAAATCGTCCAATTGAATATGCCTCTGATATCTGTTCATGGTAGTATTATCCGCCTGAAAATGGAGGTAAAAGCGAAACTTCGTCTGATTCTGACAAATCAAAGTTTTGGTCGGCCTGGTGAATCGTCGTATTGACCGCGACCATAAAACTTTCATCTTGTAATCCCGGATATTCCATCATAAGATATTCTTTCAGATCAAACCAGGTTTTGAATCCGATTTGGAAGTGCGTTTCACTCGTGATGATGTCGGTAATTTTTCCGAAAGGAATTACTTTCATATCAAAAGGTTAAAAGTTTGAAGATGGCAATACTCAGTACTACAGCAAGCATTTTTTTGAGAATGTCTGACGAAAACTTTTTTGAACCGTAATAACCGCCGATTAAACCACCGGCAACAGCAGTAACCAATAAAGCCGGGAAAGCGGAAGGAATGGTAACTCCGTTTTTTAACAAACCTAAAAATCCGGCTGCAGAATTCAAGACAATAAACAGCGCACTGAGTAAAGCTGCCTGTCTGGCATTAGTCCAGCCAAACCATAATAGCAAAGGTGTCAAAATGATGCCGCCACCAATTCCCAACATGCCGGATAGCAATCCGATCGAACCACCGGCAATAAGTAATGCGGTCGTCGAAGGTGCATTGATTTCCCTTGATGTAAAGTTCCAAATACCTGAAAAACGTAATACCGGAAGCACGAGAATCAAAGCCAGCAGATACATAAAAAACTGATCTTTAAGTTGAATGCTCCCTCCCAGATAGGCAAGGGGAATGGAAGCCAAAAACAAAGGGTAAGCCAGTTTTTTGTCGGGTTTTTCGATTTGCAGAAACTGTACAAAAGAGATACCGGCTACAGCTATATTGAGCAATAAAGCATTGACCCTGATTTCTGCCGGAGCCAGACCAAACAATGCCATGACGGCTATATATCCGCTGGCACCGCCATGACCTACCGAACTATAGAGAAAGGCTACAAAAAAGACCAGAAACAACATAAAAAAGTCTGCTTCCATCGTCAGATTTTAATGTATTTTACAAATTCTCCTTCATAGATGTTTTCACTGTCTTCTTCGAGAATGACCAGTGCATTTGCTGTAGTAAAAGCATCCATTTTATAACTTTCCTGACCGGAGAGCATATTGAGTTGTCCCTCGGAAACCACACTTTTAAAAAAATGAGTCAAACCTTTCTTTTTGGAAAAATCATGTGTCATTTTTGCTGTTTCAATATGAATATATTTGCTTTTTCCTGATATATAAGCTTCGATAAATGGCCGTACATATACTTCAAAACAAGTAAAAACCGAGGCAGGATTTCCCGGAAGGGCAAAAATACAAACGGTTTCCTTTTTTCCAAAAAAAATCGGTTTCCCCGGTTTTTGTCTGATTTTGTAAAACACTTTCTTTACATCATTTTTCAAAAGAGAATCCTGAACGTAATCATAATCTCCGACCGATATACCACCGGTTAACAAAAGCAGATCGCAACAGGTCAGGGCTGTGGTGATTTCTTTGTCTAAAATCTCCGGTGCATCAGGTACTTTTTTTACAAAGACCGGATACATGCGGATTTCTGCCAAAAGAGCAGAAAGTGCTGTGCCGTTGCTTTCGTATATTTTGCCAAATTCCGGAGTTTTTCCCGGAGGAACCAATTCGTCTCCTGTGATGAGTATACCTACTTTCGGCAAGGGGAAAACGGAAACTTTTTCCAGGCCGAATCCGGCTAAAAAACCAATGATTCCCGGTGTTATTTTTGTTTTTGCAGGAAGAATGAGCGATCCTTTTTTGGTTTGTGAGCTTTGGGGACGGATGTTCATACCTGCTGTCAATGGTGGTTGAACGATCCGCACTTTATCGTCTTCGACCTCACATTGTTCTTTCATGACGACGATGTCAATCTCTTTCGGTACCGGCGCTCCGGTAAAGATTCGGATGGCCTGTCCAGGCAGACAAACCGGAAGGATGGAAGATCCCGCCTTACTTTCTCCAATGATTGGATAAAAAGTATCCATGGCCAGATTTTGGAAAACAAAACCAAAACCATCCATTGCAGAGTTGTCAAACAAAGGAATGTCCACAGGTGCGTAGATGTCTTCTGAGGTATAGTGACCCAATGAATCCAAAAGACTTATTTCGGTTGGCTGTTTATCCGGAACGGAATCAAACACCATTTGCCAGGCATCCTGATAGTGAATAAAATGCATTAGCCTCCGATTTTAATCATACTCCTGTTTTGAATAGATTGTGCATCGGTTTCGAGATAGGATGCAACAAACTGCCCGCCCATAACGGCATGTTTTCTGGTGACAGACATTCTGATAAGGTTTTCAATATCTTCTCCGTTTCTGAGAGGCGACAAGAGATCGATTTCTTCTTTGCCAAAAAGGCAGTTTTTGATTTTTCCGTCGGCTGTCAGTCCCAAACGGTTACAATCTCCGCAAAACGGCTGACTCATGGTAGTGATAAAAGCAAAAGTTCCTTTGTGACCATAAATCTGAAATTTTTTGGCGGTATCATGTTTTTCGTCCAGCAATTTAACTACATCATATTTTTGGTAGAGGTCAGACATAATTTCTTCAAATGAAATGACTTTGGTTTTATCCCATCCGTTTTTGTCAAAAGGCATAAATTCGATAAAACGAACGTGTACCGGTAAATTTTTTGTTAGCGCGATAAAATCTTCCGTTTCGTCGTCATTGACATGTTTCATCAGGACAATATTGAGTTTTACGTCAAAACCCATTTGAATCATGAGTTCGATATTTTTCCAAACCGTAGGGAAATGATCTCTTTTGGTAATGGAAAAAAATTTTTCCCGGTCGAGTGTATCGATGCTGATATTGACACCTTTGAGTCCTTTGGTTTTACAAAGACCGGCATATTTATCCAATAAAAAACCGTTGGTGGTAAAAGTAAGTGTCACTGGTAAATCTGCCAGTTCAGCATAAATTTCTCCAAAATCTTTCCGGAGCAGAGGTTCTCCGCCGGTGAGGCGGATTTTTTTGATACCCAGGTCGACAAAAGTTTTTGCCAAAGATAAAATTTCATCCTTTTGCATTAAACGGGACGAGGGGAGACATTGAATTTTTTCTTCCGGCATACAGTACGTGCACCGAAAATTACAATTGTCGGTCAGGGAAATACGTAGATAGTCGTGTATGCGTCCGAAGTTGTCGAATAACATAAATCAATGGCTGTAAAGCAAAGGTACATTAATTTTTGCTTTCGAAATGTAATAAAAGTTACTGAAAACATGGAGGCAAGATTCCTTACCTTTGTTTACAGCCGGGATACTATAAGCCAATAAATGATGTGTTTAAACCAAAACACAAAACTTACAACTTCACAAACAATGTTCTTTTGGTGATAAAAGGCAGTGTGCTTATGCCCTCTAAAAGGTAAGTACCGGGAGCCAGCTGGTCTATGGAAATGCCCTGAGTAACATCTGTAACTGTAATAACAGAGGTTTGTCCGTTGATCGGATAAACTGACCAGGAGGTTATTGTTGAGGAGGTTTTAACGTACAACCTGTCTGTTGCCGGATTGGGGTAAATCATAAAGTCAACGATACCGGTATTATCAACAGATGATGTACCGACAGGAGATAAGGTTTTTTTATTTGAAACCGGATGATCGCCTGCAGTTCCGCCATTTAGGTTTGCTGCAAGACCTGAAAAATAAAAACTGATATTTCCTTCATTGACGGCCGGTGCTTTCCAATTCATGGTAAAAATCCCATCTGCTTTTGGACTTGATTGTACCATATATTTTCTTTGGAGAAGGTTAATGGATTTGACCCTTTGACCGAGGTTTGACCAGATTCCCATATCTTTGTTACCGGTTTCGGTGAGTGCTACCATTTGAAATCCATAGGTTTTGGCATCATTATTACCAGAGACTTTAACCTCAAGAGAATAGGTTTGATCAGGTGTGTAAGAAGTAACAATGTTTCCACCGGCATCTTTAACCGTAAGGACTACCTGGGCATTAAAATTACCTCCGGAATGACAGGCACTACAATTTTTGCCTGATTCTCCGGGGGCAAGGGTTACTGCCTGAGGCACACCGCCTGAACTGGAAATGAACGTATATGCTGTAAATACTACGAGCAATAAAGTGATATATTGTTTAACTTTTGCCATAAAACCGGTTTGTGAATTAAAAGGTTGAACTAAAATTGTTGATTTGATTTTCAATAACAGATTAAGGTAGTAAATGTTTTTTTGTACTAAGTTTTTCAAAAGTTTTTAAGAAAACTTAATATAAACAGACTTTAGCAGAATGTTTTACGTAAAAAAACCATCAAAGATATATCGACAAATCGCTGGCTAATTCCGGGTTTTTGCCCACAGTACCCATAAAATGTTTTGCAAAAAACTTCATATCTTCATCAAAATTTCCGGTTGGCCAAAAAGGATCACCATAATGAACCTCCATATTTTTGTAGTCAAATTTGACCGGGATGATTGGAATTTTTGCATTAAGTGCTATGTAATAAAAGCCGGTTTTCCATCGATCAACTTTTTTTCGGGTTCCTTCCGGAGCGATGGCAAAAGATAACCTGTCATATTTATTGTATAGTTCTGTCATGCTGTCCACAAAGTTTGTTCTTCGTTTTCTGTCTACCGGAATGCCACCCAATGCGCGAAAAATCCATCCGTAAGGCCATTTAAACAAAGAATCTTTTGCCACATAATTGACATCCATGGGGATGCCTCCTTTCATGAGGATACCCAGAGGAAAGTCCCAATTGGATGTGTGCGGATATACGACGTATAACTTTTTTTTAATTTCAGCAGGAAAATGTCCGGTTATTTTAAAGCCCCAGATTTTGAGGATCAACCGGCAAAAAAATTTTATCATACAAAAATAATAAGGTGATGGATTAAACCTTTGAAAATAAATAGTGTCAAAAGTACAAAATAATCAATATATTCAGTCTTTCAGATAAAGAATTCAAATGATGATACAAACCATACAATCAAAACCTTCTGTCGATGACAGGTCACTTCTGGCCTTGATTCGGGGAGATCATACCAGGGAGGAAGGTTTCAGGTTGTTGATCAGGGCTTATCAGGTCAGACTGTATAATCATATAAGAACGATTGTTGGTTCGCATGAAGACACCGATGATGTATTACAAAACACCTTTGTCAAAATATTCAGAAACATAGAAAAATTTGAAGAAAAATCATCTTTGTTTACCTGGATTTACCGGATTGCAACGCGGGAATCATTAAACCACTTACAGACAAGAAAGAACCATCTTTCCATTGAAAGCGACCATATATCTCCTGTTAATGACAGAAAAGCGGATGATTATTTTGACGAAGAAACAGCTGTACGCAGGATTAATGAAGCCATAAACAGTTTGCCTGAAAAACAAAAAATGGTTTTTCACCTGAGGTATTACGAAGGACTTTCTTATCAGGATATATCAGACATCACGGAAACCAGTGTCGGAGCCCTGAAAGCGTCTTATCACCATGCAGTTAAAAAAATAGAATCATTTCTCAAAGAAACATAAACAAAATCCCATGAATAATCAAAGACACGAAGTCGAAGAAGAAATAAATGCGTTTTCACCCGGTTTATCAGAAATCCTTCAGCAAAGAAAAATCACCGGAATACCGGCAGGGTATTTTGAAAATAATGAAAAGTTGTTGGTTGGGTTAACACTTTTATCCGGTGAAACAAAACGTCAGTTTGAGGATATTCCGGAAGGATACTTTGAGCAGACTGAAAAAAAGATGATTTCATATGCAAATCCTCAATCACGGAAAATTCAGCCTATGTATTGGATGGCTGCTGCTTCAGTAGTGATACTGCTGATGGCATTGGTTTTCTGGCCAACAACCAAAGACGTTTCTGCAGATGAAACAGAAATGGTTTGGATGTACCTTGAAGAACAAAGTCACACGCTGGATTTGGATGATCTTGTCAATGCCGGACTGATAACGGAAGAAAGTTTTTCGACAGAAGAATGGCCACAAGATCTTCCTTATGACAGCATAAATCTGTCAGATTTGGAAGAAGATTTATGAGTTTACGAACATTTTTATTCACATTAATATATCAATTATCATGAAAAACATTTGGAATTATGTATCCCTCTTTTTATTAGTCGGTTTTTTTACCGCAGGGTTGGCAAATGATGCTTTTGGTCAAAAACCCGCAGGAGAAAACAGAGAAAAAGTCAGGGAAAAACTAAAGGCACACAAAGTAGCTTTCATCACCGACAAAGTACAATTGACAGAAGCGGAAGCAGAAAAGTTTTGGCCGATGTACCATGCTTACGAAGAAGAAAAGAAAAGCAACCGGGAGGATATTTTTGAAAAGGGCAACCTGAAAAAGGAGATGACAGAACAGGAAGCCGAAGCGACTTTAAAAAATATGATGGAATTTAAGTCAAAAGATCTTGACCTGGAAAAAAAGTATATTTCCAAATTCAGAACCGTACTTCCTGCTTCAAAAGTGGTGAGATTGATCAGGGCTGAAAAAGAGTTTAAAGCCAATATGGTTGAAAAAATCAGAGACAGGCCGGGTCGACGTGGCAGATAATATTTGGGTTTCAAAAGCTTTCAGATAGCTGAAATACATCTTAAAAAAATAAGATAGACCTTGTTAAAATAAGAAAGCAGATTCCCGCAAAGGAATCTGCTTTTGCTATTCAGAAACTACTAATTACTTTTGATTTGATTGAGGAAATCCGGGTCAGATTTCATATTCAAAATAAATTCTGCGACGTCATTGATTTCCAGATTATTTAAATCAGGATTTTTGACCTTTAATGCTCTTGACAAAGCAGGAATGTCTTTGAGAACAGCAAAATCAAAATCCAGAATGATTCCTTTGACAGCTTCTACTGTATTCAAAGCTTGTCCTGAAGCGAGAGGAACACTGTAAGACAACTGGTCAAAATCCAGTTCGTCGGCCAGATCCGGATTCGGAAAGGCATTATCGAGGTATGTACCTCTGTATTCCGGGGTGATCAACAACTTTGCAGAAGGTTTATTCTTAACAGAAAAAGTTTGAAACAATTCGACATATCCTCTGTATTCGACATCTGCATTCTGAAGTGTTAAAGGATCTGTTTTCGGTAAAAATGCCAGGAGGCAGGTTTCTTTGGGTTTTAACTTAAAAGATTGAACAGTTGTCATCAGAGCTCCTGAAAGCGCATAGACAACACTTGGATTTATCGTTCGCAGATTGTTATTGATCATTCCGTTGTCAAATAAACAGGTCAGGTTGGATGATGAAAGAGCTCTGTTACCTGTGGCATCTGTGGTTGTAAACTTTGTGTACAACGATAAGGTGCGTTTTGGCTCCAGATTGGTCACGGTAAGAAAGTATCCCTGAACAATCCTTCGGAAGACATTGCCGGCAGGAGGTGGTAATGCAGGTCCGAATCTGTTGACAAGAATTTCAAAATTTGAAACTATCATAAAATAATTTTTTGGATTTTGCTTACTCTTTCCAGTTTTCAGCGGCCCTGTCCTACTCTTAAAGGTTTTTCGGAATCCACCATCAATTCAGGTTTTATGAAATATTGACAGGACAAAGGTATCTGCGATAATTTATTGTAAACCAGGGAAATAAAAGGTTTTTGAAGAAGAATTTTCCTCTTTTTTCTATAGGAAAATTCGTATCAGATATGGGTGATTTTCAGTATTGGTATAAAATAATACACAAATAAAAAAGGGGAAAAACACCCTTTTTTTTCAAGGTTATTCCTTACTTTGGGGAATGAAGCAGGTTTTACCTTTGTTATTATTTCAAAACGTAAACCAATAAGAATGAAAACAAATTTTTTTAACCTTTTCCGATTTATTATTTTGGGAACAGGATGTACTTTTTTATTATCATGTTCAAATCAGGGATTATTAAGTTCTTATGTTACCAACACACCTGTTAGAAGTATTACTATAGATCAGGCAAAGCAGTTACAGGAAAATTTTCACAATCTGAGATTATGTGATCCGGAATCAAAAGATATTGATTTGACCAACAATGCCTGGATTTCAATGGAATCTTTGGCAAATTATCTTAATTATGCATTATCAAATCCACCAGATGGAGTTACGGCTGAACAAATTAGTGGTTTACGAATATATTTCGGTAGATATCCATATGATAATTCAAGTCCGGGCGCCACACTTCCTTCATATACAGGTAATGACCGTATAACTGTATTTATTGTGCCTACTGTTAAGGACGAAGGTAGCGACAGGCACAATGACGCAGATTTAAATTTTGCCATACTCAACTACGGTAATGCCGGACAACCACCACGTAAAACATTTCCACATTAATGGAAATTGATTCCTAAACTTATGACTGTACAAATAATAATATCCTTACTTTTTCCATTTTTATCGCTATTCAGTTCATTGCTTCCGAATAAAAAAACGACCCAAATTGATATTCATTTGCGGTTGTTGTTTATATTGATGTTTGTCACTGAACTCCTGGGCTTTTTGATCCCCCTCTATTCAGAAAAGCAGAACTATTTTATATACAACATGTATACCCTGGGATTTTTTATGATTTGTTACAGTGTTTTTTATCAATTGTCGAAATCAACCCGTTGGAAGAAAATAATCCTATGGCTTTCATTCGGGTTGATTTTGTTTTTTTTCTATGACAATTTTTATAAAATGTTGTTTTTTGACAAACTTCAGTTCAGAACTTTTGTGGCGGGAGCGGTCATCCTGATTATTTTATGCATTCAATATCTTGTTAAGTTTTTGCATACGGATGAAGTCTATGATTTTTATTACTCCAGATCATTTTGGTTTTCGTGCGGATTGTTGTTGTTTACCGTTCCGTTTATTCCTATTATCATCGGGTTTCAATATATGGTAGATGTAAAAAATCTGGAAATTTTACAGTTTTTAAGCAAAGTTCTCATTATTTCCAGTCATATTTGTTTCATTATTTCTTTCCGATGGACCAGATTGTTATAAGTGACCTGATTGTTGTTTTTGTATTTATACTGATTACGTTGGTCGGTATCATTTTTACCTTGTTTTATATTTTTAATAAAAGAAGGTTGTTTTTTATCAGTGAAAAACAAAAGACACAAATAAAATATGAAAAAGAACTCGAAGCTTCGAGGATTGAAAACCAGGAACATTTGCTCAAAGCTCTGAGTTGGGAGTTGCATGACAACATCGGCCAATTATTGTCTGTGAGTAATCTTCAACTGTCCATGATTTCAGAGGATGTGACTGAAAAAGACCGAAAACTGATCTCAGATACCAGAGAAATTTTGTCCAAAGTGCTGGAAGATGTCCGAAATCTCTCTAAGTCACTAAATGCCGATTCCTTTATTTTTTTAGGTTTGGCCAAAGCTGTCAGTTTTGAAATAGAACGCCTGAACAGACTCAGATTTGTTGATGCTGAATTTATATTTGAAGGAAAAGAAACGGAGATATCCAACGAACACCAAATCATCCTTTTCAGAATCATTCAGGAATGTATTTCGAATATGATCAAACATGCACGGGCCACCAGATTTTCGGTTGCGTTTTTGTCCGAACCTCATATGTTTACAATCATTTGTGAAGACAATGGTTTGGGAATGAATCTGAACACCAAAAATTACGGGTTGGGTCTTAAAAATATTGTTTCACGGGCAAATATGATCGGTGCTGAAACCATGTTTGAACCAGTAACAGGAGGAGGATTGAGGATTAAAATATTTTATCCATTAAGGTAACAAAAGTAAATATAATAACAACTTATGAACAGTTTGCCATGAATATAATATATTTACATTTTGAACACCTTTAACAGGTATGTATGAGGCGAATGACATTATAAGGATTTAAAAAACATATAAAATGTATCAGGTTTATATTGTGGATGATCATGCTTTATTCAGTAATTCACTCGAAATATTGATTAATCAGTTTGATTCATATCATGTGGCACAATGTCTACAAAACGGCAGAGAGCTGATTTTTAAGCTTCAGGATCAACAACTGACCAAACCTGACCTGATTCTCCTTGACATCAATATGCCGGTCATGAATGGTTTGGAGACTATGGCATGGCTAACCAAAAATTATCCTGAAATTCCTGTTTTGGTACTGACTATGCAGGATGACGATCAAATGATGCTCGAGTTGATCAAAATGGGTATCAAAGGGTACCTGCTCAAAGACATTACACCACAAATACTGTTAAAAGCACTGGATGATATCATAAAAATCGGCTATTATCACAGTGAAAAACTGACCCAAACCCTGATATCCGCCCTGCATAATAAATCACCGAATAAAATTGATTTAAAGGAGAAGGAAATCACTTTTTTGCAACTGATCTGTACAGAAAAAACATATAAAGAAATAGCTGACGATATGCATCTGAGTCCCAAAACTATTGACGGATATCGCGACACCCTTTTTGAAAAACTTCAGGTCAGGTCCAGGGTTGGTTTGGTCCTTTATGCGATAAAAAACGGGATTTTCAGATTGTAAAAAGATGATTTTGACTTAATTACCGGCAATACTTTTCTACATAATCACAAGCTACGGAACTGCCTAATGCTTCTGCGGATTTGAAATCCGAACAAGCCAAAACATATTTTTTTCGTTTGAAATAGATCATGGCTCTGCTGAAATAGGCGGCATGATGGGTGGGATCCAAATGAATGGCCATGTTATAGTTTGACAAAGCTTTTACCATATTACCTGAATAATGGTTGGTTACTCCGTAGCCATAATAAGCTTCAGCGTAATAAATATCCAATGTAAATGCTTTTTTAAAATCCTTTTTTGCTTCGTTATATTTTTTTTGATTAAAGAGCATCACCGCTCTGTTGTAGTACCCTTCTTTATCCTTTTTTCGGAACTTTATAACTTTTGTAAAATCTTTTTCCGCACCTTCGTAATCTTTTAAGGAGTGTTTTAATATTCCTCTGTTAAAAAAAGCATCGGCATAATTGGGGCGTATTTCAATCGCCTTGTTGTAATCTCTCATAGCTTCAGTGTATTTTTTCTGGTTGAATCTGGCATTAGCCCTTTTGAAGTAGATGACTTCATTGTTGTTTTCCAGATTGAGGGCCGATGTGTAATCCAGAACTGCTTCGTGGTATTTTCCGGCATCAAATTTTTCCTGTCCGCTTTTTAATAAATCCGTAACATTCTGACTGATAAGACCACCTGAAAGCAGCATACAATGACAAAGGATGATCAAAAAATTTCTATTCATACTGATGGTCGAAAGAACAAAGGTATAAAATTGTATAGAATAAATTTCTTTGATCCTGTAAGGAATGACGATTAAATAAAAAGAGACATAATCATAACCAGGTTATGTAAACGAATCTATCAACAAGATTCTGATGGTCTTCACATTTTGACCAGTTTTCCGTCACTGATATGGACCCCTTTGTCTTCAACAGACCAAAAATACATACCGGGTTGTAAAAAATCCAAAGTAATGATATTTTTACCAACGTTTATTGGTTGGTTGTACAAAAGTTTGCCCGTGACGTCAAAAAAACGGATCGTACCCTTTTCAGAAATGTACTCAGAGGTGTTTACCTCCAGAAAATCCACTACCGGATTGGGCGAAAGGATGAAATTATATTTGTCCACATCCGAAGACGAAGTGGGTGAACAGGAATTTTCATCGGGGTAGATGTAGGATTCGTTTTTGTAGCATAAAAACTGATAACGCCAATCTTCTGCAGTAAAAATATAAAAATGACCGAAGAGGCCAAATAACGAACCTATATCTTCAATAATTTCATACATGCCGTAAACATTACTGCCACCCAACTCAGCGTCAGCAGTCAAAAACCTTTTTAAAGGTCTTCCGTCAGATGCCAAAACGGTGTCCGCTTTTTCTATAATTAGTCTATATGGATTTGCTCCGATGGGAGGATTCTCACTTACTCCAAATGAATATAATTCCGTTTTTTTACTCAAATAAAAGTTTACGGTATCTCCTTGTTTTGCTGTAAAGTCGTACATCAACCACCATTGATCGTCTTCATGGAAATACATTTTTTTATCTTTGTAGAAAACTGGCAAGTCACTATTTTCAATCATAACATCATTAAATTTTGTTTTAATTATCCGACACACCCGTTGGTCAATTAAAGTGTCTCTGTCTACAAAAATCTCAATAATTGTTGGTTCCGTTCCACCCAAATGCCAATTAGTCCGTCGCCACACACTAAAAGCGCTCATATCTGTGGTATCTGTAAATAATCCCTCATTTTTGAATACAGACGAAACTTCACTTTTGCCTGACAAAGACCCGCAAAAAAGCAGAACACATAAAATGGATAAAATGGAATTCGTTTTCATCATTAAAATATTTTGAACTTACAATTTTAAAAATTTTTAGCAATAACCTGTCCGTTTTGGGTATAAAAAAGCAGGAAATAGACTTGTCGGTGACTATTTTTATTAAAAAATCTATATTGACCTTTAATACTTTTTGGATTACATCTGTTTTTTCTCTTCTCTTTTTTCCATAAATATTCCGTAACTTTACCTCCTTAAGACTGAATCATGAGAATTCTCCCATTTGATGCTTTTTATCCCAACAGTGAGTTGATATCCTCACCCGAATTGTTTTTTGACGAAGCGAGTAACCAGTATCTCGAGTTTAAAAAGGCGGGTTTTTTCAAAAAAAACGGGCAAAAAGCTTTGTACGTATACGAAATTTCCAATCCGTTTAACAAACATCTCGGATTGATCGGATGTCATGACATCAGGGATTTTGAAGAAAATAAAATCCTGGGTCATGAAAACACCATCGCAGAGAGAGAACAACACATCATGCAACTCATGCTCATGAGAAAAGCCATGATCAAACCGGTCTTGCTGACACACGAACCCAACGAAGAAATTTCTACATTTCTGCAATCCATTTCTACAAAAGAAGAACCTTTGATACAATTTTACCTGAAAAGTGAAAATGAATACCACAAAATATGGACTGTCAGCAGGGAAGAAGACATTCTTTTTTTGATTGGTCTTTTTGCCGAAAAAGTAGATTCTCTTTATATTGCGGACGGCCACCACAGATCATCCACCACCATCAGATTGCTGCAAAAACATCATCTGGAGGGTAAAGATCCTGATGCTTCGGCTATTCTTTCCTGTTATTTTGCTTTTGACCAATTGAAGATATACGATTATAACAGGGTAGTGGACGTGTTTTCTATAATGTCGCCTGCAAAATTTATTTCACTTTTGTCGGCTTTTGCAACGATCAAACCCATAAAAACAGGACGTAAGCCAAAAAATAAATTTGAATGTACGCTGTATATCCAAAAAGAATGGTTTGTGCTGAAATGGAAAAAGAAGTATATCGAAGCTGAAATGAAGGCACAAAAAACAGTATTGGATGCATCTTTGGTGAATCATCTGATTATGGAAAAAATCCTTCAGATCAAAGATGTGAGGACGACAAAACTTGTACAGTATTTTGAAGGGAAATCAGGTATTACCTCTTTGGTAAAAGAAGTTAATAAAAATCCGAATCTCGTTGGAATCTGCATTTTTCCGGTGGATATACACGAAGTCGTAGCTTTTTCAGGTGAAGGGAAGTTTTTGCCGCCAAAAAGTACCTGGTTTGAACCAAGGATTAAAAATGGTTTATTGGTTAAAGAAATCGTTTAAAGTTTTCACTACATGCACAAAATTACCGCAAAAAAAATATTTGACGGCAACGGAAATATTTGGGAAAATACCCTGTTGACATTAGACCAGGACGGAACCATAATTTCGATAGATCAGATGTCAGAAACGGATTCCGATGTAAAATGCATCGATGGTTTCATCTGTCCCGGTTTTGTGAATACACATTGTCATCTTGAGTTGTCACACATTAAAGGCAAAGTTGACACCGGCACAGGATTGATTCCTTTTATCAAAAATGTGGTGACCAAAAGAGATGCCGATCCGGAAGAAATTCAGGAGGCGATCAGGCAGGCAGATGCAGAAATGTATCAAAATGGTATCGTAGCGGTAGGTGATATTTCCAATAAAAAAGATACACAACAGGTAAAATACCAAAGTCAGATAGCTTACTACACATTTGTAGAAATGTTTGATTTTATGCAGGAATCATTGGCGGAATCAACCTTTCAGCAATATAATGATGTATACCAATATTTTGAAGAAAATCACCTCAATAAAAAGAGTATCGTGCCCCATGCGCCGTATTCTGTCAGTGATTCATTGTACAAAAGGATTCATGAGCATAATACCGGACTAAAAACGATATCCATTCATAATGAAGAAACCCCGGACGAAATATCATTGTTTCTGGACAAATCGGGTGGTTTTCCCGAATTTTTCGGAGGATTTGGATTTCCGATGGATAATTTTACTCCGACAGGTAAAATGCCACTATTTCATGCGATACAAAGACTTGATCCGGCGCACAGAACGTTGTTTGTTCACAATACGCTTACTACGGTAGAAGGCATTATCGCAGCGCATCATTGGTCGGGCAAAGTGTATTGGGCGACCTGTGCCAATGCAAATCTGTATATTGAAAACAGATTGCCCGACTATCGTTTGTTTCTCGATCAACAAGCCAAAATGACGATTGGAACCGACAGTCTTACAAGCAATTGGCAATTATCTGTCTGGGAAGAGATCAAAACGATCCATAAATATGCTTCATACGTACCTTTTTCCGAGCTCATCGTTTGGGCTACTAAAAATGGCGCTGAGGCATTGGGTTATGAAAATATTTTTGGAACCATTGAAGTCGGTAAAAAGCCCGGTTTGGTAGCGTTAGAAAATATAACTGAATCTGATGGCAGATATTATTTGGAAAACGCTACAGCCAAATGGGTAAACTTGTTTAGGGTTTAAAGTTTAATGTTTAATGTTTATAGTTTAATGTTTAGGGTTTAATGTTTAAAGTTGTCGAATCTTAAGTTTCCCGACATAATCTCAGATTAACATATACATTCTTATAAAAAAGTTAAAATCTGACGTATTGTGGTTTCTGTAAAATGTGGAAGGTATTTTTGCATAAAATTACTTGCCACATGGAAAACATACATGACAAATTTGTCAAAGCTACTTTTTCGGATACAAACAGAGCGATTGCCTTTTTTGAAAAGTTTTTACCTGAAAACATATTGTCATCTTTAGACTTAAATTCGTTGGAATACCTGCAGGAATCTTATCTGACAGATGATCTTAAAGCCCGGTTTTCCGATATGATTTTCGAAGTAAAAACAAAAGACAGACCTGATTATATTACAGATATCATTTTGCTTTTCGAACATAAATCCTCTCCCGACAGACATGTTTTGATTCAGGTAGGATTGTATATGTTTTCACATTGGTGGAAATGTGTTCGGGAAAAGAAACCATTAAAACCTGTTATTCCCATCATATATTATCAGGGAAAAAAGAAATGGAAGGTAAAAACCATGACAGATTTATTTGATAAATTTTCAGGTGATGTTCAATTATTTTTACCGGAAATCCGGCATATTTTTATTGCTTTGAATTCTCTGAAGGATGAAGAAATTGCAACCATCCGAAATAAGCTGATGGCTACAGCTGTTATGACGCAAAAAAAAGCATTTGATGCTATGAAGTTGGCCGAAGATTTAGAAAACATACTTCAATTGTTTCCAATGAAAGAAGAAAAAGGGAACTTTTTAAAAACCATCTTTGTTTACCTTTTTAAGGTTTCTGAGATTCCAAAATCAGAGTGGGTAAAAGCCATAGAAGCCATCCCGTCAGACATTAAAGAAAATCTTATGACAACATACACCTGGATGAAAGAAGAAGGAAAACTTGAAGGTAAACTTGAGGGAAGACTTGAGGGAAGACTTGAAGGTAAGCTTCAGAAAGAAATCGAAGTCATTCTCAAAGGATATGATGAAAGCCTGAAAATTTCTGTTCTTGCTAATATCACCAATCTCACTGAAGACGCTGTAATAAAGATATTAAAAGAAAATAACAGGTTTGGCTCATAAATCAAGTGCAGGCAAAGGTTAAGTTTAGAATTAAGGATGTTCCACCCTGTGTTTTGTTGACATTTTATGCCACGTTGATTTAATAGCGATTTGCTTCGGGATAAAATTGTAAGCTCATCAAATTGTGGCGAAGAATAAAATCAGGTAGAGAACTTTCTACCCAGTCATTTATTATCACCACGCCTTGCTTTATTTAAACAACTTAACATTTCAACAATGTATCAGTTCCACAACTCAACAACCATTACCTGGATCAATAAAAGCTTCCTATCCTTTTCTGCTTTTTTTGACTTTTGTTGTTTTTTTGGTGGCAGAATTACCTCTCGGACCTGTGACGGTGGTTGATTTTTTGACTCTCGTATTTCCTGCGGGTCCTGTCACTTTGGTTTTGGTTTTCGTCACTTTATAATTTGATCGTGCCCCTGCATAACGGGTTGTCACAGTTTTGGATGTTACTCTTTTGGGAGCGTACAAATTTCTTGCGGCAACAGATCTGTGTGTCGTTACCACCCTTACTTTAGGGCCGTGATATCTGACTTTGAAAGGTCTGTATACATGATATGCCAATGGTCTCCAGGGTCTCCACCATTTAGGATAAACACGCCATCTCCAGGGAGAAACCCAAGGTCGGTATCCCTGAGCATAAACAAACCTTACACAAGGCCATGTCCATACATTTACCACGATATAATTGTCGTCAGACAAACCGGGATTGGGTCCACGTTTTACGTCATTTTCTTTCATTGATTCTTCACCGGACGGCTCAAGGATGGTTTCTTCACCAAATATATCTTCATGTCCGACGATTTGGATTTGTGCTTCTTCTTTACCTGTTTTTTCAAGTTGTATTGTGGCAATGTCCTGATTTTCGTTTTCAGATATGGCAACCTGAAGGACAAATATTTGAACGTCTTTTTCTACCCATGAGTTAACTTTAATGTAGTCCACATCACCATCTTCGTTCAAATCCAGATTGTTGACATGATTATCTTCTGTATTTAATGATTTTTCAAAATTTTCAGGACTATCTGCCTGTTGAAATAAAGTCAGGGTGCCTTCCAGACTGAAATGATCACCTGCTAAACCGGTTTCCGTATCTTGAGTATCCTGAGCAACAACTGACAATGATATCATGAATGTCAGTAAGATAAAAATCAAATTTTGTGGTTTCATAATATGTATTTTTGAATAATGAATTTGATATATGAATAACGTAAAACAAACATTTTTGTACTCATTTTTTATTAAATAAAATTAGGGAGATATTTTTAAATGAGGGGTTAGTGGTTTTTTACACTAACGAATGGGTGTTTTTGTCTTTAGTAATGCCGTATAAATTTCCGGATACAACTCTCTTAGATCAATGCTGATGATGTCTACAAACAGAAAAATGAACATGACATAAATAATAAAGGCGACCCGTTTGGGCCGCCTTCGTTGTTTTTCGTTTCCCTTTTCAGAGAAATATTAGTTGACTGCGTCAGTCAAAGACTTTCCTGCTTTAAACTTAACGGAAGTTTTTGCAGCAATGCTGATGGTTTTACCAGTTGAAGGGTTTCTTCCTTCTCTTGCAGGTTTGTTAACAGTTGAAAACGTACCAAAACCAACAAATGCAGCTTTATCACCTGCTTTCAATGAATTTTCAATACCACCGAATACAGCGTCAACAGCATTTCCAGCCTGAGCTTTTGTTATACCTGCTGCTTCAGCAACGGCATTGATTAAATCTCCTTTGTTCATTTTTCTAAGATTTATGAGTTTAAAATTAAGACTGCAAATGTATGTTTTTTTCATATTTCTACAATACTTATGTGTAATTAATTTTAAATTTAGTCGAAAATGCAGTATATTTCGGTGTTTTCCATGATTTATTTCACGTTTTACATATTTATTTGTTCCTAATGAATTGTTAATGGGTGTTGAATGAGTGATTTCAAATAGTAAAGTTCACATTTCGTACAACAACAATTTACCCTGAAATACCGTTTTTTTAAAAAAAGGTAAATGAAATACAGATCTTTTGGTTTTTTCGTATTATTGATAATGGCATCCTTCACATTAACTTTTCAAAGTTCCTGTAAAGCAAAAGAAGGTTGTGGTCTGGAAGAAAAATACAATAACCCGGACATGAAGTCCAAAGGAGGTAAGTCTAACCTTTTTTCAAAAGGTCACCGTAAAAAAATGCGAAGGAGTTAAGCCAGGTTATAAATTTTCACCTCTGAGAATTCTGTATCTTTTTTTAGCTTCTACGGCATACGTGCTGCCACTGTAATCCGTATATATTTTTTCATATAGTTGTTTTGCTTTTTCTTTATCCTGAAGAGCTTCTTCATACAATTCAGCAAGTTCGAATAAAGCATCATCTGCTTTGATTTCTTCAGGAAATTTTTCAATCAGATTTTCAAGAAGGTTGACAGCTAGGTCAGTTTTCTTTTGTTTTTTATAAATCTGAGCTTTCAGATACAAAATATCATCTTCCAGTGAATGTTCAGGAAACAAAATTTTTATAGAATCCATGATATCAATGGCCTCTGTATATTTATTCTGAAATATGAGTAAGTCTGCTTTGGAAAACATCTGCAAGGTGGTCTCGGTGGTATCGAGACCTAAATTATCCATTACAAAAACAGACATATCGATGGCATCATTGCTGATAAGTTTTGAGGTGGCTCCTTTTAATATTTTAAACTGCTCCTGAGCCCATTCAAAATCACCGGCATAATATGAAAGTTTGGCATTTTTGTATCTGGCGTATTCGCCTAATGTACCTTCTTTAAAATCTTTATCTACCTGACTGAATAACAAACTGGCTTCCCATCGGTCTCCGCTCATCAGATAATAATCTGCAAGGTTCAGTTTAGCCTGTGCGACAGATTCTTTGCTGATGCCGCCAAACTCCCTGAGTTCTTCCAGGATTTCAATAGCCAGGATAAGGTTGTTCATATACAACGCTTCAAATTCGGCATATTCCAGCATCAAACCGGCTGTTTGCGTGTTTTTGCCCATGATTGAAAAAAAATCCTGATATTCTGATTGTAAACTTTGCAGGTCGGCGGTCGAGTAATCGTATTTGCTGACTACTTTGGCTTTTTTTGCATTCAGGAGACCTCTTCTGGATTCTATATAGTAACTGGAATTTTTAGGGTGATTGGTTGCGATATACCCAAAACCATCTATAGCACTGTCATAATCTTCATCGTTAAAAGCTATATAGGCTACATTAAATACCCTGACACCGTTTTCTTCAAATTGTCTGTCGAGCGCTTTTGCCTGACGTAAAGCTTTGCTGTAATCCTTTACGGTAATAAAGGTCCATTGTAACATTTCAGGATATGTAAGGTCATTCGGTTCTTTTTGAATCAGTTCGTAAAGCTGACTTTGTAATTCCTTGTAATCTTCTGTCTGGAGATAACGTTGCATATTGGATTGAACCGTGTTCAAACGTTGAATGTCGTTGTTCAGATATTTCAGATTGTGTGCAATCATTTTCGGAATATCACCTTTTCGCCGGTACAACTCTGCCAGATTGTAAGTATAAAGATTTTTGATTTTTATCAGGTCTTCTCCTTTCAGATAGGTAGCAATGGCAAAGTCAAGCTTATTTAATTGGCTGAAAGCATTGGCCATTTGGGCTATCTGATTCTGATCGGGAGACAGTTTTTCAATACTTTTTTCATATTCTTTGTCTGCTTTTTCTTTTTGTCCGCCCCGTTCATAAATATTTCCCAATGAAATATAAAGCGGCAACTGGTCCGGAGATTTTTTAATCTCATCTTTCACTACTTTTTCTGCCAAAGTCAGTTCATTGATTTCGATCAGACACTGAACATATCTTCCGAAATAAAAGTAACTGTTTTTATTTTCATTATACAATGAAAGGTACAATTCTCCAGCTTTTTCATATTCTCCGGTATTGAAGTATTCATTAGCCAGATTGGCTTTTTGAGCACCCTGACCATATACTTCAGTGGATGAAAAGCCGCATAAAAAAACAAAGAAAAACAGAAAAAGGAATCGGACCATAATAAAATATTCACATCATTAACAAAGAGAACAAAAAATAAGTTTCTACCAACCGGGTATTAAGTTTAAGCCAAACTGGAAGCTGCTTCCCTTTGTAAGAACTCTGGCGTAGTATGGTTCGACGATCAGAGCACCGAATATATTGATTCTGGCAGAGATTCCGACGGAAGTGAGGATGGAAGGTTTTACATTTTGAAAACCATAAATAACGTTGCCGAATTCATCCACCAGAATTTGACCGTTTTCATCGCGAACGACTGTATATATTTCCGTACCTGTCCGGAATTGATCAAAATTGTCAAAAGTTACTCCACTGTCTATAAACAGGTTAATGTCTGATAAAAATCCGCTTGCGTTGATCAGTGCCAATTGTTTTGGTCCGGTAAATGGTAACCGGACTTCGCCGCTCAACATCATAATTTTTGATCCCAACAACTGTCTGAAGGTGAGGCCCAGACTTTCGAGATCTGCATTGACAATGCCGCCTAATCCTCTCAGGAATCCCATATTGCCCAGATAAAAAGGATATACGGAATTGACTTCTTTTTCGAAGCGCAGATAGTTGGTGGATCGAACGGCCAAACTGACCGGTTTCAACCAAAAATATTTTCTGTAATCAGCAAGAACAGCGGTATAGTTGTCATTGCCAAAAAATTGTTCGACACTAAATCTGAATCTTTGACCTGCAAGCGGCGCTGTAAACCCAAAAAAACTATTATCACCCACCAGACCAAAGTTTACATTTCCTCCGAAACCTTTCAGAATGGTGTAGTATTGGTCAAGTTGCAGACTTTCTCCTGTAGGAACTCTTTGCCTGTCAGAACCCACCAATCGATATCCTGTAAATTGATTTCCTACATAATAATCATTGTATTCGTCCCATCTGAAAGATCTGTGTGTTCCGGCGATACCGGCTTCCAAGCGCAACGTGGTACTGAATGGATAGTGTGCAAAAGCGGTCAAACCTTTGTCAAAAACGCGGATAAGATTGGTTTGAGCGGTGACGCCTTCATACAAAACACCATCAATAACAGCACCGTTTTCAAAAGACTGAAAGCCCGTTCTCAAAGGAAAATGCATCACGCCGACTCCCCAGGCCACTCTTGAAGATCTGTTGATATAAGAGACCATGCCGCCTATGTCGAGAATTTCCCCATTCATCGACAATTGTGAAAAAATCTGATTATCGCCCAGAATATCACTGAAAATCATGGCAATACCACCACCCATTCCGACATTATTATTAAATGATCCTGTGTTGGTTCCTACACCTACCATACCTGCACCTCCGGTAATATAGTCCAGTTTAAAATGAGGTTTGTAATTGACGTTTTTGGCATACAATGTATCCAAAGCGCTACGGTTGTTTATATTTCTGAAATGATTGCCAACAATATCATTTGTCAGGTTTTGTAACGGAGGTAAAGAACCTTTGGTCAGATCGACGGATTTCAGGTCAGAAACCGGGATTTTAACCAGTCTTTCCGTATTGCTTTGATAGATGGTATATTCACTGTTGTAATAATGTGTAAATACAACCCTGTCTCTTTTGGTACTTGCAGACAACATAGGAGAGTGTCCTGAAATGCCACTGAGACCGGTCAGTATTTCTGTTCGTTGAAATACGGTGCCTGAAGCCATATCATAAGTATACAAATTGCGGAAGCCGTCTCTGTCACTGACGAAATAAATATTACCCTCATGATCAAAGGTCGGATTCAGATTGTCAGCACCAAAAAATACATCCAAAACCCGGATTTGCCTTGAATCCACATTCATTAATGCGATATCGAAAGAATATCTGCCGTTTTTGCGACCTTCATCTACGGACCTTCTGTCATAACAAAAGGCCATCGTCATACCATCCGGTGAAAAAGATATCATATTTTCACTATAGATATCGAAGGTGATTTGTTCGGTCTTTTTGGATTTGAGGTTGTATTTATAAATATCTGTCTGGCCGTTTACCAGACCGGAAACGTAAATATCTTTGCCATCAGGGCTGAAGACCGGATTTGCAAAAGCCGGAACTCCGGGAATTTCAATTGTTTCGAGTGTTTTCCCTTTAGAGACGTCGGACATAACAATCACATTATTTCCCTTTTTGACTCCTACATAAATAAATGTTTCACTATCCGGAGACCAGGATCCTGCTGATTCCATGACATTGATATAGTCAAGGTCACCATTAGAGGCATTGGAAGAAACTTTGCGGATGATGTCCCCTTTTTGAGCGTCAGCAAGATAAAGATCAGTGGTAAAAACGTTTTTTTCAGACAGGAAAATCAAATATTTTCCATTGGGGCTGATGGAGGGAGAAAGATTCATTCTGCCGCCGTTTTCGCTGCTGATTAATTTTTTACCCTGAGGTTTTTCTTTGTTGTCGCCCAAATTGTACAATTCTTTGAGGTTTCTGTGCCAGGCATTGGTTATGGTTTTGGTATTCACACCCAAGGCATCGATAAAACCAAGTTCAAGGCCATATTTTGCCGTACTGATAAAAAGGTCATTTAATTTGTCATCACCGAAAGTACCACCAATAAAAGCGATCAGGGAATGACCGTATCTGTAAGGAAAATACCGGAAGTCATTCATTTTATCGATGGGAGGCAGATTATTATTGAGAATAGCATCCCGCATCCACATGGCGGTAAAAGGATCAATACGGGACAATGAAAAATATTCCGCCATTCCTTCAATCATCCAAAGCGGAAGGTTTGCCAATGAATTGAGGTTTGTCGAATCACCTGATTGAATATTATTAAACTGAAAAGCATGAACCAATTCGTGGGCCAGGACGTGATGGGTTGCCTGATTTGAAAATGCAAGCGGCATGACCACTCTGTTTTTAAGGGCTTCTGTAACTCCACCGGTACCGATACCAATTTGACCTGATATGGTATTGGTTTGTTGAAAATCGGCATGATCATTATAAAAAATGATCGGATTTTTAAACAGGATATCTTCTTTAAATATGTTTTTATGGTTTTGATACCATTGTTGAGATGCTGCAGAAAGTCGGGTGACTACTTCAGGATTTTTGATATAATGATGAATTTTGAAGTTGGTCGTTTCGACTACTTTGAAGTCAAAATTTTGGTAAACAGGTTTATTTCTACCAAAATTCTGTGCCTGTAAGACAAAGCTGCATAAGATAAATGCAAGAACAAAAGTGATTTTTTGCATGATAATAAATTTTGTCTGCTTTACGATGGATATTATGAAGACAACAAAAATAAGACGGCAAGGTATGTTTGTTGATTATAATAATAACGTAAAAAATGAAAAAAGTTTGTGGAATCGCTTCATTTTGACAAAGTTGTGGATTTTTGTCAGAACAAGGAGGAGAATCATCTCAAAAAATTTAGGGAGTTGGGATAAAAAAACTCAAAAAAGCCAGGAAGACATCAGAAAAAAGTGGCATAAACAAACTGTTAGTATAATTATTTTGAAAAAAAATTAATAAATCATTAACACGACGATATTTTATAAAGCATTGATATTGAATTATATGTATAAAAAATGGTTGTTATAGTGTTTAATCAGAAAGAATGAATGTTAAAAAACAGTTAATTATTTGCTGATTTTATTTGGATAATAAGTGGCTGTGCTATTATTTTGGCTTTTTATTTTACTTTTTACAACAATTTATTTAATAACAAAACACAAATTAGTATGAAACAAGTCGTATTTTCATTACTGGTCGTAATGTTTTCGGTCAGTATGACGTATGCACAATCGAGGGTTACCGGGAAGGTGACCGATGTTGCCGGAGAGGCATTGATTGGAGCCAGCGTTACCGTTAAAGAAAATCCAACCGTAGGAACCATCACTGATGTAGATGGTATGTATGAGATGGTAATTCCTTCAGGAGGGCAAACTTTGGTATTTTCCTATACGGGATACAATACCAAAGAGATGGCCATCGGAGGAGCATCAGTAGTCAATATTTCTCTCGAAGAAGGGAAGTTATTAGATGAAGTGGTCGTAACGGCATTGGGTATTCGTAAAGACAAGGCCAACATCGGTTACTCAGTAGGTCAGGTAAATGAAGAGGATCTGAAAGTTGCCCGTGCGACAAACCTTACCAACTCATTGGTTGGAAAGGTTGCAGGAGTGCGTACCACTGGTTCAGGGGGTTCATTTACAGGATCCAGTATTATTGTCAGAGGTTTTACCACATTTTTAGGATCTAATCAGCCTTTGATGGTAATAGACGGGATTCCAATAGATAATTCCGGGGGTAATACACCATTACAGGCTGGATCTTCTTTATCCAACAGAGCCATTGATATTAACCAGGAAGACATTGAAAGTATCAGTGTTTTGAAAGGTGCAGGAGCAACAACTTTGTATGGTTCCAGAGGAGCAGCCGGAGTTATCCTAATCACCACCAAAAAAGGAAAAAAGAATCAAAAGAATTCCATTAATTATAATGTGAACTTTGCATTTCAGGAAGTAAACAGAATGCCGGACTATCAGAACACTTATGGTCAGGGTGTGGGAGGTAACTTTAATCCTGTAGCAATCAGTTCGTGGGGACCAAGAATGGATGGAAGAAGAGTTGCATTGCCGGCAGCTTATCAGCAAGCAGGTGTAGGAGACTCTGTATCATTTGTTGCTCATCCTGATAATGTAGCTGACTTATTCAGAAGAGGATCCAATATGCAACATAACCTGAGTTTTCAGGGAGGTACCGATAAATCATCATACAGATTATCTTTAGGTTATCTCGATGATCAGGGAGTTTTGGACAATAACAGATTAAAAAGATATAATGTCACTTTGAACTCAAACCACGAGATTACCAGCAGACTTACTGCAGGTTTGAATGTAACCTATTCTAACAACAGTTCTCAAAGAACATTGCAAGGAAACCAATTGTCAAATCCATTATTCAGATCATGGTTTACTCCAAGGTCTTGGGATTTAACAGGATTGCCTAATCAGGATGCGGCCGGGAATCAGTTGCACTATGACCCAATTGTGGACAATCCATATTGGACAATTAACAATAATTTAAATGATGACAACATTGACCGTGTCATCGGAAATATCAATCTAAGGTATAAATTAAACTCCTGGATTAATGCAGAGTATAAATTAGGAGTAGATAATTTTTCTTACTTCAGAAGTGCTTATGACCAAATCGGTATCCGGGGTGGAGGTAGTACTCAGAACGGACCTACAGGAGGAATCCGTGAATTTCGGGATATTGTAAGAAATATGAACTCATTTTTGTCAATTACAGGCCAAAAATCACTTACAGATGATCTTGAAATGATCTTTTTGATTGGACAGGAGACTGTTTCAGACAGAAGACATAATTCAGACATTATTGGTAGAAATTTGATTGTAAGAGATTTAAGAAATTTAACAGCCAATACCACAGCTTATAATCCAACTTTTTCAATTGAGCAAAGAAGAATCATTGGTTTGTTAGGAAATCTTACAACCATTTATAAAAACTTTGCAACGCTTGACCTTTCATTGAGAAATGACTGGAATTCTACATTACCTCAATCAGCCAATTCTTATTTGTATTATTCAGCTGCAGTTTCAGTAAACTTGCTTGAGGCGGTACCATCATTAAAATCAGATAATTTTAATGAATTGAAGTTGAGAAGTAATTATGGTAGAACAGGAAAAGGTGGAGACTTTTTATATGCAACCGATTCCTATTTCAGTTCTGCCAACCCTGCTGATGGTTTTGGTCCAAACATTCAATTCCCTTTTAACGGACTTGCAGGTTATACTTTGAACAATACAGCCGGTAATCCGGAATTAAGACCTGAATTTACCAATTCTTTTGAGGTAGGTTTTGATTTGAGTTTGTTCAAAAACAGATTAAAATTTGATGTTACTAAATACTGGCAAAATACCACCGATGTAATTTTCAGTGTTCCTAATTCATCAGCAGCAGGTATCTCTGCAGTATTTTTGAATGCAGGGGAATTAAATACAGACGGATGGGAAGTCGGAATGACGGTTGTTCCGGTACAAACGAAAAACTTTACCTGGACAACTAATGTTAATTTTACCCAATATCAATCTATAGTTGGTAAACTGGCTAACGGTGTTCAGAATATCTTTTTAGGTGGATTTACAACACCGAATATCCGATTGGTTGAAGGTGAAGAATACGGACAAATTTACGGTAATGATTATTTAAGAGACGATCAGGGCAGAATGTTGTTAACAGCAGCCGGATTGCCACGAGTAACACCTAATGTTGTCCAGATTGGTAATCCAAATCCTGATTTTACAGTCGGTATCAACAATAATTTTTCTTACGGAGGATTTAATCTGAATGTATTGTTGGACATCAAAGAAGGTGGTGATATCTATTCCAGAAATTTAGCTGACCTTCAAAGAAACGGGGTTGTATCTGAAACAGCAGAGTTTGACCGATTTAACGCGGATGGTACCTTGGCAAAACCATATATATTTGAAGGGGTTCTTCCTGATGGAACAGAAAACCTTGCTTCAAATCCAAATGCAGTTAAGGTTACAGCGGAACAATATTGGGGTAATAGTGGTAAATTTTTGGCAGCAAGAGGTTTTATCTTTGATGCTTCATGGTTTAGAGTCCGTGAAGCTGCTTTAACCTATTCATTACCTAAATCAATGTTAAAAAATTCATTCCTTGGCAATGTTGAAATCGGTATATTCGGTAGAAATCTGTTCCTCCATGCACCTGGTTATCCGCATCTCGATCCTGAGCAAAACGCTTTAGGTATCAATAATGCGCAAGGTTTGGAATTTAATGCTCTTCCACAAATGAGGTCATTCGGAGCAAACCTAAATGTAACATTTTAATGTATAAAAGGCTTAATAACGCATTGAGTATAAATGTAAGAAGAGCTAAATTTTTTAACAAATAATAATTTTACAATGAAATTTTTTAAATTAACATATAATTTTCTGTTGGTGGGGGCAATATTTTTTGTCACCTCGTGCAACGATTATCTGGATATAAACGTCAGCCCAAATGCTGTTTCTGATGCACCGATTGAACAACTTCTGACAGGTATTACAACAAATGTAGGTTTTACCGGAGGGAGTGATTTGAATCGTTTTTCATCATTAATGGTACAGCAGTATTCTGGTCAGGGGTCAGGAGCAACCACTCAAACACAGGAGTTTGAAAGATATAATATTCAAGGATCTGACCTAAATAATCTTTGGAACTCTTTGTACTCAACTACTTTGAGTGATATTGAAATCATGATCAAAAAAGCAAATGAGTCAAATTCTCCTCATTATGCCGGTGTTGGTAAGATTCTGAAAGCTTATACTTATCATTTGATTGCGGATTCATGGGGTAAGGCTCCCTATTTTGATGCAATAAAATTTACAGATAACCTGTCACCAAAGTTTGATGATGCTTCTGTCATTTATGATGAAATTTTTAAGCTTTTGGATGAAGGTATTGCTGATGTAAGTGCTGCAACTTCTGTTAAGTCCCCGGGAACAAATTCTACCATTTATTCCGGTAGTTTTGCAACCACTAAAAATAATTGGATAAAGTTAGCGAATACCTTAAAAATGAGACTTTATCTTCATTACAGTAAAGTGGACAAAAACAAAATGATTGCTGGTATTAATGCCGCAGCAGCAAATCCGGTTTTTGCAGCCAATGCTGACAATTTTCAAATGTCATTTGTAAACGCTTCCCGTGCACAAAACCCTATTCATCAGTTTGAATTGGACAGAGCAAATCAATTATTTCCAAACAATACCATTGTTTCTATGATGAATGGTAAGAGTGATCCGAGAAGACCTAGGTATTTCACGCCTTTCCCTTTTACTTACAATCAAAGTGCTGCAACCTATTTGGGTGCAGTGGGAGGAGATGCACCTTCGTTCAAGTATTCACGTTTTCACATATTCATGCGCGGCGATACCACCAAAGCTGCCGCTCCTATCAATGCTGATGGTTCTTTGAATAATAATTCATATACTTATGCAGGAACAGCACCTATCCGAATGTTGACATACGCAGAGTATTGTTTTATCAGAGCTGAAGCTGCGGTCTTAGGAGCAACAGGAGATGCTGATGCTTTCTTTAAAGAAGGTATCAGAGCGAGTATGAGTCAGTCAGGTGTAGCAACAGCTGCTATTGATGCATACATAGCTGCAAACGGTACTTTGGCCGGTTCTGAAAATGATAAAATTAAACAAATCATTGAAGAAAAATTTGTTGCCAATTTTGGTGTAGTTCTTGAATCATGGACAGATTACAGAAGAACAGGATTTCCTGTTTTGACTCCGCCATCAAATTCAATAGAACCTGCGCTGCCGCGTTCATTTTTCTATCCTCAAACAGAAATAGATCTGAACCCTAATGCGCCTGCTCAAAAGGCAAATCTGGCAGAAAGAATATTCTGGGATAACTAATTTTGTTTTTTAAAATATAGGAACAGGGGATACAAGTTTATTTTTGTATCCCCTGTCTTATTTTTATCTTTTCATTAATTTTTACTTTTCCAATCATTTTGATCATTTAAACAACTGTCCGCACTCACAAACCCGGAAAAAATGCATCTTCATAGTGTCTGATCTGTGGCTCTTTGTTTTTTTCAAAAAGAACTGAAATAATGTCAAACCTGATTTCGCTTTCGTATTGATGTTGGATCATGTACTGACTGGCAGCATCAATAATGAGATTTTCCTTGTAAGCGGAAATACTTTCTTCAGGTTCTCCGTAAAATGTATATGATCTGCTTTTAACTTCAACAAAAATCAGAATTTGTTCCAGTTGACAAATGATATCAATCTCAGCTCTTCTGAAACGCCAGTTTTTTTCGAGAATGGTATAACCTTTCGAAATCAGATATTCAGTTGCCATAGCTTCACCTCTTTGACCCAGGTGTTTTTTTGTATTCTCCATGGGGGTAAATTTGTATCAAATGATGTTACAAAAATGATGGTTTTCCCCTAATTTTTAGGTTTTTTTAAAAAAAAAGATAAAAAAATTGAAAAATGTGAAAGCTATCTGATAATTTTGGTGTTTGTAAGCAGCACTTTCCCTGAATTGTATTTCTGATAATTATGATGTATGAACCAAAAGATGGATTTTTTGGCTTATATTAATATATTATTAGTCAACGAAAAGGATGTTTCGTTTATAATGGTGTATTCTTAACATAAATTTGACGAACGTGGAATGTTTTTTGATCTTAACCATAAAACCAAAGATATGAAATATATATTAACCATTGTTTTGAGTTTGATTTGGCTGTTTGTTTTCGCTCAGGAAGACAGACATAATACCTCAATCCACAATGCATGGCTTTCATGTACAGCCAGACCGGGACCCAATCCGGCAAGGGGTTCTTCACATTGGATTTTGTACGATTTTAAAGATACGTATTCTATGCATGAATCGACATTCTGGAATTTTAATACGCCGGCAAGGCTCAACAATTTTAATTTTGAGCCCTGGGCTTTACAAGAACTTGAAGGAGACCTTCAGGATGGTTTGAGAGATATTTTTGTAGATATTTCTATAGATGGCGTCAATTGGCAGGAATGGGGACGCTTTACCTTACCTCAGGCTAATGGTTCCGGATTTTATGAAGGCTCTGCGGGACCTGATTTTGGTGGCAAAATAGCCAGATATGTATTGATAACAGCAAGAAATAATTACGGAGGAAATTGTTATGGTTTGAGTGAAGTGAGGTTTAAGGCTACACCTGCGACCATTTCGACTACTAATGAAGAAGGAAAATCACCTTCTTTTATCAGCGTCAGTCCGAATCCGGCTTCTCAGTTTATTCATATCGGATTGGAAGGTTTTCCAACAGGCAATGTTACCTACAATATAGCTGATATTTCCGGTAAGGTTGTTTCTTCAGGTATTTGGGAAGTGGCGGGACCCTGGACAAAATCGACAGTTGATGTTCAAAGTTTTGCCAATGGAGCCTATATTCTGACGGTATCATCCAAAGATCAGACCCGAAGTGTGGCTTTTGAAGTATTCAAATAATTCTTTAAACCAAATGATTTTTTTTATCCATTGTAAAGAATAAAAAATGAGACACAGTTTATTATTTATCAGCATATTTTTTGTCAATGTATTGCAGGCACAGCTATACAATGATTATATCGGGGCCGGACACAACAGTGGCATCACTGTGACAGCGAGCAATAGTGTAGGGAGCTCGACACCTGCAAAAACTCTGGATGCATCCGGAATGGATCACAAAACATTTGAAGCTTCCAGATTTTTGGCTCAAAGTACATTTGGAGCAAATCTTGATGTCATAGAGGATTTCAAAGATAATTGGGAATATGAAAGATGGATAGATTCACAGTTTGTGAAAAGGCTTACGCTGATTACACCGGAAATGGAGGCTATTTGGTCAGAGATATTGTCAGAATCCGATGATCCTGATAACGAATTTGGTCCTTCCGCAGTACAATTCAATTATGCCTGGTGGACTCAAAATATCGGCAATGAAGATTTGTTGAGACAGAGAATTGCCTATGCACTGAGTCAGATTTTAGTCATATCTTATAATTCTGATTTGTCCAGCTGGGCTGAATCCATTACAAGTTATTACGATATCCTTCTCGAACATTCCTTTGGAAATTACAGAGATTTGTTATTGGAGGTGACCCTGCATCCTTCGATGGGGTATTATTTAAGTCATTTGAATAATCCAAAAACAAATATTGCTGCCAATGTCAACCCTGACCAGAATTATGCCCGGGAAATCATGCAGTTATTTACCATTGGTTTGGTTCAACTGGATCCGAACGGAACACCTGTTACTGATCTGAATGGTAATCAGATTCCAACCTATACTAATGAAGATGTAGCGGAGCTCGCCAAAGTATTTACCGGTTTGATGGGTGGTGGATTGGAAGATTGGGTCGATTGGAAATCAGATGTGGATTTTGGGGATAATATAGGAATGATCGATAAAGAACTCCCTATGGTCATGCATCAGCCACAACATGAAACTGTTTCAAAAACATTTTTAGGGTATACAATTCCGGCAGGACAACCAGGTATGACGGATATCCAACAAGCTGTTGACTTTTTATTTAATCATCCGAATACAGGACCTTTTGTTTCTTACAGATTGATACAAAGATTAGTAAAGTCAAATCCTTCTCCGGCTTATGTGGGCAGGGTTGCTGCTGCTTTTGAAAATAACGGACAAGGTGTCAGAGGTGATATGAAGGCGGTTATTAAAGCTATATTGTTGGATATTGAGGCCAGAAGTGCTGAAGCTATGGCGGATCCTACCCACGGTAAACTCAGAGAACCTATGCTTAGATTTGCCCATGTAGCCAATGCCATGCCATTGTACGCATCGAGAAACAGATACTGGAACAACGGATTCGATTTTTATGAAGCTACCAGACAGCACGTTATGTATTCACCAAGTGTATTCAATTTTTACCTTCCTGATTTCAGACCTGTCGGTGATATAGCAACCCAAAACTTAGTGGCACCGGAATTTAAATTGCATAATACTTCATCATCCATAACTTATATCAATCGGGTCAATGGCTGGGTTGGCGGTGTTTGGTTTGATCAGGAACAACAACAACTCAATGAATGGGGGTCTTTATTTTGGAGTTGGCATGGTAGTGAAGAATATGGTGAAGATTATGTCAGGCTTGTTTTTTCTGAATTGGAGCCCATAGCTGACGATTCTGAAAATGTGATCAACGAGTTGGACAGAATATTTACTCACGGTCAATTGTCAGATGAAACCCGACAACTTATGAGAACCTCCCTGAACGGAATTTACTGGACTTGGGGAAATCCCATTGAATGGAGATCTCACAGGGTGAGAAGTGCATTGTACATCATCCTGAATTCTCCGGATTACAATATTTTCAAATAAGAAAAATAAAAATAAAATGGGACATAAACACCATAAAGTATCAAGAAGAGGATTTTTAGGACAATTAAGTTGTGCTGCGGTAGGTTATACCACATTTTTTTCGACGCTTACCAACCTAAAAATGTTGAATGCTGCGGCCGGGTTTAACTCCACCGTACAAAAGTCAGGTGATTACAAAGCCTTGGTTTGTATTCTAACATCCGGAGGATTGGATTCCTTTAATATGCTGGCACCAAGAGGAAATACAGAATATGCACAATATGCTGCAGCCAGAACCAATATGGCTTTGCCGCAAAATTCATTACTTCCGATTACTGCTGCAACGCCGGATGGCAGACAATATGGTATGCACCCTTCTATGACAAGGTCAAAAACCTTGTTTGACCAGGGGAAAATGGCTTTTGTATCTAATGTCGGAGCTTTGGTTCAGCCATTGACCAGACAACAGTTTTATGATGGCACGATTCCAATTCCGCTGGGATTGTTTTCTCATGCTGACCAGGTGCAACATTGGCAGACCGGGGTGCCTCATGCCAGAGAAGCAGTAGGCTGGGGTGGAAAAATTGCTGACATGTTTGTAGCAGCCAATGATAATGATAATATTTCAATGTCGATGTCTTTATCAGGAACCAATCTTTTTCAGACCGGTAACAATTCTGTTGAGTATGCACTGCGTCCGTTGACAGGAGCTGTGGGCGTTGATGGCAGAAACGAAAACTGGGTTGTCCCGCAAATGAAAATGGCGGCACTCAATGGTATGATGAATAATACCTATTCTGATATTTATAAAAAAACATATACCCACACTATCAAACAATCTATGTTGGGTTTTGAAGAGTTGCAGCCTATTCTGGACAATCCACCGGTATGGACAGTGCCGTTTGTCAATGGCAGACCCGGAAGTTGGAACCCTACCTTGAATATGTCATTTGAAATGATAGCCCGGACCATAGCAGGTCGTGAACAATTGGGGATGAACCGGCAAATCTTTTTTGTAGATTTTGGTGGTTGGGATCATCATGATGAATTGCTCAATAATCAGGCAACCATGCTTACGGAACTGGATAATGCCTTATTTGAATTTAATGCAGCCATGGAACAATTAGGTATTGCAGATTGTGTGACAACCTTTAATATTTCTGAATTTTCCAGAACGTTGGCATCCAACGGAAATGGTACAGACCATGCATGGGGAGCAAACACTTTTGTCATGGGCGGAGCTGTCAACGGGCAGGATATTTACGGAACTTATCCTCAACTCAATATCCACAACAGCAATCCGTTGATGTTGTACAATGGAGTATTGATGCCAAGTATGTCGGCAGATGAATATTTTGCTGAAATAGCCCTCTGGTTTGGTGTGCCGCCATCCGAACTTTCGACTTTATTTCCGAATATCGGATATTTTTATGATTATACAACCGGAAACAACCCTGTGGGATTTCTGAATTTATAATACTCCCTGCTTATAAAGTATTACAATACACCTTCGTTTTAGTGATGAAGGTGTATTTTTTTTGTGTATAATATATTTTGTTTGGGGGAAAAACCATTTTCAAAAAACGTAGCTTTGTCGCATAATTTTATTTTTTGAACAGATTAAAAAAGTGGAAGTCCTGGTTACCATCAGATACATTAAATGGTATCCTGATATTTAATCCGAAAAAAATCAGGGAAAAAGGCACGTATTTTAAAGCGATTTTGGCATTGGCCCTTGTCAGTATATTGTGGGGAACAACCTGGGTAGTTTCAAAATATGGTGTTGGATTTGTACCCGGATTACAATTGGCAGCTTACCGGCAAATGATTGCGGGCACAGCATTTTTATTGTTTTTTACTGCAAAAAAATACCCCTGGCCCAAAAGAAAAGACCTGGGTATATTGGTAGTACTGGCTATACTTAATTTTGTAATGAGTAATGGATTGAGTACCTGGGGTGTAACTTATATTTCTGCGGGACTAGGTTCTATCATAGGTGCCATTTTCCCTTTATGGATTGTTTTGATCGGAATTTTTGTGGAGAAAAGCAGACCACCACTCAGATCAATATCGGGATTGATCGCCGGATTTGTCGGTATTTGTATCATTTTTTATGACCACCTTGCGGATTTTGTTAATCCTGATTTCAGATTTGGTATCTTTTTGTCATTGATTTCCACCCTGACCTGGGCAATCGGAACGATGTATACTAAAAAACATGCAAAAATTTTTAATCCTTATTTTGGATTAGGCTTTCAACTGACTATTTCGGGTTTAATTTTGTTTTTTATAACATGGTTTGATCCCAATACCATCGATTGGCGATCCATTCCTTCGGAAGGATGGTTTTCTATTCTCTACCTGGTTGTTTTTGGTTCAATGATTGGATTTGTGGCCTATCTGTATGCCTTGCAACATCTTCCTACTGAACAAACTGCTGTGTACGCTTATATTAATCCTCTGGTGGCCATGGTGACCGGTGGAATTGTATTGGGTGAAAAAATCGGTTTATACATTGTGGTTGGTTGTCTCATCACTCTGACAGGCGTTTATCTGGTGAATACCAGTTATGGAACAAAAAATAAATCCGGTACATAAATAGAAAAGTTGTATTTTGCTACAAATATTTGGGTTTTTGTCTTTGACTTCGAACCGATGTTTAGATGACAAAATCCATTGCGATAGGGATGGGAGCGGACACGACCGATGTAGTCCTCTTAAAATGACGACATCGGGAAGTAAAGCGGACAGCCCGACCTGAAAGGGATCGCCCAAATAAAATATATACTTCTTAAGGTAAAATTTTTAAACGAGACCTGTTTTCATCTAAAATAACTATAAAAAAAGAATGAAATCACGTAAATTTATTTTTTTTGCAATCATATTTTGTACTTTGATAAATATAAAATTCAAATGCCAAGACTCACAACACAAATACATCCGAATACTATACGTCAGATATTTTTTTTGGCTTTATTGATATTTATAGGACTTATCATCCTCAGGGAATTGTATTTTATGCTTGGTGCATTTCTTGGGGCAGTGACCTTGTACGTTATATTATTATATCCGAAAAAAATCCTTACGATAAAATACAGCTGGCGTGGATGGACAGCAACATTGGTACTTATGTTGGCATCATTTATCATTATGATCATCCCATTGGCCTATCTGACCAGTGTTGGTGTTGAGATGTTGACTCCGGTAATAAAAGATCCGGCACTTCTTAAAAATGCGTTGGAAGATGTTCATGACTTTTTATTGACCAGTTTTGGCGTAGACGTTTTTAATGCTGAAAATGTTGGTAAAATAACGGAACAAATTATACCATTTTCGCAAAAGACGTTAGGGAATACGATGTCAACCATAGGAAATATTGTGTTGATGTATCTGGTCCTTTATTTTATGCTGGTACAAACCAAAGATGTTGAGTTGTGGCTAAAAAAGACATTGCCACTTAAAACGGCGAATACTAAAAAAGTTATATCCGAAATCCGAAACCTGGTGTATAGTAATGCTTTGGGTATTCCGATTGTTGCCGTTTTACAGGGATTGGTAGCTGTCATAGGGTATTCTATTTTTGGTGTTAAAGAATTTTTATTGATGGGATTGCTTACAGCCATTTCTTCTGTTATTCCTATTTTGGGAACGATGTTGGTTTATTTGCCACTGGCTATATTTCAATACAGTAATCATGGTGTTTTTTCAGGTGTTGGTGTAGGTTTGTGGGGATTTATTGTAATCGGATCAGTAGACAACATTGCCAGATTGATGGTACAGAAAAAACTGGCAGACGTTCACCCTTTGGTGACTTTGTTAGGCGTATTTATGGGCGTAAGTTTATTTGGATTTATGGGTGTTATATTCGGCCCGTTGTTGTTGTCGGTATTTTTTATGCTGGTCAGGGTATATATCAGTGAGTTTGGAAAATTTGACGCCAATGATCCGACAAAAACGGTTGAGTTTGAAGAAACAACATAAATTTTAAAGATCGTACATGATTTTAAATTCATATAATATTAGAAATAAAATTTCTTTATAAAATCCAGAATATCAATCATTTTAGATTAGAATGAACAATAATTTACATTAACTTATTTTTGAACTTACATTTTCTTAACATGTAATCCTCAACTTTGTCCGATATAAATATTGGACAATATTATGCCAAAAAGAAAAGTTGAGGTTGTTATAATCAGTGATATACATTTAGGTACCTACGGTTGTCATGCCGATTGTTTATTGAGATATCTGAAAAGTGTAGAGCCGGAAATTCTGGTTTTGAACGGGGACATTGTGGATTTGTGGAATTTTAAAAAATCCTATTTTCCCAAAAGTCATCTACAGGTCATCAGGCAGATATTAAAAATGACCGAAAACGGTACTAAAACGTATTACATTACCGGAAATCATGATGATGCATTGAGGAGATTTTCATCTGTGTGTATAGGAAATCTTATCCTTGACGACAAACTTGTGCTCAATCTTGATGGCAAAAAAACATGGATATTTCACGGTGACATTTTTGATGCAACAACCAGAGGTTGGGCCAGAATTTTGGCAAAATTAGGAGGTAAAGGATATGATATTCTGATATTGATGAATCGTTTTACCAATCATGTGCTGGAAAGGTTGGGACGGGAAAAAGTCAGTTTTTCAAAAAGAATAAAAAACGGCGTCAAACGTGCCGTCAAATGGATCAATGATTTTGAACAAACGGCAGCCGCATTGGCCATAGATCAGAATTATCACGTGGTTATCTGCGGACATATTCATCAGCCACAAATCAAAATATTATCTCACGAGCGGGAAAGTATATTGTATCTCAACTCCGGTGATTGGGTAGAAAATTGTTCTGCACTTGAGTATCAGGACGGTGAATGGCGTCTGCATTTTGAACCGATTCCCAAGACAGCTGTCCACAGCGAATGGGAAGAGGATTGGGAAAAAGAAGCAGAAACCGAGGTTTTTGATTTTATTTTTAAAAACAATGTTCAGGATCAGGTGATGCCAAAAAACAAGGCTGCAGTATGAAAATATTTTATGCCGTACAAGCGACCGGCAACGGTCACATAAGCCGTGCACACCAGTTGCTTCCCTATTTGAGAGAAATGGGGGAAGTGGATATTTTTTTGAGTGGCTCTAATGCCAGTTTGCCTTACGAACTACCGGTAAAATACCGTAGTGAAGGACTTAGTTTGTTTTATTCGGAATGTGGTGATCTCGATTATTGGAAAACCATCAAATCCATCAGGTATATGAGGGTTTTAAAAGAAGCCAGAGATCTTCCGGTAGAAAAGTATGATGTAATCATCAATGATTTTGAACATATTACAGCAAGAGCGTGCCGGATAAAAAAAATACCTTCCGTTCAGTTTGGTCATCAGGCCAGTTTTATGAGTAAAAATACACCGCGACCGGACAAAAAAAGTTTTATCGGTGAATTTCTGTTAAAACATTATGCTCCGGCATCAAAATACGTAGGGCTACATTTTGAATCTTATGATTCGTTTGTTTTTCCGCCCATTATTAAAAAAGAGTTTTTGTCAGTAACACCGAAAGACCAGGGTCATCTCACGGTTTATCTTCCTGCCTATGATTATGATTGTGTAAAAAAAATATTCAATGATATCAGTCCGGTCAAAGTCCATTGGTTTTTACCCGGAATAACCCACCCTTATGAAGAAGGAAATATTACTTTTTTTCCGGTGAGTCAGCAATACTTTAACGATAGTATCATCCATTGTCAGGCACTTTTGACAGGCGGCGGTTTTGAAACTCCGGCTGAAGCCCTCTATCTGAGAAAAAAGTTAATGGTCATCCCGATCAACGGACAATACGAACAACAATGTAATGCCGCTGCCCTTGAAAAAAGAGGAGTGGCGCGTTTGTCAGCCTTAAATGAAAAGACCAAACAGGTGTTTTTTGACTGGTTGCGAGCTCCTCAACAAACTGGAACAGTTGAGGCTAATGATATCAAAAAAACCCTCGAATATTTGATGTTGGGCTAAAAAACTACCGTTTTCAAGAACAAGAAGTTATTTTTATCTTTATAAAAGGGTAGAATCTTGTACAATTACCACTTTTTTATGGAAAAATGAGTACAAAATCGTCAATATTGCGTTATAAGGTTAACCTACACCCAAAAATTGGTATTCAGAAAATTTTATGATATCCGACAATTCTATCCATTCATGATCAGAAAAAAATCAATTACGGTTTTTTTATATTTATTTTTGTTTGTGATGCTGTTTTTGCCGGATCATATGAATGCTCAGTCAAAAGATAGTTTTACTGTCTATGTATTTTTGTTGGATGAATGCAGGATTTGTCAGGAAGAAGCTCCGGAACTCAATAAAATATCAGATTTGGCCAAAGAATCAGGAATTGGTTTTGCCGGATATTTTCCCAATCATTCGACTACAGAACAAGGTATAGAAAAATTCAGGAAAAAGTACAAAGTCAGGTATATGACCCAAACGGATCACTCAAAAACTATTGCAAAACAATTTCAGGCCACCGTATTGCCTGAGTGCGTGGTGTATAATGAAAGTAAAAAAGAGGTGATATATCGGGGTGCGGTCAACAATCGTTTTTATGCTCCCGGAAAAAGACGGTCGTCCATCACCCAAAACTACCTGAAAGATGTTATATTTGCCATTCAATCAGGAAAAACGCCAACCTTTCAGCAGACAGAACCCATTGGTTGTTTCATCAATTATTCAGAAAATCCATTTTAAAAGATGTATAAAATAATATTTACCCTTTTCTTTTTGTCAGCATGGCAATTCAAATCTTTTGCTCAGCCAACGTATACAAAAGATGTTGCGCAGATTATATACAAACATTGCAGTTCGTGTCACCGACCGGGTGAGATCGGACCGTTTTCACTGACCAATTATCAGGAAGTATCCAACTGGGCGACCAGTATCCGGTATGTCACGCAAAATAAAATCATGCCACCGTGGAAAGCTGATCCAACATATAGCAGGTTTATGGACGAAAATTATCTTACAGATGGTCAGATCAAAACGATAGCTGATTGGGTCGAAGCCGGAACACCGATGGGAAATCCGGCGGATGAGCCGACTTTTCCGGATTTTCCTGAAAATTCTTTGTTGGGAGAGCCCGATCTGGTGTTGACTTTTGACAGGAGTTATACCCATAAAGGCACCGGGACGGATGAATACAGGTATTTTGTGTTGCCGTCAGGGTTGACCCAGAATAAAAAAATCAAAGCCATAGAACTCAGACCAGGAAATACTAAAATTGTCCACCATGCTTTGTTTTTTTCTGATGTATCAGGTAAAGCAAAACAATACGACGATCAGACACCGGAGTATGGATTCAGTGCTGATGAAAATCCTGACTTTGACGTATTTGAAGTCATCAACAGAGACCAATATCCGGGATATGTGCCGGGTCAGAAGCCGAGGAGATTTCCTGATGGAATCGCTATGGATATGGCCGCAGGAAGCGATCTGGTGATTCAGATGCACTATGCACCGTGGAGTGTGGATGAGACCGATTCTTCTACGGTCAATATCTTTTTTGCTGAAGATTCAGAGTTTATCGACAGGACGGTGAGAGATTACATCATGTTGCCGTTTAATCTGACCGGTGGTGCCAATAGTTTTTTTCTGATGCCCGGCCAAATCAAGAACTTTGAAGGTGTGTATACTGTACCTTTTGATGTCAGTCTGGTAGGTATTTTTCCACACATGCACTATCTGGGTAAAAACTGGGAAGTTTATATTGAAAATACAGATGGCAGCAAAACCAACCTGATCAAAATCAATGATTGGGATTTTAACTGGCAGGGAGGATATTATTTTGACCGGTATAAAATCGCCAAAAAAGGAAGTAAAATCCGGGCATTTGCTAAATATGACAATACCGCCAACAATCCGGCTAATCCCAGCAATCCGCCAAGGTTTGTGACCTGGGGAGAAGGTACCAAAGATGAGATGTACTATTTACCTTTGTTGTATGTCCCTTATAAATCCGGCGATGAAAACGTCGTCTTTGAGGAAAATACCAGTAATGTGTATGATATCGAAAGTTCTGATTTAAAAGCAAAAATTTATCCTAATCCCATCTCCGTTCAGCAGACCTATCCGGCTCATGTACAGTTTCAACTACAAAGCGGAACAACCGTGTCCATGGAAATATACAACGAAGCCGGCCAAATGGTGAGAACCCTGTTCAGGAATGAATATTTTTCTGACGGAGACCATATCGTTCATATCGAGACCTCAAGGGCTGTCAAGGGCAAATATTTTGTCAAAATTGTTACAAAAAACGATGTGATAACCTTACCGGTTTTGGTGGTGGAGTAAGAGGAAGTTTGGAGGGGTAAGTTCGTAGCTAATAGCTCGGAGGGGTCAGTTCGGAGCTTGGAGGGTTTAGCTGGGAGCTCGTAGTGTGAAGTTCGTTGTTAATAGCTCGTAGGTCGCAGGAATTGGTTTTATCATCCAAATAAATTTGGATGTCCTGGTAGCCCCATAACGCCACAACACCATCCCGAAGGTTTTCGGGACCATAAAACTTTTTTATATTTTCACTACCTTCCCTTGTTGTAATACCTGATTTTTTTCAACAATTCGGTATATAGCTACCCTGAACGAGGGAAGAAACGGAATATTGATAGAATCCGAAATACACTTTTTGGCGGTGGACCAACTATTATTTTTTTCAAAATATAATTGCCGATATACATCCAGCACTTCACACCATCTTTTCCTGATACAGCTCCCTGAATTTTTTGAGTTTGGGTTCGATGACGACGCTGCAATACGGATTTTTGTTTTTGTTGAGTTCAAAATAATTCTGGTGGTAATCTTCAGCTGAATAAAAATATTCAAAAGGTGCCACTTCTGTGACGATGGGATTTTCAAAATATGGCGAAACCTCATCCAATACGTTTTCTATAATCGATTTTTCTTTTTCGGATCTGTAAAAAATAACACTGCGGTATTGGGTTCCTCTGTCTGCACCCTGACGGTTTAAGGTCGTCGGATCATGGGTAGTAATGTGGATGCGCAACAAATCTTCAAAAGAAATGATGGTTGGGTCATAAGTGATTTCTACCACTTCGGCATGACCGGTCAGGCCGCTGGTAACTTCATGATAGGTAGGATTTTTGATGCTACCACCACTGTACCCGCTGACCACTTTTTCCACTCCCTTCAGCTTTTGAAAGATGGCTTCCGTACACCAAAAACAACCACCACCGAAGACAACGGTTTGTTTTTCTCCGGCAACAGGTATGATCTTTTCAAGAGATACCGCATTGATACAATACCTCAGACCGCCGGGTTTAGGTCCGTCCTGAAATACGTGTCCAAGGTGCGCTCCGCATGCATTGCACAAGGCTTCAATGCGGTACATTCCGTGAGAATGATCTTTATAATAGGAGACTGCATTGGGTTTGATCGGTTGGGTAAAACTCGGCCATCCGGTACCGCTGTCAAATTTTTGGGTACTGTCAAAAAGCGGGGTTTTACAACATAAACATGCATATTTACCGGGCTCAAATGACTGACACATGTCAGAACTGAAAGGTCTTTCCGTTCCTTTTTTGCGGGTGACGTAATATTGATCTTCGGTGAGCATTTCCCTCCATTCATCATCCGACTTTTTGACTTTTTGGTCAGGAGACGGATTGCCGGAAGTTGCAAATCTGAGGATATCGAGCCACGTAAGCATAATGGTATTTTGACTACCAAACAGGCAGACAACGGCTATGTTTTTAAAAAAGCAATAAAAAAAGGTGTATATCATATGAAATATATCAAATCACTTTGTAATAATCATTTACCTACTCAAAAAATTATTAAATGCAAGTTACAATGCGCTATGAAGTTTTTTTCTTAAATTGATTTTGTCATTACAGGATATTTACATTAATCAGTAGAGGATTATAGCTGAACATTTATTATTTTTTATCAATCCGGATACTAAAATCAAAAAAAAATGGTTTTGTAGGTACTTTCGTCGTTATTTTCCCTGTTTTAGTCTGAAGTATGAAACCTTTTAAAACATTTTGCCGCTGATTTTATTTATAACTCTTTGTTATTCCGATTTTATCACAATATATGACCGAATTATCCATACCTGTCTGCAAAAAAAAGGAGAAAGATATTTCTTTGGTTTCTGACAATACGGTATTTCAGATTTTCGAAAAAATTGATGATATAGTTTATGTTTGGCAAAAACTATCCGGGGATGATATATTTTTATCTCCCGATTATCTGAGAACCTTAGAAACGGCTCCTGCAGATGGCATCACGCCTTATTATGTGGTCGTTCGTGATAACGACAGACAAATCGGCATATTATATTTTCAATGGAAATTTTTCCGGCTTCATGAAAATATCAGAGACACAAAACCGGCACCGCACGATATTTTTCAAAAACTTAAAAAGGCGGTCATCAAAACCATTAATTTTCCGACATTGGTGTGCGGCAACTTATTGTTGACCGGAGAGTACGGCTTCAGATTTAGTGAAGGGATAACGTCTGAAAAACAATGGCAGCTGATAGACGATTCCATCAATAGTCTGCAGAAATATTTATTGGCAAAAGGTCGCCCAGTCGGATTGGTTATTGTCAAAGATTTTGCCGATAGCCGAAAAAAACACGCTGAAACCAATGAGTTTATGGAATTTACCGTACAACCGACGATGGTTATGCCTGTCAGGAAGGAATGGAAAAATTTTGAAAACTACACGGATTCGATGAAATCAAAATACAGGGTCCGTTTAAAAAAAGCAAGAAAAGATATCAGCTCATTTCAAATCAGACATTTTTCTGCAGAAGAGATCCGCCAACATGAAGACAGGATTTTTTCTTTGTATCAAAATGTCTCGGACCAGGCCAGTTTTAATACATTTATACTCCATAAAAACTATTTCGAAACCTTAAAACGGGTTTTTGACGACAAACTTACCTTCACCACCTATTGGCACCATGATACTATGGTAGGATTCAGCACCACCATCGTCAATGAAAAAAAATTGCACGCACACTTTTTAGGTTATGACAAAGAAGCCAACCGACATTGTCAGCTTTACCTCAATATGTTGTATGATATCGTAGGACAATCTATTGAAAAACAAACAGAAAATATCGATTTTTCCAGGACTGCCATAGAAATCAAATCAACCGTCGGTGCTGTTGATGTTCCTTTATATCTTTATATCAAACACAGCAATCCCATTTGGAACAATCTTGTCAGTCCGATTGTGTCTATGGTGAAACCTGATACGGATTATGTCATCAGACATCCGTTTAAAGATCATGAAGGATAAATTAATGTATTAAGGATAAAATATTTCCAAACCGGAAATCAAATTAGGGTCAGAATCACAAAAAGTTTATCTTTACTTTTTAAATCAGATATGTTGTGAAGCATTCGGATATTGTTTATGACTTTGTCATTGTCGGGAGCGGATTCGGTGGTTCGGTTTCCGCACTACGCCTTTCGGAAAAAGGGTATAAAGTCCTTGTCATTGAAAAAGGAAAGTGGTTTTTAAAACCGGAAGATTTCCCAAAGACCAACTGGAACCTTAAAAAATGGTTGTGGATGCCGCTTTTGGGTTGGAAAGGATTGTTCAACCTGTCGTTTTTCCGACATGTTACTGTCGTGAGTGGTACAGGAGTTGGTGGGGGATCTCTTGTGTATGCCAATACCTTGCCGGTACCAAAAAGTCCGTTTTTTAACTCCGGCAGCTGGAAGGGGTTGCGGGATTGGGAAAACGAATTGAAACCCTTTTACGAAACGGCCAAAAAAATGTTGGGCACCAATACCCATCCTTACACCGGAAAAAGTGAAAAGGTGATGATGGAACTCGCCCGTCAAACCGGCAGAGAAGACCATTTTTTTAAAACGGATGTCGCTGTGTATTTCGGAAAACCCGGCGAAGAGGTCGCAGATCCTTATTTTGATGGCAAAGGGCCAAGCAGAACAGGTTGTATCCTATGTGGTGGCTGTATGTTGGGTTGCAGGTATAATTCCAAAAACACCCTTGATAAAAACTATCTGTATCTGGCACAAGGATTGGGTGCAAAAATTTATGCCGAACAGGAAGTAACGGATGTAAAACCCTTGGATGAAGATGGAACAAAAGGATATGAAATCACCTATAAACCGACTTTTTCTCCTTTCGGAAAAAAAACAAAAATAAAAACCAAATCAGTCATTTTTGCCGGCGGCGTATTGGGCACCATGTCATTATTATTGAGATTAAAAAAGAGCAGCCTCCAACGACTTCCGTCAACTTTGGGAAACGGTGTCAGAACCAATTCAGAGAGCCTGATCGGCGTGACGAGTTTTGACAAAAAAGCCAATTTTTCAGAAGGAATAGCCATTGGCTCCATTTTGGAAATCGATGAAAACCGTCATTTGGAACCTGTCAAATATCCTGAAGGTTCGGGATTCTGGAGGCTTTTGATGGCTCCGATGGTCAGCAGTAACCATGCGATAGCGAGACTTGCCGGCATGGTGGTGGAGCTGATCACCCATCCTGTCAAAAATTTTAAAGCCTTTTTTATTGATGATTGGGCAAAAAGGACGCAGATACTTCTTTATATGGAAAGTATCGACTCCACTTTACGGTTTGCCAGACCTTTTTGGGGAGGATTGTCCAGTAAAATGGAAAAAGGGAAAGCGCCCTCAGCCTATAATCCTGTTGCTCAGGAGCTCGCCAAAAAAACTGAAGCCATCGTCAATGGTAAGGCGATGGTCTTAAATACTGAAACCCTCCTTGGCATACCGACGACGGCACATATTTTGGGTGGCGCCTGTATGGGGAAGGATGTAACCGATGGTGTGATTGATGATCAGAACCGCGTATTTAACTACCAGAATATGTGGATATGTGACGGAAGTATGATATCAGCCAATATTGGTGTCAATCCAAGTCTGACGATTACGGCCCTGACCGAAAGAGCGATGAGTTTTATTCCGGATAAAGATCCAAATTCTTAGTATGGTACTGTTAGAATCATCTTTTTATCAGGACGAAGATGTAGTGTCGATGGCTCAAAAACTTTTGGGAAAAATCCTGGTCACTGAGGTTAATGGAATGATGTCGTCCGGAATGATTGTGGAGACAGAAGCGTATCGGGGACCTGATGACCGTGGATGCCATGCCTATGGTGGCCGGTGTACGGAGAGAACAAAAACCATGTTTTACGAAGGCGGTCATGCATATGTGTACATATGTTACGGTGTCCACCCTATGGTCAATGTGGTCACCGGACCCGAAGGATTTGCCCATGCTGTGTTAATCAGAGCCGTACAACCTTTGGAAGGTGTCGAAATGATGATGGAAAAGAGAGGCATAAACAAAGACAAACCTGTGCTGGTCAATGGTCCCGGAAAACTCACGGTGGCTTTGGGAATCCACAAGGAAATGGACGGCCAAAAATTATTTGAACAAAGATCACCTGTCAGATTGTATGATGCTTCAGAGGAGATCCTTCCGGAGACTGTGGTTTCCGGTCCCCGGGTTGGCATGAGCAAACATGTTGGTGCTTGTTCGCACCGGTCGTGGCGCTTTTATCTTCGCGACAATGTTTGGGTGAGCAAACCGTTGAAAGTAGATTATACCGGGAAATGGTAAAAGGTTTTATGGTGTTGCGGTTTTGTGGTGTTGTGAGGAGACAACGCAAATTATTTGACCTTCTTATCCCGACATGCTGAGATAGGGGTACAAAATTTTACCGAATCTTTCTGCGTTTTCCTCATGGTGCGTTTCCTGAAGCGATTTGAATATTTTTTTTTGTTTTTCAAACAACATTTCTTCAGAGATAATGGTCTTCAAAATAGTCACTGTGCCTAGATGTTCACCAAAACAATAACCCTCGGTCAGGGCAGCCACAAAACTGATTTTTTCATTTGGCGCAACGTCTTCATATGATTGGTAAACTTCTTCGAAGTTTTTATTAACTAAGGTCCCGTGAAACCCCCAGTCATTTCTGAAAAATAATTTTATCAGATTTTTATTTGAGATGGTATCATCTTTCAGGATTCTTTCGCGATATCTCTTAAAAAAATGGGGAGGATAAACTACGACAGACTTAAAGTCAACCGTAGTGGCTGCATATTTGCCCTCAGGACGGTCAAAAACAGTATAAATGGTAAAAACAGGATTTCTTCGGTGACTTCTTTTTTTTGCTTTGAACGTGATGTTATATTTATTTTTTCTTTCTTTGGTGACAAAATCATAGGATCTGATGACCGGATACCGACATGATTTTAGCACTTCTCTGTCAAATTGTTTTCGAAAAGCAAAAATTTTAATCAGAACATCAATCCCGTCTTTAATCATTTCTACATGAATCTCCTCATAAGTCATAGATGGAACAATCATACAATTTAGTTTTTACAGTTAAGAAATAGAATTAATACGTTATGGTTATTTTACAAGATTTATTTATTTTGTTTAATAAATAATTTATGTTTTTATTCTTTCAGCTCATTTTATGAAACAAAAATAATGTAGATTTTTTATACAAACCACATTTTAACATAATTTTAATTTTAGAGTAAAAACATGTGTCATGTATTAGGCGCAAGGTATTTTTGAAGGATAGAGGTGACGGTGTTTGGGATTTAGGTGGGCTATACTTCATGATGTAGATTGAAGTTGTTAACCTAACAATTCAGGGGTTTCACAATTTAATAATAGGTTTAGGCGTTTTTCGGGTCATCCAAAAAGATGTCCAATGGCCGTGTAAGTTTGTAACATGCGCGTCACTTAAACTATCAACCTTATAACAATCCGTCAAAGCAAATCGACAAATATCCAAACAGACAGGTTTACAAAAGTCCTTCCTCAATCAAATTATTACACTTTTTTGTAAAATGGTACCGCCTGATGAGATTATCTATTATATTTGTATTCGGTAAGATGAAGGAAAGATATTTTCAAACGTATGGTAAACGTTTCATAACTGATAAATAAATGAAAGGATTAAATTTTATGGATTGTTTTTCAATAGTTTAAAAAAATGAAAAAGGGGTGGTGTGTCAATCAGTAAATTTTATGATATAAAAAAAAATTAAATGAAAACGAAAACCATAATTGGCTTAAATTTATCGATACTTTTGTCATTTAGTCAATTGTTTAGTCAGTGTATAGTTGATGCAGGTGCGAACAGGAATCTATGTCAAGATGAGATACAAAGTGGAGCAAAATTGTATGGAGAGGTATTAAGTGGGAATATTGTAGATTTGAAATGGGAATCAAGTTTCTATGAACCTACGCTAGACAAGTACTATTATGCGTCAATTATGCTGTCTGATACGACTATACTTGAACCAACCATTGAGCAACATTTTGAAAGGACAGTAAAGTATTATCTGAAAGGAATTACATCCACAAATGAAACTTGTGTTGATTCTGTAGAATTAAATTTCAGCGATTGGACCTTTCTAACAGTTGATAAAATTACAGGTAAATCTCCCACGGATACAATTGAACTTTGGATTGCCGCTCAAAGTAATTGGCCACACACAAAATTTGAATGGAGTCCAAATTATATGATTTCGGACACTACACTTGAAAATCCCAAAGTATGGAATGACACAACTGTATTTTATAATCTTAAGATTACTGATTCATTAGGGTGCTCTGTAACAGACGATATATTTGAAGTGTATGTAACGCCAAGTTCAACAAATCATGTAGACCTAAACAATTTGAAAATATTTCCGAACCCTGCATCAAATATTGTGACTATTGAATTTGACAAACAAATAGAAAAAGTTAATTTATTTGATATGAATGCAAAGTTAGTCAAAGAAGTAAATGAAAATCAAATAGATTTATCTGATATTATTAATGGAATATATTTCCTACAAATTAAACTTCTTAACGGTGAATTGATAAATAGCAAAATATATAAAAGAGATACACCATAGAAAAATACATCATCATTTCAACCCCCACATATCGGTAAGTTCCGTCAGGTATGCATAAAGTAGCCGCGAATAATGAAGACTAAGGATCATCAAAATAAGCAGAACATTCATAACAAATAACACATATACAATGACAGGTTTCGACTGGACGACATTTACGCGAAAAATAGCAATTAAAACAAAACTTTCTGATATTTATGATGCCTGGACAAAAGCATCAGAAATTGAAAAATGGTTTTTAAGCAGGGCTGTTTTTTCTGACACTAACGAAACACCAATAGGTAAAAACAACCCAATAGAAAAAGGATTTTCCTACGAATGGAATTGGTATTTATTTGACACTACTGAACACGGCAAAATTACGGATACGAATGGAAAGGATTTTATACAATTTACATTTGCAGGTAACTGTTTGGTTGACATAAAACTTTCTACTCAAGACAATTATGTAATAGTAGAACTAACGCAAAAAAATATTCCGACAGACGATCATTCAAAACAAGGAATCCGACTTGGGTGTGACTCCGGTTGGTCGTTCTTTCTTGTAAACCTGAAATCTGTTTATGAAGGTGGGCTTGACCTAAGAAATAAAGACATCAGCTTGAAAGGAATGTTGAATAATTAAAATCGAAATCAATGAAGGCAGCTGACAGTACATTTTTAACAGGCCGGGGGTTCGTGGTAGCCCCCCACCTATAGTACATTAACAAAACGATAGTAGTAAAAGCACACCACAATATCATACAAAAAAAATAATCAATAAATTCCGGTAGCAAATGGTAAAAAATTCGGTTCTGATATGTATAATTTTCTCAGTGGTTTTTCTTGTTATTGCCACCATATTATATCCGGGCGGATCCATCCCTGACAAAAACTCCGTAGGATTTGACTGGTCAAATAACTTTTTTAGCAACTTGTTTTTGGACAAAGCACTCAATGGTGCTGTCAATCCATCAAGGATTTGGGCACTTATCGGCATGGTATTCCATTCTGTAGGGTACGGGCTTTTTTTTATTCATACCTCCCGAAAAATACCGCATAAACATACAGCACTGGTTTTGACTTCTGTGGGTTATATTAATATGTTATTAATCTTTTTGATAACAACACCCTTACATGACATTATGGTACCTGTTTCCAGTACGTTGACCATGCTTGGTTTGTTTTACATTACCGTCTTTATTCTTAAGACAAAGATGTTTTGGTTGAAGATGTTTTGTATAGTGAGCCTGCTTATCTTTTATTTCACTTTGTACTTGTATGGCGCCGGGGATTGGGGCTTATTGGCCGTGATGCAAAAAGTCACATTTTTTTGTTTTATTCTCTTGATTTTGACCATCGAATATTTCACAAGGGCCGAAGATTTTTTACAAAACAAAACGGACTGACAATTTTATACTTTTGATACACATTATAAGTCAATGTTTTCCGGATGATCGTCTAGCAGTGTAAGAAATTTGTTTTTGTCTTTGCAAAATACATACCCGTCTTCGAACGAGAATTGAAGTTGGTTTTCAGGTAATTATATGTAAAGAAAATTAACCAGTTTGTATACCAGATCTTGCGGGTTGGTCAAAAAACAGTAGTACAAAATATTCCAAAAGTAGCAATAGCCGTTCTTTTTTACACAAAAAAAGGCCCCCCGCTTCCGGAGGGCCCTTTTGCAAACTAATTATTAACACAAAAACTATTAGAAAACTTTTACAAACTTTCCTGAGCTTACTTTGCGTCCGTCCTGAATCAATAATTGGTATTGACCGGACTGGATCTCGCGAACATCTATCTGTTCTGTTTCCTGAACTTTGCCTTGTCTGATGATTCTGTTTTGCATATCTGTAATGTAATATACCGCATCACTGCCGTATGTCGCATTAGATATTCTAAGAAAATCAGCTGTAGGATTCGGATAGATACTGATTTTATTTTCGATAATATCATCTAATGAAGTCAATATGTCTAATACTTCATCAATGATATGTACTACTCCGTTTTCAGCAACAAGGTCAGCTTCGATTACCTGAGCATTGTTGATAAATACACCATTGTTGTTGATGGTTACCAAAAGGGCTTTGCCGTTGGCAGTTGTAAGGCTCTGACCGTTTGACAAATCCGTAGACAAAGCTCTTCCCGGAACGGTGTGGAATAATAATACATTCTGAAGGTTAGCCTGGCTTGAAGTAGCATATTCCAACAAACTTAAAGGAGCTGTGTCAAAAGCATTGTCATCAGGTGCAAATACCGTAAAAGGTCCGTCACCATTCAGCGCTGCTTCCAATCCGGATAAATTGACTAGTAAACGTGCTGTAGACAATTCGTCTCTTTCTCCTAAGATGTCAACAACTGTTGTCTTAGGTAATAATACTGCGTCTAGTACGTGTACCACACCATTGTCCGTTCTGATATCTGCAAGAATAACTTTTGCATCATTGATAAATACGCCGTCATTGTTGATGGTTACGGTTATGTTTTTACCTAATAAGGTAGGAACTGTAAGACCATTCGATAAATCGGTTGATAAGGCTGTTCCCTGCAACAAATGATACGCAAGAACATCTTCCAATAATCCGATATCCTCGCTCAAAGCCTGAATCACTTCTGCTGGTAATGCCTGGATGGCTGCATTTGTCGGTGCAAACAAAGTAAACGGACCGTATCCTTCCAATGGATCAGAAAATTCTGCCTCATCCAACAAATTTTCTAAAATAGTATGTGCAGGTGAATTTCTGACTACATCTATAATGGTGGAATCCGGTGCAAGCATTACAGCATCAATAACATGAACAATACCATTGTCAGCAAACAAGTCGACAACAATGATTTTAATATCATTGATAAAAATTCCGTCATCATTGACATTGATGGTAACGGTTTTATTATTAAGCATCTGAATATACCCATCGGTAAAATTCTCTAAAAATGAGGCATCAAGTTCGTCGTTTACAGCGTGATATGCCAACACATCTCTCAACAATTCTTTATTTGCTAATACTGCATCTAATACTCCGGCCGGTAGTGCTGCAAAAGCTGCATCTGTTGGTGCAAATACGGTATAAACTTCATCTTCATCTGAAAGTGCGGTTACCAATTCCGCAGTTCTGATGGCTGTCTCAAGGGTATTGTGAACGTTTGAACCTGCAATTATGTCAAAGACACTTGTACCGGATGATGGAAGCAATATAGCATCAATCACGTGAACCACACCATTGTCTGCTGTGATATCGGCAACTGTAACCAATGCATCATTGATAAATACACCTTCAGGTGTTATACGTACTTGAACTACTTTACCATTTAAGGTCAAAATTTCTCTTCCGTCATACAAATCAGTGGACAATACATTTCCGCCTGCAACATGGTAGGTAAGAATAGAAGTCAATGTCGGGATGTCGTTCAATAAAGCCTCAATCGTTCCTGCAGGCAACGCACTAAAAGCAGCGTCCGTTGGTGCAAAAACGGTAAAAGGCCCATCGCCGCTCAGTGCTCCGGCCAATCCGGCAGCAACAACAGCTGTTTCTAAAATGGTATGATCAGGTGAGTTGACAATGATATCAACCACTGTATTGCTTTCAGCCGGTGGCAATAATACGGCATCAATGACGTGTACTACACCATTATCAGCAACCAAATCTGCTACAGTTACTTGTGCATCATTGATAAATACCCCATCAGCATTGATCGTAACGGTTACACTTTCACCATTTAAGGTGACAACTTCCTGTCCGTTTGTCAAATCTGTAGACAATGCATTAACACCTGCAACGTGGTAAGTCAAAATCGATGTCAAGGTAGGTATATCATTCAATAAAGCTTCTATCGTTCCTGCAGGTAAAGCATTAAATGCTGCATCTGTTGGTGCAAAAACGGTAAAAGGTCCATCGCCGCTCAGTGCTCCGGCCAATCCGGCAGCAACAACAGCTGTTTCTAAAATGGTATGATCAGGTGAGTTGACAATAATGTCTACTACGGTAGTTCGGGCTGGTGGCAACAATACGGCATCGATAACGTGTACTACTCCATTGTCAGCAACCAAATCTGCAACAGTTACCTGTGCATCATTGATGAATACGCCGTCAGCATTGATGGTAACAGTGACTGATTCTCCATTTAAGGTTACAACTTCCTGTCCGTTGGTCAAATCAGTAGACAAAACATTTCCTCCTGCAACATGGTAGGTCAAAATCGATGTCAAGGTAGGTATATCATTCAATAAAGCTTCTATCGTTCCTGCTGGCAAAGCATTAAATGCTGCATCTGTTGGTGCAAAAACCGTAAATGGTCCTTCACCGCTTAATACTCCGGCCAGGTCGGCAGCAACAACGGCTGTTTCTAAAATGGTATGATCCGGTGAGTTGACGATGATGTCAACCACGGTAGTTGAAGCAGGTGGCAATAATACGGCATCGATAACGTGTACTACACCATTGTCAGTAACCAAATCTGCCACAGTTACTCTTGCATCGTTGATAAAAACGCCATCTGCATTGATGGTTACCGTGAGGGATTCACCATTTAACGTAACAATTTCCTGTCCGTTGGTCAAATCAGTAGACAAAGCATCAACACCTGCCACATGGTATGTCAATATTGATGTCAATGTTGGAATGTCTTCCAATAAAGCTTCAATTGTTCCTGCAGGCAACGCATTGAACGCTGCGTCTGTTGGTGCAAAAACCGTAAATGGTCCATAACCCTCTAATGGAACAGAAAACTCTGTAGAATCGAGTAAATTTTCCAGTATAGTATGGTTAGGCGAATTTCGGATAACATTTGTAACAGTGGAATCCGGTGCAAGCAGAACTGCGTCAATTACATGAACGATTCCGTTGTCTGCAAAAAGGTCCGCTATAATAACTTGGACATCATTTATGAAAATACCATCGTCATTTACTTTGATGGTTGCTGTTTTGTTATTTAACAATTGTACGTAGTCGCCGTCGCTTAATGCAAGAAAATCTGAGTCTAACGTGTCATTTGCAACGTGATATGACAAAACATCTCTCAATAACTCTCTGTCAGCTAAAACTGCAGCCAAAACTTCGGAAGGTAGTGCGGCAAAAGCTGCATCTGTTGGAGCAAATACAGTGTAAACTTCATCCTCATCAGAAAGTGCTGTTACCAATTCAGCAGCTCTGATGGCTGTTTCAAGGGTATTATGAACGTCTGAACCCTCGATGATGTCAAAAACACTGGTTCCTGATGAAGGAATCAATACAGCATCAAGAACGTGCACTACACCATTTTCAGCTGTAACATCGGCAACTGTAACCTGTGCGTCGTTTATAAAAACTCCATTGGGTGTTATGCGTACTTGAACAACTTTTCCATTTAAGGTTAAAATTTCTCTTCCATCATACAGGTCCGTTGACAATACATTAGCTCCTGCAACATGATAAGTCAAAATGGACGTCAATGTTGGAATGTCATTCAACAACGCATCAATCGTTCCTGCTGGCAACGCATTAAAAGCATCATCAGTTGGTGCAAAAACCGTAAAAGGTCCTTCACCACTTAATGCTCCATCCAATCCGGCAGCGATAACAGCTGCTTCAAGGATTTCATGGTCCGGTGAATTGACGATAATGTCAACTACCGTTTGTGATTGTACCATTCTTACGATGGACAACATCACAACTAAAAGTAAAAATTTTAATCTCATGTGATTGTATTTTGTGTATGATAAAAAAAGTTTCAATGACAAATGATAAAGTGATGGGTTCAAAAAAAAGGTTGCCTGAAAAATAAATTTTTGTTTAATCTTTTTATAACAAAACCTAAACGATAAATTTTTGTTCAGAGTGAAGCAACTTTTTAACAAGTACAAACACAATATATTATTACATTATGGATCCGATAAAAATCAAACAATGTATCGCCGGCAACAGATTGGCTCAGAAAGAATTGTATGAGTCATACAAAGTCACATTATTTGTGCTTTGTCAGAGATATTTTAGTGACAGAGAAGATGCATTGGATGTTTTACAGGAAGGATTTGTAAAGGTTTTCAGAGATTTGCATCAATACGATGAAAATAAAGGGTACCTGATTTCGTGGATAAAAAAAGTATTTGTCAATACTTGTCTGGAAAAAATCAGGAAGAAAAAATTATTATTCAGCCCTATATCAGAAAACCAGCATGAAATGGAAAGCGACGTTGATATTTTATCAGAGTTGCAATTAAAAGACCTTACAAAAATGATTCACGGTTTGCCTCTGGGATATCGTACCATTTTTAATTTGTATGTAATCGAAGGTTTTAATCATCAGGAAATAAGTCAAAAATTAGGTATCACGGAAAGTACTTCAAAAACGCAGCTCATGAAAGCTAAAAAAATGTTGCGGAGTAAACTTGAAATGATATTAAAATAAACATCATGGACGACAATCAAAATATAGAAAAATTTTTCAGGGATAAATTTAATCAACCTGTTAAACCGGATAAATGGAATACTCCGGAAGACGCCGTATGGCAAGGCATTTCTTTAGAGTTGGATAAAAATAGTAAAACCAATAGAAGATTTCCCTGGCTTCCAATTGTGATAGCCTCTCTTGTTTTACTTTCAGGAATCCTTTCTTATCATTCTTATCAGCAAAAACAAAATCTTGCCGAACTTCAATCAGCCTTACAACTTTGTAAAAATAACACACAGATTTTACAAAATGAAACGGCAATTAAACAAAATCAGCAACCAAAGGATACAGAAAAGATTAATGCTGTTGCTTCGCCTACAGCAACAAATAATTTCCGGAATAACAGAGCGTTTTCTCCTTCAGCAAACCGATCAAATTCTTTTATCAGACAAAATGAATCTCCTGAACCAAAACAAATGATGGTCAGGGAAGACCCACCGGTTGAAAATCTTGACATTCCTCTTATGGTTGATGAAAAAAACGAAACGCCGGTTTTTCCACCGCAGCTTATAAGTTCAGGACCTTTTATTCAATATCCTGAAATCGGTCTGATCAAACCTTTGCTTCTTTTACCGAAAAATCCACAAATCAAAAAGGAATCTTCATCATCTGATATCTATATAGGACCTTCTGCAGGAATGTATTATTGGATGGACAGGAAAAAAGGAAGTTTTACCAATCCGCTTAGAGAGCTGTTAATCGGTGAAAAAACTGAAATTTCTTCTCTTTTCGGCATCAAAACAAATGTAAAACTTTCCGAAAGATGGTCGTTTTCAGGAGGTTTGGAATACTATCGTCGAAATCAGCAATCCCGATATCAGGTCAATCTAGAGTATTTAAAGTCGACCGAAATGATCAGCGGAAATGATTATGAAAACCAATTCAGTCACAGCTTGCCTACCGGTTTGGGAAATGTCAGCACTTATCTCATTTTAGCCCGATCTACTGGTAGCGCGGTAAATGAAAATGAAGATGTGTTGCTGGATTTTAGCATGGACAATGTATCAGACATTCTTTCGATTCCATTGGCGGTAGAATATTTTCCCCTTACTCAGGGAGAAGGTCTGTTTCTTTCCGGTGGTATCAGAACCGAAGTGGTCCTGAATAACCGGATTTCAGATGTCACCATTCAAAGTCACCACAGTGCGATCAAAAACAAACACTTTTCTGTCGATTATGATGTCCTTCAGATGAATAATCTCAATCTTTCCATGACCGCAGGGATAGGATATAAGAAGGTATTTTGGAATGATTTTATGTTTTCAACGGAAGTACAGTATGGAAAGGCCTTAAACCCTGTTTACCGTACAGAAAATTACAGACATGATATTGATTATATCTCCGGTCAGATTTCTATATCCAAAAAATTGAATTAATCACAGATTATACCTTCGGAAAACTAAAACCGGTACCCTGAAATTGCAATAAAACGTCGCTGATGTTATTGTTCTTCAGGAACAATATACTCAACCTCGTTGTCGACAAGTATGCCTTTGATCATGTTTTCTTCAAGGTATTTTCTTGCGGGACTGATTTCTTTATTCAAATATTTTTCGATCATCAAACCAGCCACCGGTGCTGCCCATTCAGCTCCGAAACCGGCATTTTCAACAAATACCGCAATGGCTATTCTGGGTTTGTTTTTGGGTGCAAAACCAAAAAATACCGAGTGGTCATCTCCATGTACATTTTCAGAAGTTCCTGTTTTACCACAAACATCCAATCCCGGCACATAGGCTGACCGGGCTGCGTATAAAACCACTTTTTCCAACCCATCGATGACAGGAGCAAAATGTTTTTTATCGATTCTTACTTTTTTAGGAATAGAATATTCTATGGGAAGTGGTTTTCCGGAACGAAATTGTTTGATAAGGTGAGGAGTGTAATAAAATCCCCTGTTGGCAAGAATTACAGCCAGATTGGCCATTTGAATAGTGGTGAGCTGCATCTCTCCCTGTCCGATACCCAGGGACAATGTCCATACAGAACGCCATCCGTTGACTTCTTTCCGATACAATCTGTTATAGTATTCAGAGGTAGGAACATACCCTTTGTTTTCATAACTGAGATCGACACCCAGTCTTTTTCCAAGTCCGAAATCATACAAATAACTTACCAGCGTATCCAATCCGACACCCGGTTTTTTGTATCCGTACTGATCGACAAAATCCCTGTATAACTGAAAAAAATAAGTATTACATGAATGTTGAATGGCTTCACTGATGTCTTTGGGCACACTGTGGCCATGACATTTCTGGACTTTGGTAGCGCTCAAACGGTAGTATCCCGGACAATAAATGGTTTTGGAAGCATAGGTCGTGCCTTTTTGCAACGTGATCAGAGACAAAATGGGCTTAAAAATAGATCCCGGAGGGTATTTGTTGGTTACGGCTCTGTTGTTCAAAGGTTTATTGATGGAATCGAGCAACAATAATTTGATACCTTTTCCCCTTTTTTCGTCCAGGGTCAATAAATTGGGATCAAAGGAAGGGGACGAAACCAAAGCGAGAATTTGCCCTGTGGAAGGTTCTATAGCAACGATAGCGCCTCTTTTGTTTTTTAATAATGACTCACCATAAGCCTGCAGGTCAATATCTAAACTCAGGTCAATATCTTCACCGGAAACAGCCATAGAATCCAGTCTGCCATTATCAAATGAACCAACCATTCTGCCCAGGTTGTCTCTCAGGATATATTGCACACCTTTTTCTCCTGACAATTCATTTTCATAGGCATATTCAATGCCTGATATTCCGATAAAGTCACCTGCTGCATACTTATCGCCGTATTTTTCAATAATTTCTTTGTTAACCTCTCCCATATATCCCAAAGCATGGGCACCATGTTGATGCGGATAAGCCCTTATATATCGTTGTACCGGATAAAATCCCGGAAATTTGTACATGTGCTCCTGAAATACGGCAAATTGTTCAGGGCTGATTTTATTGAGAAATACAAAAGGAATCGCTTTGTGAAATTTTGGATTTGACCAGTCTTTATCCAGATTTTTTTTAAAAGTTTCTATATCAATATTTAATAAACGGCAGAAATTTGTTGTGTCCATGGCCGGATCGACCTTGTTTTTGATGGCCAATATTTCATAGATCGGATAATTGAGTACCAAAGGTTTACCATTTCGGTCATACAATAAACCCCGCGCAGGATATATGATGTTTTTGTACAAAGTTGTTCTTGCCGCCTGCTCTTTATATTTTTTGGTGAATAACTGAAGTTGTGCACTTCTGAAAGTCAGTAATAATGCTCCTAATATGACAAAGATGATGATAATTTTATGTCTGTCTTTATTTTCCATATTACTTTGAGCTGAAAATATACTGCAGTAACAGGATGACAAAAAGGGAAGCGATAAACGTAAATAAAGTATTCATCACGATGTCAAAAATAAATACAAATGAAAATGCTTCCACACTGAAGTAAAAAAATAAATGGACGATCAAAAGTATAGAAACATAAGAAGCAAACCAACCAAGCCCCATTCTTTTTAAACCGGGTATCTCATTCATATTATATCCTTCATACGGCTCAAGAATCCCTAAAATCAAAGGCCGTAGGTAAGCTGTAAACACCATCGCTGCTGCATGAACACCGGGAGAATCGTAAAACCAATCTACCAAAAGTCCCATGACAAATGACAAAACCAGAACGACAGAATTCTGAAGTTTGACGGGAAGCAATAAAGTAAACAAAGGATAAACAAAAATATGCAGATAGTACCAGGGTTCGTTGGCAAACTGAATTTGTTTGAATATCAATCCCTGTACCAGTAAAAGACTGATAAATCGCCAGATTTGTGTTGTCCAGAGACTATTCATTTTTTACCTCCTCTTCCAGTTGCAGCTGCTCAGCTGCAAACCGGTTTTTTACGACATAAGCGTATGGTAATGAAGATAAATTCTGAAATAATTTTACAGTGATTTCAAAACTGTTGCTTCCCGGAACAACCTCAAATTTTTCTATGCGGCCGACTTTAATTCCTTTTGGAAAAATGGTCGAATAACCGCTGGTTACCACTGTATCACCGATAGCAATATACTGATGTTTTGGGACTGATTCCAAAATCATGGTCTGTGGATCCATTGTTTTCCAGACGAGGTTTCCATGGGTATTTCTCGATTGAACAGCGCAACTGATGCGGGTCTGACTATGCAGCAAAGAAATGACATGAGCATAATTGTCGGAGACATTCCTGACGATGCCAACAAGCCCTTTTTCGCTGATAACACCCATATTGGGTTCGATGCCTTCCCGTCTGCCCTTACAAAGAGTAATATGGTTGTTGGCCAATTGAAATGTATGATTGCATACAGGTGCCGGAATGATCGAATATTGTGAAAAAGCAGAATCCAATTGAGGGATCTCTGTATTAACATATTCTATGCGGATGAGATTTTCGATGAGGTTGGCATTTTCACGAGACAAACTATCGTTCACCTGTCTGATATTCAGGTATTGATACATCTTATTGGTGGACGTAGCCAGCCTGGCTATGTACACATTCGAAGAGTTCCAGAAAATTTCATTTTGTACCCTGTTGTATTGGATAATCAAGTAAAAACAAAATATCTCAAGTATAATAAAAATGAGGTGATACCCATATTTTATAAATAATTGAAAAACACTGTTCATACTTTGTTATCAAATAAAATCATATACTCTTCCGGTCTATCAGGAAGGAAAACTTATGAGAGTTTTTAAGCGCCATACCCGTTCCCCTTACAACGGCTCTTAACGGATCGTCAGCAATGATCACATTTAATTTTGTTTTCAAACTGATTCTTACATCCAACCCTCTGAGTAATGCGCCTCCTCCTGTCAGGTATAATCCGGTTTTAAAGATATCTGATGATAACTCTGGTGGAGTATCTTCCAATGCTTTGAGGATGGCTTCTTCTATTTTTGCAATAGATTTGTCCAATGCTTCAGCCACTTCGCCGTGAGACGTAAATACCTGTTTAGGTATACCAGTCAGAAGGTCCCGGCCATTTACAGCATATTTTGGTGGTGCATCCTGGATTTCAGCCATGGCAGCACCTGCGTGAATTTTGATTTGTTCTGCCGTTCTTTCTCCAATCAGAATATTGTGTTTTCTTTTCATGTAGTCGATGATGTCATTGGTAAACTCATCTCCTGCTATTCTGATGGACTGGTCGGTGACAATGCCTGACAATGCAATGACGGCAATCTCTGTTGTTCCGCCCCCTATGTCAATAACCATGTGACCAATAGGTTCCTCTACGTCCAATCCGATTCCCAAAGCTGCTGCCATAGGTTCGTGGATGAGATATGTTTCCTTTGAATCGACGTGGTCTGCAGAATCAAAAACGGCTCTTTTTTCCACTTCTGTGATTCCTGAAGGTATACAAATCACCATTTTCAGGTGGGTAAAAAATCTTCTTTTTTCTCCAATCATATTGATCAGACCCTGAATTAATGCCTCCGCAGCCTGAAAATCTGCGATAACTCCATCTTTTAACGGTCTGACGGTTTTAATATTATCATGTGTTTTTTCATGCATCTGCATGGCCCGGTTTCCAACGGCGATAACTTCGTTGGTCTGCCTGTTGATAGCTACGATGGAGGGTTCATCCACCACAACTTTATCATTCTGAATAATTAACGTATTAGCTGTTCCTAAATCTACAGCTAATTCCTGAGTGAAAAACTTAAAAAGTCTCATGATATATTGATGACAATGACTGGAAAAAATATAAGGGTGGCAAAATTACTACTTTTCTTTGATTATCAAGGAAAAATACCCACCGAATTTTTGGTTTATCTGTTGATTGTCAGATTTTTTACAATACGGTTACAATTTTTTTAATAAGCTCTTTCGTCATTATTATTTATGTAATTGATAAACGCGCGGTTTACCACTCTTGTTCCTCCATAGGTTGGGTAATTTCCTGAAAAATACCAATCGCCATGATTTTCCGGACAAGCCATATGTAAATCCTCTATAGTCTGATATATAACCTCCACTTTGGGCAAAATGTTGTCAGGAGTCACCAATTGCGAAATTTTAGCAGAAATTTGTTCTTCGGTGTATTGGCTGTATAAATACTGAACCTGATTGGTCATATTTTCTATAGGAAGTTTTTCCTGTTCAAGACATCGTTCATAAACTTCCTGCATCAGATGGGTTTTGTTATCTTCTTCAAGTAAAGCCACCAAAGCTCTGAAAGCAATAAATTCTTTCATTTTACTCATATCTATCCCGTAACAATCAGGATACCTGATCTGTGGAGCTGACGATACGATGATGATTTTTTTAGGTCGCAGTGTGGATAAAATATAAATAATGGTATCTCTCAACGTCGTACCTCTGACAATCGAATCATCAATCAACACCAATGTATCCACTTCATTCTGCACAATACCATAGGTCACGTCATACACATGTGAGACCATTTGTCCCCTTGACACATTATCGGCAATAAACGTTCTCAGTTTTTCGTCTTTGACTGCCAGTTTTTCAGCACGAACGGACATATTGAGAATTTCCTGAAGTTTTTCCGGTGTGAGCTCGTTTTTTTGCTGTAATTCCAGTATTTTTTGTTGTTTGATTTGATTCAGTTCGGCTTCCAATCCTTTCATCATGCCAAAAAAAGCAACCTCCGCTGTATTTGGTATAAATGAAAAAATGGTATTTTCCAAATCGTTATCTATGGCTTTCAGAATCTTTTTGACCAGGAATTCACCCAGTTTTTTTCTTTCGAGATAAATATCCCGGTCTGTACCCCGGCTGAAATATATTCTTTCAAAACTACAAGGGGTCTTGGGTAACGGCTCTTTACACAATTCTTCTGTTACAAGGCCATTTTTTTTGATAATTAAAGCATGCCCGGGCTGTAATTCTTTCACCTGAAAATATCTGATATTCAATACCGTCTGAATGGCAGGTCTTTCACTGGCGACAACCACAATTTCATCATCATGGTAATAAAATGCAGGTCGAATGCCTGAAGGATCGCGCATGACAAAGGCATCACCATGACCTATAAGTCCCGCCATAACATATCCGCCGTCAAATTTTCGGGTAGATCGTTGAAGCAACCTGTGAACGTCGAGATGTTCGATGATGAGTTGGTTGATCTGCTCGTTGCTGTATCCTTCTGGTTTGAACCATGAAAACAAACGTTGTACTTCATCATCCAGAAAATGACCGATTTTTTCCAAAACAGTCACCGTATCAGATTTTTCTTTGGGATATTGGCCGAAACCTATGAGTTCGTTAAACAATTCGTCTACATTGGTCAGGTTAAAATTTCCTGCCAATACAAGATTTCTTGTAATCCAGTTGTTCTGTCGCAAAAAAGGATGCACCGTTTCTATCGTATTTGGTCCATGTGTTCCGTATCTCAGGTGACCCAACAACAATTCACCCGTGTACGGTTTGTTTTGTTTCAACCACGCCGGATCATTCATTTTTTCAGGGGGCAAATCATTAAAATGAGAAAAAACACCGTCGAATAAATCTTTTAAATATTGAGGACTGTTGCTGCGCTTTCGCGAAATATACCGGTTGCCGGGTTCCATATCCATTTTGATCGTCACCAAACCGGCACCATCCTGACCGCGATTTCTTTGTTTTTGTAGCAGCAACTGCATTTTGTGCAATCCGTACAGGGAAGATCCATATTTTTCCTGGTAATATTCCAATGGCTTCAACAGCCTGATGAGTGCCAGTCCGCACTCGTGTTTAATGTGATCGCTCATCGAGGGATTTAATTTCTGATACGTTGGGCTTTAGGAAGCGCAAAATTACAAGTTTTATTATTAAAATCGTAAGTAATTTTTCCACAAGGAGATGTTTACTGTACGAACAATTATAAAATATGTTTGATTTACTTTTTTTTTGAAAAAGGGAGGGTATAATTTAAAAACAATATTTATAATGTAAAAAACCGGGAAGCAATCTCAAGGCTTTCTTGTGTATCTGCCAAAACAAACAAAGTATCTTCTGGTTGGATAGTCGTCGCACCTCCCGGAATAAAATATTTATTATCTCTCTGAATCATTGAGATTACAGTGTTTTCAGGAAGTTTTAGTTCTACAATTTTTTTTCCTGAAACCAGATATGATGATGAAATTAAAATTTCTTTTATGGCACCTTTGGGCCGTTCGGTGAGAAATTTTTCGGTTGGTGAAAGTGGTTTTACTTTTTCCGGCATATCCACATGCAACCACTTGGCAAATTTCGACAAGGACGTACCCTGAATCAAAACAGAAGTTACCGAAATAAAAAATACAATGTTAAAAATCATGTCCGCTTTTTCAATACCGGCAAGTAGCGGATAGGTCGCAAAAACAATGGGGACAGCCCCTCTCAGACCAACCCATGAAATGTAAAATTTGCTTTTTTGCCTGATGTTGAATAATGATAAACTAATAAAAACACTCAAAGGTCGGGCTAAAAGAATCAAAAATAAAGATATGAGAATACCGATTCCAAAAATAGGCGGTAATTGTGAAGGAAAAACCAATAAACCAAGGGTAAGAAACAGCACGATTTGCATGAGCCATGCCAATCCGTCAAACATTTTCAGGATACTTTTTTTGTGCATTAAATCCTGATTTCCCAAAAAAACTGCACAAACATAAATGGCTAAAAATCCATTTCCGGAAAGGAAATCTGTAGCGGAAAAAGTCAAAAACATCAAAGCTATAACCAAAACCGGATAAAGACCTTCAAAATCAAGCTGGATTTTATTAATGATTATTTTGCTAAATTTTCCAAATACAATTCCCATCAATCCACCTATGACCATTTGTTGGATAAAAAACGGTATCACCGACCATATACTTTTATCAGGACTAACTACTAAAGTCAGAAAGGATAATGTCAACACATAAGCCATAGGATCATTACTGCCACTTTCAAACTCCAGGGTAGGTCGTATATTGTGTTTTAAAGCGAGACTTTTTGATCTTAAAATAGAAAATACTGCCGCTGCATCTGTCGATGAAACTATAGATCCCAATAAAAGACTTTCATACAAAGTAAAATCAGTAATCTGCCATACAAAGACGCCAACACAGGATGCTGTCAGCAAAACACCCAATGTGGAAAGGGCGATTCCTTGTTTCAAAACAGGTCTTACCGCATTCCAGTTTGTATCTAAACCACCTGAAAACAAGATAAAATTTAAAGCGATGACCCCGATGAACTGAGCATATTTTGCATTGGAAAATACAATACCCCCTATACCGTCTGAACCTGCCAACATGCCGATGGCCAAAAATAATAAAAGAGTCGGCACACCAAATTTAAATGAAGTTTTACCGGCAAATATACTCACCAACAAAAGGAGCGAACCAATTAATATGATATTCTCGATGGTAAGATTCATTTGTTTTGGCTAATTTTTAGATAAAACCATTAGGTTTTACCGTTAAAAATGTTTGAAATTTTTAATAATCCCCACAATTATAATGAAAAAACCTTGCTATTGGTTTATTTTAAGATCCGTTAGTGTATTAATAAAGGTTTGACCGGGTTATTTCAAATGTAAATTGTAATCAAAAAGATTTCTGTACTTTTACCTCTATTCCATCAATTCATTTAATTTTACCTCTTGATTGATTGGTTAGGTCATAAACGCATTTCCTTCCAAATTTTTTCTATTCTTCAAATCGCCGAAATCCAATTCAAATGGCCAAAATATTTTTATCTCTTTTTTTTGTGTTGACCCTATCTTTTCCTTCTCTGGCTCAGGAAAAACCGACCTGGGATGTCAATAATCCTCCGGGCAACTTTAAGGATGTTTCCTTTGATGTCAATGAAGGCACCTGGATGAATATCGATGTGAGTCCCGACGGAAAAACGATAGCTTTTGACCTACTCGGCGATATTTATACCATGCCGGTCACCGGCGGGCAGGCAAGCTGTATCCGCAGTGGTCTGGCCTGGGAAGTTCAGCCGAGATGGAGTCCTGACGGTAAAAAAATATTGTTTACCAGCGATTACAAAGGCGGAGACAACATTTTTTATATGGATGTCGATGGTCAAAATGTAAAACAAATCACCAAAGAAAGTTTCCGACTGCTCAATAATGCCGTCTGGATGCCGGATGGTCAGTACATCGTAGCCAGAAAACATTTTACATCAGGTCGTTCCCTGGGTGCCGGCGAAATGTGGATGTACCACATTTCAGGCGGTGAAGGTATCCAACTGACCAAACGAAAAAATGATCAGCAGGATGTCAACGAACCCTGTATTTCTGCTGATGGTAAAAAACTATTCTACAGCGAAGACATGTATCCCGGCGGATATTTTCAATACAACAAGGATCCGAACAATGAAATATTTGTCATCCAGTCTTACGATTTTACCACCGGCGAAATCAAACGTGTGACCGGAGGCAGTGGCGGCGCCTGTCGTCCTCAGATCTCACACAAAGGTGATCATCTGGCATTCGTGCGCAGGATCAGAGAAAAATCGGTTCTTTTTATCCGGGAATTGTCCAGCGGCAAAGAGTGGCCGGTATATGACGCACTTTCCAAAGACCAACAGGAAGCCTGGACCATCTTCGGAATCTATACAGGATTTGACTGGACACCTGACGACAAACACATTATCATCTGGGCAAAAGGAAAAATATGGAAGATTGATGTGGCAACCAAATCTGCCACAGAAATTTCTTTCCAGGTCAAAGCTAATCACAAACTCATGGAGACCGTAGTTTTCGAAAATCCTGCTTTCGAAGATGAGTTTGAAGTAAAAGTTTTGCGAAACCTTACCACCTCGCCTGATGGCAAAAAAATAGTCTTCAGTGCTTTGGGAAATCTTTATATGTCTGAAAATTTCGGAACACCCAAACCTTTGTTTTCAGGTGATGATATCGAAGCGGAAGCAAACTTCAGCCCGGATGGTAATAAATTGGTCTACGTCACCTGGAATGACGAAACCATGGGCGCCATCAGATTGTACGATATGGCCACCGGTACTTCAAAAGTGTTGACTAAAGACCCTGCCATTTACCGGACGCCTTCCTTCTCACCGGATGGAAAAACCATCGTCTACCGCAAGGAAGGGGGCAACGGTCACCAGGGATATCTCTACAGCCTCGAAGCCGGGATTTATACGTTGAGTGTCGATGGCGGCGAACCAAAATTTATCACCGGAGAGGGAGAAAAACCACAATTTTCGGCAACAGGTAAAGAAATCATGTTTACTACCGGCGGATTTTTATTTGGCTCCATTTCCAAAGCCTTTAAAAAATATGATTTGGAAAATAAAAAGACCCATATTATTTTTAATACCAGCTATACGACAAATTTTGTTCCGAGTCCTGACAATTTATGGATCGCCTTCACAGAGCTCCATAAAGTTTATGTCGCTCCTATGCCGGCGACCGGACAACCCATCGGTATTTCGGCCAAAACCAAAGCTGTTCCGGTAGCGCAGGTAGCCAAAGATGCCGGTTACAACCTGCATTGGTCTGCGGACAGCAAAAAACTGTTTTGGACCCTGGGGAATGAATATTATTCAGAGCCTTTACAAAGAAGGTTTTTGTTTCTGGAAGGAGCTTTGGACAGTATTCCGCCGATGGACTCCACAGGCACTAAAATTGTATTGAAAGTCAAATCCGACAAACCCAAAGGAAAAATTGCTTTCAAAAACGCAAATATCATCACCATGGAAAACAATCAGGTGATCAAAAACGGAACGGTGGTCGTGGACGGAAATAAGATCGTCTATGTGGGAGCATCAGGCGGAGCACCGATAGACAAAAACACCAAAGTGATCGATGTCAAAGGAAAATCCATCATGCCGGGTCTCATCGATGTTCATGCCCATCTCGGAGCGTTCAGAGATGGCATCAGTCCGCAAAAACACTGGGAATATTTTGCCAATCTTGCCTTTGGGGTGACGACGACACACGACCCTTCTTCTAACAGCGAAATCACCTTTGCCCAATCAGAAATGGTCAAAGCAGGAGCCCTTACCGGACCGAGGATTTTTTCGACGGGAACGATATTGTACGGAGCTGACGGGGATTTTAAAGCAGAAGTCAACAGCCTCGAAGATGCCAAATCAGCGCTACGCCGTACCAAAGCTTTGGGTGCATTTTCTGTCAAATCGTACAACCAACCCAGGAGAGAACAACGACAACAAGTCATCGAAGCAGCCCGCCAATTAGGCATCAGGGTAGTGCCTGAAGGTGGTTCGTTTTTTTATCACAACCTGACTATGGTGGCCGATGGTCATACAAGTGTCGAGCACAATCTTCCGGTTGCACCTTTATACAACGATGTCATACAGTTTTGGTCACGGACACAGACCAGCAATACGCCGACCCTGATCGTCAATTACGGAGGTATCAACGGTGAATATTACTGGTATCAGAAAACCGAAGTCTGGAAAAATAAAAAATTGTTGACCTTCACACCAAGACCGGTGATTGACGCCAGATCGAGACACAGAACGATGGTCCCGGACGAAGAATACGAAAACGGACACATTCTGACCTCAAAATCCCTCAAAAAACTAAACGATGCCGGAGTCAAAATCAATCTCGGTGCCCACGGCCAGATTCAGGGTATAGGCGCTCATTGGGAATTGTGGATGCTTCAACAAGGCGGCATGACCAATCATGAAGCTTTGTATTGTGCCACGATGAACGGTGCCAAACTCCTGGGCATGGAAAAAGAAATCGGTTCGCTCAAAGCCGGAAAACTGGCAGATCTCATTGTAATCGACGGCAATCCATTGACTGATATCCGTCTGAGTGAAAAAGTGCTCTACACCATGGTCAACGGCAGATTATACGATACCGAAAACATGAACGAGATCGGAAATACCCAAAAAACGAGGACCAAATTTTTCTGGGAACTCGACGGCAGCGGCAATATTTTTCCGTTTTTTTCCGACACACACGGGATTATGGGCGGCAAATGTGCTTGTGGTTTGTAGGAGAAGGTTTTGATAATTTACAACTTTTAGGATATCCAAAAGATATAAAATCTTTCTAAATCCAATTTGTCAATTATAGTAAATACAAATGAATTATGTATTTATAATTGTACTACCGTATTGTTATAATATTCCCATCACATCTTATACACCAAAGCATTGATGTTCATACCGGCGCCGACAGAAGCGAGCATGATGACATCGCCATCTTCGACTTTCTGATGTTCTACCGTGCCTTGCAGAACCATATCAAATAAGGTCGGAATGGTCGCCACGGAGCTGTTGCCCAACATGTGAATACTCATCGGCATGACGTGTTCCGGTGTAGGCACACCGTAGAGTTTGTAAAACCGGTGGATAATGGCTTCGTCCATTTTTTCGTTGGCCTGATGTAAAAATACTTTTTTCAGATTTTTGATGTCAATGGCAGAACTTTCCAACGCAAACTTCATCGCTACCGGTACATTTTTGAGCGCATATTCGTAGATTTTACGACCATGCATTTTGATGTACCGCACATCCGGATCTTCGTTTTTATTGTAAGAATTGCCAAAAAACAAATAATACACTTCATCCGTAGTATCAGAACGGGTGGCATGACTCAAAATCCCTCTTTTGACGTACTCTTCTTTGGCCTCGAGCAAACAGGCTCCGGCTCCGTCAGAATAGATCATCGAATCCCGGTCATGTGGGTCAATCACCCTGGAAAGGGTTTCTGTGCCCACTACCAAAACCTTTCGTGCAATCCCCGCCTTGATAAATGCATGTCCCTGTATCACACCTTCTACCCAGCCCGGACAACCAAAAAGGATGTCGTACGCCACACAATTTGGATTTTTGATACCCAACCTGTGTTTGATTCTTGATGCCAGACTCGGCAATATATCGCTCTGAATGGCTGCTGATTTGACATCGCCAAAATTATGTGCCACAATGATATAATCTATCGTTTCCCGGTCTGTTCCTGCATTAATGATGGCTTTTTCAGCGGCAAAATATCCGATATCAGAAGAATTCAGCTGTACATCTGCATACCTTCTTTCTTTGATTCCGGTGATGCCCGTAAATTTTTCAATGATGACATCATTCGGATTTGTTATGGGCGTGCCATCTTCGTTCAAAAACTGACTTTCCAAAAAAGCACTGTTGGGCTTTTTGACCTCCGGTATATAACTACCCATTCCTGTGATAACGGTGTTCTGAACAAGCATATGATAGGGTTCTGATTAAATAATCGTTGAAATTACGTAATATTGTGACTTTATTATGATTCAATCGTTTTTTATCAATTGGTTGTGCAAAATTAACAATTATTTTACAGTAATTCCTTGTTACAACTTTTGCAAAAATCATTCAAAAAATATTTAAGATAACTTTAACAGTTCGTTATTTATTTGTTGCAACAAATAAATTCCTTCCCTGTTACCTTTCGTTTAAACCATATTCCTGCATGAAGCTTTTTATTTTTATCCTTTCGTTTTTTGTCTTTTATACAATTTCTGCACAGCCGGGTTCGGGTCAGCGGCCACCGCAAATTAAAGTGACCGGTCTGGTGACAGATAAAGTGTCAGGACAGCCCCTTGAATTTGCTTCCATCACTTTACAACATGTAAGAAGATCCGAAATCATCACCGGAGGACTGACAGATGCAAAGGGTCGTTTTGACATCGATATGATGGCAGGAGTGTATAATATCACCATTGAATTTCTTTCTTACGCGACCCTGACCATTCCCAACAAAGAATTAAAAAGTACCATGGATCTGGGCTCGTTTGCTCTGGCACCGGACGATCAGTTGCTCGACGAACTGACCATCAGAGCTGAGAGAACAACGGTAGAAATGAAACTGGACAAAAGAGTGTACAACCTTGGCCAGGACCTCATGGTAAAAGGTGGAACCGCAAGCGACGTTCTGGACAATGTTCCTTCCGTTGCCGTTGATGCCGAAGGAAACGTTTCTCTCAGAGGCAATGAAAGTGTGCGTATTTTTATCGACGGAAGACCATCCAATGCTATCAATATCAATGACGCACTCAAACTTATACCTGCAGAATCCCTCGAAAAAGTCGAAGTAATCACCAACCCTTCTGCGCGTTATGACGCTGAAGGAAGTAGTGGCATCATCAATATCATCCTGAAAAAAGGAAAGGATACCGGATTAAACGGAATTTTTACAGCTACCGCTGGTTATCCCGAAAATACAACCCTTACCGGGAACCTGAATTATAAAATGAAAAAAATTAATATTTTTACTTCTCAGGGATTTCGAAAAACAGCCAGTCCGGGTACCTTTCTGAATGAATCGAGATTTATTGACAGACAAACAGGCGATACCAGAAGTTACATCAATGAAAACCGCGATTTTGACAGAAAAAATTTAGGGTATAACGGAAATCTTGGTTTTGACTGGTATGTTGCTCCTAAAACTACCTGGACAAACATGATTTTATACCGAAATTCAGGTGAAAACGAATTGATCAATACACGATTGGACTTTTTTGACAATACGGAGGCTTATCAGAATTCACTTTTCAGGATCAATGATGGAAGTGGCTTTGAAAACAACATCGAATTTGCATCCAATTTCAGACACGATTTTAAAAAACAAGACCACAAACTGACTTTTGATGTCTCCATTTCAAAAAGTATGGATGACGAAATATTTGATATTCAGGACATTACCCGTGAAAGAAATGATATTGGGACCGACCAGTTTAATCAGATGTACCAACTGGATTATGTGCAACCTTTTGGCCAAAACAGCCGGTTTGAAGCCGGCTATCGCGGAAATTTTATCGTTTCGGAAAGAGATTTTGTTTATGAAAAATTTCTGGACAATGATTGGGTCAATCAAACCGATTTTTCCAATGTGTTTCAATACAAAGAGTTTGTGCATGCTTTTTATACCCAGTACGGAAGCAAAATTAAAAAGTTCAACTACCTGCTTGGAATGAGGTGGGAAGACTCAAACATTGATGTCAACCAATTTACAGCAAATGATTTAAACAATAAAAGATACAACAACTTTTTCCCGAGTGCATTCCTGAATTACGAATTTGATCAAAGTTTCGGCGTTTCTCTTTCTTACAGCCGTAGAGTACAAAGACCCAGAGGCAGACAATTGAATCCTTTTTCAGAAATCAGCAGCAACCTCAATATTTTCCGGGGAAATCCGGATCTCGATCCTGTTTTTACAGATGCCATCGACTTTGGTCTGATCAAACGTTGGGAAAAGGTCACCCTGAATGCAACGGCTTACTACAACGTTTCTACCGATGCATTTCAGTTTGTGAGAAGACAATCCGGTTTGACCCTTCCTGACGGAACGCCTGTCATATTCACGGGTCCTGTCAATGCCGGAAACGAACAAAGACTCGGTGTTGAGTTTACAGCTAATGTCAACCCAACCAAAAAACTGAGAATCAACGGTAATGTTAACTTTTTCAGGTTGGAAAATACCGGATCGTTTTCATATACCAGCCTTTCCGGCGAAAACCTGACCATCAATCTGGAAAACGAAGCTTTTACCTGGTCGGCAAGAGTCAATTCGAAATATACCTTACCTCTGAAAATAGACTGGCAGCTCAATTTTTCTTATAACGCTCCGCAACAAACAGCACAAGGAAGGACGATCGGAATCGCTGCATTAAATACCGCCTTCAGCAAAGATATTCTCAAAGATAAAGCAACCGTAAATATCAATATTTCTGACCTTTTTAATTCGAGAAGGAGGATTTTTGAAGCCAATATTCCGGATGTTTTGTACTCGTATACCAATATGCAGTGGAGAGTGAGACAGATTACCTTTGGTTTTACGTACCGCTTTAACAGGAAAAAATCCGACAGAGATCAACAAAGACCACAAAGAGAGGAAATGGACGGTATGATGTAGGTAGAAACTATTGATTTTGGTAAATATAAACGATAAATCAAGGTTTCCATTCCACACTTTCTACCCAATGTACAGCTTTTTTGTCGGAAAAGTCGGATATCTGATGCCGGCAACTGAATCCGTTTGCGACGATCATGGTTTCTGACGAACATTGCCTAACAGCCGGCAAAAGAACGTTTTCACCTATGATTTTTGACACCTCAAAGTGTTCTTTTTCATAACCAAAAGATCCTGCCATGCCACAACAACCCGTATCCGGCACAGAAAGATTTACCTTGTCCATTTGTTGATATAGGGTTGTCATACCTTTGGTTCCGAAACTTGCTTTTTGATGACAATGACCGTGCAGGAGGATGTCTTTTGATTTTCCCACCAACCTGCCTTTGATCCGACCATTTTCCATTTCTTCAGTGATAAAAACGTCTATAGCTTTGATGTTTTTTTGCATTTGTCCGGCAAGACTTTCATCTTCTATCAAATCCGGAAGGTCATCTGTTAATGCCGAAGTACAGGATGGTTCGCAAACTACTACTGTCCATCCCTTTTCAAAATATGGTTTGAGTTTTTGCGCCAAAACGCTGCCTTCTTTTTTTGCTTCTTTCAAAAATCCATTGGAGATTTTAGGTCTTTGGCAACAACCCACCGAAGCCAAAACCACTTCATATCCACAATCATTTAACAAACGAATAGCCGATTTGCCTACATGGGGTTCGTGATAGTTGATATACGTATCAGCAAATAATACCACTGTTTTGTCGTATTTTTTTGTTGATTTTTGTCGGTTGTACCATTGTTCAAGGGTCCCGGAAGCATAATCAGGCAATACACGCCTTTTGTCAATCCGGATCACTTTTTCAGCCAGATGTCTGAAGATCACATTTTTTTGCACAAAATTGATGACGGGTGCCTTCCATCCCGAAAAAGTTCGCGCAAAAAAGTGGTTGTTGCGGATCATTTTTTCCCGTAAGGAAATATGGCCGGCATCATATTTTTTCTGGAGAACTTCACTTTTCAGTTTTGCCATATCCACATTCGACGGACATTCTGACTTGCAGGCTTTGCAGGACAAACAAAGATCCATGACTTCCAAAACCTTAGGGTCTGTCAAAGAATCAAAATCCATCTGTCCCGAAATCGCCATCCTGAGTGCATTGGCCCTTCCCCGGGTGCTGTCCTGTTCTTCGGACGTAGCTCTGAAACTCGGACACATCGTTCCGCCAAAATGATTCCGGCAGGCGCCCACACCCGAACAATTGTGAACCAAAGCTTCAAAAGAATGATCTTTCCGGTATTGGTAGACAAAATTATTTTTTTTGTCTTCATAAGCGGCTCCATACCTCAGGTGGGTATCCATAGGCGGAACATCTATGATGATACCGGGATTCATCAGGTGGTCGGGATCAAAAAGATTTTTTACATCTTTCAGACATTGATAAATTTCTTCGCCAAAATATTCTCTGAGTTTATGACCGCGATTTCTCCCGTCTCCATGTTCTCCGGACCACGATCCTTTATATTTTTTTACCAAAAGGAAAACCGCATCCGATATTTTTTTCATCAGTTCGATGTCCTCTTTTTTTGTCATGTCCAACGCCGGTCTTACGTGGAGGACACCTACACTGGCATGAGCATATAATATGGTTTCCACCTTATTTTTTTCACACAAGGCCAAAACTTCTTCGATGTAATCTGCCAGATGTTCCAACGGAATGGCCATATCTTCAATAAAAGGTATGGGTTTACGTCCTTCAGGGTCGCCCATGATGAGTCCGAGTCCGTTTTTTCTGAGTGACCAGGAATCCTCGAGTTCGGCATCAGTTCTCAAAACCGGAAAAGCATACGCTTTGCTGTTATTTTTGATCCATTCTGTAAACTGTAGGATCTTTTCTTCGAGCAAAGAGGCATTCAGGGTAAAAAATTCTACAGACAATGTAGCTTTGGGATGGCCGACAATCAATCGTTTGTGCAGCTCTTTGGTCATGTGGTTGTTCTGACTTTTTTCAAAAACATGATAATCCAGCATTTCGATAGCTGCAGGTTCATAAGGAATCATATTTTTAACTTCCCGGATGGCTTCAAGTCTGTCGTGATAGTGCAAGGTAAAGGCTGCTCTGTACTGAGGAATGGGTTCGAGATTGACCGTGGCTTCCAGAATGAGGCCGAGACTGCCTTCCGAACCGGAAAAGATTTCGGCAAGATTCCATTGATCGGTATGTAGGTACTCATCCAGAGGATAACCTTGCACCCTGCGCAATACTTTGGGGAAACGGCTTTCTATTTCTGAAGCGTTGTCAAAAATGAGTTGCCTGAATTTTCGGTATATTTCGCCTTCCCGGGTGTTTTCCGATGCTTTGGTTTCCCACTCTTCCGGCGAACAATTATAAAGTGTCAATATCGTTCCGTCAGACAACAAAACTTTCATTGATTTGATGTGGTCGATGGTTTTTCCGTAGAGAATACTTTTGGTCCCCGACGAATTATTGGCAATCATACCACCTATGGTAGCCCTACTGGTCGTAGCAGGATCAGGGGCAAAATGCAGACCGTAATTTTTTGCCGCCATATTCAATTGGTCGCGTACGACTCCTGGCTGGACCACTGCTTCTTTTGATTCCGGTCGGATTTTTATGATTTTATTAAAATATTTGGTAAAATCGATGACTAGTGCTTCGTTGGTCGTCTGACCTGCGAGACTGGTGGCACTTCCTCTGGGCAGAATGGGCACTTTAAACTTATGTGCCAGAGATACGATTTTGATCAGGTCTTCTTCGCAAGTCGGAATAGCCACCACAAGGGGTTTGACCTGATACAATGAAGCATCTGTTGCGTACAATGCAAGATCGAGTTCGCCCAGTTTTATTTCTGAGGTCTGAATTTTTTTTAATGCTTCAAAAAAAGTATTCATAGAGGTCGTAAACGATTTAAACGTGTCAAAGGTACTCTATTCTATAGGTAAGGTGTCTCATGATATCAACGAAAAATTTATCATAAGAGAACAATTTTTGATGATTAAAAAGCGGTTTGATGATTTTGTCAATGAGCACTGTTATATCTCATTCAGAAATTATCCCTGTTATTATTCATTTGAATGGTTTATCTATTCCTCTTGTCCTTTTTCCAAGGTTGCCGCTGAAATGGTTTTGCTGTAAAAAAGAGCGTTATTGAAGGCTTTTTGACCTACCATCCAGTAATTCCTGAATAAAAAAGGGTCTAAAAAACAGATAATTCTGCCATTTCCATAACCGTGTACAGTCACCACAGCCGAACCGGGAATACTGGTTTTGAGATGGTTGGGATGAAAACCTGAGATGTGATAATTCTGGCTGTATTTTGCAGGAGAGGCGTACAAATTTGTTGTCGGCTGGTACAAAAAAGTGTCTGTTTTCATACTAAAGGAAAAGGTCTTTTCAAACCCAAAAAACACAGGATGTGTGTTGTCTATGTCAATTGAAAAAATAACACCATTGATAGCTTTTCCTGCATTATCTTTGTCAAATGAACCGTAATTTCCGGATTTTTTGCCGGTATCAGCCGTTGTTTTGGTTTTTAGCATAATGATTTTTTGACCGCTTAAAAATTTGGCTGCATTTCCGAAGGTTATCAACGTATTTCCCTGTCTGACCCATTCCTTAAGTTTAGTAACATCAGATTCTGACATTAGGCCATAATTTCCGGAAGGTAAAACAAGGGTATTGTATTTGTCCAACCTAAAATTTCCCCACTTTTGGATATCCAGTAAGGTCGCCGGGATATTGAGTTCGACGTCGGTATGATACCAGATTTCTCCTGCTGATGTTGAACTGATTCCATTTCCGGTCAAAATGGCAACTTCCGGCTTTTGTAGCGGTTTGATGTCCGGATGTCCCAAAGTTACTGATGATGTGGCATTTCCCGAACCAAGAATATGAATTTTCAAAGCATATTTTTTTGCAATGTCTTCCATTTTTTTGGTAATAAATTCATTAGTATGCGTCTGATTGGCCACTGTAATCACCAAACTTCCTTTGGAAAACAATACCTTTTGTCCTCCCTCTTCATAAGGTATGTCTGTAAAACTAATCTGTACACGTATATTTTCCTGCTGTAAATCAAATAATGCTCTGTGCATTTCCCATTGATCCGGAGGTATGACCCAAGCGTATGCCTTGTCGGTATAACGGATCACTTCACCTTCAGCGACCGGGATATTGTTAATCACGGACAGACTGCTTGTCTCTTTGTTTGTCAGACCGCCCACAGTAAGTCCGAAAGCCCGACTCAATGTCCATCCTGAAATATCATAAAATGAACTGTCAGAAAAACGGGTCACATCTTCAAATATGGTTTTGGCGAGTAACGGCTTTTTTTGTTGTAAAGGCACCACATAACTTTTACCTTTCGGAAAAAATTGAGTTCCAATGGTTTTGTCATTTTCTAATCCAAATACCTCAACTCCATGTTGTAAAAGCAAATCAAGAAAACGGTTTCTTTTTACATCATCTTTATCGGTAAATATATATCCTTTTATTTTTTCACCATCCAGTTGTTTATACACTTCATTCAGAAAATTTTTTCTGTAGGCCAGCAAGGATGGTTTTAAGGCAATCAATGCGCTGTAGGTCGCCAGGGAAGTGGTTAACTGATTTTTTATGGTGAAAGGAAAAGTAATCACTCCCCGGCTGCTGTTTTGTGCATGACCTCTGGAACTGCCTTGCTCCAATAATATACCTATTGCCCCGATAGCATCGCTGTAGGTCGATCCTTTTCCATAATAATAATCATCAAAATTATGTTTGGTGTAATATAAGCTGCCGATCGAATCAAAAGCCCCGGCATAAAACTTTCCGATTTCTTCAGTGAGGAGAAAATTTTTTGAGGGCGTATTTGGGTTGTTTTGTTCCGGAACTCCCGGCTGAAAAAAGAAGGTATTGTTGGTCCCCATTTCGTGGTGGTCAGTCAAAACTGTCGGATTCCAATCCAAAAGAAAACGAATTCTTCCCCTTGATTCGGGATGTACCAACAACAACCAGTCTCTGTTCATATCCGACCAATAATGATTGTATCTGCCACCCGGCCAGGATTCTGAAAACTCAGAACTTTGTGCGTCAGTCACTGTATGGTTGCTCTTATAACTGTTGACCCATGTTGAAAATCGTTGTGTGCCGTCCGGATTCAAACAAGGATCCATCAACACAAAAACATGGTTCAAAATATTTTTTACCTCATCTGATTGTCCTGCCACAAGATAATAAGCGGCCAAAACGGATGCATGCATGCCGGAAAGTTCATTGCCATGTATAGAATATCCCTGATACAAAATCGCGGGCATTGACAGATTAACGTCACCTTTTCCTAAGCTCAGATCCTGATGATAGGTTTGTATTTCTTTTTTGTTTTTAAGATGTTTTTCACTGGAAATCATCGCAACAAATAATGTGCGGTTTTCATGTGTCGTTCCATAGGCTACCAATTCAATTTTGTCAGACTTTGTGGCAAGTTTTTCAAAATATGCCTGCACTTTTTCCTGACTAAGATGCCATTCACCCACCTGAAATCCAAAATAGGCTTCAGGAGAAGGGATGTTTTGGTCATAAGGAATATCCGGAAGATAATAATGAAGTGACGGATATTGATGTTGACTATTAAGCTGTTGGACAATCAACAGGAATATTAAAATCCTCAGAAAAGAAGCCATTGAATGTGTAATTGGTATCAAATTATTTGTAAAAATAATTCATTTACCTCATACTCTCATTAAATTTTTCAAGAACTTCCAATCCGGGAATCAATTCCTTTTCTGACAATTGATGTAACGGCGTGTCTGTCGTGTGTAATAATTCATGCAATTCTTTGCTGTTTTTGTCAAAATACAACAATCCTGTAAGCATTTCGTGTTTTTCTTTGGCAAACATTAAAGCAGAAAGAACAGAAATTTTATTTTCTGGATCCCAGACTGGTGACAGCTTGTGAAAATTGATTTGGGTGCCATCATGCATTTCAATCGGTGTGACCACACTATGATCATAAGAAACTGTAATTTCTTCTTTTACAGGTACAAAATCTACTTTCGACACTGCTTCGTTATGTTCTCTGACATAATCATAAGATTTTGTTGACCCAGGGTTATTGTTGAATGTAACACATGGCGAAACTACATTAATCAATGAAAATCCGGAATGAGATAGAGCCCCTTTGATCAGCGGAATCAGTTGCTGTTTATCTCCACTGAAACTTTGAGCAACATAAGTCGCTCCCAATTGTATAGCAAGCGCACACAAATCGATGCCCTCATAAGTATTGACATGACCGGACTTGGATACTGAACCATAATCTGCGGTTGCGGAATCCTGACCCTTTGTTAATCCGTAACATCCGTTGTTCATCACAATATAGGTCATATTAACATTTCGTCGTACTGCATGTACAAATTGACCCATACCAATAGATGCTGTATCTCCGTCACCTGATACACCAAGATATATTAAAGACCGGTTGGCCAGATTGGCGCCTGTAGCCACAGATGGCATTCTTCCGTGAACCGAATTAAATCCATGGGAATTACTCAGATAATAAGCAGGGGTTTTGGAAGAACAACCGATACCTGAAAGTTTGGCTACCCTGTGCGGCTCCACATTCAGTTCAAAACAAGCTTCCACAATGGCTGCACTGATTGAATCGTGTCCGCATCCGGCGCATAAGGTTGAGATGACGCCTTCATAATATTTTTTAGTATATCCGACTTCATTTTTCGGAAGTCTGGGATGGGCAAATTTTGGTTTTATATAGGACATGACATTTTAATTTGATGGTACAAAAACATGATGATTTACCTGTGACAATATACTTTCGGCAGTTACCGGAGTTCCGTCATAATGAGTCACCGGAATCAGCTTTTCAGGCGAAATTTCGAGTTCATTGATCAATAAACTGCGCATTTGTGCCATTTTATTTTGTTCGATGACAAATACTTTATCATACCGGTTAATAAATGTGGCCACTTCCTCCTGAAAAGGAAATGACTTGATTCTCATACCATGAACATATAATCCGTCAGCAGCCAGGATATCCATTGCTTCCATTGATGCATGTTCGGATGTTCCAAAATAAATACATCCGAAATTTGATGGATGATTTTGTTCGGTATATTGTGGTGACGGAATGATTTTTTTTGCTGTTTCGAATTTTTTGGCAATTCTGTCTACCACTCTTTTATAGGTGTCTGAATCTTCTGAATATCGGGCAAATTCGTCATGGGACGAGCCTCTGGTAAAATAAGAACCTTTGGTCGGATGTGTGCCCGGAATAGTGCGGTAAGGTATTCCGTCACCCTCTTCATCCAGATATCTGCCCCAGGTTTTTCTATTTTCCAAATCTTCAGCTGTTAAAACTTTTCCCCTTCTGAATGTTTGTTTTTCGTCCCGGGAAAAAGGATCCGTTACGTGGTCATTCATTCCGAGGTCGAGGTCTGACATCATAATGACAGGAGTCTGCAACATTTCTGCGTAGTCAAATGCATCGGCCATCATATCAAAACATTCGGTCGGAGTGGAAGGAAACAACAGCACATGTTTTGTATCACCGTGTGAAGCATAAGCACACGTCAGCAAGTCAGATTGTTGGGTTCTGGTGGGCATTCCTGTTGAAGGTCCTCCCCGTTGCACATCAACCAGAACCAAAGGTATTTCAGCATAAAATGCCAAACCTAAAAACTCATTCATCAACGAAATCCCTGCACCGCTGGTAGCCGTAAATGCTCTGGCGCCATTCCAGTTGGCACCGATAGCCATACCAATAGCCGCAAGCTCGTCTTCCGCTTGTACAATTGCAAAATTGTTTTTCCCGGTCACAGGATCAATACGCATTCTTGTTGCATATTTTTCAAAAGAACTTACCAATGAAGTAGAAGGAGTGATAGGATACCAGGACACAACAGTTGCACCACCATAAACCGCACCCAAAGCTGCTGCTGCATTGCCGTCAATCATGATTTTATCCTTTGTCAGATTTCGTTTTTCAGCATAAAAAGGCAACGGATAGTCAAAATGAGCTTTCACATAGTTACTTCCCAGACTAAGTGCCAGCATATTGGGTTCTATCAACTTTTCTTTACCTTTAAACTGTTCTGCAAAAAGGTTTTCAATGACCGGAATTTCGATTTGCAAAAGAGCTGCTAATGCACCGACATACACTATGTTTTTAAATAACTGCTTCTGCCTCGGATCAGTAAATGCATTGTTACATAATTCCATCAGGGGAATGTCAATAAAATGGATATCTTCTCTGAGAAATTCTTCATGAAGCTTTTTGGTGCTGTCGTATAAAAAGTATCCTCCCGGTTTTACACAGGCTATATCTTCCTTAAAACTTTGGGGATTGACACTTACCATTAGATCAATTCCTTCTTTTCTGCCAAGATACCCTTTTTCACTTACCCTGACTTCATACCATGTCGGCAATCCCTGAATGTTGGAAGGAAAAATATTTTTTGCCGATACAGGCACACCCATTCTGAAGATGGCTTTGGCAAATAAAAAATTGGCGCTCGCGGAACCGGTACCGTTTACATTGGCAAACTTTACCACAAAATCATTAACTCGACTCATACATAACAAAAATGACCTGCCTTGGCAGTATTATATAAAAATTGTTTCATATCCCAGGCTGCGGTAGGACAACGTTCCGCACACAATCCGCAATGCAGACACATATCTTCATCTTTGACCATCACTTTGCCTGTTTTAAGTACATCAGATACCAAAATGTCCTGAGTTTTATTGATAGCCGGAACCAATAATTTCATTCTCAGTACATCTTCTTCCTCTTCATCAGTAGTAAATGTGATACAGTTTGTCGGACATATATCCATACAAGCATCACACTCAATACATTTATTTTCAGTAAAAACAGTTTGAACATCACAATTGAGACACCTTTGTGCTTCTTTAAAAGCTGTTTTCAGGTCAAAACCCAATTCCACTTCTTTTTTCCGGTCTTTAAGGGTCAGTTCTTTGGCTTCCTGAGGAACTATAAAACGGTGATCATTAGCAATATCGTTGTCATACGACCATTCATGGATCCCCATTTTTGTACTGAACAATTTGGTGTCTGCAGGTGGCCTTTTGGTAATGTCTTCTCCTTTACAATATAAATCAATCGATATAGCCGCCTGATGTCCCTGCGCAACGGCAGTAATAACGTTTTTTGGGCCCAATGCAGCGTCACCACCAAAAAACACTCCGGGCAAGGTGCTGGCAAAAGTATCTTTTTGCAACACCGGCATTTCCCACTGATCAAACTCAACACCGAGACTTCTTTCGATCCATTCAAACTTATTTTCCTGACCTATCGCTATGATGACATCATCTGCAGGAAAAAATACATCAGGTTCGCCTGTAGAAACCAGTTTTCGTTTTCCATCTACATATTCCGGTTTGACCTTTTCAAAATACATACCTTTTAATTGCCCGTTTTCGACAACAAAAGATTTGGGAACATGATTATCTGTGATCGGAATGTCTTCGTGCATGGCGTCTTCTATTTCCCATGGCGAAGCTTTCATTTCGTTAAACGGACTTCTGACCACAACCTTTACATCTTCACCTCCCAATCTTCTCGAGGTACGACAACAATCCATGGCGGTATTTCCACCACCCAAAACAATGACTCTTTTTCCTATTGAATGGATATGCTCAAAAGCTACATTGGCCAACCATTCTATTCCGATGTGAATATTTTTTGCGGCATCATATCTTCCCGGCAATTCCAGATTTTTGCCCCTGGGAGCTCCGGTACCAATAAACACAGCATCATAACCCTTGTCGAGCACTGAGGCAAGACTGGTGACATACGTATTAAAATGCGTATGTATTCCCATATCTAATATCGTATTTACTTCCTGGTCCAGTACTTCTGCAGGCAACCGGAAAGCAGGAATCTGACTACGCATCATGCCACCACCTTTGTTGTGATTGTCGTACAAATGTATCTCATATCCCAACGGTGCCAGATCCCGGGCTACTGTCAGGGAAGCAGGACCACCTCCTATCAATGCTATTTTTTTACCATTTTTTATTTCAGGTATCTCCGGTAGCAAATGGCTGATTTCTCCTTTAAAATCTGCAGCAACCCGCTTTAGCCTACAAATAGCTACCGGTTCTTCTTCCACTCTGCCCCTGCGACATGCAGGCTCACAAGGCCGGTCACATGTCCTGCCCAAAACACCGGGAAATACATTGGACTCCCAATTGATCATATAGGCTTCTGTGTATTTGCCGGCAGCAATCAAACGGATATATTGGGGAACAGGGGTATGCGCAGGACAGGCATACTGACAATCTACCACTTTGTGATAGTATTCCGGATCATGGTAATTGGTCGGGTTCATAAAAACAATTAATTGTCGTTTAATGAATACAATATAGACGACGTAAATTTATATAATTTTTGAAATTATATAGTGGAAATATAATTTTTATCAGGATAAATATGCTGCAATATATGATATAAATCATCTTTTTAAACTTTTGAAAATATCTGAATTCAAAAACAACCAAAAATTGATCAGCATTTTTCCTGAAACAAGGATAAATCAATGTTTTTTAGAACTATTCTAAATAATCACACATTTTTTAAACCAAGTCAGCTGTTCCTTTGTTAATCACAAAAAATTAGGACAATGGAAGCCATAAAAAGTCCCGTAATGTTATATACGGAACAAACCCCGAATCCCGAAACCCTCAAGTTTGTCACAAACAAAATGTTGTACAAAGGAACAGCAGATTTTAAGGAGGAAAACATAGCCAAAGACTGGTCCGAAATGGCAACAGCTCTTTTCGCTTTTCCTTATGTAAAAGGTGTCTACATCTGCAACAACTTTGTCACCGTAACCAAAGAATTTACCTATCAGTGGGAAGATGTCATGTTGCCCCTGAAAGAGTTTATCAAAGCATATGTTGCTGACGAAAAACCGATCGTTAACGAAGGATTTGAAGCAGCCATGAAGGAAATCGAAAAAGAAAAATCCACCCGGGAATACACCGGTGACGAGGCCATTCTGGTAGAAAAAATTAAAGAATTGATAGACACTTATGTCAAGCCGGCCGTAGAAATGGACGGCGGTAATATCGAATTTAAATCTTTTGACAAAGGAATCGTAACAGTGGTTTTACAGGGATCATGTAGCGGATGCCCTTCTTCAACGGTTACCTTGAAATCCGGTATTGAAGGTATGTTGAAACGAATGGTTCCCGAAGTAACGGAGGTAGTCTCCGAAATGGGATAATATGTCTTATAATCCCATCGATTTTTTTGAAGTACTTCACAAAGCAACAGAAGTAGTATATTCAGCAGGCACATTCATCAGAGAAAACAGAAATAAAGTGTCGGTTGAAGAGATTGAATCAAAAAGCATCAATTCTCTGGTGTCCTATGTTGACAAAAATGCCGAAAAAATTCTGGTGGAAGGTTTGACTCCTTTGATACATGATGTTGGCTTTATAACGGAAGAAGATACCATAGAACAGGAAAATAAATCTTTTACCTGGATCATCGATCCTTTGGATGGAACGACCAATTTTTTGCATGATATTCCGGTCTTTTCAATCAGTGTGGCTTTAGTAAAAGATGAAGAACCGATTTTGGGTATCGTCTATGAAGTGGTCGGTGATGAAATGTTTACCGCTGTCAAATCTTCAGGTGCATTTTTAAATGGTAAAAAGATTAATGTCACAAACGCTGAAAAAGTGGAAGATGTAGTTTTTGCAACAGGTTTTCCTTACAAAAAAGAAAACCTTACACCTGCTCATTTTTCTGCTTTGAAAAACGTTTTGGAAAATACCCGGGGCATAAGACGGATAGGTACTGCAGCTGTGGATTTATGTTTTGTTGCATGCGGCAGATTTGGCGTTTACTACGAAACAAGTCTCAATCCCTGGGATGTGGCTGCCGGAGGACTGATTGTGCTGGAAGCCGGAGGAAAAGTTTCTACTATTCAGAAAAAAACCCATTGGTTGTCAGGAGAAAGCATTTTGGCTTACGCGCCGGCCCTTGAAACAGGAGTGAATCATTTGTTGATTGATTTTATTTCACCACAGCATGCATAAAAACTAATTGATTATCAGACTGTTTGAAGATTTAATGAAGCGAATATCTCCATCCTGGATTTCATACCTCACATCTAATATCCTCAACCTAACACCTAATACCCAAAACCTAATACCTAACACCTACTCAAATATCACCAATATTTGATTTTTGTCAACAGCGCCTCCTTTATTTACTTTTATTTCTTTGACTTTACCATTGCCCTGAGCCTTGATAATGTTTTCCATTTTCATGGCTTCAAGGCTGAGCAGATTTTGATTTTCTGCTACTTCATCACCGACTTTGACAAAAATATCCAATACCAGACCAGGCATCGGAGCTTTAACTTCTTTGATAGTTTGTGCCGCTTGTTTGAGAAATCCCATTTTTTTAATCAATAAATCCAGATGTTCATTGACCTTAACATAGAAATCATATCCATCAACATTTATCACCGAATGTTTGTGGTCAGCATCTACCGTTTTAACGACAATATTATATATTTTTTCATTGGATAATATCTTCAGGTAATTACCCCTTTCTTCCAGAATGATCATATCATTGAAACCTTCTTCAAAAGAAAAACTTTTGATATTTTGTACTTCAACTTCAAGTGGTTTTGTATTACTCATCAGGATTTTTTATGATTGGCAATTTGTAATAAAAAATGTGTCTCAAAAATAGTGAATATTATATAAATCAAAAGAAAAGGAATTATAAATAATGTATTTGAAGGATTTTTTACCTTTTGGTAAATCAATACCACAGCAACTGAAATCAACATTTTACCCAACATATTTGATATGGTCAGACCAATATATCTGGTCCTGTTTGGGCTGTCTACAGATATCCTGGCTGCAACGTAAACGATAACAGAAAAAACAAAAAAAATAAGGGTCGTGGTGATTCCAAAAAAAATGTGTTGTGCCATTCCGTCAAATTGTCCTGAGACGAACGCTATCAACAAACAAACAAGCGACACTATGATGAGCCGCTTAGCGAAGGAAATGTGACTCACTTTGAGGATTTGATTAAATCAAGATAAAGTTTGTACATAAAACCAACCAATGCCATCATCGACAATAATGCTGTTATATACGGCTTCGAAAATCCAAAATAAAGATCCAATTTTTTACCTGCAAAAATAGAAATCAACAATATACCTGCCAATTGAAAAGCAAGACCAGTATATTGCATGTAACTTTTACTACTTTTCCGGAAGGAGGGTTTGTTATTTGACTCTGAATCCATGAATTTATCTCGCCTGATTCACTTCTTTTTGAAGTAAAGGCTTTAATTTTTGTCCTGCCATCACACAATTGCCGGAAAAAACTGCTCCCGGTTGGATACTTATTTTATCAGTCTTAATATCAGCAGTCACTGTCGCAGCCTCTTTTATGGACAATAATTCTTTGACAAAAATTTCTCCCGAAAAATAACCTTCAATAATGGCGTTCTGAGCGTTGATTTTTCCTTCAACTTTACCTTGCAGACCAATGATTACTCTTCCGTTACAATCCAGATTGCCAGTCAACTCGCCATCTATTCTGATATCATTGGACGCCGTAATGTCACCTGTTATTTTTGTACCTTCCACAATGCTGTTACTGACATTGGCAGATACAGGACCGGAGTTTGTTACGGATTTGTCATTTTTTGAACCAAACATAATCTAAATATTACATGATAAATTTTTATAATAATGAATATGTTTTTACAACTACTTCTGCTTGGGGGGAGAAGTAACTGAACAGGATATTTAATTAAAATTTTCGAATTATCGTTGTACCGATAAAGGATTAAGGACGATACCTTAGAATCTTGGACAATAAACTCCTCTGGTTTCAGGACCACAAATATTGTAGACCATAGAAAACTCAAAAGCTCCGTTAAAAGGATTTGCAGCTCTCAGACCTGAAACGTTGATGTCATAACTGAAACCAAGACCAAAATTTTCGTAATTGAATCTTGTGGATAAGATCAAAGCGTCTGAATGTAGAGCTGTGGTTTCTTCTCTTTCTGAACCTGTTCCTGTAAATCCTGTTGTTTTTCTGCCAATACGATACCAGGTACCGATTTCCCAGGATTGATTGGTGATTCTTGATGGTCCGAGGGCAAAACGCAAATTCGCTCCGGCATTAACCTCCATATGAGGACCCTGTGCCATATATACACCAAAAGGTAATATGGAAATTCTTTTTTGAAGTGGATATTGCATTCCGGCATGGATGGTAAATCTGCTGCTCAGTTCTGCCTGAGATTTAGAACCTGATTGTCTGTAAAATGTTACATTTGGTCTGTTCAGGTGGTGTACTGCAGCTCCTACATACCAGTTTGTATAATCGTCAATGACGCTGAACCATAATAATCCTGCTGCCAAATCTCCATACAAAAACTGCTGATTGGCAATGGCTTCTGCCATACCGTTTCCGTTTATCTGACTTGGCCATCTGAGATCTTCTTCAGAAATACTGCGTTGTGCCAAAGCTGCATCAGCTCCGATTACCAGATAACTGGCTTTTTTTCTGTATCCGGCCATTTTTTTGCTGTAGGAAAGTGAAAGACGTCCCTGAGTTGTCCCGAATCTGGATGCTCCTGCAACATCACCCCAGATACTTCCGCCAATACCGAAATAATCTTCCCGGCCCACAGCTATCTTCTGGTCATAAGAAGCAGAAAAGGTATTATAAGCATTAGCCTTCAGGACCGCAGCCCACTGATTTCTGTAGTTAAGTACCATCCTCGTCTTACAATTCATCACACCCGTAAGGGCAGGATTCAAATTTAGCGGGGACATGTAAAATTGCGTGAAATGGATATCCTGAGCCTGTATCAGTGAAAAAATACTGACAAAAACAAAGAGTAAACAAACTTTACAAATACGTCTCATATTCGTGAATAATTATTAATGGCGAAACCAATATTTTGTTAAAGAATGGTAAAAGTAAGTGTTTTTACATTTACTGACACGGTATTCTTAAATATTTTTTCCAAAAACTATACCAAAGGTCGTTTATATTCAATTTATTTTTAATATCATTTTACAATGAAAAAAAATATTGTTTCGAAACATCTAATTTTGAAGAAGAAAATTCTAATCAAATGTTGAAAAAGTGATAATATTAAAATTTTGTTTTGATTGTAAAAAATTTACAAACTTTTATTTTTAACATCCCGGCCTTGTTTATACCAAAACAGGCAGTGCTCCGTACTTCGAAATCAACATTTCATCAACAGAATCGGCCTTCTGTAACAGATTGCGCAGATATTTTAAAAAAAGATCTCCCTGCAAATATTGATCATATACCAAAAATGACAATAACACAAATTCATCCTTTATGGAAAAGGTCAGCGCTCCAAAATCGTCATTCTGACTCAGCAAGTACAGGTACATCGAAGCCAGATTTTCTCCCGGAATCTTACATAGGTAAGCTTCCGCGGAAATCAAACCAGTCTTTTCGTGATAGGATATTTCTATCAATGCGCTCCCTTTGATCAGCATCCAGTGACTGGGTCCTTTTCTGGTTATTTCTATTTCATAACCCATACTCCGGATAACGTCTTCAATATATCTGTCTACTCCCTGAGGTTCATATTTTGGTGTGGAAGATATAAAATCTATATGCCCTCCGCAAACCGGACAATAATTTTGGGTGGTATTTTTTTCTGTTTCAGCGATCAGACTTTTACAGGACGGACATCGGGTTGATTTCAGGTTTTCAAGTTTATTACACTCGTCCAGAATGTTTTTCAACACTACCGTCGGTAAGGCAAATCCAATGTTTTGCCCATCCTGAATCGTAAAACTGTTGATGCCTATAATTTGCCCTTCTTCATCCAAAAGTGGTCCTCCGCTGTTGCCCGGATTTAATGCAGCATCATGCTGTATATAATACAACGAACTTCTCTGATCTCCAACATGCGATATGATTCCGGTAGTCGCCGAAAAAGGCAATCCGAATGGATGTCCCATGGCAATGACGGTCATACCTTCTTCCAGATAATCAAAATTTTGTGGAAAATTCAGCCCGGAACTTTCAATGGCCTGCGGTTTTTTTAATAATGCCAGATCGTTGGCTTTATCAATATATACTACCTCAGCAAGGTAAGGGGTGTCATTAGTTCCCCGGACTATCACTTTCTGATTTCCTGAAACCACATGTTCGTTGGTCACCAGAAAAGGATATCCACTCACAACAAATCCTGTACCTGTATAATAAGGTGTCGCAATCTGAATGATGGACTGCCGGCTTTCCCGGATGATATCTGTCATTTTTTTTATCATTCTTTGCTGAGTGTTTCTTTAAGCATCAAAAGAAAACTATGTCTGAAAGTCAGTTGAGTGGTACCGTCTATCAAAGAAATCTCCGGAGAAAAAACAAGAGAATCAGGATTTTCATGGGTTTTAATGTGTTGCAGGGTTTTGCCTATTTGACGAACCACTATTTTATCTTCTTTTATAAACGGGCATTCAAATCCTAAGGAAGTAAAATACGAATATTCGGTAACTTCATAATAAATGTGCAACAACTTTTTATAAGGCAAAGGAAGGCTCATAGAAAATAAAGAAAAGCCAATCATATAATCACACATATATTTGTGTACTAAATAATATCCGTTTTCATAAAACCACTCCAGATCGGACCATTGAGCTTCAATGACTTCAAGCAGTCCTCTGCTTCCTACCGGCAAATCCATTCCGAAAGTGGATCGGGTTTCATACATTTCCGAAAAAAAGGCAGACTTGTCCATATCATCCATTTTGCTGAAATTCTGAATAAGTAAACGAATTTTAATATCCGGATCCATGGCCATTTCATTAAAATATTGGGAATGACATTGTTCGATACACTTCATGAGTTTTCCTTCAGGTTTGACCAGATAATCCAGACTGTAACCTGTGGCCAGAATAAGGTACATATAACTTGCCTTGTAGGACAAAAATTCTTGCGGAGGATTTTTGATCAGGTTCTGAACTTCGTCTCTTTTTTCTGCAAAAAATCTGAATTTTGATTCCTTGATATGCTCGGGAAGGGGAATGATATGTTGATTTTGTAGCGGCTTCAGGTATGAAAAATCAGCTATCAGAATGTCGTCCAGTTTGTCTGCCCTTATGGCCAGTTCTCTGAGTGCTTCCAACATTTTATGGGGAGACGCTTCTTCCATAAAATTGTCAAAAACGATGATAATTTCGTTCTGATTATTGACAGCATAGCGGCTGTACAACATGTGGTAATTTTCTTCGAGCAATATCCTCATCCAACCAACGTCGGGAGATTCAAAACCGGCAATTCTTGCTTTGGCCCATACGTGAAGTGCCGAAACTTCTCCGGATACAAGTTTAGATCCCTGATACAAGGTAAATTGTATGACTCCGTTTGATTTTGTCCATAAAACATTCTGTGATGAAAAATCTTTCAGAAAACCCAGCAGAGCCTCAAAACTATCAAGATATTTTTCAGAAACAAAATGTTTTACAGCAAGGTCCCAATATTCAACCTGAACCGGTGATTTATAACCGTCACAAAACCTTCCAAATTGTATATTTGGTGATGGTCTGTGTTGTTTTTTGGGTAAAATCCTCGAAAAAAGGTCCATAAATATTTGCGAAAGGGCTTTTGTAAAGGACAAAAATACGAATCAAATTGATAAAGTCATCCGGGTATGTCAATATTGTTGTCTGAAATGACCCCGAAGATTTCTGTACCATTTTTATTAAGCTATCCGAATGGTTGCATTTACTGAAGGATTAAGTTATTTATTTATTCTTTCAGCCAAAGTGATATGATAAAATCCGATCAAATCAGATTTGGTATAAAATTTGTCATACCGAATTTAATTTTTACCTGACACATGTTGCGGTCAATTTGAGCCTTACGGGGAAAAGTATACCTAAAACATGAGATTTTGCGTTATTTTTTGTTAAAAAAGCATCTTTTTGCAATTTATTATATTAAATTTTTCTTATTTATCTGTAAGCTATATATATTTGTCACTTCAACGTCTTAATGATAACATGTTTACGTCCAGGTTTATACTAACAATTTTTCTGAGCTTTTATATTTTTTCCCTTTTGGGTCAGAATACCAAAGCTGTATATGCGCCTGCAAGGGTATTTGTTATCGGTGAAGAAGAAAAAAGGTACGAAACGATTTTGCAACAATATTCACTGATGTTGTTTCAGGTTTGTGACAATTCTATGGATGAAGCCTACGATCACTGGAACAATATGCTCAGAGATATGGAGTCTTTTGCCAAGACACAAAACTTTGATCTCAAAGGGATCAAAATCTGGATGAACGTGTTTTGGAAAAGTGACGGAAGAATAGATTATATTGTCTACCATCCCAAGCCCAATTCACGAAATATGAATTATCAGGAGCTCACTCAGTTTTTTACTGCATTCCAGCAACAATACCAACTTCCACTCAAAGCGACGAAAAACTTTTCCCACTACGGAAGTGCTTCATTTCCGATATTCAACAAAGCGCACCTGATTCAGGAAAAGTAAATTGGCAGGTCTATAAATTAGTCAATAGAGTTTATTCAATTTTTTGCTTTTCTTTTATTGGATATCATACGTCATAGCTTTATCTTTCTACCAATTTTTTATTAAAAAAGATTTTTATTCTCTCAATTTTTATAACCTTTGCAGACTGGAGGTCAATTGTAAGCACTTGCTAATTTTTCAATACTTCTAAATTAATGAAATTTTATGTAAGATTTAAGCTTATGATTTTTAATCACAAGTAAATATAATTAAATCATACGTGGTAAATGATTAACCTAATAGTTCGATATAAAGAAAATTTTATCTTCATTTTAATTTTACTCATCTGGCTTTTATTGAGAATAGGATTTTTAAATGTCGCATTCTACTGGGACGAAGCGTGGGTTTATGCTCCGGCTATTCGCATGATGGCGGAGTCTGGTCCTTCCATATTGCCTGATGCCATACCTGAATTTTATTCAAGGGGTCATCCATTACTTTTTCACTTTTTAGGAGGGCTTTGGTTGCGTGTTTTTGGTGACACTTATATCTCCTTTCATTCTTTTGCTTTGACTATATCAACCTTATTTTTGATATTGGTTTATGATACTGTCAGGAAGTGGAGTAATGTTTCAGTGGCTATTGGTACAGTTTCACTTTTGGCTTTTAGCAAATTGTTTTTTGCTGAGGCAGGTAACGTACTCCCGGAAGTTTTGGTAGCACTTTTTGGAATTTTAGGTATTCGCTTTTTTCTTGAAAAAAAGTATGTTTATTATTTTTTATTTGCCGGTTTGATGATTTGGACTAAAGAAAGTGGAATAGTTATCCCAGCTTCATTAATGCTTGCTTTTTTTATAGAAAAAATCTTTTTTAAAAAATCTTTCGCCCTTAAAGAAGATGCTTTAAAGGCCGGTGTTATTTGTAGTCCGCTCATTTTTTTTATTTTATTTTTAGGAATCCAATATGTTTACAAAGGATGGTTTCTTTTTCCTGAGCATACAGGAATGATTGAATTCAATGTAACAACTTTAATGGAAAAATTGAAAGGAATACTTTTATATCTGACAGCAGAAGATAAAAGAAATTGGATCACTGCTCTTTTAGGTCTTTCGATTTTGGCCGGACAAAAGTTCAATGAAAAAATCACCATACAATTGGTGACATTTGTTGTTGGAATACTTGCTTTAATGATGTATGACCAAAATACTAAATTTCTTTGCCTGTTAGGCTTTGTATTGTTGGTTTTATCGGTAATAAAAATGTTTAGTCAGTACTTCAAAACTGAACTTGTCACTGAAAAAAATCTTTTCATCACGCTTTTTTCATTTCTTTTCACTTACATCATTTTTTCGATTCTCAATTTTTTTACTGTCAGATATTTGATCACCATTTTGCCAGTTTTCTTCTTTCTGGTAGCTTTTGTTTTTTTTCATTCATTAAAAAATTATACATTTGGATATCAAATCGCCATAACATTATTACTGATTATTCTGATTCCATTAAATTTCAACAGGAATGTTTTGTTTTCTATGGCCAGTCAAGTTGATTATATTGAATTACAACATAAAATGGTAAATGAATTGGAATCAAATCATCTTTATCAGGTGCCGATAGGAGTTCCGGATTTTGTAAACAGGAGGATACTTGAAGATAAGTATATTGGATTTCTTTCTTCAGATTCGGTTTTTACAAAAGTAGATTGGGATGTTCATGGAAAGGATTACATCGTCATAAATAGTTTTGATGCATATCCGGAAATATTAAAGAGTGATAAATATTCAAAAATAAAGAGATGGGAAGAAGGCCGGATTTGGCTTGAAATTTGGAAAAAAGTTCAATAAAACATGAAAGATTTATAAGTATGTCAATACAAAAATTTACATCTTTTGAAAAAGTTGTTGCTTCTTTTATTATACTGTCTGTTATCTTAGTTAAGTGGTCGGAATATTTCGTTTCGCCATCAAAATTACTTCCCTCAGGGGGCGATGGCATGAAAAACTATTTCACCTTTCTCTATCACGTCAAACACGATTCAACCTATTGGAAGTTTGAAGGAATGAACTATCCTTTCGGAGAAAATATAGTTTTTACTGACAACCAACCTTTATGGGTGGTTATTACAAAATGGATTCATTCTGTGGTCGGTTTGTCAGACGGAGCATTGATCGGATTTCACAATTGGGCCATCTTTATTGGATTGGCACTCGGAAGTCTTGGGATATTTTTTGTGCTGAGAAAACTTCAAACAGGAACTGTTTTTGCACTTTTTTGTACTGTAGGACTTATGTTTTTACAACCCCAGCTCGACAGAATGCAAAGCCATTATTCAATGGTTTATCCCTTTTTACCATGGGTGTTTTATGGCTGGCTCCACATCTGGGAAAACCATAAAATAAAACCACATTCTCTGGCTATATCTTTATTGGTCCTTATCGGAGGTTTGCTCCACATGTACCATTTTCTGACCATGGCGGTTTGTATCGGACTTGCAGGAATTTTGTATCTGCTACAAAACCGAAACATCAATGGTTTCAAAACCCTGGCGACAATGTGGGGTATTCAGATCATCTTTCCTTTTACGATATTATTTCTCATTTCTAATTTTATATTGCCGGTATCGGATCGTCCTTTTAAAGTTTGGGGATTTTTTTCCTATCATTCTTATTGGGAAGGTCTGTTTTTCAGCTACAAACTTCCTTTATTTCAATATATCAACGAACATATCACCAAAATCAGGACGATAGATCACATCGAAGGTGTCAACTACATTGGTTGGGTGTCAGCAGCATTTGTTTTGTTGTCTTTTCCTGTACTTGTTTTCAAAGTTTTCAGGTTGGTGAAAAACAAAAACTTTAGTTTTACTCCAAGAACCAATCTGGCGTTCATATTTGTTTTTTCAGCCTTGATTTCTTTCGGATTGCCATTTACCATCAAAGGTTTGGGTTGGTTGCTCGACTATACCGGCCCTTTTCAGCAATTCCGATCCATTGGCAGAATCAGTTGGATCAGTTTTTATGCCATCAATTTTATTTCCCTTTCCTGGTTGTACGAAAAAATATCAGCCTGGAAACATAAAATTCCGGCTTATCTGACTTTGGTTATCATTGGAACCATCGTCCTTTATGAAGGATATTACACCATTCCGTTGAATCAGAATCCACCGGAATTACAAGGAGCATTTACAGAAAAACTAAGAAATATTCCGATAGACACAAAAAAATATCAGGCCTTACTTCCGGATCCATATTTACATGTTGGATCAGAATGTTTTAGCTATGGATCTTCCGGTGGAAATCAGGATCAGGCTTTTGAAGTAGGCTATAAGTTAGGTTTGCCATCCATGGCAAGTGTAATGAGCCGGACTTCTCTTCATCAATCAGTGATGCTCAATCAATTGGTTTGCAAACCTTATGATGTTCCCGATATTATTTTGTTTTTAAAGAAAAGGGACAACCGTCCTATATTGGTATTGGAAAGTACCCTTGATTTGTGGCATCGAAACAGTTCTCTCAGCCATTGGACAAAAAACACCAAAATTGTTTACGAAGGACAGGGTTTCAGACTTCGTGAGCTGCCCCTGAAACATTTTGATACCATTGTGGCAGCGTTCACAGATTCTCTGACAACGATTCAAACAGACACCCTCGGTAATATACCTTTAGTATTTGACCATTCCCAAAAAGACAAAACATGGGGCCATGAAGTTGTTTTACAAATTGATGAAAAAACCAAAGGAGACAACCTCTTTTTGATGGAAGTCATTTGCCGGGAAAATACGGATGTTAATGCAATGTTTGAATGTTGGTTATATGCAGATGGACCAAAACATGTTGATCGGGTTTCATTTAGTATTAATAACCATATAAAAAGAATAAAAAACGGTAAACTGTATATTGAAGTACCCTTACACATTACTTCTGCTATCAAAAAAATATCAATCAGATTATCGAAAGATCGTCAGAAAAAAAATGAAATGCTTCCTTATGAAAATGCCCGATTGATTAAAGTGAAATTAAAAGAGAAATAATTGAACCCCGGCAATTGTTTTATCTTGTGATTCAATATCTCCAAACGAGTCCGATAAAATTGCCCAATTCTTTTAACAGAACCCACGCATTAAATCTGGTAAATTCTACATCAGATCTAAGACTGACAGTAACAGGAGTAATACAGACATTTTTTTGATTTGCGGAAAGCAAAAATTCAAGATCAATCAGAAAACGATCGGTTTTACATGCTAATAATATATCTTTTGACTCCTTGTCGAATGCTTTCAAACCACACTGTGTATCATTGGAAGGCAATTTCAGCAATAAATGATTAAGTTTTTTTAAAAGTTTACTGAGAAAAGTTCTGAAATCAGAAATGTCTTCATAATACCTTTCGTCCCGGGTACCCATCGTAATTCCTCCTTGTAAGATATTATTATGTAAAACAGCCACCATGGAATCAGGGGTGTAAGGAAAATCATAGTCAGTAAAAAGGTAAGTATCCGCATGTACATAGGCGGCAGCACGCTTTAAGGCTGCACCTTTACCTTGATTTTTGTCTGATGATACATAGGTAAACAATCCGCCCAGGTTGTTTCGAAGGTTTTGTACACCTTCCTGCATATTATTAGTGCTACCATCATTGGACAATACTAAAGGTATCTTTCTTCCGAAAAGAAGACAAAACGTGTGGTACTGATTCAATAGGGTGACTTCCCATCCGGATGGCGGGTTGTACACCGGTATCAACAAAACCACAGAACTGTTCATAAAAAAAATGTGTGGGCCAAAGATACAATTTCTATACTCTTATATAAAACACGGTGTGCACAGTGTCGTTTAAAAATGAAGAAGGAAACAATTTTTTTAAGATTTCGGGATTAAACCTGTTATAAAATTATAAAGGTTTTCAATATGACAAAAATCAGTCAAATTTAGATAACAAGATGGCTTCATACGTTGTTTATGATGTAAATAAACCATTTATGAAACGATTTTTTATCATTTTTCCGATTTTCCTTTTTGTCTTTTTTGGTATCAATATGCCGAAAACTTTTGCTCAGAAAGCTACCTCAAAACAGGAAACACCCAAAAATAATGTCAAAAAAGTAGAACTTACCATATCAGGGATGACTTGTCAGAAAGGTTGTGCTGACGGGATTGACAAAAAACTGAACATGACGTATGGCATTGTACGAAGTAAAACAAATTTTGAAAAAGGTAAAAGTGTGGTCTCTTATGATCCTTCCCTTATTACAGTGGCGGAGATAATAAAAGTCATCAAAGAAAAGGGATACGAGGCCAAACAGCGGTAAATGCTGATTTCCTGAAAGTTATGTTTATATTATTCTTGTTATGTGGTTTGCAAGGGGATAACATAAATATTGTATCATACCAGGTTGGGCTGTCATTACAAAAGGTTATTTGTTTTTTATAAACCTCCGTTTTTGTGTTTATAAATGCGAATTTTTTGAAAAAGTACTAAAGTGATATGTTAATTTGTTTTGAAATTAAATCGTTTGAGCTTTAATGACTAATTTTGCGGAATTTTAAAAAATAATGCATTCCTGACAATACGAAATTCATTATCAATCGTTTAGTTAAAAAACATACATCTTTATGCGATTTGAGCAGCAGCTTCCCATTCAATATTTTGTTGATAAATACCATTTGACTATTGCAGGAAACAAAGACTTGATAATCACCGGACTTAATGAAATCAACAAAGTTCAGAATGGTGACATTACCTTTGTGGATGTTGAAAAATACTATCAAAAATCTGTTTTTTCAAATGCATCTGCCATTATTATCGATAAACTGACCGATTTTCCGGAAGGCAAAGCACTGTTGTTAAGTAGTGATCCTTTCAAAGTATACGATCAGATAGCAAGAGATTTTCGTCCTTTTCGTCCTTTGGGTCTTACGGATGAAAAAGGAAATACTATAGGTGAAAACTGTTTGATTGAGCCGGGTGTTCACCTTGGTCACAATCTCAAAATAGGCAACAATGTCTATATACAGGCAGGAGTTTATATTGGAAATGATACCATCATAGGGGATAATGTATGTATCCAGGCAGGAGCCATTATTGGAACCGATGCTTTTTATTATAAAAAAACCAATCAGAAATATACCAAATGGCATTCCTGCGGACGCGTCATACTCGAAAATGATGTAGAGATTGGCGCAGGATGTACCATCAATAAAGGAGTTTCCGGGGACACAATCATAGGCGAAGGCAGTAAACTTGATAGTCAGGTTCACATCGCGCACGGAGCTGTTTTGGGAAAAAACTGTCTGCTGGCTGCTCAGGTCGGTATAGCCGGAAAAACCATTGTCGGAGATAATGTCGTAATGTATGGACAGGTTGGTGTCGCCCAAAGACTCAAAATAGGTGACGGAGCTGTTATTCTGGCAAAATCCGGCGTTTCAAAAAGTTTGGAAGGAAATAAAGTATACTTTGGAATTCCGGCAATGGAAGCAAGAGATAAATATAAAGAACTGGTTAAATTGAGAATGCTCGCCAAAGACGAAATTCAGGTGATGCAAGGTTAACAAACCAAAAATTACAAGTCTGATTCAATTGTTTTTTTCTTATGTTTTGTATTCAAAACAAAATCATACATTTTCCCCGTCCGGATTACCGGTTAATTTTACAACTTTTACCGTTTCGATTTTGGTACCGCTTACTGAAAGAATTATAAACTTAAAGTTCTCCAAAAGAATTTCTTCTCCTTGTTCCGGAATGCTGCCGTGGGTCATCACAATGTAGCCGGACAAAGTAACATAATCACCTTCAGGTAATTCTAATTCCGGAAATCGTGAGTTAATATAATCCATTTCCAATCTTCCTGAAAATATATATTCATTTTCAGAAATTTTGGACTCCTCAAAATCTTCATCATCATGTTCGTCATCAATTTCTCCGAAAATTTCTTCCAGGATATCTTCAAGGGTTATTAATCCGGCGGTACTTCCGTATTCGTCCACCACGACAGCAATATTTGTACTGGTTTTAATAAATTTGTACATAAGTTCCTGAACATTCATCACTTCAGGAACATACTCCAAATCCATGATGAACTTTTTGATACTGACCGGATTTTTTAATAAAAACTGATGGTGTACATATCCGACAATATTTTCGATATCACCGTCTGTGACCAAAAGCCGGGAATGTTTAGATTCCATGAAAGCTTTTTTTATTTCTTCCATGTCGTCACTTTTATCAATAAAAACGATTTCGTTTCTGGGCACCATACAATCTTTCACCTTGATCAGATTCAGATTGAGCGCATTGTTTAGAATTTCTTTATCAAAATCTTTTTCTTCCGTCACATTGGAAGATATATAATGTTCAAGGTCTTGTTTGGTGATGACATTTTCTTCTGTTATAATCGCATTTTTAAAAAATAATTTTATAATTGCTTTTGACACAACGGTAAGTATCCACGAGGGTATTGCCAATAAAATTTTAAAAAAATTGATCGGATAAGCAAGTTTAAAAATCAGTTCATTAGCATAAATCCTGAATATCGTTTTAGGAATATACTCTCCTGTGATTAATACGATGATGGTTAATAAAAACGTATTGATCAATCCGATAGCCGCATCAGTCAAGGGAAGATATTCGGTGAGCAAAGGTTGGGTGATTCCTGTCATAAAGATGGTAAACAACACCAGCGCTATGTTATTTCCTACAAGCAATGTACTTAAAAATGATTTAGGGTCATTGTACAAAGATGATAAAATTTTTCCCTTTTTATAATCTTTGTTTTTAAAAACCTCAATACTCAACTTGTTGGCTGACAGATACGCTATCTCTACCCCTGAAAAAAATGCAGACAGCAGCAAAGCAATAATCACCAAAAGAATACTTCCTAACATGGAAAAAATTAAAATTATGACGCAAAGTTATGAAGAGAATCCATATTAGTAGTGAATCAAATTAAAAATGTTGATTTTTTAAAAAATATTCTCTTGAAATGTGGTTTTTATGGATTTTACCGACCATGATAAACAAACAATTCACGGTACGGATAAGATAATTCTAATTTCCTTTCATAAAATCAGTAACATTGACTTTACCCTGAACCTTTTTTTTGATTTCAAAAATGGTAAAATTTTGGTTTGCCAAAAAACCAAAACCATAGGTTGTATCGCCCTGTATTTTGTCTGTAATTCTGACGATTTTGTCCGTATAGACGATTTGTCTGTTTTCATCCCAGATAAGTTCGGGTGATTCCAGCTTTTTTCTGTTATCCCAAAACTCAACCCTGCCTTTGGTCGTGATTTTTCCGGTACGAACATCCCTGATAGCAGTATTTGCTTCCAGCCAACTGACCGGCTGACTCTGTTGTCCCATAAAAGTCACCAGAATTCCTTTGTCAAAAATTTCTTTTTCCTGACCAGGCTGTATATATCTTTCAAGTACAGGTGCTGTAACGGTCATTTTAATTTTGGCTGAGTCGCTGTAAATCATTCTGATATCTTTGCCTCTTTCAATATAAATATTGGCATCCTCATTCAGGAATTTATCGATTTCCTGAATGTCGCCACATGAAAAAAAGATAAAAATCATAATGGTAAAAAATGCCAAAGGACGTAACCCTATCACAAGAAAAAATACTGATTTATTCATCCAAAACGGTTAGGTCACCCGAAAACACTTTGACAAATTCATCAATATAACGAACAGAAGCTACCCACGTAAAAACGCCCTGCTCTACAGGTTTTTCCTTAAAAAAACCATCCCAACCCTGTTTGTGTTCATTAAAGATAAATGTACTGACATTCTGTAGATTCAATCGACTGTCATAACCATGATAAACTTTGTTACCCCAGCGGTCATATATTTCGAGGGATTCGACATATTTTACACTTTTATTACCAAAAAGACCAAAATAGCTGTTTTCCGGGTACACCGGTTTGTGTATTTTGATGACATTGGGAAAAACAAGTTCATATACCTTATTCACTCGTAAAGTCACTTCAGCTGTGGCGGTACAACCTAACGTATCTGTAACTGTAAAAACGTAAGTTGTCGTGTTCTTCGGAAAAACTGTGGCAAAATAATTATCCTCATCATATAATTCGACGTCGCTCAACGGATTCCAGACTGCAGAACCAACACCATTGACACTTTGTAATATGATACCCTGAATATCTGCTGTTTCTCCCAAATCGACTATTTGATCTTCGATCGCATCAACCAATACAGGTGGTGGTTCATTGATGACCACAATAGTATCGTGCTCACAACCTTTGATATCCCGCACGCTCAGATTGTAGGTACCTACATCCAGATTCCGGAACCGGTTATTCGGTTGCCAGGTCACTCCGTTGTCTATAGAAAATTCAAATTCCGGACTACCGCCTCTTAAAACCCTGGTGGTGATTTCTCCTTCAGGAATATTAAAACACCGGAGATCTTTTACTAATCCTGCCAATGTTAAGGTGCTTGTGTCCTTACAGCATGGTTCAATATAAAAATCAAGAATTTTGGTCACTAGACATCCACGCGTTGTTTTTACTGTCAAAGCCGCAATTTTGTCGCCAAAAGATTCATATAAAACATTGTGGGGTCCAAATGTGGAAGCTCCTTGCGGAACAGCTCTGTTTCCAAATGACCAGGCATATGATTCGATCGGATCGGTCAAAGATTGAGAAAGATTGATGAATGATATGTTTTTATCACATTCAAATTGATTTTGTGTTTGAATTTCAAAATCAACTTCAGGACCTAAAAATGTTCCGGTTCCTCCGAATTCCACTTCAAACCCAAGGCCGGACCGCGAATAATTATTGATGACGAGCATGTATGATCTGCCGGTTTCCATACTAAGTGGTGCGACAAAATTATTATCACCTCTGGCACAACCTGCTGTTTCGGTAAAATCCGATTCACCTGTTCTCAATCCTGTTGGACCGTTACAATCTATCCACTGGGTAAGAGGTAAAGAATTTCCGGCGCCATCTCCGTTAGCACCTGAAGCCATACATCGGATCAATGTTCTGCTTTGTTGTTTGCAATCATCCAATCCGTTGGTCAGTTCATAAACGGCAAAATCCAGGTCATCGCTGACAAAATTTCTTCCCCTGTGATTGTTAGGTGTGAGGGTGAAAGTCAGACTTCCTGATTCATCACATGTCCATTTATACCATGAGGATTGAAATTCTTCGAATATGCAGTTGCCGGATTCTATTTCATTTCTGTCCATTCCCGCACCAAAAAGGCTGTCCACTACAAAAGGCGACTTGTCGCACAACACTACAGCACTTTTACAATCAGCTTCAGGTACTGGTACGGGTTTAAACGTATTGATACACATTTTAAAAGTACCTTCTCCTCCTTCTGAGGACTCGACATAAATAAAATAAGGTTTTCCAGGTACCAGATTGTCATATATAAACTCAACAATTCCCCCCTGATTTCCGGGAGAGCAGGCAACAAAAGTGTTACAATCATCAAATAATAAAACTTTTGGAGAGCGCATAGTTCCTCCGTTACCTTCCCCGAATACCCTTATATTGACGGCAAAATTGCGGGGCGTAAATGAAAACCAAACACCATTGGTAAACCCAAGAAAAACACATGCGTTAACAGCTGCCGGAAAACTTGGATCTGTTGTAGCTCCTACATTGGTAAATTCACCATCTTCTGAACAATAATGTTCTGATTCATTTATTCTGATGGCAAACCGGCATTCATCATTTGACGGTTGTGCAAAACAAATCTGAACGGCCAACAAAAATGTTAAGCCAGTCAATATTTGTTTGAAGAAAATCATATTTAGTTTATTCATGGCAAAAGTGTCGGTTTAGATAAAAACACTTTATCAATTGATAATGCTTGTAAAAAAGGCAAATTTAACGTAAAATTAAGTAAACTGACCAAAGAAATGATATTAATTGTACTTTTGCTGTCTATTATTGATTTTTTTATGCTATATCTGGTCCCAACACCTATCGGAAACATGGAGGATATTACCTTAAGGGCAATATCGGTACTCAAATCCGTAGATATTATTCTGGCTGAAGATACCCGGACAAGTGGACATTTATGCAAACATTATGATATCACTACGCCGGTCTCTTCTTATCATGCTTTTAATGAACATAAAGTATTACCCCACTTTGTTTCTTTACTAAAAGAAGGGAAAAATATAGCATTGGTGACAGATGCAGGAACTCCGGGCATATCTGATCCCGGGTTTTTATTGGTGAGGGCTTGTGTCAGAGAAAATATAAAAGTGTCATGCCTTCCCGGAGCAGTAGCTTTTATCCCGGTTTTGGTTGCTTCAGGTTTGCCTTGTGACAAATTTTTTTTTGAAGGCTTTTTGCCTCACAAAAAAGGCAGACAAACGAGGTGGAAGTATCTGAGTCAGCAACCTTACACATTTATACTTTATGAATCACCACACAGGTTGATAAAATGTCTGGAAGAAATCCTGCAATATTGCGGAGAAGAAAGACTTCTTTGTGTAGGGCGTGAAATATCCAAAATGTTTGAAGAAATCAAAACCGACACAGCGCCAAATCTTTTAAAGTATTACACTGAAAAACCGGCCAAAGGAGAGATCGTGATTGTAGTATCCGGAAAAAATGATGATGATACTTTTATTCAAACAGCACCTGATTCCGAAGAAAATGAGTAAACGATCCAACTCTTTAAATTACAAACAAAAAAATATAAAATACGGGTTGATAGATTCATATCACTACATTTTAAAATTATACACCTTATAACGCTGAGCCTTGATTTCATTCGAAAAATTTATTTTGCAAAACGGTCTGAAGGTTTTGGTTCATGAAGATGCTTCCACCCCTTTGGTTTGTGTAAATATCGTTTATAACGTCGGATCCAAACATGAAGATCCGAATCATACAGGATTTGCTCATTTATTTGAACATCTTATGTTTGGCGGATCAAAAAACATACCTGATTTTGACGAACCATTACAACTGGCCGGTGGAGAAAACAATGCTTTTACCAATAATGATCTGACCAACTTTTATGATATCGTTCCGGCGGAAAATATCGAAACAGTTTTCTGGCTTGAATCCGACCGGATGATGTCTTTGAATTTGAACAGTAAAGTTTTGAAAACCCAAAAGCAGGTTGTTATTGAAGAATTTAAGGAAACGTGTCTAAACGAACCTTATGGAGATTTTTGGCATCACATGAGCGAAATGGCTTATCAACAACATCCTTATCACTGGCCGACTATCGGAAAAGATATATCCCATATTGAAGGCGCTACCATTGATCAGGTAAAAACATTTTTTGAAACTTTTTATACTCCTGATAATGCTGTTTTGGTCGTAGCAGGCAAAACGACATATGAGCAAGTTAAGTCTCTGGCTGAAAAATGGTTTGGGGACATACCACCTGGGCAAAAAACCAAAAAAATCATTGCTACTGAACCCTTACAGCATGAATTCAGATCAAAAAAGATTATTTCTGACGTTCCTCATGATGCAATTTACCTATCATTTCCTATGTCCGGAAGATTGGACAAAGAGTATTATGTCATGGATTTAATTACCGACCTGTTGGCAAATGGTCGGTCTTCAAGATTTTACAAAAACCTGTATAAAGGCAAAAAAATGTTCAATACCATTGATGCATTTATATCGGGTTATGTCGATCCCGGCTTATGTATCATTGAAGGTAAAATTATGCCTGATTTTTCCATTGATGAAGCAAGAGACGCCATTTGGGAAGAGCTTACTGATATTCAAACAAAAGGTATCAGCGACAATGAATTGGCTCGTTTGCGAAACACCCTGGAATCCAGTCTCATTTATTCTGAAGTAAGTATTTTAAATAAAGCCATACTACTTGCGTTTTTTGCGTCTTTGGGAAAAGAAGAATGGATCAATGAAGAAGCAGGCCTTTATCAATCCATTACCAAAGAAGATATTCAGGAAACAGCAAAAAAAATATTTGTTCACCATCAGTGTAATGAGTTGGTTTATCAAAAACTAACCTGACAAAGACGGATTCCCTCTCTGACAAAATGTTATAATCTTATGGCTTTACTGTGCTAAAAAACATGTTTTTCGCCACATTTTATTTAATTTTAAGGCAGAAAAACATGTTGTAATATAATGCTCAAAACTGATTTTACTGAATAATCGGAAGATACTTTTGCCTGTTTTCATAAATAATCCAACCTAAAATGGCCCAAATGACTATGGCTATTGGTAATCCCTCCGGTGCCACAGTTAGATGGACCAACAAAACGCCAACCATTACCGGAAAAACGATCAAAGCACCTAATGCTCGTGTTTTGGAAAATAAAATGAGTACTCCACCCACTAATTCTGCCAATCCTGCCAGTGGCATCAACCAGGCAATTTCCATCAATGCCTCAGTATCTTTTACTAATGGTTCGGGCAAACCTTCAGGTACCGGCATATAATGAAAAAATTTGTCTAAACCTCCGTTGATTAACAAAAGTCCGAAAAGCATGGAAATGACATTAAAAAATTTCTGTTTCATGTTTCTGTTTTAATTGTTATAAATGATTGCAAGAATGAACGTTAATCTTCCGGCTTTTACGTAAAATCGACGACTTTTTAGATAAAAAAACCAAAAAAGTGATCATGTTTTACAGCATGTACACATTTTTTTCTGATTTTTATTTCATTCAGAATACAAGGTCTTTTAAAATGTTATCGTAACACATTTGCTATCACAACAAGCCACAATATATAACAAATTACCAACAACCGGTTAAAATATCCGTTGACTCCAATCACACCATTTGGTAGTGCTTTTGGTGGTTCTATACCCGGACCCATGGGTAAACCGGTTTTTTTATATCCTGACATCAATAATATCATACTTACAGCCATAAATAGTAAACTTATCCAGACAGCATGGGTCGAAAAAAGAATGGTGGCTTTTTCGGGTTTCCATTTTCCCATATCTATGATGTGGTAACAAATCAACAACGAACCTACAGGTAATGAGGGGATACCCAATCCGAAAGCCAGACCATGATGTTTGTGTTTGACATCAAAAATACCACCTAAAATTGCACCCACACCAGATATAAAAACCAAAACAACTCCGGTTTCAGACCAAAAGCTGTTTACTTCCGGCCATAGTGCCAAAGCAAGTGTTATGGATGCTAATCCCCAGGTAATAAAAAAAGTAGTAATAAGCCATGAATGTCTTCCTAAAGCATATTCGCTGATCATTCGCCAACTTGGTTTGAATTCGGGACTCACAAAGTGTAGTATCAACAAACTGATCAAAGATACAGCACTACATAATAAAACGATTGTTGCTAACATCTTTTAATCTTTTTGTTGAAAATTAATCATCCAATTGATCCCGTATTTGTCAGAAAACTCTCCGAAATATGCACCAAAAAACATGTCTGCCAAAGGCATGGTTACGGTACCTCCTTCGGACAATTCGTCAAAAATTCTTTTGGCTTCTTCTCTGGATTCAGGCTCGAGGCAGATATGTAAATTATTACCTTTATTGAGGGTGAATCCCATTTCTTTGGGTGCGTCCGTTCCCATGAGAATATGTCCGCCAAGGATGGGCAATTCCACATGTAGTACCATATCTTTTATGTTCTCCGAAACCGGCGGTTGATTTTCATCCTGAGGAATATCTCTGAATCGTTGGATACCGTTGACAAATTCTGATTTGAATACTTTTTTATAAAAATTAAAAGCTTCTTCTGTATTTCCCGGAAAGTTCAGATAGCTTGAGACTCTTGCATTGTTATTGGGTTTGTTTTTTTTCCTGAGATAAAACTGAGCTGCAATATATTGATCAAGATTTTCCAGACCGGCAGAAAACCCTTCTTTGAAGCCCATACTAATGATTTTTTCCAGGTCTTCCAGAGTCGAAAAAGTCAAAAGGATATTGACAAGTGTATGGTCTCCTACATGGGAAAATTTATTATACCAATTGTTTCTTGGCATATTATGGTTGATTATCCCGGCTTCATCACAAAATGCATCTGTACCTTGGTAAGATTGAAGCGGGACTACTTTTTGGTAGTCAAAACGACACCAATGAACTTCGTTTTCAGGACCTGTCATACAATAATGCCAAAAACCGCCAGTGGAACAATCCATAGATTTGGTTTTGTTTTTGAATGGTTTTGGCGCCCACCATTGGTCCAATATGTCTGCCTCAGTCCATGCAGCCCACACAAGTTGGAGGTCAGCTGCAAATTCCCTGTTGATGCTAATGGTATGGTTATCTTTATTGGCAATAAAGTCAAACTGTAAAATGTTATTCATTTTATTTATTATGAAAGTGCTTCAACGTAAGATTTAAAGTTATTGAGGATTGCCTGCCAACCGGCTTGCTGCATTTCCAGGGGATGTTCTGTCTCAGGGTCGAAGGAAACGGATATTTCGGTCTGACCATCTGTTTCAGTAAAATGAACATCACAAAACCGGTCTCCAAAACCATAAGAATAGGCATTGCCCATATCAATTTTGGTGTAAACTGCTTCAAAATCAAACCCAAAACTTCCGTCTTTGGCCTCCATTCTTGCCATATATTTTCCGCCAATCGTCATATCATTTTCCGCTTTCGGGCAATGCCAGGAAGGGTCTGCAAAATTCCAGTTTACAATGTGTTTCGGATTTGTGTAACAATCCCAAACTGTACTTTTGTTTGCTTTTATTAAAGCGGAAACGGTGATTTTAGTGCTCATGATAAGTTTTGTATTAAGGTTATGTAAACTATTTAAAATATAACAATATTCTGTTATAGATCATGTTTTTTTGATGTAAGGTTTATTAAGAGCTGATCCAATTGGTCAAATCTGGACTCCCAAATTTTCCTGAACTGATCGATCCATTGATCTACTTCCTTCATTTTATCTATGTCGAGGTGATAATATATTTCTCTGCCTTGTTGGTTTTGGGTCAACAATTCACATTCAGTTAATATTTTTAAATGTTTTGAAATGGCTTGTCTGCTGGTGTCAAAATGTTCTGCCAAGGCATTTGGTGTCATAGCGCCCATCGTGAGTAAAACGATGATTGCCCGCCGTGTGGGGTCTGCAATGGCCTGAAAAACATCTCTCCTTATTTCCATAAAATGAAATATGCAACTATTTGATTGCAAATATAATAGCAATTATTTGGTTGCGCAAATTATTTAGCATAATTTTTAAAAAAAAATCGTCCCGCAAATATTACGGGACGATTTAACCTTCACGACAGCACAAATTGGTCTTGTATTTTTTGATGAGCTTTACTCAACATTAATATCTGACATCTTCCTTTGTTTTAGTCTGTTTTTTCATTAAAAAACGTTGACTGGACACATCCCCTTCACTGTCAAATAAATATTGGTTGTCCAAAATCTCATAACCTAAATCCACCATAAAATTCAGAGCCGCCATCCGGCTGTTAAATTCGACATACATACCATCGTAATACGCCAATCTTCGGTCACTGAAACTTAAAAACCCTCTTTCCTGGCCAAAATCAATTTCAAGATAAAATCTTGTGCTTAAGGGTCTGGGACATATAACAGCTTCAATATAAGTAGCCTTTAAATCATTCAAATTTTGTTTTTTGATCCAATAGGACAAAGTATCACTGCCTCTGACATTCCAAACAAAAAGCGTCACAAAAAAAAGAGATAAAAACGTTTTCATAAACTTTGATTTTAGGTGAATAATATTTTCACAAATATGCTTTGATTTTGCTTTTGTTGTCGTTATAACTATGTTAAATTATGTTTTTAAAAACCTAAAAATATAATAATGCAGAAATACCTGAATTTACAAAAAAAAAGTTTGACACGTACTCATATTTTTAAGGCACTCTGTTAAGAAATCAAAAGCCACTTTTCAACTGTGTCAAAAAATGGTTTTCAAAATGTAGGTATCATTATCAATCAGATGACAGACTATATAAAAAAAGGATAAGCCCCGGAAAACGTAATCCTCAGGAAGTTTTGTAATTTATAATATAATCCGGAAAGTCTGTTCCGGTACTTTTTTATCCTTTAGTGTCTTTTTTTACCAGGCATATATTATTTTTACGCAAATAAAAAGAAATGACAACACTAAATCCAAAAGTTGACCTTTTTATAGCCGATGGATGTGGCAGATGCGATTATTATGCCACAGATCAATGCAAGGTCAGATTCTGGCAGCCGGAATTGCAACTGGTAAGAGAAATTATGCTCGAAACCGGACTGGATGAAGAGATTAAATGGGGTGTTCCGGTGTATTGTTTTCAGGGGAAAAACATAGTCATTACCGGAGCACTAAAAGATTGTGTTACATTGGGCTTTTTTAAAGGTGTATTACTCAAAGATCCGTTAAAAGTACTTGAAAAACAAGGTCAAAATGTACAATCAGCCAGAATTTTGAGATTTACGTCCGTTGATCAAATTTCGAAATTATCAGATACCATAAAAAAATATGTTGAAGAGGCAGTAGCCCTGGAAGAGAGTGGTGCCAAAGTTGAATTTAAAAAAACACCGGAACCCGTTCCTGACGAACTAATTCAAAAATTTGATGAACTTCCGGCTCTGAAATCTGCTTTTTATGCTTTGACACCGGGAAAACAAAGGGGATATATCCTTCATTTTTCCCAACCAAAACAATCGGCATCCAAAATCAGCAGGATTGAAAAATGTATTCCTAAAATCATGAATGGCGAAGGTTTTCATGACGGGTACAAGTCCTCTTAAACGATTCTGCCGAAGAAGATATCTATGCTCTACTTATCAGATAGGTGTGTTTGTGTTGTTTTTTTTCATTAATATTGTTTAATGTTATTTGTTGGTCACTCCAGATGTAGATGACTTGGGATTTTTGGGTTGAGAAAACATTGATATATTCCTTTTACCGTTTTGACAACTGGAAATACATCAAGGATTTTTGATTGAAATAATTTGATCACGAAGGTTTCAATTGATATATATCTTCCAGATTTCGACCGATTCCGTTGTAATCCAAACCGTAGCCCACAACAAACTTGTTTGGAATTTCAAAGCCGGGAAAATCAATGGTAATATCATGTAGTAATGCTTCAGGTTTTACCAAAATGGCTGTTAAAGCCAACGAAGCAGGGTTCATTTTTTGTAGCTCAGGTAACAAAAATGACATTGAATTACCGGTATCGATAATATCTTCCATAATAATTACATGTCGGTCCTTTATTTCAACATCTTCGGGCATAAATATCTGAGCTTTTCCGGTACTTTGGGTACCATGATATGACTTTACCCGGATAAACACCAGCTCTGCGGGAAAATCCAGTTTTCTGATCAGATCGGCAGCAAACATAAACGCACCATTCATAACGACCAAAAACAATGGTACTTTGTCGTGATATTTTTGGGAAATTTCGCCGGCCATTTGACTTACCTTTTCCTGCAACATGTCAGCCGTAAGGTAAGGCACAAAATGTAGATCTCCGATAGTGATTTCTTTAATGTGTTCCACTCTCTGTATTTTGTGTTGTTGAACTACCTAAACCGTAGGTGTCTAAAAAATATATTAAACTTGTCATGGCCGCCGCTCCCAGTTTTAACTCTCTTTCATGGACGGCATCAATCGTATCAATAGTCGTATGATGATAATCAAAATATCGCTGAGAATCCGGTCTTAATCCGATTAACAAACCTTTCTGACTTTTGAGCGGACTGATATCTGCACCACTTCCTCCCATTTCGAAATATAAACCATAGCCTTCAAATGTCGGAAGAAATTGGCTGACGGCTTTATAATATTTTTTAAAAACTGAAGTATCAGCTTCAAAACTAAAACCTTTTGGCGTAAAACCGCCGGCATCTGATTCAAGCGCTGCCAAATGGAATTCGCCTTTTTCTTTGGACACACGAGCGTATTCCAGCCCACCGGCCAATCCGTTTTCTTCATTAGCAAATAATACACATCTGATGGTACGTTTGGGCTTATAATTCATTTTCTGTAAGGTAGAAATGACTTCCATAGCCTGTACACATCCGGATCCGTCATCATGAGCACCCTGACCAACATCCCAACTGTCAAGATGGCCGCCGACTAATAAAATTTCATCCGGAAACTCACTTCCTCTGATTTCTGCTATCACATTATACGTTGGTTTCATCCCAACATCCTTGCAGTTACTGTTCAAATATACGTAAACAGGTGCTTCTGTCAAAGCCTTACTCAGTCGCTCAGCATCTTTGGTACTTACTGCAAAAGCAGGTATTTTCATCTGTCCGGAATCAAATACGGTCACACCGGTGTGAGGAACATTATCAATGCGCAAAGTCATGGATCTTACCAAAGCTCCTGCTGCTCCTTTTTTCTGAGCGCGGTTAGGACCGTACACTCTTTGATCAACAGCACCTCCATAAGCCCTGAAAGTATTTACAAAGGACGGATCCATAGGTCGGTTAAAAAAAACAATTTTACCTGCTACTTCTTCATCAGGCAATCGTTCCAGTTCATCCAGACTTTTTACTTCGATGACCTGAGCTGTAATTCCGTTGGGTCCGGTAGCACCTGCTCTGCCCAGACTCAAACCCATTATCGGCGACAAATCACCATCGGGTAGTACCCTGAATATTTGTCCGGTGTCTCCTCTTTCCCAGTATAATGTCTGGCATTCCTGAAGATATACAGTGTCGGGTAACAAGGTCTCCAATACAGATTTTGTATAGTTTGCAGCTCCTGAATCCGCCGCGGAACCAGCCAGCCTGCCGGGGTATTGGGTACACAGATTTGTAAGCCATTCGTAACACATGCCCTTGGAAAGGATGTGTTCGTGAATCTTCCGAACCGTCTCGGCATCATTGTTTTGTGCTATGGAAACAAAAGGGAACAGAAGCAAAAAGGCCAACCTGTAAAATTGCATGGTAATCGATTTTGAGGTGTAAAACTAAAGATTTTCAGTTATTTTAGACTCATGAAACACAAAAAACAATTATTCAATGACCTCTTCTTCTATAAAAGCCGGTCTGTTGCGGGTTTCATCATAAATCCGAAGTACATATTCTCCGATGATCCCAAGTGCTAAAAGTTGAATGCCCCCGAATAAAAATATGGCTATTGCCAGGGTAGTAAATCCCTGTGGAACATCCGGTGTGGTGATTTTGACATACAATGCATAAAAACTATACAAAACGGCAATGATGACCACCCAAAAACCAAGTGTGGTCAAAATTTTAACAGGTAACTGACTAAAACTAAAAATCCCGTTATAAGCGAGTTGAAACAACTTTTTAAATGTATATTTAGGCTCTCCGCCAAATCTGGCATCTCTTTCATATTCATACCCAAACTGGTTGAATCCGACCCAACTTCGTATACCTCTCAGAAACAAACTTTGTTCCTTCATGCGCAACATATTGTCTACAACAACTTTTTTCATCAAACAAAAATCGCCACTATCCAAAGGGATTTCAACAGAAGCCATTTTTTTGAGGATTTTGTAATACGATTTATACAAAAATTTCTTAAAAAATCCCTCTTTTCGTTTTTGCCTTACTCCATAAACGACGTCAAAATTTCCGGATATCATTTTTTGATAGAAGTCATACAACAATTCCGGAGGATCCTGTAAATCTCCGTCTATCATGGCAACGTAATTTCCTTTTGCGTGAAACAAACCGCACAAAAATGCCTGTTGGTGACCAAAATTTCTTGAAAGAGAAATTATTTTCCACCTTTTGTCTTTTTGATGAATTTCTTTTAATAACAGAAGGGTATTATCCTTGCTTCCATCATTTACACAGATGATTTCATAGTTATTTGTCCATACATTTAATGCTTCAGAACAACGATTAAAAAGTTGTTGAATGTTCTCTTCTTCATTAAACAAAGGAACCACTACAGATATCAAAGGTAAAGACATAATTAATTTTTTCTTTCAAAAAGCAATAAACTTTCCTCTTTCATTTTATCAAAAGAGGCGTCTTTGTCCCAGAAATATTCAGCCGTTTGTTGAGGACGGGGATTAGCCACACCAATGAGGTTATAGTTGTTTTGTAAAAATGGGTTTATCCAGGTAAACAGTTTGCTTTCAGGATTTTTATTAAGCCAGGAATAACCCACTCTGCTGAATACCAAAAATCTGGGTTTGCTTTTTTCAGCTTTATTGATCAAAACATTCTGCAGAGAGTCATTTTGGCTGCCACCGTCTACAAGCTGGTAGTAATGCATATGTTCTGAAACAGAAGGAAGTTTGGCATAAAAGAGGATTTGTGGTTCTGATCCCAAAACAAGAATAGAATCTCCGGGTTTACTCATCTTTTGAATCTTTGTTCCCATGATATAACTTTCCTGAAACGGATTGGTGCCGTATACTCTCCTCAGAATGTTTTGTTTTTTTTCTGAAAAGTAGTAGTTTTTTAACGGTGAAAATGCCATAAACAAAGGAATCATTGCCAATACTGCCACAACGCCAAAAGCACCGTTTTTATAAACACCTGCCTTGTTTATCCAATATCCTAATGTGTACATTGTCAAGCCGAAACCCAGACAAACAGCCGGTAAAAATACTACAAAATAATGAGGATAATAATGAAAGCCAATCGAAAGAGATAAAAATCCAAATATGGTCAACAAAGCGGGAAACACCTTTTCGTACACAGACATATTTGAAAACCAAATTGCTATTACACCCGCAAGGCCGAGGTACCAAACAACTTCAATGTCCCTACTCACCATATTGTACATCATCGTAAATATCTCCATGTTTCCCGTTTGGGTTGCAGCAAATTGACTCGGCCAGACATATGTCCAATACCAAAAATTGTCTAAGGCTCCGGTCATCCAAAACCAAAGAAGGCAAACCAAATACGGCAAAACAGCAAAAAACGTAAGGACAGCTCCGGATTTTAACCAATAAACCCATCGGGGTTTAGGATATAATGCTATAAAACTAACCATAAAACCAGCCAGCAACATAAATCCGAGGGCTTGTTGTTTTACCAAAAATGCTAATCCAAGTAATAATCCTGCCAAAGCCATTTTTTTCATATTTTCCTGAACGACAGCTTCTCTGGACAACCAAATCCCTGCTATAGCCGGCCAAATCAACAATTGGGTTGCATGAGCTGCAAATCCGAAAACATTGGATGATGAGGAAAGTAATACAAAAGACAAGGCGGCCAAAAGGGCAATACCACTATTGTAATATTTGCGCAAAAACCAGAAAAAAGTTATGGCAAAACCTATATTAAATAATAGAAGTCCCGAGTGTATCCCGGCGGGACTTTCTCCGAATAAAAAAGCAAAAACACCATATAATATATAAATCATCGGAGGTTTTACGTCCACATAATCTGTAAACAATGGAGTACCATGAATCAAGGAATAACCCATGTACGCAAAACCACCTTCATCCCTTTCAAAAGGAATATCCAATAACCGTGAACGTAAGATTAAAGCAAAAACGACCAGCAAAACCAATGAAAACCATAAAAATGTTTTTCCTTTCAGGAAGGTTGATATATCAAATTCTTCTTGTTTGATTGTTGCAACTGAAGCCGGACTTTTTGGTGATTTTTTTGACATGAACCTATGATTTACCGCAAATATAATTTTTTATACAAATATATAATCAAAGAGTAATGAATAACTTCATTCAGAATCTGATCTGTTCATTTGACGTTTACAAAAATCAGAATTCAAAACGGTATCCAAGGACTGGGACCAAACCAAGTTGAGTTGTTCTGTTTACTTTTTTGAGAAAATTATCATAATATAAAAATCCGTCATTTTTTCGGTTAGATACATTTTGAATGTCAAGAGAAAAACGATGTTGCCTTTTGGCACCACCCTTTTTGGTATAAACAATCCTTATATCGGATCTTCCGTAAGGATTTTGACGATTTGTAAGTCCGCCGCTGAAATCGTACAACAGAATATTAGGATTTGTGGATAACGGATAGTCGCGAAGACCTTGTCTGCCATGAAAAAGAAACCCAAAATTCCATTCATAACTTTTTCGTTGTATCAACAAATATGCCGCAAAACTTCCTGTCCAACCGATATCGTTTTTGGCAGGCAGCCATTGATTATTCTGATTTTGAAACTCACTGATTACGTATCCAACATTTCCGGTGATTTCGAGAATATTATTACCTAAAGAAAAAGATTGTAGTACCCAGAGATCACCTCCATAGGTTCTGGCGTCATTATTGGCCCCAATAGAATAATCAAATATATCTGTTCCGAAATCCAAACCATTAAAGGAAGAAATCAGGTTATTTTCTTTGTTAAGTAAGGCTGTATTATTTAGTATTTTGTAGTAATAACTACTCAATTTCCATGAAAAGGATTTTGTGTTTCTGCCAAGAGATATTTCAGAAGCACGTGTTTTTAGATGAATAAAAGAAACATTAAAAAAGTCTAATGGTATCAACTGATCTGAAAATCTGTGTTGCAAACGCACATAAGATGTTTTAGAGATCTTTTTTTCTATGGTTGCCGAATAGTTTGGCGTATGATATTCTTTTGAAGAATTTGGTATTACAGAATGGAGCCCGGCACCTGCCTGAAAACTCCAGGAGGACCAGTTTTTTGAAAAATCAACATACGGATATATTTTGGTATTACTTAGGTCATAGGTACTTGTATTGCTCTCTTCCAAATATGGCTGATGGTGATAATTTGCACGCAAACCGAAAGTCAGTTGTGCGTTTTTTAACGATTTGGTATAAAAAAAGTGTGATGACAATAAGCCGGAAATAATTTTGGTATTGATAAATCTGTTTGGAAAAAGATTATTGTACAACGAGTCTAAAAATTCTCTGTGGTTGTCTCTTCTTGAAGAAAAATTAAGCGAAAAAGATATGATTTGATTGTTTTTTAAGGTTTTTTTGCCATGTAAACCCATGATTGCCAACCGACTGCTGTAGTTGATATTCTTAAAATCCTTTTCTGTAAATTTTTCTTCTTCCAATGGTAAAGCGTTGTGGTTATTGCTGCTTTGCCCGTAGATCAAAAAGCCTTTTAAAAAGAAATTTTGTTTTTTAATGATATCTGTAAAAAAGGTAAAGTCCTGGTAATTGATTGATTCATTCCCGAAAGGCACTCCGAGTTTTTCGAGGAGGCCAACAAAACTGTATCGGGCTGTTGCATACGTATATTTGTTTTTCCGTTTTGTGCAAATGCCGGTTTCTGCACCGATTAAACTCATGTCGAGATAGTTGGTGAGTTTTGGTGCCAGCTGGATATTTGAAACACCGGCCAAGGTATTCGCCAGATTAATATTTGAAGGGTTGGGTGAAAACGTATAATTTCCGATGACAGATGCAGAAAGTGCCGTCACTCCACCGGAATTTAAGCTTGCGACGTCTCCTCTGTTTCCGGCAGTGGTCAGATGATTGGGATTGACAATTTCTGCATCAAAAATCTGCCATTGCGTTCCGTATCCGGGGAGACCGCGAAAAAAAAAGGCGTTGGTTCCGTCATTATCTGTACTCAGTCCCGGAAAGTGCAACATAACTCTGGAAGGATCCTGAAAAGAACCTGCCATCGTTTTGTATTGTGATCTTGTCATGGTAATATTGCCATCAAAATCTGCCAATTGAGAAGATGCAGTGACAGTGAGAGAATCAAGTTGAACATCCATATCCTTTTGAAGATAAATCAATAAAGGATCTTTAGATTGAATGGTATTCCAATAAAATATATTTAATGGCGTATACCCTGTGGCAAAAACATAAATTTCCAGTTTTCCATATCCAAGGCTGTCCAAAAACACTTCACCATTCACATTATTTTCAAAAGTGAAATTATTTTTGTCCGGTGTAGTGATTGTAATGACCGCCTGATCAACCGGATGTCCATCCATATCCAAAATTCTGGCTGTAAATTTCTGACTGTTGCCCCAAAAAGGATTTAAAAACAGAAAACACAACACTAAAACTTTAGTTATTGCCGACACTTTCAGATTCATATATATTCAATTGAAAAACAAAAGTAGCTAAATAATATTTGTAATTCAAAAGGAATATATACATATGTGTAGGTTCATCAAAAAACCGGAAAAATTTACATACCGGAAAGCCAAAAAAATTGCCCAAAACTTCATTTTAAGCTAACACAAATAGTTTTTACACCTTCAAGGACAGGTAGCATAAAATGATTCAACAATATAATCTTGGTCAGTATAATCTTAGTCCAACAGGCAACATATGTCATAAACCCGTTATGACCATAAGTTACAAATCCCGGATCCCGGATTTTTTAAACCAGGTAGTCTGATATATACAAGTCAATCTCTAAGACTGACTTGTATATAAGATCAGACTTCTTCTCTGCATCAGGCTTCGGCAACTTGTTTTTCGAATTTTTCCAGCAAATTGAACTGGGTAGCTACAATCTCAAAAATGTATCGGTTGTTACCGCTTTTGTCGACGTATTTCCGGTTGACAATTTTGCCTTCAATACCTACTTCGCTGCCTTTTTTCAGCATTTCTTCCATGGATTCGGCGGTTTTTCCCCAGGCTACTATCGTAAACCATGAGGTTTCTTTTTTAGTTTCTCCACTTGACATCGTGTAGCTGCTGTTGACAGCCAGCGAAAAAGAAGCTTTTTTATTGCCCTTTCCGAATTCCATAATCTGGACATCATTTCCCAAATGTCCAACCAATTGTACCTGATTTTTTTGATACTCTTTCATAATACGTTGTTTTTAAAAATGATTAATTATCTCTGTTATATCTCCAATTTTAAATAGCCGGTTTTTTGACTCATTTATGCTGTATTACCAAACTAAAAAGGCAGTAATTCTACATCTTCCGTTTCTTCGGTTTCTGTGGATTCACCTTGAGAAGTCACTTTTTTGGCGTGGAGGTAGTAGTCCTGAACTACAATTTCAGTAACCATTCGGTTAACACCGTTTTTGTCTGTGTAGGTGCGATACGTCAGCTTTCCGGCAACAGCGATTTCATTTCCTTTTTTGACATTTTCGTGAAATGAAGCCGCTGTTTTACCCCAGACCACAAGGTTGTGCCAATTGGTTTCCTCAACCTTTTCGCCTTGTGCGTTGAGGTGGTAATGATTGGTTGCCAAAGACACACTGGCCTTTTGCATACCGCTTTCGAAAGAAACCATTTCGACCTCCTTTCCTGTTTTGCCTACTAAATGGACAAAATTTTTCATTCTTACATTCATAATATTTGTTTTTACGTCCGCCTTGTCATGTATAAAGACGAACAGGTTATAAAAAAAAATTCAACGGGGCAAAATTGCAGCAGAATTGACATCCGAAACGTTTTTTATACGTTTAGATACGTTTATAAACGTTTGTATATGTTTGCAAACGTTTATAAACGTATAACATTATGTTATTATATTGATTATCAATGTAATACGAAATTAAATATCAAATTGATTAATTGTATCATTTCCTAATAATATCTTATTATAAACAAAATATTATCCCATCATTTTTATCAATGTTGCCCATCTATGTACGTACCAAAAAAAATATTGATGGTTTGTCTCGGAAATATTTGCCGGTCACCTTTAGCCCATGGCATTCTCGAAGCAAAAATAAAAAAATATAAACTGGATTGGATTGTCGACTCGGCAGGAACATCGGGTTGGCATGACGGAGAACCACCTGATTTGAGAGCTTGCAGGGTAGCAAAAAATTTCGGAATCTCCATAGATCACCAAATTTCCCGAAAAATAACCCGCAAAGATCTTGAAACATACGACCTTATATTGGCCATGGATGCTCAGAATTATCAGGATATTTTAAAATTGGCTCAACAATATGACTTGTCTCCCCGTATCGAAATGCTGATGAATCTGGCTTACCCCGGTAAAAACCAACAGGTACCGGACCCTTATTATGATGGTCGTTTTGAGGAAGTTTATCAACTGTTGGACGAAGCTTTGGAAAAGTACATCCAAGGTATTGTTAAAAACGTTGAGACTATTTGATTATTACATCCATTTTTTGACACTCGACTCAATTTTGTACAAACAATAATCGGAGAGTACATTTGCTTCATCTATGGTGATATAGGGAATATACACACTGCCGGAGGCAAGATGGAAAGTGATATCAGCCAGGTTTTTCCTTCTTTGATAAGGAGATTGGCTGATTTCTATGCCCTGAATTTTAATAACCGGAAAAATGACGTTTTTTTCACCGAATGCGCCGCCTCTGATGACTATGGTGTCCTCTTTGATACAATAATTTTTTTTCTTATACTGCAAATACCTGCTTAACACAGAAACACCATAAAATACGGTAAGGACCAATAAGGGAAAATATATTTGAAGCCACAATAATATAAATAACACAATACTGTACATAACCGTCAAAATGACAAAAAATCTTCGGAAATAGGCCGGTTGAATTTTTTTACCACTACTTTTTGGAGGTAGGTGAACTTTAAAAATGGTCCTACACAAATCTTCAGTTTTTGTTGTATTCATGCCCGGAATGAGCGGATTTTGCCGTTTGTTCATTTCATGCGAAGCTGCCTGATGCAATCGTACATCATAATAACCCAATTGTCGCTTCAACAGATTGTCACTCCAACTGATCATTTGAATTTTTTGATCCAATGCAGACGTTTCTTTTTTGGTAAAAAGTCCAGCCACCATATGAAAACCCTGACTGACCCTGATAAACCGCAAATCAAAAAAGGCAATCACAGACCGCACCATAGATATGATCACGGAGGCCAACAAAAAAAGAATGGTCAGATAAATATAAAACCGGAAGTCGGAACCGGGAGCAACTACCTCCTGATAATATTCGTCAGCATCAACGCCCAGGTCTTTAATATTGTCGTATAACCATGCAAGAAAAATCAGGATGACACCACCGGACTTTAAATGATTTCTTGTCAGTCCGACTTTCATAAGATCTCTCATACCAACCTGCAAAATAATCTCTTGGGATGCGACCGTTTGTGGTGTGGCTGCAACATCTTTTGTTTGATTTTTTTCAACCAGCTTTTCTTTGTAAGTCAAAATCGTGTTTCGGAGCCATGCTGCTTTATCTTTTTCAATAGCATAAAAGTCTATTTCTGTTTTGTCACTACCAGCTGTATCCATTTTCAGTTTGACGACGTTAAGCACGGTATGAAAGATATTTTGTTCAAACTGTACGGATTGTATCCTCTCAAAAGGTATATTGGTTTTGGTTTTTTGCAGCACACCCTTTTCCAGATACAATTCATTATCATGGATGTAGTAATACGTTTTAAAATAGTTGATAAAGGAAAATATCATCGCTACCAATGTGACAACTACTACAGCAATCAACAGATACGAAGTATTTTCATGGTCAGATTTTCCTCTGAATAAGAATACCAGTAATGCCGGCCATATTCTTGTAACAATATTGTAAATGGTCTTTATCAGTATAAAAAGTATGGCCAGAGGAGATTCCCTGTTTGGGACAGTCAGGTCAAAACTATTCTTCTTCATCGGAAGACATTTTTTTCATGATATGGTTTTTGATTGCTGCTGCGTCTTCCGGACTCAAACCCGGAATGGTCAGGTCACTTGCACTTCCTCCGGCTGTATACAGCGTGACCGAAGACAAACCAAACCATCTGTCTATGGGGCCTTGCTGAATTTCCGCGTGCTGCACTCTGTTGAAGGCAACGATAAGTGTACTTTTGAAAAAAATACCGGTTTTAAACAAAATGTCATGTTGTCTCAAGGCAAAACCTTTGTTTTTCCAGGCATTAAAACCCATCCAGGTAATCATTCCGGTGAGGGCAATCACTAATACAATGATACCAATATTCAAAGGAAAAACCCTGACTGACGGAGAAAAAAAGAATAAAACAGCGCAACCCAACAAAACAATGAAAGAAAAAATCAAACTTTCTGTTTTCAACAAGGTATGGTAACGTTGATTCAAATGCGTAAAAATCACATCCTCTGTGCGCGGAAGCTGGCTGACATCCTGAATTTCATTGGTAAATTCCATTGTTTTGTTGTTGTGAAAGAATAACAGATTTTGAAGGCAAGTGTTTAATCATGTTTTTCATCCACCGATTTGGTTATTTACTTTATTTTTAGAAATAAACCATAATCATCGTAAATATCTTCGATAGTAATTATAAATAATACCTTTTGGTCAATATTTCCTGAAAAGATCTTCCCTGCATTGAAAAAGCAGGGGATCCCAATACATTCATTTCGAAATGAGGTGATTCTTTATCATAAAATTTATATGTTTTTTCTTACCTGTTTTTAAATGAAAGTAACTTGTAATTTTGGATTCGATTAAACTTATATAATGAAGTGTTTACCGTTTCTTTACAAATGGGTTTTACCTTCAATAAGTCCTTTTTTGTTTAATCTGCATATCATCCAGGAGTCTGATATCTCCGTTTTTCATTCTTTCGACCAATTCATTGTCTGAATGTTTCATTATGCACGGGTGTTAGCTGAAAAATAAAGTAAAGTTATATATATTCCTTGAAAAACCAAATATCGAATCTTCTGTAAGATAAAAAGCCTATCCTCTGCTAATGTATATACAAATTGATAATCGCAACCAGAATAGATAATGGAAATATGGTTGGCCAAAAAAATATTCAAAGATTTCAATGTTCCATTCGACCAAATACAGAACTTAGAAGGTAAGTATTATTAATCACGGTTCTCTTTACTTTGAAAAAATGCTTTTCACCTGATGGTTTTTGAACGAATTTATAGATGTTTAGTCTCAATATACCGGAAAATTACTAATATTGTCCGATCAAAATATTTAGACTTTTGAAAAATCTTTTTACCTCATTTTTGTTTCCTCTCATCCTGATCGTTTTCACGATGGCAATTTGGCTTCCATGGTTTGTCACGTCTGAAAACGAACCTGACCGGGTTTTAAAAGCGATACAAAGTGACAAAACACTGGTTCAGCAAGACACAAACAGAGAAAAATTATATTATCAGGCTCAATTTGTACTGGCGCCTGAGGTGTTGTCCTGTACTTTGCCAAAGGATTCGTCTCACAGGATAGATTGTGAAAAAGTTTCTGATGGGCAAAAAATTTCTTTAACCATTTTGAATCAATAAAGGAATGTCAGTATTGGTTACTCTTCTTACTTTTGTTGATATCATTTTACTTTTTTTGGGTTTTTTGATTTGGGGTCAAAAGAATTATTATCCTGTTTATTTTACCAACACCATAGCCGTTCTGGCTGGTCCGGTAATCACAGGGACTTTGTATTCCTTATCGCTGTTTTTTTCTTTGGATTACGAATGGTTATTGTGCCTGCCTTTGTTGATGATTTTTCCGGGTATTAAATATTTTAACGACAAAAATATCAGGTTTACTTTTCCGGATTATCGTTTTTTGTGGATTGTTTGGGTCGGAATCCTTGTTTTTTTGTTGTTTACAGAAAGATGGGGTGGATGGGATGCCTGGGCTATCTGGAATCTTCACGCAAAATTTTTATTTTATCCTGAATCCTGGACATCCATGTTTCACCCGAATCTGGCATGGTCACATCCCGATTATCCGGTATTACTTCCGGCTATGGTTGCCTCGTTCTGGAAAGCTTTCGGAGGTATCCATGCTTTTGTTCCCGCTATGGTATCCATGATTTTTTACCTTTTAATCTTATATGTATTGTATTCCGTTTGTAAACCTTATGAAAGCGTCGGAATATTGCTTATGGTGGCTCTGTTGTTAGATGTTAATTTCATAAATTTGGTATCTTCTCAGTATGCCGACAGTTTTTTAGCTTTGCTTTTATTATTGATCGTACTATTGCAAACCGAAAAGCCGGCTAATTTCCATTTCTGGTCAGGTATTTTGGTTTCAGTCGCATTGTCGGTCAAAAATGAAGGTTATGTCTTTTTGTTGGCAATGTCTATCTATATGTTTTTATACGAAAAAAACAGAATTTCTGCTTTTATGTCCTTTTTTTCAGGTCTTATACCTTTGGTAATACCTGCTTTGTACTTTAAACTGGTTTTTGCCCCAACGAATGATCTTGTCGAAGGGCAATCGGTTTCTGTTTTTGACAAATTACTTTCGCCTTACCGTTATTTTCATATCCTACGGTTTTCGTTGGAAACGTTGTTTACCAAATACTACACTTTTGTTTTGTTAGTAATCTTGCTCCGAAAGTTTAACACATCCATCAAAAAAGAATGGTTGATTCCGGCGCTCATCATCGGCTTTTACTTATGTATTTATCTGATCACACCAAGGGATTTACTTTGGCATATGTCAACGTCGATGAAAAGATTGTTTCACCACGTATATCCTGCTGTTTTGTTTTTACTGATCAAAAATATTGATTTGGTTGCCGTCAACGATTTTTTGAAAAACAAATATTTATCGTTGACCGGCAACAAAACATAAAATATTTATTCAAAATCCGATTTGGTTTTGACTTCCACCTGCGGAGGAATCAATTTGTACAAAACCGGAGTCACCAAACGACTCAACAATGTACTGGTGATTAATCCACCAATCAAAACCTTAGCCAAGGGACTAATCAATGGAGAATTTTCAAGAACTAAAGGTGTCAAACCTCCGATAGCTGTCAAAGATGTCAGTAAAATGGGTAAAAACCTGGTTTCTGCGCCGTCCATCACAGCTTCATATAATGGCATTCCTTTTTCCCGTAAGGAATTGGTATAATCGACCATCAGAATGCTGTTTTTTATTTCGATTCCTACAAGGGCGATAATGCCTACTGTTGCAACAAAGGACAATGATTCTCCGGCTAAATATAAGGCGAGCAAGGCACCGATAATTCCCATCGGAATGACACTCAAAACGATCAGGGTAGACTTAAAGGTTCTGAATTCGAGGATTAAAATTGCCAGCAAACCAAAAACAGTCACAATAATGATGGTGCCCAATCCTCCAAATGATTCTTCGCGGGATTCTCTTTCTCCGGCGGCAACAACCCTGTATCCTTTGGGCAACACCAGTTTTTCATCGATATTAGCAAGGATTTCTGTAGTCACTTTGTCTGTGTTGAATTCTTTTTCGACAAAACTGCTTACTAAGGCATATCTTTCTTTGTTATAATGTAAAACGGTGGAGGAAGAAGGCAAAAGCGATATTTCTGCTACTTGTTTCAGGGGGACCAAAGCACCACTTAAAGAAGTGATATTGATCTTTTCAAAGGTTTCGATGGCATTAAATGTGTTTTCCTGAAGGCTTACCCTCAATGGAAATTCGTCTCCCTCATCATTTTTTATGTTGCCGACATCAATGCCTGCCATAGCCAATCTAATGGTTTTGGCTATTTCTGCGCCGGTTAGCCCAAACAACCCGGCTTTTTCTTTGTCAATTTCCACCACCAGATCGTTGCCCTGATATTTTAAATCGTTACGGACGTACATGGTACCTTTTGTATTCAATACAATGTTTTCTACCTTACTGCTTAAAGTTTGTAATGTATCCAGATTATTGCCCAATATCCTGATTTCAACCGGTGCTGAGATGGGAGGACCTTGCTGAAAACGTTTTACTTCAATCCTTGTCCCGGGTATACCGGACAAAGTTTTTCTCGTCTTTTCTGCAAAAGCCACAATCTCAGGAACCTTGGTTTTGGGATCGAGATAAATGATGATTTGTCCCAGGTTTTCGGCATTTTGTTTCTGGAATTCATTGTAGTAAATACGTGGATTTCCTTTGCCTGTGTTGGCACTGATATGATGCACTTCCGGCATAGCCAGTAACTTTTTTTCGATATTTCTGACTGTTTTGTCGGTATGTTGAAGGCGCGATCCGGGCTCTGTTTCGATGTCGACGGTTATTATGGGTTTTTCTGATTCGGGAAACAAACTAAAACCCAATTGTGGTACAAGTAATAAAGAAGCAGCAAACAATCCGCCGGCAATCATAAGCGTCACATAAGGTTTTTTCATACACCATTCCAACAGGCGCTGGTACGGAGAATTGATATATTTTTTAAAGGCATTAAAAAAGAAATTACCTTCAGCATGACTTTGTTTTTCGTGAGCTTTCAAAAAAATGCTCGATAAAAACGGGATGATGGTCACAGAAACAAATAAAGAAGCGAGTACTGTAACCATGACAGCCATCGGCAACGAGCGAATGAAATCGCCTGAACCTTCAGGTAGGTTTGCCAAGGGCAAAAAGGCTAGTAATAAGGTGGCTGTACATCCCAGGATGGCAACCATAATGTGGTTGGTGGCTGAAATGGCAGCTTCTTTGGCAGAAATACCTTTTCGCATATATCTTTCAATGTTTTCGACCACAACAATACTGTCGTCCACCAGCAGCCCCAGGGAAATTACCATACCGACAATACTGAGTTGATTTAAGGTATATCCCAACATATCCAGGGCAAAAAGTCCGATACTCAGGGACAATGGAATAGAAATCATGACCACCAAAGAGGCTCTGGTACCTAAAGGTAGCAAAGTGAGTAAAACCAGAAAAATAGCGATCAAAAAGTCTCTTCCGAGTCCGGAAAGTCGGTTTTTTACACCTATTTCCTGATCAAAAGACTGCTCCATCGTTACACCTTCCGGCAAATCTTTTTCGAAAGCTTCGAGAACCTTTTGCATTTCTTTTCTGGTCGTGATGATATTTTTTTTGTCTTTCATTGCGGTGTTGACCCAAATGGCTCTCCTTCCGTTGTATCTTGCGATGTGATCAAACTTTTCATGGTCGGGATATATATTTGCTATCTGACCGAGTTTGACGATTTTTCCTTCTTTACTTACATGAACCACAGCATTTTTAATATCTTCCACATCTTCAAATTCGGTTGTTGCTTTGACATTGTATTTTCTGTTGGACAAATCCAGCGATCCTCCGGGAATATTGATATTATTTGCCTGAATCAAACCCAAAACCTGGTTTAAACCCAGTTTCATGGCTGCCATTTTTTCAAGATCAAGGTCGATTTTAATCATTTTTTCAGGTGTTGCCTGAACTTCCGACCATTTGACATCCTTGATTCTTTCCATTTGTTTTTCCAGATTTTCACCCAATTCTTTCATGGTCTGAATGGATACCGTATCACTGATAATGGCTGTCTGCAAGATAGCAACATCGCTGCTTGCGGCCTTTTTGATATCAAGAAGGACAATGCCTTCGGGCAGATCAGGACGAATTTTGTTGATTTCCCGAATGACATCATTGTTTTTTGCTTCGACATCAACGCCATAATTAAACTCTGCCAACATGACGACCAAACCATCTTTGATGGTAGTTTTGATTTTTTTAACGTCGCTCAATTGATAAATTTCTTCCTCAATAGGATCTGCGATGAGATTTTCCATATCTATCGGATTGGTGCCCGGATAAACCACGACAATCGAAAAAATCGGTGCACCAAAAGGAGGATCCTCACCTCTTGGCATATTGAGCAGTGCATTGACACCCAAAACCATCACAGCAAAAAATACAACCAGGGTAAATTGCCAGTTTTTGACAAAAAATTGATTAAAGTTCATGTGTTTTTATTTTTAATATCAAAAAACCGGTTTGTTATTTCGAAACTTTTTCACCGTCTTCCAGATAAACTGCACCTATGGTTACCACCTCATGAATCCCTTCCAAACCTTTGGAAACGGCTACGTGATCACCTAATATTTTGGCTATTTCTATGGTAAGCTTTTTCGCTTTCCCGTTTTCAATCGTAAACACTTCTGCCTTCTGACCATTGGTGCGGACCAATGCATCCACAGGAATTTCAGTAAAGCCACCTTTGGTTTTGGTTTCTATGGCCACATGTGCCGTCAGTCCTGCAGCCAATAATTGTGGTGAACGGTCAAAAACGATTTCCACATCAAAGGTTCCGCTGGTATTTCCACCGACTGATGTTTTGTTGACCACTTTACCTGTAAAAGATTGTCCGGGATAGGCATCCAACCTAATGGTTGCGACATCATCTTTCTGAACCCTTGCCCAATCTTTATCTACGAGACCAACCAAAAGTTTCCAGTCTTTATCTCCAACACCCATAATGGCATACACCGGCATTCCGGGTCCGGTGATTTCGCCGGATTTCATGATTTGTTTGACGATTTTGCCTGAAATCGGTGCCCTTACCTCGCTGTATGTCCGGTTGAATCTGGCTATTTCCACATTTCTTTTGGCAACTTCAAATGCAGTTGTCACATTTTGAAACTGTTCGAGGGTGGCGACACTATCGACATATAGATTTTTAACTCTTTTTTGGTCTCTTTCGGCTTTAAAAAATCCTTCTTCAGCCTGTTTGACCTGTGCTTCGATTTCATCCATAACCAAAGTAGCTAAAAGTTGACCTTTTTTGACAAAATCTCCTTCTTTGATATACGTTTTTTGAATGACGCCGCCGGTTTTAAAGGACGGTCTGGCTTCATTTTCACTCATTACGATGCCTAAAGCTGTTACTGAACTTTCTGCACTGCTGTTTTTTACTTTTTCGGTTTTGACGACCGTATATGCCGGTACAGCGCGTTGGGATTCATCAGCCGTTTTTTTAGAATTACAGGAAACAAAGGCCAGGCTCAGAAATATAAGGAATATGTATTTTGAAGATAAACTTTTCATGATGTAGGGAGATTTAAAGGTTATAAAACAGGGAATGAAGCAGATGAATAAACATAATCAGACCATTTCAGCCATGCATTTTGACGGGCCAGATTATATTGTATTTGTATTTGAGTGATTTGTGTTTGCGCATCGAGCAATTCCAGATAATTGGCACTGCCTTCTTTGTACTTTTTGAAAATTTCGAAATAAAGTTTTTTGACAGCTCCGACCCTTTTTTCAAAAGTTTTAGCCTGCAAAATGGCTGTTTTCAGATTTTGTTTGGTCATGGTTTTTTGTAGTTCAAGCTGATCTGAAACATAAAGTTTTTGATTTTCAAGTGCATTTAATTCAACCTGATAGGATGATTTTCGATGTTGGTGTCTTTTATTGTCAAAAAGATTGATTTCTGCATTGAGACCAAACAATACATAGGGCTGAAAACCGAAATCAAAATCCTGAGATCCCAAATCTAATTGTGCACCGATACGCGGAAGGTAAAAAGATTCTTCTTTTTGAATAGCCAAATTCAACATAGATTGCCCTTTTTCGATCTGTAAAATCTCTTCCCTTACCGTGGTATTGTCCATTTCAGGATTTGGTAATTCAGGCAGGTTGAGTTTTTGTGATTCTGATTCTCCGGTGATAAATTGATAATATGATAATGCATTCTGAATATTGCCTTCAGCTTCCAGTGTTGACGAATACAGGACGGATTGTTGGGTTTCGATCCTGGCCAAAGCAGAAGGTAGAGCTATACCGTTTTTGATCATACTTTGGGTCACCCGTTGGGCTTCAATGAGCAGGGTGTCATTGGCTCTGTAGATTTCAGCAGCTCTTTGTGCACTTTCGAGAAAGAAGTAAGCATTCATTACTTCTTTGGCTATCAATCTCTTGAAGGCGCGGACTTCGAGGATTTTTTGTTCTGCCGATTCCTTTTTTATCTTTTTATTGATGGCAAGGTCAGGATAATAGATGGGTTGACTCACTCTGAATCTTGCATCATAAAAATTGTTTGGCAAAAACTGTTCGTTTGCATTTTCGATGGTGGGAAACTGATTGCTTTGGGTAATGGTATTTAAAGTCGAGTATACCGGATTAAGTAAGTCACCCACGGGCAATTGAATGCTTCGACCACCGGCTGCCAGTGTGTATTGTACACCAAAACTGACTGTTGGTCCGTACATAGATTTTGCCTCTTTAAACAGGTGGTTGGCACTTTCAAGTTGGAACTCCCTGGCTTTGAGTTGTTGGTTGTGTTCCCAGGCTTTGGATACCAAAGCGGAAAAATCCTGAGTATGTGCGTCAAAACATAACATCAGGGGAAAGAAGGAAAATATTATTTTTTTAAACGGCATATGAATTATGTTATTAATATAAACACTGTTTAGTTTTAGAAAAAAATTATTTTTTAAAGATACATTTTAGCATAGAATTGAGCACTTTTTCAATAAGTTCCTGTTTGTCAGTATGCTCTACAATATCCAGTCTTTGTGTCAATGCCAGATTTACCAAACCATGCACACTACTCCATAATTGCAAGGCCATCACACTTTCATCCAGGCCGGATAATTCATATTTTTGAATGGCTTCTCTGCACGTCATGGTCAAAAAATTAAACATCGCCATACCCTGATCCCAATCTTCCCGACATTTGGCCATATGTTGCATCGGTTCATCAGAATTAAACATGATATCATACCAATCTTTATTCTGAATGCCGAAAGTAACGTAAGCTTTGCCGATTTCATACAACCTTTGGGCGGGATCTTTTTCAGAATAAGCATGCGCCATATATTTGTTTTTCAACATAAAACCCATTTCCATGAGCTCGTGTAATATTTCATCTTTATCCTTAAAATACAGGTAAATGGTCGCCGGGCTGTATTCTATTTCATTAGCAATTTTGCGGATTGACAATCCGTTTTTGCCGGATTTTAGTAATATCTTTTTGGCTGTATGAAGAATCTGCTCTTTTAATTCTGCTTTTTCTCTTTCTTTCCGCTCTGAAGAACCCATTTTTACGATTTTTATTTAACAACGCAAACATAATGAACACTGTTCATAATAATCACAAAAAAATCTGTTTTTTCGACTAAAAGTTGATTTTGGTATACAAAATACTTACAGTTATGGGTTTTTGTTTTGATTTTTTAAGCAGTGCTGTATGTTGTTTTGTTGTTTTGGTGTAATTTTTGTAAATATACTAAAAATCCAATCTCTATGGCAGCATATTTTAGTTACCAACCTACCAGAGCACAGATATCCCGTACTTCCATCCAGCGTCTCTACATCGCTATGAAACACCTTTTTATGCGGGGAGCTTACAAACCTCTTGGTATTTCCGGTGAAACCATCATAGATGCCCTTCTGGCACTGAAACCCGAAATTTATGGCTCCATAGCAGATCCCGAAAAAGTAGAACTCAATGGTTTGTTGTACATCTTTCAAAGACTGCCAATGGGCATAGAACAATGTCGCTACATCAAACTCATTTCCCGGGAAGGGTATGAAAACTCCCAATTCGAAAAACATGTGCCTCCGCGTCGTGTCCGCAACTGCTACAGAATTGATGCGGACCAAATGTATATAGAAATGACCCGGGGAGGCAGTGATGTTTACGATATCCTCACGCATCTCACTTTTATGTACATTGAGGCTGAAAAAATCCGCAAAAATGCATTGGATATCAAGGACCGGAAAAATCAAAACTGGACCATGTTGGAAGACATCGTCCGAAAAATTAAAAACGGCGATGAAGTCAATAAAGATATAGGCCTGACATGCCTGAATGTCCTTTTGGGAAGAACTTTTAGTGAAGTAGCGGTTACCTATGAAAAATTTGAAAAGTCATCTGGTGTCAACAGTTTGTTTGAAATTACCTATTGGCTTGGAAAACTCAGTATGGATGAATATTTTGATGGAAATGACAGGGAAATTACATTTTCTCCGGCTTTACGCGAAAATTTAGGTCATCATTTATATGGAGAACGCTGGGCCAATCATATCAAAAAAACATTATTTGACCTTAATCTCATCGACAGACCGATTCACATCATATCTGCCAATCTCCACAGTGTTATGAATTGTTTTTATGCCAAAGCAGCACTTCATAAAAAACTGAAACACGACCACATCGAACCCTACGCGGAGGTCTTAAGTCAAAGTGGAAATGATGCTTTACGAGATAAAGTAAAAGATTTTGCCTTAAAAAATGGTATGATCCAACTTTCAGATATCAGTGGAACCAATATCGGTGTTCAAATCTTTGATTTGGCACAGACAGATATTAAACATCTTCCGAAAGGTCTGACCATGACGAAAAAGGAAATTTCCGGAACACCTGTCATTATCGTCATGGACTATGCTTTTGGTGAACAGGCTTACGAGACCATGGATGAACTACTCAAACCCTATGAAACGGAACCCGGTAAAAAGACGTTTCTGAATGTTTTATCCGTCAATATCATGGGTAAGGCCGGTATTCTCGAAGGTACCAAAGGTGACATCATGATTCCGACTGCTCACGTCTTTGAAGGTAGTGCTGATAATTATCCGGTCAAAAATGAATTGAAAGCTTCCATGTTTAAAAATTCAGGTTTGGGTGTCTATGAAGGTACCATGATAACCGTTTTGGGCACCTCCCTTCAGAATAAAGACATCCTCACCTATTTTATGAAGTCATCGTGGAAAGCGGTAGGACTGGAAATGGAAGGTGCACATTACCAAAAAGCCATCCAATCTGCTTCAAAAATCCGGAAAAGTATTAAAAACAACGTGAAATTGCGTTATGCATACTACGCTTCAGACAATCCTTTGGAGACAGGCAGTACTCTCGCATCCGGAAGTCTCGGACTTGATGGTGTAAAACCCACCTACCTGATCACCATGGAAATTTTAAAAGGTTGTTTGGGTTAGGGTTATGAACTTTTATAAAATATGTTGTAATATAAAGTAAATTTTATTCTGTAAAAGGTAGTACAAAAACAGATTAAAGTTGAGTTACTAAATATTTATTTGGTGCATGTAGCCAATTCAAGGTAAAAGGATAAATAGTAAATCAGGTTACAAAACCGATGTACAATAAAGATAGTCCTTACCATCTGGTATTCAGGCATTTATTCTGTCGTTTATATGACAAAATTGCATAAATGAATACAAAATATACAGTAAACGAAGCTTAGGCATTATTTTTGCACTTGAAAACTGATTTCAGGTTAATCCTTGGTCAACAGGTATCTGCATTTTGTGAAGTCTTTTAATGGATTTTGCAAAACCAACATGAGAAAAAATTGATAATCCCGTTTTTTTAAGCCAAATTTCCAGTAATGTATTTACTTACCTTATATATTTCAGCTTTTTTATATTTCGGTGTTGTACAAACATCTAACCCCCTGATCATTTATTCCAAAGCAATTGAAGAACAGTGCGCCACTTTTGAAATTCTTGACCACGGAACGAATGACACCTATTTTTTACAGGTCCTTGAAAAAAGAGACGACGCTGCCTTTTATTATACGAATGAAGATAAAAAAGAAATTCTCATCCAGAAAAAATTACCGGACAACCAGTATCTGCTGAAATATATTTTTGTTGTTCAGAAAAAAACTTATGAAATCATGTTGAAATCGTGTCATGAACAATTATCTCAGAACAAACAACAATTGTACATTCTGCAGGAAAAAATAAAGGATAAGGTACTCTGAACCTAACTGCTTTTCTTTTTGCGTAAAGTCGGATAGTAATACTCTTTTTTTTGGTATTCTCCCGGTTCTTCTGTTAATGGTAAACATTCTTTAAGGCTTTGGTAGCACATTTCCGGAAGTTGTTGATACAACCTGGTCCCTTCCGTTTTCCATGAAATCGTATCTTCGTCCAATGTTTTTATGATTTTGGCAGGATTTCCGGCAACCAGGCTTTTTTCAGGGATGTTTTCACCGGCTTTGACAAAACTCAGGGCTCCGACAATACAATTTTTGCCTATGATAACTTCATCCATAATCACACTGTTCATGCCGATCAAAACGTTTTCTCCTATTCTTGCACCATGAATCACGGCACCATGTCCGATGTGTGCCCCGGTTTCAAGCACAACTTCTATTCCGGGAAACATATGAATCACACAATTTTCCTGAACATTACATCCATCAGCAATCCGGATGGAGCCCCAATCTCCGCGTAAAACAGCTCCCGGCCCGATGTACACATCTTTTCCAATAATCACATGACCAATCACAACCGCTGTTTGATGAACAAAAGCTGTAGGATGTATTACCGGTTTGATTCCTTCAAATTCGTAGATCATAGGTTATAAATTTATGGTTTTGGTTCTGGATGTGTTTCAATAAGTTTCTGAAGTATGTCCAATGCGTTTTGTGCTGCGGGACAAACCTCAACATTTTTGGCATTGAGAAGCGGCCTTTTATAAAAAGCGCTGTCATCAATATGCGGAAATTCTCTACATGCTTTTGGCCTGACATCGTATATTGAACATTCATTATCATCTTTCAAAAATACGCAGGGCACTGTTTTAAAGGATAATTCTCCGTTTATATCTTCCAAAACATAAGTTTTAAAGAAGTTTTTGGCAGACATATTCACTTCTTTTGAGATTCGGTTGATATCTTCTTTTGTAACGATGGCAGGTGTGGTTTTGCAACAATTGGCACAGCTGAGACAATGAACATCCCGAAACGACTTTTCATGTAATACCGCTGGTTCAGGCTTGTTGTTCAGCTTTGCCGCTTTTAAAAATATCTCTTTATAAAGCCGTTCCTTTGAATTTTTCATCGTACGGTAAGAATGGTCGTGTTATCAAATTTTTGATATCGGAGTTTGACAAAATAATGTCCGGGTTGATATTCATTAGCATCAAAAATTTTGTGTGATGCATTACTTTCAATTTTGGAAATTATTTTGCCTTCCAAACTTTCAATTTCAATGGTATACCATTTATGTTCGGGATTGTTGACAAAAAATGTGGTCGGCCCGATAGTATACAATGATATACCGAAAAGTGACATGGTTTTTACATGGATATCAACCGTAAAAAATTTACCTTCAGCTCTGTATTCCTGACAATATTGAGTTGGATGCAAAGGTTTGATCCGCCAGTAGAACATTTCGTTTTTATTCAATTGATCAAGTTTTGTCTGATTTCCAAAGACAAATATACTTTTGACGGTTCGCGTAAATTGAGCGTCTGTTGCCACATCGAGCAGATAATGGTCGATTTCCGGATTTTCCGGCAAGGAGAATAAAATATCTTTATAATAAACAGTGGTATTTTCAGCCGGTTTTGTCACCTGGAGTTGTCCGGAATAAGCTTTTACGGGTTTTTGTCTTTCGACAGGATTCAATTTATCCAATCCTATTTTGTCAATATTATCTTTATCATAATACACACGACACTGATTATTGTCCATATGAAAACTCAACACTGAATCTACAGGAAGGACGCCTGTTTCTGATTCATGTATACTAAAAGTTATGTTTTGATCAAGGTAAAGCTCATTGAGTTCACAAAGTGTTTCTGTTATTTTATGGGCACAGATCGTTGATATTTGAGGATTATTATTTGAAGAAAGGCGGATGATTTTTGACATTAAGCTGGTATCCTGATACGTGGTTGCAGGGAAAGTCGTTTCTGCTTTTGTATCTGAAAGGAGAAAGCTTACCAAAAAAATAAAAAAACCAATGAAACGGTGAGAATACTTTACCATGAGGCAAAAATCTTAAAAATTCCTCATACTTCCGTTAGATGAAGAAACATATTTCGATTTCCGGTTCAGGAAATGGCATAAATTGAACGTTTTGTTCCAAATCGGATCATGATAACAAAATGCCTAAAGCCTGATAAACCGCACGCACAGAACCGTGTTGGAGCAGTAATTGCCGGGCGGTATCATAAGGTAGTCCTGATTTAAAAATGATTTGTTTGGTACCTCTGTCGATCAGTTTTTCATTACTCAGCATCATATCCACCATTTTATTATCCAGAACCCTGCCTAATGAAATCATTACTGAAGTGGATATCATGTTGAGAATCAGTTTTTGAGCGGTTCCTGACTTCATCCGGGTGCTTCCGGTGATATATTCTGGTCCAACTTTGGCAACTATCGGAAAATCTGCCGCCTTTTCAATCGGAGAACCGGGATTACAGGTAATACTTCCGGTAATGATATTGTTTTTTTTGCACTCATGTAAACCATGTAAAACATAAGGTGTCGTACCGGAAGCAGCGATACCTATGACCACATCAAGACTGTTGATTTGAAAAGATGAAAGGTCATTCCATGCCTGATGATGACTGTCTTCGGCATTTTCGACTGCTTTTCTGATGGCCTGATCTCCTCCGGCAATGAGGCCGATCACCCAATCAAAAGGAACGCCAAAGGTCGGCGGACACTCGGAGGCATCCAGAATACCAAGCCTGCCGCTGGTACCGGCACCAATATAAAACAGCCTTCCCCCTGCTTCCATTTTAGGAACGATGACATTGACCAGCTTTTCGATATCAGGGATGGCATTTTCAACTGCCAAAGCCACTTTTTGGTCTTCTCTGTTGATTTCTGTCAATATTTCGCGGACAGATTTTTTTTCGATATCACGATATAAAGAGTCCGACTCAGTGATTTTATCAAACATAAGTTTTTGAAGATTTGAAAAAGGAAATGAAATACAATCCGATAAACGTCAGAAAACCATTAAGTGCTATAATGAGATTGCCAAACTGAAATCCGCCGAATAAAATATCCGCATTATCATTCAATACGTATGATATTATCGGAGCCACCAAACAAACAACAACCGTCAATACACCCGGTAGCTGTTTTTTACTCAATATAGCAAACGCAAATAATCCCAACAAAGGACCATAGGTGTATCCAGCCGCTTTAAACAAATTGTTGATAATAGCAGTATCATTCATTTCCCTGAAGATGATGATTACAACAACAAGTAGGAGCGAAAACCCGATATGAACACCGATTCTGGTAGCTTTTTTTTGTTCTTCAGAAAGGTTTTTTTTCTCAAAATTCAGAAAATCCACACAAAAAGAAGTTGTCAGCGCTGTGAGCGCTGAGTCAGCAGAACTATAGGCTGCGGCGATCAGACCGATGATAAAAAGCACTGCAAAACTTTGAGGCATGTATTCCAATGCTATCTTTGGGTAAAATACATCCGTATTGCCGGGAATGTCGATAGACAGAGCATCACTATAAAGATATAAAGCTGCTCCCATTGTCAAAAACAAGAGATTTGTAAAGATTAACACGATACTGAAAACCACCATATTTTTTTGAGCGTCTTTCAGGTTTCGGCAGGTCAGATTTTTCTGCATCATATCCTGATCCAAACCGGTCATGACGAGTGTAATCAAGGCTCCGGAAATAAATTGTTTCAAAAAATTATTGGGATCATCCCATCCGGAATCAAAATGCCAGATATTACTATAGGAGCTTTCATACACATTTTGAAATAATCCGGACAATGAAACATTCATTTCACCTGCAATAAAATAAATAGTTAGTGCAACCGCAAGTAACATTGCCGCTGTTTGAAAGGTATCTGTTATGACGATGGTTTTGATCCCACCTTTGTACGTATAAAGCCAAATCAATAAAATGGTAACAAAAGTGGTCACAAAAAACGGAATGTTCATTTTTGAAAAAACAAACGTGTCCAAAACCAAAGCTACCAGATAAAGCCGGAAGGCAGATCCTACTACTCGGGAAAGGATGAAATATGCGGCTCCGGTTTTGTACGCATGGCTGCCAAATCGTTTTTCTAAAAAACCATAAATGGTCGTAAGATTGTGTTTGTAGTATATCGGTAATAAAATATAAGCGATTGCAAGATAACCCAAAAGATAACCGAATACCATCTGCATGTAAGAGAATGCCTGATTTAAACCAATACCTCCGACAGCACCGGGAACAGAAATAAAAGTTACACCTGATAAACTGGCTCCGATCATTCCAAAGGAAACCAGATACCACGGGCTGTTTCGGTTGGCTGTAAAAAAAGTCTGTGTATCCGCATTTTTTCTGGTGAATAATGAAATGATGATCAACAGGAGAAAATACCCCAGAATAATGGATAAAATGATAGAAGGACTTAGTGTCGTCATGGGTTGTAGAGGTGAAATTCAGATGCAAACATACTATAAAATTCTGAACAAGTTTGATTTCAGTTTGGATGACTCCATTTCTCAAAACAAAAATCGTCAGAATAATTATTTCATCCGGAGTCTGTCAAACCTGAAAATTGTTGTAATTTTGAGGCTCAATGTATAATGACGTATGTTTACTATCAATATTTATGTAAAATTTGCTTTGATTGCCCTTTTTCTGGGTGGGGGTATTATCTTGTCTCTGATTTATGGATTTGGGTATTCCTGGATTCTGATTATTATAGGATTGATATTATTACTCAGCTATGTGTTATTGGGTACGATTCAGTCTGCTTCAGAAATGTTGCAAAAAATGGATTTTGACGGAGCCGAAAAAAGATTAGATCTTACCTTAAAACCGGGATGGCTTTATGTGACCAACCGGGCTTTTTATTATATTCTTAAAGGTTCTTTAGCTGCAAACCGAAAAGATAACAATGATGCGGAGGCCTATTTTCAAAAAGCATTGACCTTAAAGCTGCCTACTGACAACGAAAAAGCAATGATTTTGCTTCAGATGGCAGGTATTCAGGCTAATAAAAACAATTGGACGGGAGCCAAAAATTATTTTTATCAGTGCAAAAACCTGAAAGTGACAGAACCTACCTTAAAAGATCAGATAAAACAATTTGAAGTAGCCATCAACAATCGGGGACAAGCAAAACTTGCACAAAGTATGGGAATGAAAGCCGGCCAATCAGGAATGATGGGAGGTAAAAGACGCAGGCCAAAAATGAGATAATTTTTGTAATTATTAGTTGATTATCATTAATTAACGTATAAAATTAAAGTCTACATAATATTTGTAAGCCAATTTTGATTTTGCCGGCAGCAATAAATTAAACAGATCTAATGAAAAAAAAATGGCAAATAGTTTGCAGGATAGTTGGAAAGGATATATTTTTGCACCGCCTTTCAAAGTAAGGGCTTTTTTTTGCACTAATTAGCAAACTCAAACTCAATCTCATAATGCCTCCTTAGCTCAGTCGGTTAGAGCGACGGACTGTTAATCCGCAGGTCCCAGGTTCAAGTCCTGGAGGGGGCGCAAAAAACCCGATCATCTTTTGGTCGGGTTTTTTTGTTTATATACTTTTGTTATTCATTATTTTTCGAATCAAAAAGTACATTCTAATTTTTTATGGCATATACGGAATCAAACATGATGGACCTGGGCTCAAAAGCGCCTGATTTTACTTTATGGGACAGCATTTCTCACAATATACTTTCGCTTAATGATTTAAGAGGTGAAAATGGCACCTGTATCATGTTTATTTGTAATCATTGTCCGTATGTCATTCATGTCAATGAAGAACTGGTACGTATCGCTAATGAATACAAAGATAAAGGTATCGGATTTGTCGCCATTAATCCCAACGATGTCGAAAATTATCCTGAAGACGCGCCGGACAAAATGAGTATTGTCGCCAAGGTGCTACGCTATCCGTTTCCTTATCTGTTTGACGAAAGTCAGGAAGTTGCCAAAGCATATGATGCCGCCTGTACTCCGGATATTTACGTTTTTGATGACACAATGGCATTGTATTACCGTGGGAGATTGGATGATTCCAGACCTAAAAACACCAATCCGCTTACAGGCAAAGATTTGCGGGACGCACTTGATTTGTTGATTGGTAAATATCCTGCACCTGCGATTCAATACCCGAGCGGAGGATGTAATATCAAATGGAAAAAAGTATAATAAAAAGCTAATGCGATGTATCTTTGTGGATTAAACGGGAAAAGTGGAAAACAAACCGACAGCATTATCACTAAAAAAAGGGCAAACCGCCACTATAGACTTTATCAAAAGTAATGAATTCAGCAGTCGACTGCTCAGTTTAGGTATTGTGCCCGGTAAAAAATGTAAAATCGTTGGTTTGGCACCTTTTGGAGGTGCTAAAATTTTGTCTTTGGAAAAACATTTGATAGCGCTGCGTGATGAGGAGTTATCATCTGTTTATGTTACTGTTGAAAACCAGCCTGCCCTATGAAAAATATAGCATTGGTAGGCAATCCCAATTCCGGGAAATCAACTCTTTTTAATCTGCTGACAGGATTAAGACAAAAAGTTTCGAATTTCCCTGGTGTTACAGTAGAAAAGAAGACCGGAAATATCACCCTGACAAATGGAGAGAAAGTGAATCTTATAGATTTACCTGGTACATACAGTCTGTTTCCAAATTCAGGGGAAGAAAAAATTGTCGTAAATATTCTTACCAATCCTTCGGATGAGTGGTATCCGGATTTAATTGTTTATGTTGCTGATGTCACCCAATTGGAGAGGCATTTATTACTTGCACTTCAAATTCAGCAGCTCGGATTTCCAATGATTTTTGTGGCTAATATGTCAGATTTGGCAGGAAAAGACACTAATATCAACCTTCTCCGTGAATTTTTGCACGTTCCGGTTTTGCTTTCGTCTACGACTTCAAAAAAAGATTTGGAAAGTATTAAGGCAAAGATTTCAGAATTTTTTTCAGATAATGAAACTCAAAAAGAATATATATTTGAACGGGCATTTCCTTTAACGGAGGAAGAAAAATCCACCTTTTCTAAAGTATCAGATAATTTCAGTCAAAAATCCATTTATCAGGCTAAACTACTTTTTCATCATTATCATTGGATAAAAGCCGGAGAAAGTCGAAGGTCAGAAATAGACATTTTGGTTAAAAATGGTTCTTTTAGAAATATGGACAGCCAGGTCAAAGAAATCATGTATTTATATGACCAACTTTTACCTGTCGTTAAAAAACTGAATCTAAACCATGGACAAACCCCTGAAATGTCAGGAATAGATACTGTTTTAACCCACAAATGGGTGGGACCTTTTATCTTTTTTGGTATCATGTTGTTTGTTTTTCAATCCATTTATACATGGGCTACTTATCCGATGGACTGGATTGAATTGGGTTTTTCTTCTCTTTCCGAATGGTTTTCCGGGTGGCTTCCGGAACATTTTCTGAGCAGTCTTTTTGTTAATGGTATTTTGGCAGGGCTGGGTGGAGTATTGGTTTTTGTGCCGCAGATAGCCATATTGTTTCTTTTGATAACCTTATTGGAAGAGTCCGGATATATGAGCAGGGCAGTATACATGTTTGACAATATCATGCAAAAATTTGGCATGAATGGTCGAAGTATCGTTTCATTGATATCGTCCGGTGCCTGTGCTATACCGGCCATTATGGCTACGCGCACCATTCAGAATCCGAAAGAACGGCTGATTACCATTATGGTCAGTCCTTTGATCAGTTGTTCTGCGAGACTACCTGTATATGCGATCCTTGTTGGTTTTGTTGTTCCTGATATCAGGGTTTGGGGCTTTTTAAACGCACCGGGACTGGTATTTATGGGTTTGTATGTTTTGGGAATTATGGCTGCATTAGGTAGTGCGTTTGTTTTTGCCAAAATTTTAAAAAGTGGTGAGTCTTCTTTTTTAATGCTTGAACTGCCATCGTATAAAAAACCAAACTGGAATAATGTTTGGCTTACAACTAAAGATAAAGTTATGTCTTTCATCCGCGAGGCCGGAAAAATCATTCTGATTATATCCGTAATTCTTTGGGTTATGTCCAGTTACGGACCGACACAAAAGATGGTGGATGCCAAAAATGAAGCTATCAGTCTGGCGAAAACTCAAAACCTTAATGAAGAAGAAGCGGAAACTTTGATCAGCCAGAAACAACTTGAAAATTCGTGGGCTGGTATGGTTGGTAAATTTATCGAACCGGCTATCGAGCCTTTGGGTTATGACTGGAAGATAGGAATAGCTTTGATCACCAGTTTTGCAGCCAGAGAAGTATTTGTGGGAACGATGGCTACCATATATAGTATAGCTCAGGATGATGAAGGAACAACCTTGCGGGAAAAGATGAAAAATGAAAAAAAGCAAGACGGAATCAGACCTATGTATGATGTAGCAACAGCCTTGTCGTTACTGGTTTTTTATGTTTTTGCCTTACAATGTATGAGCACTTTGGCAGTAACCAAAAAAGAGACCGGATCGTGGAAGTGGCCGGTTATACAATTTAGTTTTATGGGAATACTTGCATATGTCGGAGCGTGGGCTGTTTATCAGATTTTTAGTTGAAGTTTTTAGTGGATTCTAACCGGATTGAAACATTAGATTAAAAAGACAGCATCTTATTTAGGGCATTGGTGGATTCATCGGAATACTTTTTTGACTATTAATATTTTTTATAATGCTATGATAGCCAATAATTTAACAGCTTTTACGCATTCGTTCAAATTCATGTTTGTTACCATATTTTAATAAAAAAGAAGAAGACCTATTCAATAAAGTATTTGAATCAAATACCCGGTAACAGAAGGTAAGTTTTCCAAAATCGATGACGTTGAATTTATCTTGTTGCTGCATGACTAAATGGGCTATTAGGCCTTTTTGCTTCAGCTACAATACCGGATCATATTTTTTAATAGTGTTAATATGTTTGTAATGAGGTATCTCAGGGCTTGTTATTATTCTAAAAATTTTCGGGTTTTTGGTCCCATCGGAATATTTTTTACTTTTTATATCCTTGTAAATCAAAATGTTATTTTTTGAATATAAAAAAAAAATTTTACAAGGCAGCGTTTCATGTTAAATTTCTGTTAAGATAATTGCCTTTGTTATGTATAATTATTAACATTTGCTGACAAGGACAAATATTACATAATCATTTAATAACTAAAAAATCAAGTATGAAACATGTCGTATTTTCGATTTTAGCCGTATTTTTTTCGGTTAGTATGGCATTTGGCCAGTCAAAGGTCACAGGAAAAGTGACCGATTCAGCCGGTGAGGCATTGATTGGAGCCAGTGTTGTTGTCAAAGAATCCCCAACGGTAGGTACCATTACCGACATTGACGGGATGTATGAAATGACGGTTCCTTCCGGGGGTAAAACTCTGGTTTTTTCCTACACTGGATATGAAACCAAAGAGATGACCATCGGTGGTTCATCAGTTTTGAACATTACCTTAACTGAAGGAAAACTACTGGATGAAGTAGTTGTGACAGCTTTGGGCGTAAGCAGATCAGAAAAATCTGTTGGATACTCAGTTCAAAAGGTTTCTTCAGCTGATATTCAAAAAACCGGAGCTATCAACCCGATAGATGCATTAGCAGGACAGGTTGCAGGACTTCAGGTTACATCTTCCGGAGGAACAGCTGGTGCTGCTACAAGGATGGTTTTGAGAGGAACCACAAACTTAAACGGAAACAATGAGGCATTATTAGTTGTGGACGGAGTAAGGGTAAACAACTCTGAGCTTCATTCTGAAAGAAGTCTTGGTGGGGTTGCTAATTCCAACAGAGGTATGGATATTAATCCTTCAGATGTTGAATCCATTACAGTATTGAAAGGTGCTGCAGCATCTGCTTTATATGGTGTGGATGCAGCGAATGGTGTAATTTTGATAACAACCAAAAAGGGATCCAAAAGAGATGGAATATCTGTAGATTATACTGCAGACGTGTCATTTTCACAAGCAAATAGATTTCCAAAGTTACAGCAAAAATTTGCACAGGGACATCTTGGAAATTATGTTGCACCAAATGGTTCGCCTGCATTAAGAAGTTGGGGACCAAGTCTGGATACTTTATTTTGGGATGGTAATGCAAATTATGCTTTTGATAAAAATGGAGCTATCATAGGACAATCCAGAGCGACATCAGGCATGAAAAAGGTAACTCCTTATGACAATTATGCCAAAATATTCAGAACCGGTGTATCCCAAAACCATAATTTATCTGTTTCCGGAGGTACAGATTTATTAAGCTTCAGAGTTGGTGCAGGTATTTCAAATAACAACGGTATTGTACAGAATAACGAGTTTAACAGAATCAATTTATCTGTTGGAACTACAAGCTCCTTTTTAAATAAAAGGTTGACAATCAGTACTTATGCAAATTATATTAAGTCTGGTGGAGTCAGAATCCAACAAGGTTCAAATACATCAGGATTAATGCTTGGATTGACCCGAACACCTATTACATATGACAATTCCAACGGATTGGCTGAGCCATGGAACGCTGACGATCCTTCGGCTTATCAATTAGCAAACGGAAATCAAAGAAATTATGCCAATGGTATTGGTTTTGACAATCCTTTTTGGGTGGTTAATAACTCTCCATTTGAAGATAACGTAAACCGGTTAATGGGTAATGTAGGCGTCAACTATAAGTTTCATGAATGGTTTAATTTAGGAACAACCATAGGTACGGATATTTATAGTGATAACCGATCACAATCTTTTGAAATTGGTTCAAGAACTGTTCCAACTGGTAGAGTTATTGAAGATAATTATAATTTCAGTAATATCGATGCAGTTTTCCAAATATCAGGTTCCGGGGATGTTACGTCAAAATTGAATTTGAATTATTTGATTGGTTCTAACATCTTCAATGAAAATTTAAAACAAAATTATTTACAGGGAGATGTATTAGCGTTTAGAAATTACAGAAATATCAGAAATGCATCTACTATTACCGGATTCACATCCATAAATAATTCTAATAGAGTCGGATTTTTCGGATCATTAGAAATGGGTTATGACAGATGGATTTATCTGACATTAACCGGAAGACAAGATTACCTTAGTAATCTGATCGTTCCGGGTAAAGAATTTAAATCTTCGGACATCAGTATATTTTATCCATCCGCTTCTCTTGGATTTGTATTCACTGAAAAGATGAAAACTAAATTTTTGGATTATGGTAAGTTAAGACTTTCTTTTGCACAAGTAGGTGGAGGCTCACCAGGTGCTTATCTCACCAGTACAAACTTTGTCAACCCTTCTTTAAATCAAGGAACAGTAAATGATTTTAGTGATGGATGGACAAATGGAATAGGATTTCCTTTCCTTGGACAAACAGGTTTTACTCTTGACGGCGTAAGAGGAGCATTTGATTTAAGACCATCACTAACAACAGAATATGAAGCTGGTTTGGACTTACGATTTTTTGACAATAGAGTTCACCTTGACGTAACAGGATATACAAGAGAATCAACAGACCAGATTTTGGTTGTTCCCGTAGCTGGTTCTTCCGGATATCAACGTGCAGTTCTTAATTCAGGAGCATTGAGCACGACAGGTTTTGATGTTATGTTTGGATATGATCTTATCAGAAAGACAGATATGTCCCTTAGACTTAATGCCAACTTTGGTACCTGGAGGACATATGTTGAAGAATTAGCAGAAGGTGTTGCCAATCAATATATAGATGGTTTTACCGGAAGTTCGGTATACAATATTGCACCTGAAAAAGATGCAAACGGAAATGTAATTAAAAAATATGAATATGGTCAGATTTTCGGAGGTGCCTGGTTGCGCACAAACGCTGTAGTAGACGGAAATCATGTTTATGATGCAACAAAACCTTATGATCCTAACGGAAAACTTATCATAAATAATGATCCTACTTCAGGTGGATATGGTTATCCGATTGCTGACCCTACCAACAGAGTAATAGGCAATCCAAATCCTGATTTTATTATGGGGTTTGGTGCTGATTTTAGTGTAAAAAAATTGAGTTTTACTTCTCAGTTTGAATGGAGACAAGGTGGTCAAATGTGGAACGGTACAAAAGGAGCGTTGGTTAATTACGGTATGGCAGAATCAACTGAAGAAAGAGGATCAAATATTGTTTTTCCGGGAGTAGGAGGTGCTTTAATTGATGGTCAATACGTTGTATCTTCACAGGAAAACAATATTAATGCCGTTCTTTCTCAGGCTTGGTATCAAGGAAACGGTGGAGGTTTCGGTGCTGTTTCTGAACACTTTATTGAAGATGCCAGCAGTTTAAGAATCAGAACATTAGGGTTGAGCTATAATTTTGGTAGCCTTATGGGTAAATCAGTAAGAGATTTAACTTTAGGCGTTTCAGCACATAATGTATTATTATGGTCTCCGTATGATGGTATAGATCCTAACAGCAGTTTGGTTGGTTCTTCATCAAACGGACAGGGACTCGAATATTTCAACAACCCTGGTGCACAGAGTTTAATGATTCGGTTAGCTGCATCATTTTAATTTTAGTTCATTAATAAAAGAATATAAAATGAATAAGTATATAAAAATTTTAACAATAACCTCCTTCATCTTTCTTTTCTCATCGTGTGAAGATTATTTTGGAGATGTAAATGTGGATCCGAACAATCCTGGTGCTGTTCCTCCAAATACACTGTTAGCTCCTGCTCAGTCTATTTTAAGTTATGCGTATTGGGGTGACTTGAGCCGATATGTTGGGATATTTACCAAACAAGTAGATGGAGTAGACAGACAATGGTCAGCATACCAGGATTATATCATAAGAGGTAATGATCTGGATGCATTTTGGCAAACTAATATTTATTCCAATGTTCTCACCGACTTGGATAAAATGAGAGAAGTCGTTGGACCTGCCAGTGAAAATGGGTTATATCATGGCATTGCGAATATTCTTGAGGCTTATACCATTTTAATGCTTACAGATTATTTTGGAGATATTCCTTACACTGAAGCATTAAACAGGAATAAAGATGGTAATATTCAACCTAAATTTGATTCACACGAATCTGTTGTTAATGCGGCAAGAGCTTTATTGGAAAGTGGTAAAACTTTATTATCAGGACCATCAGCTTTAAATCCGGGAGCAGCCGATTTTATTTACGGCGGAGACAAGGCAAAATGGGAAAAGTTTGCTAATGCTATTTTGGCAAGAACATACCTGAATACTTCCGGCAGAAATAGCGGGGACTTAGACAAAGCATTGACAGCAGCAACCAATAGTTTTACCAGCAATGCAGATAATGCAGGTGTTCCTTTTGAAGATAGTAAGCCGGGTCCCTGGTATCAGTTTAATGAACAAAGGACAGCAGTGAATCTTGGAAGTTTTTACAAAGGCCTTCTGGAAAGTACTAATGATCCAAGAATTGATAAATTGGGGGCTGAATTGAGAGTGGAACACCCGGTATTGACAAAAACTGTGGCCATGCCATTTATTACTTACACTGAAATGTTGTTTATTATGGCTGAAGTTCAGCTGAAAAAAGGTAATAAAGCTGAAGCATATACTCATTATACCAATGCAATTGAGTCAACGTTTGACCGGTTTGGAGTTGAAGGTTTTACTGAGTTTCAATCTAACGCATCTGTTTTTCCGGGAGCTGATAACTTAAGCCTGGAAAATATCATTACGCAAAAATACATAGGGTTATTCCTTGATCCTACAGTATTTTCAGATTGGAGAAGAACCGGATTTCCTGCTTTGACGCCAAATTCCGGATCTCAAATTCCAAGAAGATTGCCTTATCCTCAGACTGAAACTGATTATAATGTAAATTGTCCGAGACCAAGTGAGGTTACAATCTTTAGCCGTGTTTGGTGGGATGCTAATTAATTATTAAAAATTAAATTGATTAAAAATGAAAATACGTTTTTTAAACTTTTCAGTTGTATTATCAATAATGATTTTATTTTTATCCTGTTCACAGGAAAAAAATGATTATTTTGATTACACTGATGCACCTTCAGTAAAAGTTGCATCGAAAACAGGATTTGTAAATCTGATTAAACTGAGTGAAGAAGTGGTTAATATAGATTTCAGTAAAAATTCACAAACCGGTTTTTCCAATGTGAAAGTTTTTGTTTCTTATACACCACATACTTCAATTACAGAATTGGCCAGTGTAACAGGTGAAACCGGAACTTTTACCATGACAATACCAAATTTATTGACAAAATTGAATGTAAGTCAGAATGATGTTAAAGTTGGTGAGACTTTACGCTTTTATTTTGATATGGCTCAAAATGATGGCAAAGTTATCAGAGACAGAGATGTTGTAACACTTCCTTTTTCATGCCCTTCAGCTTTAGCAGGTGTATATACTTCGCTTACTTCCGGTTCATCTACAGATGGATGTTGTCCAAATCCGGAGGTTGATTTTCCGGGTGAAGTTACTCTGACAAAACTAAGTGATGGCAGATATCAAATTAGTGATTTTTCTGCGGGTTTATATTTCAAATGGTATGAAGTGTACGGAATTACCAGTGTAAATCAAACACCAGGTAAATTGTTGGATGTTTGTGGCAATCTTTCTTTTTATGATACTCAGGAACCTTTTGCTACTCCAATAACCGGAATGGGATCAGTTGATTCAAACACAGGAGTTATTACCTATTCCTGGGAAAATGGATATGGTGATAAAGGAACTGTTAAATTGACACCTAAGTAGTTTTGATTAATCAAAGTTGAAATTATCGGGCAATCTTATTATTTAAGATTGCCCTTTTTTTTTTTAATATATTTATGTTCTTTACAGGTAAATTAGTTGAATTACTTATTCTCACAAAATGTATTTTGAAAATTCTTTTGTAAAATACTGATTCAAGGATTACATCATGTCTAAACTTTTACAATCTTTTTGCAATACGATGGAAGGATTTTTTAAGACAATCTTGTTTCATATTTAGGAAAAGACATGAAAAAGATTGAATTGACTTCTTCCATAAACTCTACCTTTAACAATGTTTTTGAATGACTATTTGTAGTATGTTTTTACTTCAACTTATTTCCATTCATTATTTTTAGACAGAATCTTTCTAATTTCATTTTATTCTGTGGAAGGTCTTTTTTACAGGAATGTAAACATATGTCAAAATATTTATTTTTAAAGGCAAATACTTTCCTGATAAATATTACTTCAGAACTAATCTTTTTTTCAATCATGACGACCTGATTTTCTTCATCTATGTGATAAAAAACAGCTGATTCTCTTTGGTCGATAATTTCTTGTAAATAGTTCGATACATCCCTAACTTCCAGGATATTCCATTCAGAACAGGTTTCCTGTTCCTGGTAAATAGTAATAATGTTTGTATCCGATTGATTATAAGTGGTACCCTTCCGGAGTTTTACCTCTGCTTCAGGTGAATATAAAGATAAGGTAAAAAATATTACGTATGGTATCAGTAGGGCAATTGTCGGGGTCATAACAGTTTATTGAACAAAATAAAAATAACCCGAGTCATTCACTTTCTTTTATTATATAAAATGTTGTAAATTGACTCGGGGGTCGCCTAATTCGGAACTTTAAACGGGTTACATTAGATTCAGTTGTTGACCAGGTTTGATTCCTGATCGGTTTCATTTCAATATTATCAGAGGATAATTAAACAGCGCCGGGGGTAAATTTTTATAAGATTCTGTTTTTATGAAAATATGATTTTGGAAAATATTATCGGTAGTATTTTATAACCTAATCTTGTTGCTTTCGTAAAGAGATGTTTTAAAGTACATTATGATTATTGATTCAACCTGTTTTATATTATTTTTATTATGAAAACCTCAATAATTTGTGTTTACATTTCCGGTAAAGTTCAAGCTTAAGTAAATTTTCAGCAATAAATAAATACATTTTAATAATCTTGTTCTGAAAATACTGGTAACAACATTCAGGCTTTTTTTATTCTCAATAACCACAAAATTGCACAATGAGCCGGCAACATCATCATATTGCCGACTCTCCGTGAATGTTTTATGATCTTGGAGGGTATATTCCCTCCAGGGCAATACAATAATTGATGGTTAAGTAAGGTTGCATATTGTTGTGCGCCTGGTTGCCTCCTGTGGCGGCCAACTGAATTGTTCCCGGATTTAAGGTTTCACCATTCTCTGGGTTGTTAGCGTTATAGATGTTGGAAGCAGCAACCCCAAAAGTTTTATTGGAAGGTTCCTGAGAATTTGCTTCTTCACTATTTCCCCGAAAAGTTGCTACGTGGGTATGTGCCGGTATTTCTGAAGTGATGAGTGTTACTTGTTCCTGACCGGCTGTTTCACCTAAAGTATAGGTTTTTCCACTCAAACTGGTACCTTGATTAACAGCTACCCGGCCTCTTAAATCCGGCAGATTAAATGTGGTGATACCATCTCCTCCGTAGGTTGTTCCGATGAGACTGAACAAAGCCTGATATTCTGCTATCGACATAGCTTGTCCGTTGCAAAGCGCCCATCCTCTGGGTGCAAAATTAAATCCAAATGCTAAAATTTGGCCTATATATGGGTCCATAGATTATATTTTTGACTGATTAAAATAAAAATGTGGTTATAAACTAATCTGAGGTCATGGAATGTTATGATCTTGGTGGAAACACTCCTGCCAATGCAATACAATAATTGACAGTTAAATAGGGCTGCATGTTATTGTGAGGTTGGTTTCCTCCCACAGGTGCCACCTGAACAGATCCTGAATTTAACGTTTCTCCGTTTTCAGGATTATTAGAATTATATATATTGGTTTCCGCAACCCCAAAGGTTTTATTAGACGGTTCCTGAGAATTTGCTTCTTCGCTGTTACCTCTGAGGGTGGCAACATGTGAATGCGAAGGAATTTGGGCTGTGGTAAGGGTTACTGTCTCTGTTCCTGCTGTCTGACCCATAACATAGTTATTCCCTCCTGAAATCTGGCCTTGATTAATGGCAACCCGGCCTCTCAGATCCGGAAGAGCAAAAGTGGTTCTGCCATCGCCACCATAATACGTACCAATAAGACTAAATAATGCAGAATTTTGAGCTATGGATAATAATTGTCCATTGCACTGTGCCCAACCTTTAGGGGCATAATTAAAACTAAAAGCTTCGATTTGTCCGATGTAAGGATCCATAATATTTCAAATTTTAATGATGAATAATGATTGGCAAAATTATGGATATCCGGAATTTTAAACAGTCGTATAAGTACGTATGTAGAAAGTGCGTACTTATACGTATAAACTAAAAAGAAGAAATAATGTACAAAAAATTGAAGTGTTGTGTAAGGAGGTTATACTTTCATACATATGCGATATGGCTAACAAATACCGAAATAGTTATTCAATAATTTTTTGTGGGTATCTAAAATACCGAAGAGGCCGGAGCTATTAAAAAACATCAGTCAATAATAGGGTGTTTTTTGGTAAAAACAAGGGGAATAGCCCGGCCATTTCGATATCAGTCTAATTCACTGTAACTATTCCGGGTGCAAAGAAAGTACTTCCGCCTCTTTTACTATACCGTAATTATACGTAAAATGGAATGCGTATTTATACGTATAAATATTTCCGTGAGATGACAGGTTGTTTTTTTTGCCGGATAAACCTAAAAATTTGAATGATATGACACAAATCATATCTTGTTTAGAATAATTCTAAACAATTACACATATTTTTGTCCGAAATATATACAGGAAAATATTTTAATAAACATAAATATCAGAAAGTCAGGCTTATGTGTTTTCAGGAAATTTTGTGTGATACCAATGATGGCAGAATTGAAAGATCGTGTTGTGGAAATTTTATAAAACTAAGTTTTTTCCATATGGTAATGGTTTATACTACAGGGGATTTTCATTCTCTTTATTTTGCGATGAAAGAATGTTATGAAACCGTGAGATTTGATTCAAATAAACATACCAAATGTATTGTTTTTTCAACACCTGTCGAAAGTATGAAGCTTCGGTTTTCTGTGAGTGACATTGAACAAATCTTTTATTTGATCGAAACATCATATTTATTTTCGAAAACCTATAGTTTGGAAGAAGTACATGTCTGAAGATTTTTTATCTTCGTATGATATTTAATTAAGAAAGTATGTATGATTTTGATTTGAAGGATTTTCCTTTTATTACTTATGATAAAATCCGGTATGCGGATACAGACAGACAAGGTCATGTAAATAATGCGGTTTTTTCTACTTATCTCGAAACCGGTCGGGTGGAATTTTTGTATGACAAAGATTTTCCTTTTGCAGACAATAATTCGAGTTTTGTCATTGCATCTTTACATATAAATTTAAAAAAAGAAATTTTGTGGCCCGGCAAAGTTGAAATCGGTACCGGAATCATCAGGATAGGAAACAGTTCCATCAAACTATATCAAAAATTGTATCAAAACCATAAGTGTGTTGCCGATGCTGAAACCATTATTGTTCAGGTTGATAATATTACAGCGTCTTCAATGACATTGGATGAAAAGGTGAGGCAAAAACTTCAACAATATGTAATTCCTCAATAAAGTATCACATTATATAATTCATAAAATTGGTTTTTTTTGTTAGGTTATAGTGTGTATTTCATTTATAAATCAACCATACTGATTTTTGTTATGTCTTAAAAAAAAGGTGTGGAATATAACAGATATACACCTTTATAACAATCCATATTTTGATTATTTTGTTAACCAAAATATATCGTTATAAACTTCGTAAAACCGTAGCTGCCGGCAGATTATTTTTTCAAAAAGCTGATCAATCCTTCAAAATAGGTTTTCTGATCATCATACATACACATATGACTGCCTTTTTCGCAATATAAATATGTTCCGTTTTTTACCTCAGAAGCCATCCATTCCATATGTTTGGGGTCCATTGTGTCGTGTCTGGCACCTATCACCAATGTAGGTACTTCTATTTCTTTTAATCTGTTTTTTACCGACCAGGTTTCCAGTTTTCCTGCAATACCAAATTCGCTGGGTCCCTGCATCGTTACATACAAAGATTGGTTTAATCTGCCGAAAGAACGGTTGACGGGTTCCGGCCAGGAGTCAGACGGCATACGAAGAATGTGTTTGGTGTAAAAATGTTTTGTCAACAATTCCATGTATTTCGGATTGCTGAAATCGCCTTTTTGTTCTATCATCCGGATTGAATCCAGGACATTGGGATCCATAAGATCTGCTAAAACTTCATCAGCGTATTTTCCATACTCAGGTGCGTCAGACATCATATTGGAAATAATCAGTCCTTTCAGATTATTTTGGTACTTTAAGGCATATTCCATACACAAAATACCTCCCCAGGAATGTCCGAGAAGATAAAAATTGTCTTTGTTCAAACCTAAAGATATTCTTACCTGCTCGACTTCATCAACATATCGTGCCAAATCCCACATTGACGTATCATTTGGATTGTCTGAAAATCCGCATCCCAATTGATCGTAGTATATGATTTCAATACCTTCTCCGGGCAAAAAACTTTCAAAACATTCAAAATATTCGTGTGTCATACCGGGTCCACCATTAAGTAGCAACAACTTTGTGGTCGGATTATTTCCAATTGTTTTTGTCCATATTTTAAATTCACCTTTCGGAGTATTGACAGGTATAATTTGTACTCCACCTGTCTGCATTCCGGGATTTTTCGGTAAAAAATAGGCATTGTTATTTTTTATTGAATGATTTTTACACCCTGCCATGAAGGATACAAAGAACAATCCGGAGATGAAGTATATATAAATCGTACGCAGCATTGATGATATTATTTTAAGATGATTATTTGTTAATATGAACGGAATAATAGCCCTTTGGAGCCGTTGGTGGTTTTGTTTCTGTTTTTCCGGATTCTGAAGATGCGGAAATATAATATTCTACAGAGGTATTTGGATTTTTAACGGGAAGTACACCGGAAAAATGTTGGTCATTTCCTTCAGACGTAAGTAAAACTGATTCCCAGTTTTTATCGCCTTTTATCCTCCAGTATAGTTTTTGTGATTCAGGAATTAATCCTTTTTTACTATAATCAATTATGGTTACATATACTTTCTGCTGTTCTCCATAATTGATGTTTGTTGGAATTTTTTTCACACTCATATACAGCATTTCCGGGTCCCAAAGGGCTCTGGTGCGACAATGTAAAGCATCACCATGAGTCCACCCATAGCCGGTGGAATAATTATTTTTCATTTCTTCCGACATCAATGGTTCATCTGCCAAAACAAAGGTAAACCCCTTGACTGTATAACCGGGCATAACTTCCTGCCAGGTTTTGATTGCCATACTATCTTCCCGGATATTAAATAAGGGTACATAAATGGTTTTATTTACTATTATAGAATTGGTATAAGCTGCCAAATGATTGTCATGATACCTGCCGGTTTTTATGCGAAAGATTTCATACGGTCGACCATAGACAGAAGTTAATGTTTTTAGTTCATGTTGTACAATGTGTTCATAAATTGGATATAGTTCATGGTCTTCAGGTGGTTCTGCGACCAAAATTTTTTCCTCATCCAATAATTTCATCAAACAATCAATATGTTGAATGCCTCGTTTTTCAAAATTGGAGAGAATGTGATACTTTTTAAAGCCTGAAAGGGAATCGTTAAGTTTGAAAAATCGGGAATCGGGGATGTTATAAAAACGATTTTCATTCAATATAATACAACTTGAAAAAGCACTTCCCAATCCATCGGTCATAACATTTCCTCCTGTGTTGATAAAAGGAAGATCAAGAACAGGTATACCTAAACTTTTGCCAATAGAAATTGTGGCATTGTCATCGGTCTCTGTTTTAATGATGTTCTCATGTTCATCTTTATATAAAAATAGGAGTGAATCATTACAATCCAATCCTGAAACGGGTGTGGCAAAAATATATTTACCGTCTCCGAGATATAAACTTCCGTCAGTTGTAAATACGGCACCGGGACCCCAATCTCTGGTCCACCATGCGTCAATTCCTTGTTTTGCCTGAATAAAGGTGGTTCTGGCCGGATCAATGCCCCATTTTGTGTACCAGTATCCGGCCTGTTGTATATCTGTTTCATTATCAACCAAAGTATAAAGATGGCTGTCATTTGCCAGTTCAACAGCCAGTTTGTGAGGTACACATAATGGCCAGGTGATCATAGTACCTGTAACTGGTTCCCATTCTGCAGCTGTTCTGTTATTACTGCCCTGAATAAAAAAATGTTGGTTTGATAACTGAGATTGTCCATAGATAGGATAGTAATAAAGCACAACTAAAAACGAAATCAGAATATACAATTTTATAAAATTCAGCGATGGGTTCATCATATATTATTTTAAGACATAAATATGCACAAAAATATTTATGATATCTACAATATGTTATGGGAAAACAAAATTTATTCAATGTAAAGATTATAAAACCGCAGTCATGACAGTACAATATATCAATTTTGGTTTTTAAATACATTGCGTTTTCAGGTAAAAAGCAGTGTTCAAAAAACGTTTGAAGAACTAAAAAAATGTTAAAATATAATTATTATTTGGTAAATACATAGATATATATCTATCTTTGCATCAGAATTTGAATTTCATGATATTAACAGACAGAATTGAAGCCGATAAATTATTAGGAGCGGTTAATATGCTCAGAGTTATTGCGCATCCGGTAAGGTTGGCCATCGTAGATCTTTTGAGTGTCAAAGAGAAACTTACGGTTATGGAAATCCAGGAAGCACTGGGTCTTGAACAGGCTATAACATCACAACATTTATCTTTGATGGAAGACAAAGGAGTTTTACTCAGCGAAAAAGTTGGACGAAATAAATTTGTTTCTCTTCGTTTTGCCAACATGAAACATATCGTTGAGTGTCTGGAAAATTGTTGTCACCTTAGTTGATTTTTTAAAACCTAAATACATAGTATAATATATATGTATTTATCTTTATATTTTTTTATCTTAAAATATTTTATTACATGTTTGGATTTTTTAGTAACCTGATGGGTGGAGGAGCAGGAAATGAAGCTCTCCAGGCAGTTGTCAAAGACAATGCTTTTTTAGTGGACGTTCGCTCTCCTATGGAGTTTGCTGAAGGCAGCGTCAAAGGTGCCGTCAATATTCCTTTAGATCAGATTCCTTATCAACTGGCAAAGTTTAAAAACAAAAAAAACATCGTGGTTTTTTGCAGAAGTGGCGCCAGAAGCGGTCAGGCTAAAGCGATACTGGATCAGAATGGTTTTTCCAATGTCACAAATGGCGGAACCTGGAATAATGTTCGTGAAGCAGTTTCCCAAGCCCAATAATTGATTTTGGTTTTTTTAAGGCATTTGCTATCAAACAGCAAAATCAGCAGTTTTTAGATATTTTGACGAATGGCTTAAAACTAACCGTTTCATAATATAACAAAACATGAAAGTCAGATCTAAAGGCTTTCATGTTTTGTCTCTTTCAAATAATCCGATGATTGGTGTAAGTTCGCACATATTATTGTACTATTTTCTCTCTGATTTTTTCGGAGAAGGGGGGATTTTTTTTAAATATTTAACGAACGAAACAAAAAACATAACTTCCTTTGAAAAGACTATAATTTCCCGACAAAAAACAACTGAAACTGTATCAAATATTATTGTCTCCCTTTTTTTGAAAAAAACACTAAAATCATTATTTTATTGCCAGTTTTATTATTTGAAAAGTTATTTCAGAGGTATTTTGAAATATATATATATATTTATTTTCAACCATTCACTAATCAAATATTTACATCATGGAAAACCATTTTCAAATCCTCATCGTCGGAGGTGGAAATGCAGGTATTTCATCTGCAGCCAAACTTCTGCTAAAAAACAAAAATCTGAATATCGGCATTATTGACCCTTCAGAAAAACATTATTATCAACCTGCCTGGACTCTTGTTGGTGCAGGTGTTTTTGATATTAAAAAAACAATCAAAAACCAAAAAAACTTTATACCGGAAAAAGCAACCTGGATAAAAGATGCCGTGGATGTTTTGGATCCTCAAAACAATACAGTGATTTGTACTTCAGGCAAAAAATTCTCCTATGATGTAATGATTCTTTGTCCGGGAATCCAACTGGACTGGGATAAAATCAAAGGTCTGAAAGACACCTTGGGAAAAAATAATGTCTCTTCCAATTATTCTTTGGCAACAGCTCCGTATACCTGGGAGATGATCAAAAATTTTAAAGGAGGAAGAGCCATTTTTACCAATCCGGTTTCACCGATTAAGTGTGGTGGTGCACCACATAAAATCATGTATCTCGCCGTTGATTACTGGCGAAAAAAAGGAATACTGGACAAATGTGATGTACACTATTTGTCAGGAGCAGGGGTTATTTTTGCAGTAAAAGAGTATGCAGACACGCTCACCGGTATTGTCAAAAAAGGGAATATCAAAACTCATTTTAACGTAAATGTCGTAGAAATCGACAGCTCGACCCATACCGTTTATTATGAAGAAAAAAATGAAAACGGCGAAACAGTCAGAAGTTCCATGACCTACGATTTTTGTCATGCCGTACCTCCGCAGTCAGCTCCTGATTTTATTAAAAAAAGCCCGGTGACAGATCCTAATAATGCCTATGGTTATGTCGAAATCAATCCAAAAACCATGCAGCATGCCCGTTTTCCAAATATTTTTGCATTGGGTGATTGTTCTAATGCTCCATGCAGTAAAACAGGTGCCGCTATCCGCAAACAATCTCCTGTAGTTGTGCAGAATGTTTTATCCTTTGTCCGTAATGAACCTCTTACAGCTGAATATACAGGTTACAGCGCCTGTCCAATCCCTACACAATACGGAAAACTGATGCTCGCCGAGTTTGATTACACCAATAAACCTACAATGACTTTTCCTTTTGATCAAACCAAACCTAAAAGATCAATGTGGATATTGAAAAAAAATGTCTTGCCCTGGTTGTATTGGAATAAGATTTTGAAAGGAACGGATTAGTAAATATATAACGGCCAGAAAGGTTTGGTTTTAAAAGTATACAAAGGATTTGTATACTTTTAACTGCCAAACCTTTTTTATTTTCCTCTTTATTGATCAATCAACTGCGAACCAAAAATGGCAGGTTTTCAGCCTGAGATTAAAAAAAAGTACGTAATTCGACCCGGACGGTAAAATTAACTACTTACTTTCGACTTTATTTTTTGAAGATATGTAATTTTGCACTCTCATTCAATCTCCCCCGTCGTATGTTGACCTTCTTCAAAAAAAATGAAATTATCTACGCTGTTGAATCTGTATCTTCTTTTACAGGTGATACGGTCCAACAACTCAATTGGTTATTCGGTGAAACAGAGATGTTGCAGGAATCCCGATTATCCGGTTATTATTTAGGTCCGAGACCGGCCATGGTAACACCGTGGAGTACTAATGCGGTGGAGATCACCGTCAATATGGGAATTTCCGGAATATCCAGAATTGAAATGTTTAAAGAATGTACTCCCGAAAAAGTGTACGACCCAATGCTCAATCATTTGTTTCATCATTTGGATCAGGCTATTTTTGAAATTTCTATTCCGGTCGAGCCGATATTGTTTATTGAAGACATTCAACAATACAATGAAAAAGAAGGGTTGGCGCTTTCAACAGAAGAAGTTGCCTATCTTCAGGAAATGTCAAACAGGTTGGGCAGATTGCTCACAGATTCAGAAATATTTGGCTTTTCTCAGGTTAATTCCGAACATTGCAGGCACAAAATATTTAATGGTACTTTCATCATAGATGGTGAAGAACAACCACATTCTTTGTTTCAATGGATCAAAAAAACAGCAGCACAAAACCCAAATTTTATTGTGTCAGCTTATAAAGACAACGTCGCCTTTATTAAAGGTCCTGAAATGGTTCAGTGGGCCCCAAAATCTTCTGAAATTGCCGATTTTTATAAAAAAACCACCACTTCTTCAGTTCTTTCTCTTAAGGCGGAAACCCACAATTTTCCTACTACAGTTGAGCCATTTAACGGAGCAGCTACAGGTTCAGGTGGTGAAATCAGAGACAGATTAGCCGGCGGACAGGGATCTTTGCCCCTTGCAGGAACAGCTGTCTATATGACTTCTTATCCCAGACTTGAAGTGGGTAAGTATTGGGAACAACAAAACCAACCCCGACCCTGGCTGTATCAGACTCCTTTGGATATTCTGATCAAAGCCTCCAACGGAGCAAGTGATTTTGGAAATAAATTTGGTCAGCCGCTGATATGCGGTTCAGTCCTGACTTTTGAGTTTTTTGAAGAAAATCAAAATCTTGCGTTCGACAAAGTGATTATGCTTGCCGGAGGAGTCGGTTATACCGATGCCGGTCAGGTTGAAAAAAAGCTTCCTGAAAAAGGAGACAAAATTGTTTTATTGGGAGGAGATAATTACCGTATCGGTATGGGAGGAGCAGCTGTTTCTTCAGCGGATACCGGTGCTTTTAGTTCTGCTATCGAACTTAATGCCGTACAAAGATCCAATCCTGAAATGCAAAAAAGAGTCGCCAATACAATCCGGGCGATGGTGGAAAGTGGTGAAAATAAAATCATTTCAATTCATGACCACGGAGCAGGCGGGCACTTAAATTGTTTTTCAGAGCTTGTAGAATCAACAGGTGGTAAGATCAATATCGACCAATTGCCTGTAGGAGATCCCACACTTTCTTTTAAAGAAATTATTGGAAACGAATCTCAGGAAAGAATGGGTTTGGTCATCAAAGAAAAGGATATTCCACTTTTAAAAGAAATCGCAGAAAGAGAAAGAGCTCCTTTATATGTGGTTGGAGAAATCACAGGCGACCACAGATTTAGTTTTTATTCTGAAAAAACGAATGAAAAACCCATTGATCTCGCCCTGTCTGACTTTTTTGGGTCGTCGCCAAAATTTATTTTAAAAGATTCAAAAACAAATCCGCAGTTTGAAGATATAAACACAGATACCGGGAATTTTATTTCCATATTATATGACGTACTGAGTCTCGAATCTGTAGCATGCAAAGATTGGTTGACCAATAAAGTCGACAGATGTGTTGGTGGTCGGGTTGCCAAACAACAAAATACGGGCATTTTTCATCTGCCGTTAAATAATTGTGGTGTGATGGCTCTGGACTACGATACTAAATATGGAGTGGCAACTTCAGTTGGTCATGCACCTGCCGTTGCCATAATCTCCCCGGAGGAAGGCAGCAAAATGGCAATAACAGAGGCATTGACCAATTTGGTTTGGGCTCCGTTGACTCATGGTCTGAAAGGTGTTTCTTTGTCAGCCAACTGGATGTGGCCGTGTAAAAATCCCGGTGAAGATGCACGTTTGTACGCTGCAGTTAAAGCATGTAGTGAGTTTGCCATCGAATTGGGCATCAACATTCCGACAGGAAAGGACAGTCTTTCGATGAAACAAAAATATCCGGACGGCAGTGAAGTTCTTTCTCCGGGAACAGTCATCATTTCTTCTGTAGCGGAATGTAATGATATTTCTGGTATCGTCGAACCAAACGTTCAAAATACAGAAGATGCATTGTATTACATTGATTGGTCCAAAAACAAACCCGCTCTCGGCGGTTCTGCATTTGCACAAACGCAAAACAAATTGGGATCACAGGTTCCCGGTGTTTTTAGTGCATCCTATGTAAAAGATTGTTTCGAGACCATTCAGGAAGGCATCAGACAAAATCTCATCGTGGCAGGACACGATATAGGTAGCGGCGGTCTGATTACAACTTTATGTGAAATGGTTTTTAGTTCTGAAATTTCCGGTTTGAACATAATGATTCCTGAAAACGCCGATATGATCTCATTCCTTTTTCAGGAAAATAACGGGGTCGTTGTCCAGGCAAAAGAGTCATTTATTGAATTATTGAAAACAAAACAAATCAATTTTATAAAACTGGCAACTTCTGATCGTTCCGGTAAAATTGTCATTCACCACAAAGAACAAAAGATTTCTCTTGATACGGTTGATTTGCGAAAACAGTGGTTTAAAAAATCTTATCTTTTTGATAAACATCAAACAAGAGAAGATAAAGCAACAGAAAGGTTCGAAAATTTTGATAAAACACCCCTTATTTACAAATTCCCAGCTGAATTTAACGGTAAAAGACCGGAACAAACTCAAAAAAGACCTGTTGCAGCCGTCCTGAGAGAAAAGGGAAGTAATTCAGAGCGGGAACTGGCCAATGCATTGTTTTTGGCAGGTTTTGATGTAAAAGATATTCATACCACTGACCTGATGTCAGGAAGGGAAGATCTGAAGGATATTCAGTTTTTAGGAGCTGTCGGCGGATTTTCCAATTCAGATGTATTAGGTTCTGCAAAAGGATGGGCCGGAGCACTTAAATACAACGAAAGGGCTAAAAATGTATTAGCAGATTTTTTCCAAAGAGAAGATACATTGTCCGTTGGAATTTGTAATGGTTGTCAACTTTTTGTGGAGTTGAACCTGATTTACCCGGATCATCTTACACCACCCAAAATGTTGTGGAACGAAAGTCGGAAACATGAAAGTGGTTTTGTCAATGTGATTGTCCAAAAAAATAATTCGGTGTTGATGCAAAATCTGGAGGGAAGTCGACTTGGCGTCTGGATATCACATGGCGAAGGCAAGTTTTATTTACCTATGGATGAGTCACAATACAATATTGTCAGTAAATACAGTTATGCCACCTATCCTGCGAATCCCAATGGTTCTGACTTCAATACTGCAATGATGTCCAACCACAACGGGAGACACCTGGTGATGATGCCACACATCGAAAGATCTGTTTTCCCTTGGAATTGGCCGTACTATCCCAAAGATCGTAACGACCAAGTTACACCATGGGTTCAGGCATTTGTAAACGGCAGAAACTGGTTAATAAATAAAGGGAAGTAACCTACGGGTTTTCCTCACATATTCCTGATAGTCAGGATTGTTTTTATATCTTATGGAATTACCTTTTTCAATCAATGGGATACCACTTATTTTTGTTAATAAGATAATGATCCAAACCGGGCTCAATAAAACTAACCATTGCCATCCCAACAAAACAGGTGTTACATACCAGAAGATAGCAACCCACATGATGATTTCTCCCAAATAGTTGGGATGCCTGATATATTTATACAATCCATGAGTTATCAAAGCATTTTTACCAAATTGGTTTTTAAAAGAAAATTTCTGAAAGTCGGCCAAAGCTTCCAAAACCCATCCGAATCCATAAAGAATACATGCAAACAGGTGAATTTCTAAGGTTTTATGGGAAGTCAAACCTTCTGTAACAGGTAAAGCCAGAATCCAAATGCTAACCGTTTGTAACAACCAAAATTTCAGAAATCCGGACTTGCTGTTACGAAAGTCTTCAAAACGATCATCTTTTCCCATTTTTGTGATGCGGTACAGCAAAAAACCTCCTAATCGCAAAGCCCACAAAATAACCATAAGACCAAGGATAATCTTACCAGAATTCATAGGATAAGTAAACCATAAATACATAGTCACAACAATAAAAGACAAACTATATGTGATGTCTGTCAGTTTGTCGCTTTGGTTTTTAAAAGCCCAAAGGTAGGCCGCCATATTTAAGGCAAGAACGATTAAAAATATAATGATATAAGCTGTCATGTGACCACAACAATACAACGGGTAAAGAGTTTTGGCAGATTTATGTCCGTTGTTTTATCGTAAATATCTGGTTTTTAATATAGTTATGGCTTCTGGTATAACTTTACACGAAAGGGATTGATCAACATGAAACGGTTCTCCATCCCGATGACCGAATGTATAACCGGTTTCTATACGTACCATTCCTGAAGTGGATATATATTGCAGGTATTCGTTTGACCTTAACTTTTTATTGAACAATCTGTAAAGAAATTCCGGAAGTTTATAAAATGGGATCTTTTTTACCAAAACAAGTTCAACAAATCCATCAAAAGGGTTTGCCATTGGTGCAATGTAAGCATGATTTCCAAATTGCCTTACGTTTGCCAATACTATTCCTAAATATGTATCTTCAAAAGTCTGATTATTGACATGTACTTTAGCTTTGAAAGGAATAAAAGAAAACAGAGCCCGGGTTGTCAATACAATATATTTCCATAATCCTCTTTTTTGTTGATGTTGGAACAGGTCGGCTACATATCCATCAAGACCGATACCTGTCATGTTGACAGCATATATACCATCGGCCACACAAACATCCATTTTGCGGGTTTGCCCTTTTATTATGTCTTCAATCAGGATGGCAAAATCTTTTTTAAAACCGGTCTCCAAAGCAAATCCGTTGCCTGAACCGGAAGGATAAACACATAAAACTTTATGGACGTTTTTGACAAAAAAGGGCAATAATTGATTGATGGTTCCATCTCCTCCGGCAACAATACAATAGGTAAAACTGTCAGCTTTTTTGTGCAAAACATCAAGAGCATCCGAAAAATTTTTACTTACGTAAAAATCGATTTCCGGATAATCATTTTGCAGATTACGAATGAATTTTTTACTTCTTTCAATCCCGGCATTAGGATTGATTAATACAAAAATATCTGAATCAGATTTTGACAACATATATTTTGTGTGGAATAACTTTTAAAAATTGATATACTGAATCCAAAATCCTTAATCGCCTCTTTAAAGATAAAATCATCTTAATCATAAGATCATATTGAATCATTAATTGTATTCAAACCCGTAGAATAAAGTTGTAAATTGAGGGTGTTTTTTTGAATATCAACAGCCTGAAAACAAAAAACCACCTGATTTTTCAGGTGGTTTTTTGTTTTAACCTTTTACATTTAATGTTTATAGAAAGGAAACGAAGCACTTCCTTCTTTGGTGATAATCTGAACAAAATATAATCCGGGAACAAAAGATAGGACATCTACAAAACTCACATTTGGCAGATGTGGGGTCACTTGTCTTCCCATTATATCAGTAACAAATAAGGTATAATCTTTTACCTGTTCAAATGAAGATTTTATATAAACCAAATCACTTGCAGGATTAGGAGAAACAGAAAATCCCGTAGCGATAATATCATCTGCCGAAGAAGTTTTTTCAAACCTGGTAAAAATGGTTCGGGTATTGGTAAAACTATAATCGGAATTCAAAACAGGTTTAATAACCGTACCATCATTTTTAAGGATTTCAACGCCCGGAGTTGGTTGGGTTGCCGCATTAAAAAACTGCATTCCATTGTTTGCCCCATCTGTGATAATCAAACGAATGCACGAAATATCTTCTGTTGGTAAAGAGACATCATATGTAAACGTTTTATTAGCATCTTCTCCTCCGGCTCCGTTAGATGAATTTCCTGCCCGATAACTCTGAGACATGATAACATTGTTTTTGTTATCTATCAGCTGCCAGGAAGTTTGACCGGGATATAAATCTGTGGTAAACTTAATTTTATATGTATTGTCATTCAAAACCGGTCTTAGATAAGAACTTTTGAAACTAAGTCTGTTAGCCTCAGAAAACATTTCGCCGTTGGCTCCTGTCAAAGTTACTTCAAATTCGGTGGATTCGTTTAATCCGACAATGGTAGGTATAGGAATGGTTACATTGCTGAAAACCGGAATTTGTTGGTTTACCGTCAAATCCTGAACAACACCATTTCTGGAATACGTATATTGTAAGTTGTTCATATCCTTTTTACCCATATTCATAATAGTCGGCTTATCTGTGAAGGTTACTGTATTGCAGAATGTTTTGGAATCCATACCATTTACGGTAAATAAATCAATATCCAATGTAGGGAACATTGCTTTTTTCCACATGGCGTCATTGCTTCTGAATTCGCCGACTTCAAATACTCTTTGATTCGGTCTGATAACATATAAAGTTGGATAAAATGATATTTTTAACAAACTGTTGAAGGTGTGGTTATTGACAATATGGTATTTAACACCTGTAGTCCAATTGCCTAATGATGAATTATATAAGGTACCTTCAGATGTGTTGGCATCTCCTTCAATTGCAACAATCCTCAATTGGTCGGTTCCATCCGGGCCATACTGTGCATATAGGTTTTTGAGATAACCACTTTCGTGAAAACCCCAGCAAGGGCCACACCAGGTCGCAAAAATATCCAAAACTACTATTTTTCCTTCAGCGAGCCATTTCTGAACATCTACAGAATCTCCTTTGATATCAACGGTTTTGATTTGACCACTCAATAAGGAACCGCTGGTAAGCTGTGCTTTGGAAGCAAAATTTACCACAAAAATCAAACATAAAAGTAAAACGTGCTTCATCGAAATATTTTTAAATGATTAAATAAAAGTCAATATTACAAGGGATCTCAGAATTTTCTGAAAAAAACCCTTTAAAATGCAAGAATACGACAATTATTGTATAAAAAGTTAAAATTTCCTAAAAATTGAGATTTGGTTAAAAAAAATATAGTGTGGTATAAAATTTTGTATTAACTTGCACCCGATTAAGTGTTCTCAATAAAATAGAATAATTTAAAGTTATGGTTAGAAGTTTACTTTTTGTTTTATTTTTAAGTATTGCTGCATCAGGCAATGCTCAACTCACATACAATCCTGATCCGTTCAGTATTGTTGTGGCTACTTTGGAAGACAATAATAGTTATACCAAAGAAAAATTGAATTTAACAGTAAATACTGATACGGTATACACGATTTTTTGGAAAATGGAGTTTCCGAATATGAAGGAAAAGTGGGAGGTTCAGTTATGTGACCTTAGATTATGTTATGATTATAATGCAAGACAATCTGGTACTAACCCAAATAATCATGCAAATGTTATGGAAAAAGGAACTCATGTTTTTGAGATAGGTTTTTATCCAAGGAATGTTCCGGGTACAGGTAAAGCAGTATTAAAATTGTACGGAGACAATCAGTTTACAAAATTAATTAAAGAAATTGATATCAATTTGTATGCAGGTACTACCTCTTCAAAAGATGTTAATGTAAATACAATCCGTGTATTCCCGAATCCTACTACAGATTATTTCCAAATAGCTAATGGAAGTCAGGTATCAAAAATTGTACTTTACAATGTAATGGGTAAAGAGGTTAAAACCTTTTTTAACTACAACAATGCCAATCATGATGTCAGTGATTTGAGAAAAGGAATCTACATGGTCAGAATGTTGGATGCAAAAAACAGAGTCATTAAGACCGTCAGATTAAGTAAAAACGTAGACGGTGTATAAGTAATATACTAAAAAATATAAAAGCCTTTGTCATGTTTTTGGCAAAGGCTTTTTTTTTGGTATCAAACAAATTGTTATATTTGTGTTTCAACCAAATAATATGGTCATAAAATCAGTATTAGGTAAAACTCCCGTTTTTGGTAATGACTGTTTTCTTGCAGAAAACTGTACCATCGTAGGTGATGTGACACTCGGAGACCAATGTAGTGTCTGGTTTAATGCGGTTGTTCGTGGCGATGTTCATTATATTAAAATGGGCAATAAAGTTAATATTCAGGATGGTGCCATCATTCACTGTACCTATCAGAAATTTCCTACCATCATAGGTAATCATGTTTCGATAGGTCACAATGCAATCGTACACGGTTGTACCATCCATGATAATGTGCTCATTGGTATGGGAGCTATTGTTATGGATGGCTGTATCATTGAGAGCAATACCATAATAGCTGCCGGCAGTGTTGTTACGCAACATACCCATGTTCCGTCAGGGGTCATTTTTGGAGGAGTGCCAGCCAAAAAGATTAAAGACATCAGCCCCGAGCTCACCAAGGGAGAAATCGAACGGATAGCTCAGAATTATGTGATGTATTCATCCTGGTTTAAAGAATAAGTTTTTGAATTTTAAAACATTATTATGAATATAAAATTTTGTGGAGCAGCAAAGTATGTCACAGGAAGCAGCCATTTGGTTACTCTGGACAACGGATATAAAATATTGTTGGATTGTGGTTTGTTTCAGGGCAGAGGTGAAGAATTATGGATGTGGAACAATGAATGGTTGTTTGACCCGAAAGAAATAGATTGTGTTATTTTGTCCCATGCACACATTGACCATTCAGGCAGATTGCCAAAATTGGTTAAAGACGGTTTTACGGGCAGGGTTATTTGTACCTACGCCACCAGAAGTTTGTGCGGAGTTATGTTGTTGGATTCTGCCAAAATTCAGGAATCTGATGTTGAATACCACAATGCCAAAATTCTTAAAAAAAGAAAAAAAGATTTTAAAAAGATACGTCAGCCACTGTACACAGAAGGGGATACGATGATTGCATTATCTCATCTTGACGGATATGCTTATGAACAATGGATAAAGATCAATCAGTCTGTTTCAGTCTATTTTACAGATGCAGGACATATTTTGGGTAGTGCCACAGTGTCGTTACGAATAAGGGAAAACGGCAGGACAAGAACACTAGGTTTTACCGGTGATATTGGGAGACCACACCGTCCGATTTTGAAAGACCCAAAACCAATGCCAAGGGTAGATTATCTGATTTGTGAGTCAACATACGGTGACAGAGTACATGAATCCGAGCCCGAACAAAATAACAGGTTTTTGGAAATTATAAAAAAGACTTGTGTTACCAAAAAAGGAAAACTCATCATTCCGGCATTTAGTTTGGGTAGAACACAAGAACTTGTCTTTATGCTCGATAAAATGGAAAATCAGGGATTGTTACCTCATATTCCGGTTATTGTGGATAGCCCGCTTTCTGTAAATGTTACTGCCATATACAGAGATCATCCGGAATGTTTTAACCAGGAACTTAATGAATACCTCAAACATGATGATAACCCTTTTGGTTTTAATAAACTAAGTTATATCAAAGATGTAAATGAATCCAAATCGCTGAATACAGCCAAAAATCCGATGATCATTATTTCAGCCGCAGGAATGATAAATGCCGGAAGGGTCAAACATCATCTCTTTAACAATATAGAAAATCCTAAAAATACGTTTCTAATCGTAGGGTATTGTACTCCTGAAACACTCGGTGGTCAACTGAGAGCCGGTGCTAAAACAGTAAATGTCTTTTTTGAAGAAAAACAGGTGCTGGCAGATGTGGAAATCATGGACTCTTTTTCAGCTCATGGTGATAAAAATGAGATGGCAGACTTTATCTCGAATCAAAAAGGAAGAGTCAGAAAAATCTTTTTGGTCCATGGTGAAGAGGATACCCAAAACAGTTTTAAATACTTTTTAAATACCAAAGGATTTAAAAATATCCATATTCCATTCAAAGGAGAAACCATTAATTTATAATGTTTTGGATTTTACGACATTACAAAAAAATGTTAATTTATGTCAAATGTACAAATATGATCAGATCATGAAAATTAAATATATCAGTTTTTTTTTACTGGCACTGTCGTTCAAAAACTGTTCGGTTACAGAAGATTTTAATGATCTCGATATAGGAGATCACACCTACCAATTGGCTGTACCATTGGTAAATACCAAAGCAACTGTAGGATATTTTGCTGAAAATGCAGATGGAGATATCACATTAGGTGTTGACCCCTCAGGTAAAACCACTTTGTTTTTTAATGGTGAAGTCCTCAGAAGAAACACCTCAAGTTTTTTTCCTCCCTTTCCTGGTTTGACAGGCATTCCCATAACAGATACTGTATTCAGTTATCCTGTTCCTTTCAAAAATAATCCTGAAATCAAAAAAGCAACATTCAGGAATACAAAAATTAACTTTTTTTTCGAACACAATGAATCTGAAAATGTAACCGTCACGCTGACCTTTAAAAATTTATTCAAAAATAATATTCCATTTTCGCAAAAAGTAGTCATGCCTTACAATGGTGCGACATCAACCAAACTGACAACGGATAAAGTCAGTGTGGATGGTTATCAGATGGTCAGTGAAAATAATTCCCTGGATATTTATTATGAAGCCATAACGGCAAGTGGAAAAAAAATAAAACTCAACAGAGCGGAATTTTATTTTGATGTGATCGTGTTCGCTTACATGGAAGGATATATCGGGTACCACATATCACCGGTATCAGGAAACTTCATAGATATCAATCTTTTTGATAAGTGGTTGTCGGGAACTTTTGATTTTGAAAACCCGAAAATTAGTATTATTGTCGAAAATTCTTTTGGTTTTCCCGTCAGATCAAAAGTTAACAGTATGCTTTTAACGACGATTTCAGGCAATCAGGTCAATCTGGAAAGCGAATTTATCGAAAATGGGATTGATTTTAATTATCCGACCATTAATGAAATCGGACAAACCAAAAAAACATATTTTTCTTTTGACCGAAATAATTCGAATATCAGAGAAGTATTTAATGAAAAAACAAAAAGGATTGATTATGATATTTCCGCAGAAATTAATCCTGAAAAAGACCCTTCAATACAGGGCTTCCTGGATGAAAATAGTTTTTATGTTGTTTCAGTTGCCGCTGAATTGCCTTTGCAGGGGTCTATTAATGATGTGGTTCTTACGGATACCCTGACCTTCGATCCTTCATTTTTGGATGGTGTACTGAAAGCAGGATTCAAATTGAATATTGAAAATACTTTTCCTATGGATTTATATGCTGATATATATTTTTTGGATGAAAATAAAAACAGAATTTATTCATTATTCGGAACAGAAACATTGTCTCTGCCGTCACCGGGACTTAACAGTTTGGGATTGGTCCAACCAGGAAGTTTGGTTAAAAAATCTGTCGAATTGAATGATAATGCCATAAAAACCATCAAAAACAGTAAGTTCGTAACCATCGTGGGTAAAATAAATACGGTAGACCACCCTAATAACGAACCGGTTTGGATTTATAATAACAACGGTCTTTTATTTCAAATGGGAGCCCTGGTTGATTATCAAAAATAATATAAAAAATGAAGTTGCGTATTCAAAACGAATATCATACATGGAGTATTTGCACGTCCACAAAAGTGCATAAATTTTTTAGTATTTTTTTTGTTGTAATCCTGGTTTTTAGTTTTGGATTTATCCCAAAAACCAAAGGACAGGATATCAGTCTGCTTTCTTTGGGCAGCAACCTTCGGCAGACTTACATCAATCCGGCAGCTTCTTTACCTAAAAAATGGAATATATCTTTGATGAACACCCAGGTAGAACTACTGACGGATGGTCCAACAATAAATCAACTTACTTCCGTAAATAATGACGGCAGACGATATATTCATCCTACCAATTGGCAAAATCATGTTAATCCCGAAAATCTGATATCCGGCAATTTCCAACTAAATACCATTGATATTGGGTTTAAAACAGATAAGTGGACTTTTTTGGCTGGTCATGCTTTCCGATCATTTGGTTCGCTCAATTATACAGAAGATCTTTTGAAACTTGCCGCAAACGGAAACGGACCCTACATTAATCAGACCCTTCAAATCGGGCCGATAGCAGATTACACCACATTTAACGAAATTTACCTCGGAGCTCAAAAAAAGTTCAACAAATTTACGGTGGGTATTAAAACAAAATTGTTATTCGGTGTGAGCAATCTTCGAACTGAAGAAGCAGATATTCAATATAGAACAAATGATGATTTTTATCAATGGGAATTAAATACAAACTACGCTATCCGAAGCAGTTCAACATTAAATTTCAGAGATATTTCTGACTTTACATTCAATTCATCAGGGATAACGTTTGATCATTTATTTTATAATAATGTTGGGCTTGCTTTTGACTTGGGCGTAAATATGCAATTGAGTAAAAATTTTCAGATTTTCTGGAGTGCTTTGGATTTGGGATTTATCAAATGGGATTTTCTTCCCCGACATACGGTGTCGAAAGGAAAATTTACGTTTGAAGGCATTGACCCGCTTACCTATCTCAACGATACAACCGGCATTAACTTCACGGATTCTCTGGCAGCTTTTATTCCTTTTACAACGAATACTGAATCCTACACGACTACACTGAACAACAGATTTTATTTGGGAGCAAATTATGTTTGGAAGGAAAAATGGTCATTTAATGCATGTGTGCGATTTCACCGGTCTTTTGTAAAGTCCAACGCTCAGCTATCCCTTGCTGCCACCCGTTCGTGGAAGTGGTTGGATGCCGGATTAAGTTACGCAGTGACTAATGGAAATCTTTGGAATGTCGGTGCTTTGGTCCAGATAAAATGGAAGCCTCTTCAGGTTTTTGTTGCCACAGATAATCTTTTCAGCCTTTTTTCACTTTATGATCAGAAACTTGCCAATGCAAGAGGTGGGTTGAGTATTTCATTTTAGACTTTACAAGATGAGATGTGTCCTTTTATTTCTTTTTTGGTTGTCGATGGCCTTTGGAATTTCTGCTCAAAAACAACCGGCATTTCTGAAAGAGTATAATGAAAAATGGGTTGATTCCGTTTTTAATTCTATGACTACAGACCAAAAAATAGGTCAGCTACTTATGCCCCGGGGAAACTATTCCGGAAAGGCGCACGATACAACTCAACTACTCAAATGGGTCTCTGACTACAAAATAGGTGGTTTGGTTTTTTTTGCCGGTAATCCGACCCGGCAGGTTGAAATTACCAATTTACTACAGTCAGAATCAGATATTCCTCTTTTAATAGGACAGGACTTTGAATGGGGCGCTGCGATGCGGCTGGACAGTACCGTAAGGTTTCCTTATGCGATGTCATTGGGAGCTATTCAGGGAGAAGAATCCCTGCTCAAAGCTATGGGCATGTCTATCGGCAAACATTGTAACAGATTGGGCGTACACATAAATTATGCTCCGGTGGTTGATATCAATAACAACCCAAAAAATCCGGTCATCAATTTCAGATCTTTCGGAGAAGACCGATGGCGGGTTTATCAAAAAGCCAAAGCCGTTTGGCAAGGGATGGAAGAACAAAAAATCATCGCCACGGCCAAACATTTTCCGGGCCACGGGGATACACAGGTTGATTCACATTATGATCTTCCGGTGATTGACAAAAGTTTGGATTTATTGGCTGAAAATGAATTATTCCCGTTTCAAAAGTTAATAGATGACGGCCTTCCCGGTATTATGACAGCACATATTCAGGTACCTGCTTTGGATGATGCTGCTTATATGCCTTCTACACTTTCCCGAAAGACCATTACCAATCTTCTTCGTAAAAAAATGGGTTTTCAGGGTTTGGTATTTACCGATGCCATGGATATGTCAGGTATCGTCAAATATTATTCTCAAGGCGAAGCCATTGTTATGGCGCTGATTGCCGGAAATGATATTATAGAGACCTTTATGGATGTGCCTGTCGCTGTTGAGGCTATAAAAAAAGCTATGTCAGAGGGACGACTCACCATTGACTGGCTCGATAGCAAAGTGAAAAAAATTCTAAAAGCCAAATCATGGGCCGGCCTGGATAAATACGCACCTGTCTCTACATTTAATCTTACGTTGGATTTGATGGATATGGAATCCGCCTGGTATCACGATGTTATGGCAACCAAATCCATTACCGTATTGACAAACAAAAACAAACTGCTGCCTGTCACAGGCTTTTCAAAAAAATTAGCTTTGGTATCAATAGGATTAACCGGTGAAAATCATCTTCAAACTATGTTGCAACAGTATTCAAAGGTAGACGAATACAGAATTCCGTCAGATAATATAGACAGCCTGGTTATTGATTCTCTCAAAAATGTTTTGTCAACCTATGATCTAGTTATAGCCGGATATTTTTCAAAACAAATCAGACCTGCTCAGAAATATGGATTGACAGACAAACATAAATGGATGATCGAAACATTGGGTAATTTGCCCAACAATGTTCTTTTATGGATGGCAAATGTGTATGGATTGACTGAGGTAAAATTTGATGGTTATGCTTCCGTAATGTGTGGTTACCAGGATTCAGAATTTGTTCAAAGAGCCTTGGGGCAGGCCATTTTTGGTGCAAATGACGTCAACGGAACCCTTCCTGTGTCATTAAATACAAATCATAAAGCAGGAACCGGAGAGGTGATAGAACAACGTAAAATTCCGCGTTTTACACGGGATTATGAACATGTGGATGCGTATAAAGAGCTTCATCAAAAGGTAGATTCTATGATGTATGAAGGACTGTTTGGGTCTTACTTTCCGGGAGCTGTCGTACAGGTCATTCATAGGGGACAGGTGTTAATTCATAAAGCTTATGGAAACAAAACCTTTTTTTCTGCCGGTGTTGAAAATCAAAAAAATATTGACATTGAACAAAGATTAGATGTGATGGATATGTCAACTTCAGGAGGATCTGTCAGAAAAGTCGAATCATTTAACGAAAAGACGTCTGATCTTCATACCGGAGATTTGTACGACATAGCATCAGTAACAAAAATAGCCGGTACCGCATTGGCGGTGATGAAATGGGTGGACGAAGGAAAACTGAATCTTGATGTACCTTTTTATACATATTTTCCGGAATACAAAAACTATCCGATGGCATCAAACACCTTCAGAGATATGTTGACACACAGGGCCGGACTGGCTGCATGGATACCGTTTTGGAAAACTACCATAGACAGTACAAAAACATTAGAAAAGATATTGATATCGAATCCGGAATGGTCAGATTTTTATTCGAAAACAGAAAAAAAACCATTTTTTCTTGCCAGATGGTTTGGAAAAAAATCGAAAATGGTTATTGATATTCAGAAATCAGTACAGGAAAAAAAGCCGGAACTCTGGAGCAGGGTTTTTTCATCAAAAAATATAGTTTGGAAAAAGGATATGTATAGTGACTCCAAAAAGGACAAATATTCGATTTATATATCCGAAAATATGTGGTTACGGGACGATTATCGGGATAGTATTTTTTATCAGATATTATCTGCGCCTGTGGGTGAAAAAGGAGTGTACGTTTACTCTGATCTGCATTTTTATTTTTATCCTGAACTGTGCAAAAGGTTGACGGGAAAACCATTTGATCAATATCTGGAAGAACTTTATCAGTCCTTGGGCTTACATTCATTGGTTTTTAATCCATTACAAAAATTTTCAAAAGAAGATATTGTACCTACAGAAAAGGACAGCATTTTTCGACATCAGTTGATTCATGGCAGCGTGCATGATGAAGGAGCCATTATGATGGGTGGTATTTCAGGACATGCCGGATTATTCGGGAATGTGAATGATCTGAGCAAATTGATGTATATGTATTTATCAAACGGAGAATACAATAGTGAGCAGGTCATTTCAGAAAATGTAGTAAAATCCTTTACTTCGTATCAGTTTTTATCGGAAAACAACAGAAGAGGGTTGGCTTTTGACAAAAAAGACCCAACCGGCAAAACAAACAGTGCACCTTCATTGAGCAGTCCTTTGTCGTTCGGACACTCCGGTTTTACCGGAACCTATGTCTGGGTCGATCCACAGGATGATCTGGTCATTACCTTTTTATCAAACAGAGTGCATCCCGATCGGATAAATAATAAGATAAATCAAAACCTCTTCCGCCAAAAATTGTGTGACGAAGTGTACAAGGTAGTGCGTACCTTCAAAAAATAAAGTTCAGTTAATTTGAAAAAATTTCCCTTTCGTTTTTTGATTATCAGGGATTGACCACATCGGCAAATACCTGATCATGGGTTTCAAAAAAGGTTGGGACGATCGTGCTGCAGAAGGAACATGTGGAATTAAATAAAGCGACCATTCCCCATTCTGAAGCCGGGTCAAATGCAATTTCAGCTCTGAATCCATTTACCAGACCGCCGTGGTAAACCAACACCCTGTCCTGAAACCGAAGAATACGCCACCCAAGTCCATAGGCACTTTCTTCCAAATTGTCCCATCTGTTGAAATATTTTGGTGCATTTGTGGTAAATACATAAGGCGAAAATGCTCTCAGACGAACTTCTTCACTAATGACATCAGGAGAATAGCCCATCATTGCCTTCAGCCAACCCATCATATCATTTAATGAAGAATTAACTCCTCCGGCAGATGCAGCGTTGTAATAATGCGGCTTTAACGGCACACAAACAAACTGACCTTTTTTACCTCCCGGTTTGTGCCCGGAACAATGATCGCCTGACTGAACAATAGCATTGTAGGTCACAGAAGAACGATTCATTTGTAAAGGAGAAAAGATATACTTTTGCATGGCTTGTTCATAAGTAAGGCCGGTGGTGTTTTCGATTACTTTTTCTATCAGCGCAAAAGTTGCATTTTGATAATTATACACTTTTCCTACCCTGTCCTTTAATGGATACCTGTTCATCGCTTTGATGATCTGATCCATGGGAACATTATCGTCAACCAGATTTGAAAAGGCATGTTGTACATATCCTGTCGTATGAGACAATATATCGCGTATCGTGATGGTGTCCATCACTGATTTGGTTTTGATTTTTAGTTCGGGAATATATTTATTAACCGGGTCTTCCAATCTGAATTTTCCCTCTTCTATCAATATAGAAGCCAGAATACCTGCAAATCCTTTGGATACTGATCCGATCCTGAAGACGGTTGTATCAGAAATTTCCTGTGTGGTTCCTTTGGCTTTGGTTCCCAAATGTTTTGTAAAAACAACTTCACCTCTATGAATGGCTCCAATGGACAAACCAACACATGACGACTGACTCATTTTTAGTTTACATTGGTTTTCAAACTGAGCATAAAATGTCGACACTTTTCTCATGTAATCTTCAGAAACAGGATCTGCTGTCATCGACTTTTTACCATATAACACAGGATGTAATGCGTCATTGAATGGTAATAAGGTAAAACAACCAAAAAGGCCCAGTTGAACTGCCCACGAATAAAATTTTCTTACTATCACGGTTTTTTGATTGAAAGACAAATATAATACATATTATTAATATATGTTATATATTCCTTAGAAAATTTATCTTTTGTTAAAAAAGTTGTAAAAATAGTATTTAAAATGTATTTTTACACTTTATTGACCGTCTTATTGTTATTAAAATTAAAATATTTTTCACATTACAAAAATAGTTAAAATGAAATATTTTGGTACTCTTATCATTGTTATGTTTTTGTCTTCTGTTCATCTTCACGGACAAAATATAACGGAACGGAAAGTCAGTATGAGCCTCGGGTCACAGAATGCTTTTGTCGCCGAAGTAGAAGGTGCAAACAAAAAAATAGTGGAAGATGCGTTTAAAAAAATGATGAAAGAATATGGAAAACTTCAGGAAAACAAAAAAGCACGGGAGTTTTTTATGATGGCCACTAAAGTCAGTAAAATTAACGGTTCTTCTCCGATGGATATTTATGCAAAATTTGAAGAAGGTAAAGGAATGGCTACAGCTTACCTTTGGGTTGATCTGGGAGGGGCTTTTTCCAATTCAGGAGAATATCAGAAACAATCAGAAGCCATCAAAATTTTTATGCAGGACTATTATTATGAATGCAGAAGAATTGTAGTTCAGAATGAGCTGAAAGAAGAAGAAAAAAATCTGGAAAAGCTTGATAAAGAACTCGCAAAACTGAAAAAACAAAACGATGGCTATCATAGTGATATTGAAAAGGCCAAACAGAAAATATTGGAAGCTGAAAAAAATATAGAACAAAATATTGTGGACCAATCTACCAAAACGAGTGAAATCGATGGCCAGAAAAAAGTGGTTGAAGAGGTTACCAAAAAGTTAAACAGCATAGGTAAACAATAACATTGCGGAAGAAATATTAAAAAAGCACCTGGTCAATCAGAAAGGGTTCTGAAGGATCAGGTGCTTTTTTGTTTTGCATGCTTAATGGTGCAAGGGGCCAAAAAATATAATTATTCTCTGCAAATGATTTTTGGACGAAAGTCAAACAAAAGGAACTTATTTTGTAATCCTTGTGTTAATGGGTTAATAATCCATTAGTTATGAGTGAGATGAGATTTATCACCGTTCGCAATTATCACGATCCGATTTTAGCTGAAATCGTGGTGAATGCACTTCATGCAGCAGGTATTACCACGTTTCCTCTATATGAAAATAACTCAGGGCTTACTTCTATTACCCAACATTATGAGGTCAAAGTGCCGGAAAAAGACGTTGAGTCCGCTTTAGAAATCATAGAAGAACAGGAAAATCTTTAATTGATTATGTTTCGTTTTCACGTGAATTCTGTGAAAATATTAAAAAAAATCCGGTAAATATTTTTGTTTCTTAATCAGGGAACATAACAAATTTTAATTTCCGCCGCCATTTTATCAAAACTTCTTTTACTTTGTTCTTGTTTTCTGAATACAATATTGTTTCATGTCAAATTCTTTTATCAGAAGGCTTTTATTGCTTGGAGGTCTTTCCATCATAGGAGTCATCTTTATTCAGTCTTATTGGTTACTCAAAACCTGGGACATCAAAGACAAAGAATTTGATCAATCCGTTAATATTGTTTTGCGTAAAGTGGCCCAAAGACTGGCTGCCTATAACAACACTGTTCTTCCCAAAACAAACCTTATCCAAAGGAAATCTTCAAATTATTACGCCATCAATGTCAATTCTTCGATAGATCCACCCATCCTTGAGGAATATCTTTTTCAGGAAATGAACAATCAGTCGCTGAATACAGATTTTGAATATGCTATTTACGATTGTTTTAACGATGCATTGGTTTATGGTAATTATTGTAATATTACAAACAAAGAAACCAAACCGACAAAATGGAATAAACAATACAAATTTGATGACCTGGTTTATTATTTTGTCATCAGATTTCCGCAAAGGGAAAACTTTTTGCTGGCAAATCTCAATATGACCGTTGTCTCAACTATGTTTTCCGTGTTGGCTATTTTATTTTTTTTATATAGTATTTGGGTCATTCTCAAACAAAAAAGATTGTCAGAACTACAAAGAGATTTTATCAACAATATGACCCATGAATTTAAAACACCGATAGCGTCTATCAAAATCGCATCGGACGTTATTGCGAATGATGAAAAAACCAAAGAAGATAAACGATTGTCCCGTTATGCACAAATCATCAGAGAACAAAATGCCCGTCTGAACGACCAGGTGGAAAAAGTACTGAACATTGCCAGGATGGAGAAAGACAGCATAGAACTAAAAAAGGAATGGATTAATCTCCATGAGACATTGGACCACATCGTGAAAGCTGAAGCTGTTAAAATTGCGAATGGATACATGAGATACGATCCCGTCGAAACAGAAGCTTACATCTATACTGATAAACTACATTTTGTCAATGTCATATGTAATATGATAGATAATGCAGTCAAATATTGTCAAAATGAAAACATTGAAGTTCAGGTAAGGACATCCCTTCAAAACAGTCACATGCTGATTCAAATCGAAGATAACGGAATCGGTATCTCACCGGAGGACCAAAAAAAATTATTTGACAAATTTTTTCGTGTGTCAACCGGAGATAAACATGATGTCAAAGGTTTTGGTCTGGGCCTTTTTTATGTAAAAAATATCTGCCGGGCCCATGGATGGTGGATTTCAGTCAGTTCTGAAGTCGGAAAAGGAACTACCTTTACGATTGATATTCCTGAATTTAAATATAAATTATAAAATTATTGTATATATTCCTCTAAACTATTTTATATTTACGAGCGTTTCAAAAAAACATGAATATGCAAAAAGAAAAACCAAAAATTTTATATGTCGAAGATGACGAAACGCTGAGTTTTGTCACTAAAGATAATCTTGAGCTTAACGGATATGATGTAGAACATTGTATGGATGGTGAAGCTGCCATTTCGCTGTTTTATAAAAATCCGTATGACCTGTGCATTCTGGATGTCATGTTGCCCAAGATGGATGGTTTTGAGGTAGCCCAAAAAATCAGGGCAGCCGACCCAAACGTTCCTATTCTTTTTCTTACGGCCAAATCCATGAAAGAAGATAAAATCCACGGGCTTAAACTCGGTGCAGATGATTATCTCACAAAACCTTTCAGTATTGAAGAACTGATCCTTAAAATTGAGGTTTTTCTTAAAAGAAAATTTGTTTCTGTTCCTGTAAATGATGTTCACAAAATCGGCCAGTACGTTTTTGATTACAGAAATCTGACATTATCCATTCGGGAAACAAAAAGAAACCTGACGCAGAAGGAAGCTGATTTATTAAAAATGTTGCTTGATCATAAAAACAACGTGGTAAAAAGAGGACTCATCCTTGAAAAATTATGGGGAGAGGATGATTATTTCCTGGGGCGCAGTATGGACGTATTTATCAGCCGTCTCAGAAAATATCTGAGTGAGGACCCAAGTATAAAACTGGATAATATCCATGGTGTGGGTTTCAAATTGCTTGTTGAATAAAGAGATCTGCCATTGTTGTTTAAAGAAGCTTGTGTTGATACCATTGAGGCAGCCCTGCAAGCAGAAGAAGCAGGTGCTCATCAGATTGAGTGGTGCAGTTCTCTTGAGCTTGACGGCCTGACTCCGGATTTTGAAGCAACCCAAAAATTACTCAAACTAATCCGTATTCCTGTCAAGGTGATGATCCGGCACCGTCCAGGAGACTTTATTTATGATAGATTTGATGAAGACATATTGGTCAGTCAGGCAAAACAGTTTTCAGAACTTGACGGGGTTTCAGGATTGGTTTTCGGAGCGTGTACTCCTGAAGGAAGTCTGGATATAAGACAAATACACAACATCGCCGTGATCGCCGGAAATAAATCTTTAACCATTCATAAAGCTATAGATACCTGTAAAGATATCCTCACAGAAACCCAAAGGCTCAATCAAATACCAGGTGATTTGTATATTTTGTCATCCGGAGGTTACAAAACTGCCTGGGATGGAAGGGAGCTCTTGCTGGGGATGAAAGCTTTGTTCAAAGGGCAAATCATTGCTGCCGGAAAAATTGATTCAACTAATTTGGTAACATTACATCGTTATGTAACGTTACTATATTATCACGGAAAAAAAATTGTATAACTTCGGATACATTAATCATATGTTAATGTGGTTTTAAATCCCGATTACCGTCATTCCAATGTTATAATTTTGTCACATAATTTTTTAATTTTAAATATATACTCATGAAATTACAATTTTCTTTCAAAATGTTCACGCTTTTATTAGCGGGAAGTTTGTTTTTTACATCTTGTGGTGATGACACCCTGGATACACCAACTTCGCTTAATTTTGTTTCAGGAACCGGTTATCTTACAGCCGATGCAAATGTTGTTCCCGGCGAAGTATTTACAGTCAATGTAAAAGCTACAGCAGGAGATAACCCTTTGAAAACGCTAACGATCAAAGATAATAACAGCACAATTTCCGTGTCAACTGACAGACTTACCATCAATGGTTCAGCAGCAAATGTAAACCCGATTTTGTTGGCAGGAGCGGACAAAACTTCTTTTGATTACGTTATTGGTATCAAAGCCCACAGCGGAAATGAAGCAAGAAATTATACATTTGAAGTAGCTGATGATGCCGGTAATATCTCAACGTTGACCTTAAAAATTACGGTTGCAGCTACACCTGTTGCAACATTGAACGGTGTATTGTTCAATCAGTCAGGACCTGCAGGAACGGGAGGTTTAAATTTGTTGACAGGAGAAAGCACCGGAACGCAGGCAACAGACGTTAATTCTCAAATCAGAGATATGGGAATCGACAGCTCTTCAACAGTTACCGGAACATGGAAACAAAAAGTAGGTAGTCTGAACGGTTCAGTATTAAAATACATCAAAAAAGGACAGAATGGTGTTGCTGAAAACTTCAGTTTTGGTGGTGTGGCTTATAAAGAAGAATTAGCTTCTTTGTGGGAAAAAGGTTCTGCATCTTTTACAGTAAGTGAAAAAGTTAATGTAGGAGACTTTATTATGGTATTCCACAAAAATACTTATTTCCTTATTGAAGTTAAAGAAATCAATGTCACCACAAATAATAATGCTGACAATTATAAGTTTGATATCAAATATTAATCAAACGTATTGATATAAAAAAAGAAAGCCGGTTGTAATGCCGGCTTTTTTTATTTCTGTGACCCCCAAAATATGAAACCGCAAGGAATTTTTGTGAGACAGGTTATAATTGACTAATTTTGCACTTTGAAACAGTTAATATATGACAGACAGCGATCGCAAATTTAAAGAAAGATGGGAAGGCATCAAACTAAAGGGCAGAGGATTTTACGCTTTTACCCACGGAGCAGGATTTGGTTTCCTCGTTTTTTTAATCATTAATCTGTACTACCTAAAAGATAAAAGTTTTCAGGAAGTGTTTGTCAATCAAAGGGCAATGGAACAAATGTTGACAATGGTCTTTGCCGGTATATTAGGATATGGAACTGTCAAATGGTGGATGAATGAAAAAATTTATAAAAAAATTATCGATCTTGAAAATCAGGAAAAAAAAGCTTCATAACCAAAATCTGATATCCTTTAAGACCTTTAGATGGCAAAAAATAAATTAAAAAAATTCAAAGAAATCAGTTCGTATGATTTTGTTTTTGAAAATCCCGACCCGAAACAACCCGGGCTTTATCGTAATGAAACGGAAAAGGTAGATTTTAAAGGTAAATGGACCAGTGATTTTTTTAAAAATAATCAACCCTTAATTCTGGAACTTGCCTGTGGAAGAGGTGAATACACGGTTGCATTGGCTGAAGCCTATCCGGACAAAAATTTTATGGGCCTGGATATTAAAGGGGCGAGAATCTGGCAGGGAGCGACCTTTGTAGCTGAAAAAAATCTTAAAAATGCTGCATTTTTACGGACCAGAATCGAGCAGATATCATTATTTTTTGACAATCAGGAAATTGATGAAATCTGGATAACTTTTCCCGATCCTTTTACCAGGGCCAGTAAAGAAAATAAAAGACTTACCTCAAGAGCTTTTCTCCAAAGGTATAAACCCTTGCTTAAACAAGGGGCTGTTTTACATCTTAAAACCGATGATGAAGGTTTGTATCTTTTTACTTTGGAAGAGTTAAAAAATTTTGCCGGAGCGGAGATCCTCTACCATCATGATGACATATATGCTTCCGAACTTCCGTTTCATGAATTGCAGTATAAGACCTACTATGAAAGAGCTCATCTCGAAGTAGGAAAAACCATAAAGTACATACGTTTTACCATTAATGGAAATGGAATATGATACAAAAACAAATCATAGAACTTCCGGTAACACAAAAAATTGACATCAGGAAACTGGATTTGTCAGAAATAGAAGAATGGGTGAAAGGTCAGGGTCAGCCAAAATTCAGAGCATCACAAATTTATGCATGGCTTTGGGAAAAATCCGCTACAGACTTTGAGTCCATGACCAATCTGTCTAAAGAGTTCAGAGAATTACTGGATTCACATTTTGAAATTCTTCCCATCAGGATTGATGCTGTTCAAAAAAGTAGTGACGGAACCATAAAAACCAGGTTTGTTCTTCATGACGGAAATAAAATCGAATCCGTTTTGATACCTGTTCCTGATGATAACCGCTTTACCGTCTGTGTTTCAACCCAGGTAGGATGTAGTTTGTCCTGTAAGTTTTGTGCTACCGGCATGATGAAAAGAATGAGAAACCTCAGTTCTGCCGAAATCGTAGATCAGGTCGTTTTGGTCAACAAACAAAGTATGGATCATTTTGGACATCCGATTACCAACATTGTGTATATGGGAATGGGGGAGCCTTTGTTAAATTATCAGGCTACGGTGACCAGTATTTTCCACATCACTTCTCCGAAAGGTTTGGGAATGTCACCCAAAAGGATTACCATCAGTACAGCAGGTATTGCAAAAATGATAAAAAAGTTGGCTGATGATGGTTTGAAATGTAATCTTGCCTTGTCTCTCCACGCTGCAGATGACGCCAAAAGAGATGAAATTATGCCTATTAACGAGCAAAATAATCTTGAATCTTTGATGGAGGCACTACAGTATTTTTACAAACAAACCAAAAACAGAATAAGCTTTGAGTATGTAGCTCTACATGGAGTTAACTTAAGTATGCTCGATGCCAAAAATCTGGCCAAACATTGCCGGAAGTTTCCTGTTAAAGTCAATATTATTGAATATAATGCGGTGGAAGGCCTTCCTTTCGGGAGGGCAGCGATGGAAGAAACCGACGCTTTTGGTCTCGCACTCAGAAATCTTGATGTGACTGTAACTATCAGAAGGAGCCGTGGCAAAGATATTGATGCAGCTTGTGGTCAATTGGCCAATAAAGACTAAAATATACATAATATGCCAACCAAGTGGTACGAATCAGAAGTTGTTTCCATTAAAAAATTGTCCCCTGAAACCAAGGAGTTTGTGCTTAAAATTCCGGGAGATGAGATATTTTCTTTTGTACCTGGACAATTTGTTACCATGGATTTGCCGGTTGGGGAAAAAAGGCAACAAAGGTGGCGAAGTTACAGCATTGCTAATGCTCCGAATCCGGAAAACCTTCTTGAATTTTGTATTGTCAGATTTGAGGACGGCCTCGGTAGCTGTTACTTTCACGATGTGGTAAAACCAGGTGATATCATCAAATGGAAAGGGCCCGATGGCGGTTTTGTATTACCGGAAAATAATATCAGACCCTTACTATTGATTGCGACGGGCACAGGGATAGCACCATTTCGAAGTATGTTGCAGGAAGTATTTCGTAAAGAAGTAGTGCCTCCGATTCATTTAATATTCGGAACCAGAAAGGAAGAAGATATTTTGTACAAGGAAGAAATGGAATATTATGCAAAAAAATATCCGAATTTCCAATACAGTATCACCTTATCCCGGGAAAACAAACCCGGTTTTGTCAATGGATATGTTCATGAAATTTACAATAAGGAAGATTATATCATTCCTGAAGATACTTTGATTTATTTATGTGGCTGGTCTAAAATGATAGATCAGGCTGTAGAGGGTTTATTACTTCACAAAAAAGTAAGGAAAGACCAAATCAGATATGAATTGTATGGGTAACTAAAAGTTTGGGTAGCATCCTGCCCGCAAGGATTATCTGTAAAAAATGTTGAAAGACTTCTTTTTTCCGGAACGGTTTCCATCTAAAAGTATTACTTCCATGGGAAAGCTTCTTTGTCTTGTCTTACCGGTTTTGGACGGATTAATAATCTCAAAGACGGGTCGAGTGATAAATAATTCCATGCCCAATTCATAAAAACATCAAATTTGTTTTTTACCCCCACTATAGCCATCAGGTGTACAAAAAGCCAGACAATCCAGGCAAGAAAGCCTTGAAATTTGATAAATGGAAGATCGACTACGGCAAGTTTTTTTCCCACGGTAGCCATGGAACCTTTGTCGTGATAGATGAATGATTTCCATGTTTTATTTTTAATTTCTGCTTTCAGATTATTTGCCAATAGAGAAGCTTGTTGGATGGCTACCTGGGCAACCTGTGGATGACCGTTGGGATATTCTTCTGTAGCCATTAATGCCAAGTCTCCGAGGGCAAATATATTGGAATAACCTTCTACTTTATTGTATTCATCCACTTTCCAACGACCTCCGCGACCGATCATTTTTTCGTCAAGTCCCGGAATAAAATTTGCTTTGATTCCTGCGGCCCACAACATCGTGGTGGACTGTAGTTTGGTGCCGTCAGCAAGCAATATATTAGTGCCGTCATAATCCTGAACAGCCGTATGCAGGAATACTTTTACACCCAGTTCTTCCAAAAATCTCAGTGCCATTTCTGAAGATTTATCAGACATTCCGTTCAATAATTTGTTTCCCGCTTCCAGAAGATACACATTCATCTGACTGAAATCGAGGGTCGGATATTCTTTAGGAAGAACAAATCGTTTCATTTCAGCGAGGGCACCTGCAAGTTCGACGCCGGTAGGTCCACCACCGACGACGACCACAGACATTAGGGCTTGTCTGGCATATTTATCCCCAATATTGAGGGCTTCTTCGTAATTAAAGATGATTTTATTTCTGATGAAGAGCGCTTCCGAAACGGACTTCATCGGTATGGCATTTTCCTGAATGTTTTTATTGCCGAAATAATTTGTATCACCACCTACGGCCACCACCAGATAATCATAAGTGAGTTTGCCTGCAGAGGTGGATATTTCGTTTTGATCCGGAAAAATTTCCAAAACGGTTGTCATTCTGACATGAATATTTTTTTCATTTTTGAATGCTTTCCGCAGTGGAAAAGAGATGTCTCCCGGTGCAAGTCCGGCAGTGGCTACCTGATAAAAAAGCGGTTGGAACTGATGATAATTGTTTTTATCAATCAAAACTACCTGATAACCTGTATTTGCAAGTTTGTAAGTAAGTTTCATTCCTGCAAATCCTCCACCAATAATGACAATTCTTTTGGTTTTTGCTGCCGGAATATTGGGCATGTATTGAAGATTGTCCATAATTTACGCTTTATGCTACACCTGATACAAAGTGAAGCAGTCAGGGGTTTTACATAAAACCATCTTTAACAAACCTTTATGTTTTGGTTTGTTTTCAATCTGTCACATATTGCTATCAGCAATACTGGTCGCCAAATGAAATGTATTAAACAGCTACGTTATAATCCCGCAACGCTTCATTGAGTGAAACTTTGGTATCTGTAGACGCTTTTCGTTGTCCGATGATCAGTGCACAATTGACCTGATAAGAGCCTGCCGGGAAATCTTTGGTGTAACTTCCGGGAATAACAACTGATCTTTCGGGGATTTCGCCCTGAAAATAAACGGGTTTTTCACCGGTTACGTCAATAATTTTTGTGGATTGTGTCAGGACTACGTTGGCACCAAGCACAGCTTCTTTTCTGACTCTGACTCCTTCGACGACTATACACCGCGAACCGACAAAACAATTGTCTTCAATAATGGTGGGACTGGCCTGTGGTGGTTCGAGAACACCACCTATACCGACACCGCCGGATAAATGAACATGTTTTCCGATTTGAGCACAACTACCGACTGTAGCCCAGGTATCAACCATGGTTCCTTCGCCAACGTAAGCACCGATATTGACGTAGGAAGGCATCAGGATCGCACCTTTTTCAATAAAACTGCCATATCTTGCGATAGCATGTGGCACAACCCGTACTCCCAGGGAAGCAAAATTCTTTTTTAAAGGAATTTTATCAAAAAATTCAAAAGGACCGACTTCTATGGTTTCCATTTTCTGTATAGGAAAATACAAAATAACGGCTTTTTTAACCCAATCATGTGTTATCCAGGTATCTCCTTCAGGGGAAGCAACTCTTAACTGACCGGCATCGAGACGGGCCACAGTGTCCAAAACAGCTGAAACGTGTTCCGGAGAATTTATCAGGCTTCTGTCCGCCCAAAATTGTTCGATTTTATTTTTTATATCTTCCATGGTATTTAAAAAAATATTTGAATGGCAATCATCTGACTCAAAATACCTACTACATAACCACCATAAATTTCATCTTTTTGGTGGGCGTTGAGCAATAGTCTGGCTGTCCCAACCAAACCGGCGATAATCAGGGTTAAAAGAAGCATCAGATCATTGGAGATTCTCAATACGATGTCCCATTGTGGAATGTAGACATCAAATGTGGGAAAAACAAAAGTCTGATAAACGTATAAAAAACCTGTCATGAAGCCTCCCGCTCCCATACAATGTAGTGATATTTTAGAAAAACTATTGATAAAGAGACCTAAAAATACTGATATCACGGCTCCAAGGACAAAAAAAGTAATCACATCCGGCACCAAAGTGTTTTTGCGTATATTGACATAAAGCCAAAGGTAAAAAATGGCAATCACAATCAAAGGACCTATTCTTTCTTTTTTGGTTTTCATTTGGAATGAGCTGATGAGACCCTGCATTCTCATCAGTGAAATTCCCAACAAAGGAAACATAACGGTAAGTGCCAGAAAAGAAAGAATGACAAATGTTTTTTGCCTCGGATCAGGTGTGCTGAAATTTTGAGGAGATGCATACATAACATATATAAACATATAGAATACCATACAAATCGGATGAAAGATAACCGAAATCATTTGGGCAAATAATCTGTCTAAAGTATGCATCATGCCGCAAATTTCGTCAAATAAACGAATAATCATGAAAGAAAATGAAATAAAAAAAACATAAAGGTTTTTGGATACGTAAATGGAATGATGTCAGGTGCTCCGGATATAGATTTGCAACTTAAAACCAGATTTTTATTCTTTTGTATTAAAGTCATACCATTTTTTGTGGTTTTCGTAAAAAACATTATCTTTGTTATCTGAATTTTTTATTAAACTGCCAATCTCTGCGTATTTACATTGTTTTTTTAGACATTCAGTTATAATTATGTAATTTATAACTGTTATTCATATTTTTATATATAATTATTTAATTTAATATAAAAAGGTGGTTTGATTTTTGATATATTTATTCATTCATCCAATCCTGAAACAAAGGAGTAAAATGGATACGAAATGACTTTGAAATGCGTTTTGAATGGTATATTATTGATTGGTTTTGCCGAAATATTGATATAAAATAGTTAATTTTGCACTTTATTATCTTACAACAAATTGTTCTTCTTATGAGGAAATTTATTTTCACCCTATTGATTGGACTGACATCCCTGATGATTTATGGTCAGGATCCGGTCGTATTAAAAATTGCCAATGTGGAAGTTGCCCCCGGAACGACCACTGCTACAGTAGATGTGACCATTGACGGTTTTGTCAATATGCAATCTGCAGCTTTTTCTTTAAATTATGATTCATTGGTATTGAGATTTAACTCAATAACCAATTTTAATACCACGCTTGATCTGAAAAATTCCAATTTCGGATTTCCGGGTACCGGGTCTATCAAGCCGGGAAGAATCCGATTTTTGTGGGACACCCCACAGGCTAACGGACAGACAGTACCTAACGGAACCCGACTGTTTTCTATAGTATTTGATATTTTGGGAGGTCCCGGTTCTATGTCAGCCGTCACACAATCCAATGTGGATTATGTAAGAAACCTGATGCAGGTGACCAACTTTTCATCCCAAAACGGTTCTGTCAGAGTAACTACCGGCGGTAGCGGGGGTGGCGGTGGTTTTGTAGACCCTTGTCCCAATGTTGCTTGTGCCAGCCCGACAAGATTGTTGTTTTACGGAGATACTATATTTGCCTCACCGGGACAACAATTCAAAATGCCTATCAGGGTTAAAAACTTTAAAGACATACAAACCGGTGACGGATCATTTAGTTTTGATTCGACAAAACTGAAGTTTATTAGTATCAAATCGGACGTATTGACCGGTGCGGGAATGGTTTTTGCGACACCACCTGCAGTAAAAAACGGAACCATAAGATATAGTTATTTTGATAATGACGGACTAACAAAAACGGTTGCGGATGGTACGGTGGTTTTTGAGATAACCTTCCAAAAAATCAGTGCAATAAATGATACTTCCCGTGTTTGTATCGGTAGAGAACCGGTACCGGTCATGGATTGGGCAGCAGTTATAAACGGAACTGCGCAGAGTGTTCCGTTTTGTGTTCAGGCGGGTACTGTAATAGGGAGAACATCAGTGGCACCTCCGGTTAAATTTAAACTAAATACCGGTTCAGGCCCAAAAGGGAGTACGGTGTGTCTTGACCTCACGGTGGAAAATTTTATCATGATACAAAATGCACAGTTTTCTATCAATTGGAATCCGGCGCATCTCGAATACATATCTACAGGCATGTATTCATTATCGGGATTGAGTATGCTCAATTTTAATAATACTTCTTCTTCACTTACATTTTCGTGGAATACAACACCACCTTTAATAACCCTACCGAACAATCATAAAATTTTCCAAATTTGTTTCAGACTGATCGGAGACTGTCCCATCACTTCACCGGTCCAGATTACCGGTATGCCAAGGCAAATTGAGGTAAACGGTACTTATGACGGGGTAAACGATTATGAATTTGGTACCGAAATTACCAACGGAGCCATAACTATAGCTTGTGGAGACCCCTCAGTTTGTAACATAAATTCAACGACTAATACATCTTGTTTCGGGTCTACAGACGGGTCTGTTTCTGCAACGGTGACCCCTGCTCAGGGTTCGACAAACTGTATGTGTGTTTGGAAAAACAGTGCAGGCGTTGTTATTAAATCCACGGCGAATCTTGCTGATTGTAATCTGGCAAATGTAGCTGCAGGATCTTATACACTTGAATTAATCTGTAGTGGAACACAACAATGTACAAGTAATGCTGTGGTCGGTCAACCTGACAGAATCAACATTCCGGGAACAGGAATTACCAATGAGGCATGCGGCACCAAGGGTTCTATCAATGTCACTGGCATCACAGGGGGAAATCCTCCATACAATACTTTTACATGGAATCCGAATGTCGGCACTACTGCCAATGTGACCAACCTGAATGCAGGTACCTACCAACTTACCGTAACGGATAGCAAAGGTTGTACAGGCACTCAATCCTTTGTGGTTACCTCATCCAATACACCACTTTCGGGAACTGCTGTGGCAACACCGGTTAAATGTTTTGGAGGCAATGACGGTGCTATCGCCGTTACACCTTCAGGAGGTTGTCCGCCTTATACAATTACACCGACCGTCAGTAATCTTACAGCAGGTTCTTATACAGTGACCATTACGGATAGTTCAGTGCCCGTCAATACATTTACCATTCCTGTGACAGTAACACAACCAACAGTTCCACTGACCATAATGCCTGTCCCACAAAATACCCAGGCAGGAATGAGTACCGGTAGAATCACATTAAACATCACCGGAGGCACTCAAAATTACAATATTGTGTGGTCTAGTAATGCTACACAAATAGCGGCAAATACCAATCCTGCAACTAATCTTTCTGTCGGTACGTACAGCGTGACGGTGACAGATGCCAATGGTTGTACAGCAGTAGCGCTAAACATTCCAATTGGTGAGGATTCAGGACCTGCTGTAGTAGTTAAATTTGAAACCGTGGGCGTTTCATCAAACTTTAACGGTTTTGGAGTCAATTGTAACGGAAATTGTAACGGTGTCATAACCGGAAATCTGGCCGACGGTACATTACCTGTCAGATTGGTCCTTAAAATCGGAAATGTCGTTTTGACAGAAAGAAATGTTACCGCTTTGGGACCGATTGAATTTAATAACCTGTGTGCAGGTAATTATACAATAGAAGGTATAAATGCGGCGGGAACTACGATTAGCGGTGCGGTCACAGTTACTACTCCGTCCCGATTGATTGGCGGCAATCCCGTGATTCAATGTGTGACAGAAGGAGAATCAGATGGTAGTATAACCTTAAATATTACTACCGGAGTAGCTCCATATACCTATTCATGGTCTACACCGGGCAGTGTATCAAATGTTTTATTTGGTCTTGAAGTCGGAACATATGCCGTGACGATTACGGACGCTAATAATTGTGTTATCACTTTGGGTAATCTGGATGTCAGACCTTGTAATGTTGTCGATGATGAATGTGGTAAGGGTAATCTTGTTCTTACGCCAAACGGAGATCAGCAAAATGATAATTTTGTGATTACATGTTCTGAAGATTTGAATGGTACTTTATCAATTTATGACAGATGGGGCAGATTGGTATACAATAAAATGCTCTACGATAATACGTTTATCGGGATTGACAATAATAATAATGAGTTGATAGAAGGTTCGTATATCTGGATTTATGAAGTCAATTATGGAAATGGACTTCGTGAGACTTTTAACGGAACATTGACCATATTGAAATAATTTGTAATTGAACGCACTCAATAGTGACAATCATAAAAGAATAGTTAAGATGAATAAAATAAAATTTCTTTTAATCGTGTGCGCGGGTTTAATCACCGCCGGACTTCAGGCTCAGTCCAGATACTTTGACGAAAGGTATATCTACACACAGGCAAATATCAATCCTCAGTTGATCAATCCTGCAGCTTTTGGTTCAAAAATGAAACATAACGTTTTGTTGAATTACCGAAGAAAATGGGCAGGTATCAATGATTCTCCGACTACGGCTACTATAGCTTATGACGGACCTTTGATCGACAGATTGGGTTTTGGTGCTATGGTATTGAGAGATAACTTTGGTTTGTTGGAAACGACAAAAGCTATGGCAGGAGCCAGTTATATGATCAAAAGTGAAACCAATCAGATAAGTTTCGGATTGTCCGGAGAGTACATCAAACATGGTTTGTCTTCAGTGACAGATGCGGGAACCATATCTGATCCGCGGGTATTACAAGCATTGGCAGGTACAGAGTATTTTGATGTGACGGTTGGTATATACGGATTGTACAAAAATAAATTGTCTTACGGATTGGTACTTCCTTCGCTTGTAAGCAGTCGTGTCAACGGAGAGGCATCACCTGCTTCAGAAGACAGAAATGTAGGTTTTATATTTCATGTTGGTTATGACATCAGAGCAAAAGATGCTGATGTAGTATTCAAACCATCTGTTTTTGTAAAAAACCTTGCCAATGTTCCTACACATCTTGACATCAATCTGAACGTATCTTTTCTGGATGAGAAGATCACCGGAGGAGTATCTTACACTGTAGGTGCGGACAACAGACTTGGATTTTTGGTTGGTACAACTATTGATAAGTTTAGTTTATTTTATTCTTACAATACATCTTCCAATCCACTGCAAGACTATAATAATGGTTCTCACGAACTTACACTCGGTCTGAGTTTTGGAGGCGGGAAAAAAGATAAAATGTAATATTTACAAACGTTTGAATAAAAAATAGGGTTATTGATTCGTCGGTAACCCTATTTTTTTACCGGAAATATGAATCAGATAAACAAACAAATGGTTTCCAAACAAATCCATCAAAAGGCTATGGATTTGGGGTTTGTTTCTTTCGGCATTTCGAAAGCCGGATTTATGGAAGAAGAAGCGCAGCGACTTGACAAATGGCTCAACCAACATTATCATGGAGAAATGAGTTATTTGGAAAATCATTTTGACAAAAGGGTCGATCCATCATTGTTGGTGCCGGGTGCAAAAAGTGTTATTTCTCTTGCTTACAATTATTACCATCCGGATAAACAAAAGGATGTTTCTGCTCCCAAAATATCTATGTATGCTTATGGCAAAGACTACCATAAAGTAGTCAGGAAAAAGTTGAATACATTGTTTGAGTATATTAAAACTTTATGTGGATCAATAGAAGGAAGAGTGTTTGTTGATTCAGCGCCAGTTTTGGAAAGAGATTGGGCAAAAAGAAGCGGCTTGGGTTGGATAGGGAAAAATACCATGTTGATCAACCCTAAAAAAGGTTCATTTTTCTTTTTAGGGGAAATCATCACAGATCTTGAATTGGAATATGATCATCCCATCAAAGATTATTGTGGTACATGTACCAAATGTATAGAAGCCTGTCCTACAGAAGCCATACATCCTGAAGGCTACATCATGGATGGCAAAAAATGTATTTCTTACCTTACCATAGAACTAAAATCAGCGATCCCGGAAACATTTCATGACTCGATGGATGGATGGATGTTTGGATGTGACATTTGTCAGCAGGTATGTCCATGGAACAGATTTTCGGAAGAACATGAAGAAACCATGTTTTTGCCGGAACCGGCATTATTGGACATGACAAAACAAGATTGGGAAAACCTGACAGAAGATGTTTTTGAGACATTATTTCAGGGAAGTGCGGTCAAAAGAACAAAATATTCGGGTTTGAAACGGAATATACAGTTTGTTACCGGCTTTAAACCGTAAGGTTATTCTGGTACAATTTCTTCCTGTATGGATACCCAAAAGTTATTGGCACCATCGCCCTGATTTATTTTGACCTTTTGAGTGTTTAGCAACTCAAGCAATGCCAAAAAGGTCACAACGGCATGCATTCTGTTTTCCAGAGTGAGAAATATATTTTCAAACTTTACCTTCCCGTTTGCATAAAGCATAGAAAGCAGAAAGGATTGTTGTTCGTCAATATTATAAGCATAATTGATGATTTTCGGGACAGGTCTGTTGGTTTCATCTTCAAAACGTTGCAAAACTTTTTGAAAAGTCTGAAAGAGTTTATATAAACTTAGGGATTCAAGTTCGATATCAACCAATGCTTTTTCAGCCAGTTCTTTGAGCTCAAATTGTACATTAGCTCTCAAAAACCTTTCGTTGCGATAGTCTTCCATGTTGCTGAGATCCTGAAGGACCTCTTTAAACTTTTTATATTCCAGTAATTTTTGCACCAATTCCTGTCTCGGATCGATTTCATTTCCCTGTTCATCCAGTTCTTTCCTTGGAATCAGCATTTTTGCTTTTATTCGCATGAGGGTGGCGGCAACAAGAATAAATTCGCTTGCTATATCGATATTCAGTTTTTCGAGGTGCCGTATATATTCTAAAAAATCATTGGTTATGGTAGCGATTGGAATATCATGAATATCCAATTCGTCTCTTTCGATAAAAAAGAGAAGGAGGTCGAAAGGTCCTTCAAACTGAGGTAATTTTATCTGATAAATTTCCATCAATGATTTTGTATCGTATACGGTTGCAGGGCGTCGGCAATTTTACGGTCATTAGCGAGTCTGGGCACTTTATTCTGTCCGCCTAATTTTCCGGAATCCTTCATGAAATTTCTGAAGCTGTCTTTTTGTAAAGACCTGATTTTGAGTTTTTGTAATATATTTCCTTTAATAAGGTCTTCGTAATATATATTTTGTTGGCACATAGCCTCATCTACTTCGTCCACTATAACATCAGGATTAAACAACGGATCGTCAAACTCTACAAACCATTCGTGATAAGGGCTGCCACCTTCGGGAGGACTCACCTGCGGAGCTACGGTAAATTCAATGACCTGGATGCCATGTTTATTGCAAACACCCATCAGAGCTTCTTCCACTTCTTTGCCGATGACGTGCTCACCAAAAGCAGAAATAAAATGTTTTACCCTGCCGGAAACAATTAATCTGTAGGGGTTAAGGGATAAAAACCGCACACAATCGCCGATAGAATAACCCCATAATCCTGCATTATTATTGATGATAATCGCATAATCGACTCCTGTTGAAACCTGCCCGAGATGTAAACGGGTAGGATTTTCAAGATGTGCTTCTTCTACGGGAATAAATTCAAAAAATATACCGGAATTGGTGTTTAACAATAAACCGGGACCCTCCAAAGTGTCCTGAAAGGCAATAAACCCTTCTGAAGCCGGGTAGGTTTCTATGCTATCTATCTTTTTACCAATCAAAGATTCGAGTTTGGCGCGATAGGGTTCGAAGTTGACACCGCCATACATAAAAAGGCTATAATTGGGAAAAACTTCAAGGACGGTTGATTTTCCGGTTTTTTCGAGCAGTCGTTCGTAATACATCTGTACCCATGGAGGAATACCGCTAATGAGTCTCATGTCTCTCTGATAGGTTTCTTCGACAATTTTATCCAGTTTTTTTTCCCAATCTTCAATAGTATTCGTTTGGTATGACGGCAATTGATTGGTTTTGACCCATCCCGGGATTTCATGGTTTACAATACCTGAAAGTCTGCCTGTGGGAATGCCTGCTTTTTGTTCCAATTCCGGTGAACCGGACAAAAATATCATATTACCTTTAAACAAGTCCGCATTTCCGGAAAGGGTGATGTAGTTCATCATAGCATTTCTGGCCGTATTCATATGATTCGGCATACTTTCTTTGGTAAGGGGAATATATTTTATCCCGCTGGTAGTACCTGATGTTTTGGCAAAATATTTTGGTTTTCCCGGCCATAATATATTTGCCTCTCCTTTGACGAGAAGATTGATGTAAGAGGTAAGTTGTTCGTAGTCTCTGACAGGAACAAATTTTTTGAAATCATCATACGTGCTGATTTTTTCAAAATGGTGGTCCTTCCCAAATTTGGTATTTTGTGCAGTTTTCACCAGTCCCGACATAATTTTTAATTGATCGGAGACCGCATGAATCCGTGTTTTATCTACGGTTTTTTTCAAATAACGGGCAAAAAGTCTTACGGCTTCTACTTTAAGGTTCATTTTATTTTAACATTATCATCAGGGTGCAAAAATAGTTGAAATTTTGGAATTATTCGGGCTAAACCAACTGTTCCTTAGCATAGTATCCCGATTTGCACATAAAATTGTCGTTTATCTTTTCGTAAAGTAGCTTATTCAGGAGATATTGACCTTTTAGTAAAAATAAAGTTTATTTTTTTATTAAATTATAAAGTATACAATATCAAATGATTATGACTAATTTTGCAAATAAAAAGGTAATGTAATTAAAAAATTATTCGGTTAACGTTCTGATTTGAAAAGATTGGAATAGTTTTTTCTATAAGATAAGTAGTAAATTTTGGTGAATGTACCTTAAAACCATAATACAGGGAAGGTTAGAGTTTGGAAGCGAGAAGAGTTATGAAAAGGTAACCAAAATGTTTTTGCAAAGGGTTGAGACCTATTACAAAACCGATGTCCTTTTCAAATTCGAAGATATTTTCAAGGAAGATGAATTGATTCTTGAAATTCCTCGTTATGTTAATCAGGTGACGGAGAAGGCCTTTAAGGTCACGACCGGCATTTTGGCTTATTGTGCACAGTTTGCAGTAGCCGGCTCAGTTCGTGCGTGGTTGATCAAAGAAGGGGAAGTGGTAGGTTTTGAGACGCTTGAACCTGCGAGTGACAAAGCAGCGGTACAATCCTTTGTCAAGGGTCGCAAACTGGTCAAAGTAAAAGGCAAAGAGGAAGAAGCTATTGATGCGTTGAGTAAAGCTATAGAAAAGTACGACAGACATGCTCAGGCCTATGAAAGGAGAGCAAAAGTCAATTTTCTTATGAAAAATTATCATGATGCACTGAGGGACTACAACAAATGTATTTTGCTCGACTCCAGCATACCAACGGCATATTATGGAAAAGCAAAAATTCATATCATGCGCGGAGAATTGGATGAAGCGATCGAAAGTCTCGAAGAAGCCATCAAAAAGTCCATTGCATTACAAACTTTGTATTGGAAATCAAGAAAATTAAAGGCTGACTGCCATATAGAAAAAAGGGAATGGACTAAAGCAGCTTTTGATCTGAAATTGTTTACTGCCAGAAAATTTTCAAAAGATGATCCGAATAATTATTGGATGCGCAAAGCTTTGTATCAATACGGAACCGTCTTAATGGAATTAAATGAAAATGTAGAGGCTATCGCTGCATTTGACAAGGCATATTCCACTCCCGGTGAAAATGACGGTCTCGACGAAGCAGAAATATTGACATGCAGAGGGCAGGCAAAACATAAAGCCGGCAAAACGGGTCACATCAAAGACATAAAAGAAGCTGCCGAAATGGGCAGTAAACGTGCAAAAGCCCTTTTGAAAACCATTCAGAAAAAATAATCATGGCTTCGGCTTTGTAATACACAAAACAGTATAACGCTTACCTGACAATTTTAGAAAAGGTAAAGTTTGCTAATCATTCCCCAATAGGAAATAAATAAAAACCAAATTTTGTTAAAGGAAAAAACGATTGACGTAATATCCCGGAAAGGCTTTTAATTAGTTAGGCCAAATGATGGTTTCACCGTCTTCAGCAACATCAGGAAGAATCTGAAATTCAACCGCATGTCCTTCGTCAAACCAAACCAAAAGTCCTACGTCTTCTGATTCCAACATATAAAAGTCCGGATTTTCTTCGTCAGAAAGGTCTTCAGAATTTGAAATTTCGATGCCGAGATTTTCAAAAAATTCTTCAAACTCTTCCAAAGGCATTCCAACTACAGGTTTTCCGTGCAGCGTATAGAAAGGATCACTTGCAGAAATAGAAACCAATTTCCAGTCGTAAAGCTTGTCAAAAACCAGAGAGATTTCTTTTTCGTCATAATGCCAGGAAACCAGGTCATCATTTACAGCCTCATCAATGCCGGGAATATTTTCAATTTCGTCAGGTGTTCCCAATAGATTTTTTACTTCATCTTTAGTCATTCCGAAGCGTAAGGCATCAATTCCTTCGCCAAATTGTATTTCTTTAATGTTATTGTTCATGGATTACAATGATTTTCAACCCAAAGGTTGTGAATATTAATGCACAAAAGTACCGAAATAACGTGTGCATAGGTTTATTTTATGCTGAATTGGCAATTAATTAACAATGAATATCCTGATTCATCGAACAAAAAATCAGAATATTCATGTTCAAGGTAAAATTGGGGTTGAAACTCCGGGTTATTCTGTAAAGGAGAACCGAATTTTTTTAAAAACTATCTTAATTCACGACGTAAAATTTTGCCAACATTTGTTTTAGGCAGTTCTGTTCTGAACTCCACGTGACGAGGCAATTTATAATTGGTGAGATGTTCGCGGCAATAAGACAATATTTCATTTTCAGAAAGTGAATGATCTTTTTTGACGATAAATATTTTGGGAACTTCACCGGATTTTTCGTCAGGGACGCCGATACAGGCAACCTCAAGAACTTTCGGATGCATAGAGACCACGCCTTCGATTTCATTTGGATACACATTAAAGCCGGAAACAAGAATCATATCTTTTTTTCGGTCAACGATATAAAAATAACCATCCTGGTCCATATAACCTATATCTCCGGTACACAACCAGCCTTCCCGGATGGTATTCATGGTTTCGTCCGGTTTGTTGTAATATCCTTTCATGATCTGTGGTCCGGTAGCCTGAATTTCTCCGACCTCTCCGACGGGCAATACCTGATACTGATCATTGACAATCCTCATATTTGTAGAAGATACTGGAACACCTATACTGCCTTGTTTGCCACTTCCATCCAATGGATTTACGGTCAGAAGCGGAGAAGATTCTGTCATGCCAAAACCTTCAGTCAGGGGACATCCGGTGATCGCTTTCCAACGATCGGCAACGGATTTTTGAATAGCCATACCACCGCCTACGGTTATTTTTAAGCTGGAAAAATCCACTGTGCCGAAATCAGGATGGTTCAATAGTGCATTAAACAAGGTATTTAATCCGGTCATCAGACTAATCTTATGGGATTTAAATTCTTTGATGACGGACTTAATATCTCTCGGGTTGACCACCAAAACCGTATGCGCTCCATAACTCAGCATAGCCAGACAATTGACCGTAAAGGCAAAAATATGATACATGGGCAATGGAGACAAAGTTATTTCTTTACTTTCCTGAAGGTGGGTGACCATCCATGTTTTTATCTGAACCATATTAGCAACCAGATTTTTATTGGTCAGCATAGCACCTTTGGATACTCCGGTTGTACCTCCGGTATATTGGTGTATGATGACATCATCAGCACAATTTTCAAATTCAGGAAGTGAAAAATTAGCACCTTCACGCAAAGCATGTTTGAAGGAAACCGTATTTACCAGATTAAATTTTGGAACCATCTTTTTTATATGACGAACCACAAAGTTTACAATGGTACCTTTCAGCCAGGGTTGTATCTCACCAATTGATGTTACAATGACCGTCTGAATGTTGGTGTTTGGCAAAACTTTTTCAAGATTGGCTGCAAAATTTTCGAGAATGATAATACCTTTTACATCACTGTCTTTGAACTGGTATTCCATTTCTCTGGCAGTGTAAAGCGGATTGGTATTCACTATGACCAAACCGGCTTTTAAAGCACCGAAAACCGCAATTGGGTATTGTAATAAATTAGGCATCATGATGGCAAATTTATCTCCCGGCTTCAAACCTCTGGAATGAAGATAGGCTCCAAATTGTGTCGATAATTTGTCCACTTCCCCATAGGTCACTATTTGACCCATACATTCAAAAGCATTATTGGACTTATATTTTTCAAAAACCTCTTTAAAAAAGTCTAATAAACTTTCATATTCACTTTCGTTGATATTAGCAGGAACCCCTGCAGGATAATTTTTTAACCAAGGTCTTGTTTCCATTTTTGTTGATTCTGATTGTTAAAGTTTTGGGTTTTTCATTTTTATCAGGTCAAAAATAATACATAGCTTACTAAAAGAAAAATACAATCAGGTATTTTCGGGTATTTTTTGAATAAAGTGACAATTAAAGCCGGATTTACATAAAAACCGGTAATATTTTGGTAACCAAAATGTCATTGATCCGGACGATTATTCTGCAAACTGAAACAATAAAAGGGTCCAGTCGTAGTTTTGATAAGAAAGATCAACTTTTGTATCCGGAATGATGCCTTCTTTTTGCAGAATCTTTTTAATACCTTTTTTACCTCCGAAATCTCCCCGAAACCACGAAAAAAGGGGTGTGGTGATTACAGTTTTGGTATTTGCATCATAAGAACTTATTTTTTTTAAATAGTTGGTTGTGGCTTTTTGTAATTGTTTTTCCAAATTGTCAATATCCAATACAGATACAGGCGGACATGATTTGGCACCACAATTCAATACAAAATGAATGCGGTAATCTCTTTCTGTGACGCGCATTTTTCGTTCGGTTTTTGAAGGAAACCAGGTTTTCATATACCCTAAAAAATATTCGTGTTGGGAGCCCCTAAGGATACCATGTTCTATATCAGCAAAACTCCACATCCTGTTGCCGATATTGATTTGTTTCTTTTTGAAAAAAGAACTTCTGTCCTCATATAATCCCGGATTTTGCTGTAAAATGTGAAGAATATATCCATTGTAGATATTGACCCAAAAGGTTATTTTTTGTTCATTCGTACCTAATTGATTGTTGAGTTGATCCAAATTTGCGTAAGCAAAAACATTGAGATAATTGTCAACATTTTGCCGGTTTTTTAAGGCTTCTATAAATTCAGTTGAGGCTCTTATATAGTTGATTGGCTTTTCAGGAAGAACACTTTTTTCTTCACAACTATTAAAAAAGAGGAATAGAAAAATCAGGATTTTCATGGGTTACTTTTATGTGTTTGGTAATGGTCAAATGGCACTTTGTTAAGAACTAATCCTATTGGTTTGTGCATAATATAACAAGATGGTTTTTAATGTCAATCCGTTTAACTTTGTTACAAACTTTGCACAAATATAATTTAATAAAGTTGATTTTTGTTATCCTATCTTCATTTAATAAACCATCAAATCTTTGTGATAAGGTTTCTTATTTGCTGATTATTATGAAAATACACGTGATTATTATTGTGGAGGTCTGCTCGGAGGGGGTAGTTCGGAGCTCGAAGGGGTGACGCACAGGGTGACTAGTCCTAAAATAAGTTTACCAACCCTTCAGAGAATCCGGAGGGTTGGTAAAGGTGTTATTTTGTAAAGAGGAAGAATATAAAATTACATGGCTTTGGACAAAAAGCTGTAATATTTTCCTTTTAAATCGGTGTAGATGCTTCTTTGGGTATCCATCCTGTCTCTCAGTCCGGTGTGGTCTTCAAAATGGATGTGCTGGATCGCTACCGGATGTTCCTGAGCGTATTCAGCGATGTGTTGTTCGTGTTTTTTGATATCTTTTTTCAAAACATCAATGACATCATTGTGCAATATAAACTGATTTTGAAAATGTTCAACCTGCGCCCTGATTTCATTATTTGTCCAGCGGGTGACCACTTCTTCCAGTCTTTTAATGTAAGAGGCAATTTGTTCTTCCCAAAAGATTAATTCATTTCTCCATTGTACGTGCTCAAAATGTAAATCTGAAATATACACGTGTGTTACTTTCGACATATCTTCTAAATTTTTATTATCAAAAGTACAACATCCCCTCTCGCTGAATAATGAGGTAAATGAAGCTTTTATATGACTTTTGTCATCAAAATGATCGGATAAAAACCTTATGGCTTATGCCATATTTTTGATTTCAGCTACCAGTTTGGTGAGTGCATCTTTGGCATCTCCAAACAACATGGATGTTTTGGGCCTGAAAAACAATTCGTTTTCAATACCGGCATATCCGGGTTTCATACTCCTTTTGTTGACGATGACATGGCTGGCATCTTCGACATCCAGAATGGGCATACCATAGATAGGAGAATTGGGATCGGATTTGGCAGCAGGGTTGACTACATCATTTGCACCTAATACCAACACCACATCGGTATGCGCAAATTCAGGGTTGATTTCTTCCATATCCATCAGTTTGTCATACGAAACATCCGCTTCGGCCAATAATACATTCATGTGGCCGGGCATCCTTCCCGCTACCGGGTGAATCGCATATTTTACTTCCACTCCGTTGTGATCCAATACTTTTTCCAATTCGTGACAAATATGTTGTGCCTGAGCGACAGCAAGACCATAACCCGGCACGATAATAACTTTTTTGGAATACAACATCAATACCGCAGCGTCCGTAAGCGAAACCTCTTTGTAGGTGCCACCACTTGCCGAAGTCGGCCCTCCGGTAGAACCGCCGCCAAAAGAACCGACGATGACATTGACCAAAGACCTGTTCATGGCATTACACATCAGCACCGTCAATACCGTACCTGCACTACCTACCAGGATACCACCGGTGAGCATGACAGAATTGTCATACAAAAATCCGCCAAAAGCAGCTGCAATTCCCGTAAAGGAGTTTAACAAAGAAATGACTACGGGCATATCCGCTCCACCGATCGGCATTACAAATAATACACCATACAATACTGAAACGCCCAGAATACAATACATTAACAGGGTAGGGTCCATAGTGCTGTATCCGCCGACCATAACGACAGCCAAAACCACAATCACCAGCATGAGACCGATGTTGATAAATTGTTGCCCGGGAAGGACTTTGTCATTGATATTCCCGTTCAGTTTGCCAAAAGCGATCATACTTCCGGTAAATGAAATGGTTCCGATGACGAGACCTGCCAGAATCACCAATGCCATCACCGGTTCGTCTGAAAAAGTTTTTCCCATGTGAATCAAATGGTTAAACTCCACGATGGAGATGATCGCAGCACAGGCACCACCCATACCGTTAAACAAACTGACCATTTGCGGCATGGCGGTCATAGCTACTTTTTTGGCAGCATAATTTCCCAATACGGTACCAATAGCCAATCCGGTAAATATCCAGGCGTAGTTGCCCAATGGATTACCATCGCTGTCTTTGTACAGGAAGATGGTTGCCACGATAGCAAGGGTCATACCCATGGCCGCATACAGGTTGCCTTTTCGCGCGGTATCCGGATGAGACAACATTTTTAATCCCATGATAAATGAAATGCTTCCCAGCAAGTAACTCAATGCCAAAATTCCACTCGACATATATTTTTGATTTCGTGTTTGTTAAATAATAAGGCTGTAATTAATTTTTCTTTTTACGCTTGAACATTTCAAGCATTCTGTCGGTCACTACAAATCCGCCGACAACATTCAGGGTACCCAGAATTACAGCAAGAAAACCCAGTGTCAGGGCAAGATAGTCATCGCTTTCGGCCTGACCCATCACAATGATGGCCCCGACGATGACCACCCCGTGGATGGCATTGGCGCCGCTCATCAGCGGTGTGTGTAATACCGCAGGTACATTTGAAATGACTTCAAAACCAACGATGATCATCAGGGTCAGGAGAAATATAAATTCTATATTTTCTGCTATGATTGAAAATATGTTTTCCATGTCTTAAAATTTTGAGATTAAAGCGGAAGAGATGATTTCATTTTGTTCGTTGAGATTCAAAACACCGTCTTTAATACAAATCTGTAAAAAGTTGAGGATGTTATTGGCAAAAAGGGTACTTGCCACGTTGCTCAGTTCGTCTGCCAGATCAGAATCGCCGACAATGGTGATTCCATGTGTTTTGATGATTTTTTTATTTTCTGTGTAGGCGCAATTACCTCCTGTTGATGCTGCCAGGTCAACGATCACGGATCCGGGTTTCATAGAACGGATGGTTTCTTCTGTAATTAGTAAAGGTGCTTTTCTGCCTCTTACCTGAGCCGTGGCTATAATGATATTGGACTTGAGGGCTTTTTCCTGAACGAGGGCCCTTTGTTTCTGAAGGTATTCTTCTGATTGCTGCACGGCATATCCGCCTGCGCCCCGGTCATCCTGTGCTCCTTCGACCTCTACAAAAGAAGCTCCGAGACTTTTGACCTCTTCTTTGGCGGCTGCTCTGGTATCAAATGCTTCCACGACGGCTCCGAGTCTTTTGGCAGTGGCGATGGCCTGCAATCCGGCTACTCCGGCTCCGAGGATCATTACTTTGGTCGGAGGAATGGTACCTGCTGCTGTGGTCATCATGGGAAACATGCTGCCGTAATGTTCTGCTGCCTTGACGACACCTTTATAACCTGCCAATGAAGCCATCGATGACAACACATCCATTGATTGTGCCAACGTGGTCCGGGGTATCATATCCATACTCACAAAACCCTGCGGATGTTTGTTTAAAGCAGGAACGACGGTTTCATCCTGATAAGGAGCGTACATGGATATAATCAAACAGGATTTTTTGGTCAGAGATATTTCATCATCTGTGATGGGAGCGATCGTCACCAATACATCTGATTCCTGTAATACTTTGGTCCTGTCCTTTACGACATAACCTGAAGCTTCGTATTCCTTATCCAAAAAACCGGCATTTTCGCCGGCTCCGGATTCTACCGCAGCGCTGCATCCGAGTTTTTCAATTTTTTTGAAAGTTGCCGGAACCAAAGCAACTCTGTTGTAATTTTTTTCCTTCAAAACGCCGATTACCATATAAGATTCATTTGTAGGGCTAAAGTAGGAATATTGTATCGATTCAAAAAATTTAACCCAAAATTTTTGTCTTTTCCCTATTTATTTATAAAAATTCTAATGAGGGGATTTTTGTTAAAAAGAAACGTATAACCGGAATTTTTGTAATAATCTTACTTCATCAAGGAAAAAATCAACGATACGTTTCAAATGTTTGAAGGTATTGGGTGATATATTGGTCCTTGATCCTGAGTTTGTATTGCATGATAAATCTGGGATGTTCGAGCGGTACAATATGATCAACGAATCCATGAATTTTATTGAGTTGATCTAAAAAAGCAAAATTTTTTCCTCTGCCCAGGCAAAAAATAACGTCGGTTTTTTTGACGAAAGTTTGTTGTGTTCTGATATGTTGAATAATAAAAGGGGTCAGCGATTTTTGCAGGTTTACATCGTCGTAATAATTGTAGTTGACGATTTTTCCATTGTTTTTTTCCTGCACCAAAGCTAAAGGAAATACAGAATTGATGTAAAACCTTTGATAAAAAGAAGACACGCCACCAAAAGCTTCTATCATATCATATATAAAAACGGATGAGGGTTCGTAGGTCGTAAATCCCGGATCCGGCAATCCGCAGTTTTCAATCAATCTTTTACTATCTGTAAAAGGGATTCCGGTAGCACCGGCGCCCAATCGTCCCGGATTGATACCAAGAATCAATTGTCGGGGATGGTCATCGTCATAAAACCTTTGATAAAACGACTCCGCGATGTCTCTTACCGTTTCACTTTCCCGATAAGGGTTTAATAATTTTATTCCTTCCGGCAGTGGGTTGTCGTAGGTAAGTTGTTGGTGGTACAACAGGATATTACGTGCCGCCGATGGTTCTACCATACCACAAAAGGCAAGGTCAGATGGGTACCGTTGGCACTACGAATATGGAAGTAATACGTTCCGGAAGTCAGATGTGATGTATTAAACTCCATCACATTTTCACCTGATTTGATTTTGTCTTTCCAGATTGATTTTACGACTCTTCCGTTGTTGTCCAGGATGTCACAGAAAAATATACCTGCTTTTTTGATGGTAAAATGGATATTTACTCTTTCATCAGTGGCGACAGGATTGGGATACAATTTTGACAGGACAATATCTCCTTCATTTTGCACAGAAGACTGTCCAACCGTGATGTATTGGGTTTTGGTCACTTCATTTTCACCGGCGTTGTTTTTAACTTTCAGAGAAACTGAAAAAACACCTTCGGTGGGATAGCTGACCGTCGGATTTTTGACTGTGGATGTAGCGGGACTTCCGCCTTCAAAAGCCCATTCCCAGGAAGTTGGTCCTCCGGTTGAAAGATCTGAAAACACCACGTTTTCGCCGGGCATGATGTTCGTGGCACTGGATGAAAAAATGGCTGTCGGAGCAAAACGATCGATCACCGTGATGGCTTTGGAAACGGTTTTAATGTCCTGACCTGCAATATTCAGTGCCGACAGGGTGACTGCAAACTGACCTCTGGTATTGTATCTGACTTTAGGGTTTTGGTCGCTGCTGGCGCCTGGTGATCCCAAAACAAAATTCCATTTCAGCAAGCTTGTATTCGAAGAACTCAGATTAAAAAACTGTACAGAATCCTGACGGAATACGGTATCTCTGTCAAATGAAAAATTGGCTGTGGGCAAGGCTACAGGTTCTGAAATATGAATATAAGCTGTTTTGGAGATAGAATCTTTTTGTTCGCCTTTTTTTATCACCAATTTGACGGTGTAAGCTCCGTTTTCATTCCAGGTTACTACCGGTGATGAAGCTGTCGATGTTGCGGGCGTTCCGTTTTCAAAATACCAGGTTTTTTCGTCTGCTCCACCATCGGAAATATCGGTAAAAACGACATTGGTATTTTTGGTTGTGGTGGTTTTGTCGGCTACAAATTCTGCTATAAGACCGCTGTTTGATTCTTTGTCAGAAAGATATTGTCCGAGCCAGGTACTGTAACTGCCTCCCTCTCCGAAACAACCGGTTACCCAGGTTTCAATACGGTTTCCTGTATAACGTCGGACTGCGGTGGTATAATCGCCCCATCTTTCTCTGTTTTCCTGTAGTACATTAATGGACGTGATACCGGTTTTTAAGGTTGTAGGAAGGCTCCAGTCAAACTGATTTCCCCGACCGGTACATATTCTTTGTTGCTGACCCGGAAATTCATTAGGTCCGGTATAAATATAATTCACCAAAACCGTATCACTTTCCGGATTTTGACCAAAAGAGGCGAAAGAAGGGAAGCCGTAGTCAATCCCCGGTGTATGCAGGACCTCTGCATCGACATTCAGGGAATTGATGTCCATTCTTCCGTAAAAAAGTCCTACATCTCCGTTTTCTGTATTGACATGACTGCCCATGTGTACGACGCCGTTCAGGTACATGGCGGACCATATCCGGCTGTCAAAAGTATTCAGTCTGTCGTTAATACCTTTTTGCCTGCCGTCCGGTGCCAGAGAGGTTGGTAAACCTTCGCTTTGCAGAGAAAATAAAACCGGATCATTGTGCAGGCTTTCGTCGGTATAATAAAAGTTGTAGGTATTTCCTCCCAGGGGTTCGTTGCTGACAAAGTACATACCCGGCCCGATGAGGTCCGAAGAACCCGATGGTGTCGGTACGAGATTAAAAGATGGTTTTTCATCTGCGTCAAACAATTGGTTGTAATGTTTCCATCGGAGAGGTTTTCCTTCAAAACCATCTTTTTTATCCATTTGGTACAAAACGGAATATTGCCAGTCACCGGAAGTATTTCTCATCAGGCCGGCGACATAGTAATCGTGGGTGGAAACAGAGATATTCGGGTAATCAAACCAATTATTGTTGTCACCCGGATTTCCGTCGACTTTATAAAAATGCCAATTGCCGTTAGGGTCTTCCGTTTCTGAAAAAGCGATACAAAGTTGGGTGGAAGCCGGATCAGAACCATGAAGGCACATAAAAATAAACTTATTTTCTTCGGTGTCATAAATGGCTCTAGGGTCATACATTCTGGTGCCCAGATTCAGCAGGAAAAAGAAGTCGGACAGGGTTTTCGTAAATGTGATTTTACCGTCGGGTTGCGTAAAGATCACGTTGGTATTGATACCGGAAACGATAAAACCATTCCGGGAAACAGCCACGGTATTGTCCATGGGCACACTCGTTTCTCTTTGATTTCCCCTGAAATTTTTATTGAGAAAAGGCATCAGGCTATCCTGTCTGAGGTTGTTGTCCGGCGTTGGTTTAAACTCCTGGTTTTGCCTTTCGTTGGCTTTGTTTTTCAGAAGTTCAAAACTTTTTGTATCCACTTTGCTGGTATGGTGGAATGCGCCATAATTGGTCAGTTCGACACCCCAGTTTTCCGTGATGGCTGAAGGAGTGATTTTTCCGGAGCAAGGTGTTGATAATATGGCTGAGCCGGCATTTTTCTGAACTATTTTCCCCTGAGTATCCGGAAGAATCATTTTTTTTGATTGGGTAAAACCCCATTGAACAAAAAACAAAGTCAGAAGAACGATTAAAATCCTTTGAGTCATCTGGATAAAATTTTATGATTATAAATAAGCAGCACCAAATACGCCGGCACTATCTCCTAATTTTGGTTTGTAAAAAGGTGTTTCCAAAGAATGATTAAACACGTGTGGAACAGCTTTGGATACTCCCAGGGTGTACACTTCATCGACATTGCCGACACCGCCGCCGATTACAATCGCATCGGGATCGAGAATATTGATGACATAAGCTATGGCTTTACCGAAAAAATCAAAAAACCTGTCCATGGTTTCTATAGCAGCTGCATCCTGCTGATGATACAACGACATAATATCTTTGACAATGAGATCCTGGTTGGTGATTTTTTTATAATATTTTTGAATGGCGGGACCTGACAAAATCGTTTCCACACAACCTGTTCTGCCGCAGTAACATGGACCACCGGAATCGTGCAGGTGATTATGGCCCCATTCGCCGCCGATGCCATGTCTGCCGTTGATGACTTTGCCGTTGACTACGATACCGCCGCCTACACCGGTGCCCAGGATGATTCCAAAAACAACTTCAGCGTTGGGACACAAATCCGGAATGATACCCATTTTGGTTTCCGCAAGGGCAAAACAATTGGCGTCATTGCTGGTGACAAAAGATTTTTGAAGGAGATCTTCGAGATCTTTTTTGAGATTTTTTCCGTTGAGGGAAGTCGAATTACAATTTTTCATGACCTGTAAAACGGGATCCATGGTACCGGGAGTGCAGATACCGATTTTGTATGTTTTGGTACCTGAATCTTTTTCCAACATAGAAATGAGTAACCGGATTTGATTCAGTACGTGTTCATATCCACCGTTTCCTTCCGTTGGTACCCTGGTTCGTGAAAGGATAGCCCCTGTATTTTTATCCAGAACGATTCCTTCTATTTTTGTTCCGCCCAAATCAATTCCCCAAAGCGTGCTCATGAAATAAATGAATGTAAAAAGTGATAAAATGATGTTTGTAAACAAAATGATTGAACAAGAAGACCGTAAAAACCGGAATGATGTCAAAACCACAAGGCAAATGTATCAAATTTGAAATTTTCCAATAAATAAAGTATCAAAATAATCCTGAAAAGGTGAAAAATAAACAAAACTTATTCATTATTAATCAAATAATTAAAAAAATAGCTATATTTGCGCCACGAAACGAAAGATGTCGAGGGAACGATGAAGTTCCCTTTTTCATTATATATAGTTTATATGCAAATTGAGAATCTGCAAAAAATCATTTCAAAGGGTATTGAAGCTGTAGGTTTTCCTGATATGTACCTCATTGAGGTTAAAGTAAAGGATACCAAAATTGAAATATTTTTAGATAGTGATGAAGGAATAACATTTTTGAAATGTCAAAAATTAAGCCGATGGATTGAAGAGATTCTCGACAATGACGGCAGTTTTGGTCCGGCCTACACCCTGGAAGTTTCATCAGCGGGAGTCGGTAGTCCATTAAAACAAAAGCGTCAGTATGTTAAAAATGTCGGTCGTTTTATTGAGATCCGGTATCTTCCGCAGGAAAAAGTGAAAGGTACACTCGCAGAAGTTCAAAATGAGATAATCGTTGTGACTTTTGAAGAAAAGATCAAAGAAGGTAAAAAAAATAAAAAAGTAGTCAGAAGGATTGAAATCCCTTTTGATCAGATCATAGAAGCAAAAATTAAATTAAATTTATAAATGAACATATGAATTTAGTAGAGTCTTTTTCCGAATTTAAAGCCGGTAAAAATATAGACAGACCTACCATGGTCAGAGTACTTGAAGATGTATTCAGAACGTTGATCCGAAAAAAATACGGGTCAGATGAAAACTTTGATGTCATTGTAAACACACATAATGGTGACCTTGAAATGTGGAGGGTTCGTCAGATTGTACCGGACGGAGAGGTTACTGATGAATTGAGTCAGATATCATTTACAGAAGCAAAAGCGATTGACGATGCTTACGAAGTAGGTGAGGAGTGTTACCAGCAATTGACGCTGGAGGATTTCGGAAGAAGGTCTATCATGGCAGCGAGACAGACCCTTGTTTCCAGGATTATGGACCTTGAAAAAGATGATATTTACAAAAGATACATGGATCGTGTCGACCAGATAATCATCGGTGAAGTCAGCCAGATCATGAAAAAAGAAGTGTTGATTGTTGACGATGTCACCCAAAATGAATTGATATTGCCAAGGACAGAAATGATCAAAGGCGATTTTTTCCGTAAAGGAGATATGGTACGTGCGATCATCAAAAGAGTCGAAATGAGAAACGGAACACCGATTGTCATTTTGTCAAGAACTGATGGTACATTCCTCGAAAGACTGATGGAGCAGGAAGTTCCTGAAATTGAAGACGGAATCATCAGCGTTAAAAAGATTGTTCGTCTGCCTGGCGAAAGAGCCAAAGTAGCTGTTGAATCTTATGATGACAGAATAGATCCTGTAGGTGCCTGTGTGGGTATGAAAGGAAGTCGGATACATGGTATTGTACGGGAATTGAAAAATGAAAATATTGACATCGTCAATTATACCAACAATATATCGTTGTATATTCAAAGGTCATTGACACCGGCAAAAGTAACCAATATCAATATTGATGAAAAGGCAAAAAGAGCCTCAGTTTACCTTAAGCCTGATCAGGTTTCCCTTGCGATTGGTAAAAGTGGTTCCAATATCAAATTGGCGAGTAAGCTGACCGGATATGAGATAGATGTTTTCAGAGATAATATAGATACAGAAATTGAAGATGTCGATCTTGACGAATTCGCAGATGAAATCGAAGGATGGATCATCGACACCTTAAAAGAAATCGGTTGTGATACCGCAAAAAGCGTTTTAGCTCTTGACAGAGAAGAATTGATCAGAAGATCGGATCTCGAAGAAGAGACCATAGACGATATATTAAGAATCCTTGCTTCAGAATTTGATGATGAATAAATTTTGTATTACATTTGTAACGCAACATGTATGAAACAAAAATTTTGAGCATACGAGAACCTTTAAGGTTTTCAAAGAAAAATAGTAACACGTAAATCGCCAATGGCAGAAAGATTAGTTAAAGTAGCAAAAGAGCTGAATGTTGGATTGAATACCATAGTGGAATACCTGGTTTCAAAGGGATTTCCTATTGAAAACAAACCAACATCTCTGGTATCTGATGAAATGTATGATGCCCTTCGAAAGGAGTTCAGCAGTAGTATGGCCGAAAAAGAAAAGGCCGATCAAATTGTCATTGGAAGAATGTATTCAAAAGACGAGCCAAAGGCGGAAGCGCCTAAGCCTGCTTTTAGTATTCCTAAAATCGGAGATATAGGCAAAACACCTGTACCTCCTCCTGTTCAGGAAGCTCCACCTGTAGCACCTGAGCCTGAAATAATAGAGGAAGTTCAACCGCCTGCTCCTCAACCTGTCGTCGAACAAGAAAAGGTGGAAGAAGAAGTGTTTACGACACCTAAGCAGGATCTTCCAAAACTAAAAGTCGTAGGCAAAATCGATCTCGATAAGCCGAAACCTAAAAAAATTGAAAAAGAAGCACCGAAAGTCGAAGAACAACCGGAAGTTGTTGAAGAGATCAAAGAGGTGCAGGAAGTCCCTGTAGTAGAACAAGTGGCTCCTGTTGAAGAACAGCCTGCTCAAAAACCTGCCAATGCACCTGATGAGGAGATCATGCACCGTTCTGTAACACCGCAGCTTAAAGGGTTAAAAATATTAGGTAAAATAGATACATCTAAACTTGATAATTCTTCCAAACCTAAAAAGCAGGAAAAACCTCAACAACCTACACCAGGAGCTCCTAAACCGGCAAACACTCCCGGAACAAATCCAGGAAACGAAACAGATGCCAACAAGAAAAAAAGAAAGCGCAAAAAACTTCAGTCGCCTGTAAGTCAGGGGAATAATATGCCGGCCAATAATCAGGGAAAAGGGAAACCTGCTCCTAGAGATGAAGTCAAAGAAGTTTCTCAAAAAGAAATTGATGACAAGATCAAGGCAACTATGGCAAAACTTGCCACTACCGGTAAAAATAAGCGCCAGAAAGTTCGTCGGGACAACAGAGATGTAAAAAGAGAAAAACAAGAACTCAGAAATACAGAAGAGGGTGATGGCAAACTGAAACTGACAGAATTTATTTCTGTTTCAGAGTTAGCCAGTCTATTAGATGTGTCTGTGACACAGGTTATTACAACTTGTATGAATCTGGGCGTTATCGTTTCGATCAATCAGCGTTTGGATGCAGAAATTATAGAACTTGTGTCCGGAGAATTCGGACGTGACGTTGAATTTATTTCTGCCGAAGAGCAGGTTGAAGATGATGTCATTATCGAAGATGATCCTAATGATCTCAAACCAAGGGCACCCATCGTTACGGTCATGGGTCACGTAGACCACGGTAAAACATCACTCCTTGACTTTATCCGTTCAGCCAATGTTGCCAGCGGTGAAGCCGGAGGAATCACCCAACACATCGGTGCTTACGAAGTAAAAGTAGGCCCGGATTTAAAAAGAATCACCTTTTTGGATACACCCGGTCACGAAGCCTTTACGGCGATGAGAGCCAGGGGAGCCAAAGTAACAGATATTGCCGTCGTTATCGTAGCGGCTGATGACAGAATCATGCCTCAGACTAAAGAAGCGATCAGTCATGCTCAGGCTGCCGGTGTTCCGATCATTTTTGCCATCAATAAAATTGATAAGGACGGGTCAGATCCGGAAAGAATTAAAGGCGAACTTGCCAACATGAATTTGTTGGTTGAAGACTGGGGAGGTACCTACCAATCTCAGGATATTTCAGCCAAAAAAGGACTTCATATTGATAAATTGTTGGAAAAAATCCTTCTCGAAGCAGAAATTCTTGATTTGAAAGCCAACCCTGATAAAAAAGCTCAGGGTACGGTCATCGAAGCATCATTAGATAAAGGAAGGGGTTATGTGACCAAAATTCTGGTTCATTCAGGAACCCTTCAGGTAGGTGATCCTATCGTTGCCGGTCCTTATGCCGGTAAAGTCAAAGCGATGTTCAATGAACATGGAACCAAAATCAAAAAAGCAGGTCCTTCAACTCCTACCCTGATCCTGGGTTTAAGTGGTGCTCCTCAGGCAGGTGAAAAAGTAAAAGTGACGGATTCCGAACAGGAAGCAAGACAAATTGCTACCAAAAGAGCTCAGATCGAAAGAGAACAATCAAACAGAGCCAGTAAACGGATCAGTCTTGACGAAATCGGAAGAAGATTGGCTTTGGGTACCTTCAAAGAACTTAATTTGATTGTAAAAGGTGATGTGGACGGCTCTATCGAAGCGTTGTCAGATTCATTGATCAAATTGTCTGTTGAAACCATTCAGGTAAATGTAATTCATAAAGCCGTAGGTCAGATCGTCGAATCAGACGTACTTCTGGCTTCCGCTTCTGATGCCATCATCATTGGTTTCCAGGTAAGACCTTCAAACAGTGCGAGGATCCTTGCCGAAAGAGAAGGTGTACAGATCAAAATGTATTCCGTTATCTACGAGGCCATCGAAGAGGTCAAATCCGCGATGGAAGGGATGTTGGAACCTACCAAGGAAGAAAAAATCCTGGGACAGATCGAAGTTCGCGAAACGTACAAAATGTCAAAAATCGGAACCATTGCCGGTTGTTATGTAACGGAAGGTAAAGTCACCCGAAATAATCATATCCGTGTCATCAGAGATGGTATAGTTATTCACCCGACCAAAGAAGGTGCGCATGGCGAAATTACATCCTTAAAACGATACAAAGAAGACGTCAAAGAAGTCAAAAACGGTATGGAATGTGGTATTACCATCAAAGGATTTAATGATATCAATGAAGGAGACACCATCGAAGTGTACGAAATCATTGAAATCAAACAAACCCTTGATTAAAGGAGTTGATCCTTTAGATTTTTTATGGATACCAATAACCTGGTTCCCGGTGAAGAGGTTGTTTCCCTCCTGAATGAAGCTTATGAAAGGTGGAATGATAAGTCATTTATTCAGGACGATCCCATTTCTGTTCCACATAGGTTTGTAAAGGTTCAGGATAAAGAAATCAGTGGTTTTTTCAGCGCTGTATTCTCCTGGGGAAACCGAAAAACAATCATCAATAAGTCAAATGAACTGATGGCTCTTTTGGATGAGTCTCCTTATGATTTTATATTACATCATCAGGAAAAAGATCTCAAGAGATTTGAAAAGTTTACCCACAGGACCTTTCAGGCTACCGATGTTTTGTACTTTATCCATTTTTTACAACATCATTATAGACATCATCAAAGCCTTGAAGAAGCTTTTTTGAGAAATAAGGAAGACGGATACCGTCAAAAGGAGGCTCTTACCGCTTTCCATCACTATTTTTTTAGTTTACCTTTTGCGCCACAAAGAACCAAAAAACATATTTCTGACCCGGCCAAAAAAGCGACATGCAAAAGATTGAATATGTTTTTGCGTTGGATGGTCCGTTCTGACGACAAAGGAGTTGATTTTGGAATATGGAAAAATATTCCCGCCTCCGGATTGATGATACCTTATGATGTACATGTGGAAAAAACCGCCCGGTCGTTGCAGATTCTTACCAGAAAACAGAAAGATTGGCAAGCGGTTGAAGAGTTGACAGACGTCCTGAAAACCATGGATCCTACAGATCCTGTGAAATACGACTATGCATTATTTGGTCTTTCAAAAGAAAAAATGATATAAAAGGTGTTTTGAAATTCTAAATTATTTTATCTTTGCAGCCTCAAATTAATAATTTGATATTATGGCGTGGTAGCTCAGTTGGTTAGAGCGCGCGATTCATAATCGCGAGGTCGGCGGATCATGCCCGCCCCACGCTACAGAAAGGGAGTCGGACTAGTTTCGGCTCCCTTTTTTTGTATTATCCATAAATAACCTATTATCTTTGTGGAATGAGTAAAAATGTCAACGATACCATAGCCGCCATTTCTACACCACCCGGCCAGGGAGCCATTGGTGTCATCCGCCTTTCGGGAAAAGATGCCATCAGCCTGGTAGATATTTGTTTTAAAGGCAAAAAATTGAGCAATCAACCGAGTCATACGGCACACTTCGGACGTATTGTCGAACAAACAAAGATGGGAGAACAAACTATCGATGAAGTGGTGGTTACTATTTTTCGGGGACCAAAATCGTATACAGGTGAGGACACAGCGGAAATATCCTGCCACGGATCAAATTATATTTTGCAAAAAGTATTACAAGTGTTGATTTCTCATGGAGCGCGCATGGCCAATCCAGGAGAATTTACGATGAGGGCTTTTCTTCATGGAAAAATGGACCTTTCACAGGCGGAAGCTGTCGCTGATCTGATAGCCTCGGATAGTTTGGTTAGTCATGCCGTTGCGATGAATCAGATGAGGGGAGGATTTTCCGGTGAAATTAAAATTTTGAGGCAGGAGCTCATCGATTTTGCAGCATTGCTGGAGTTGGAACTCGACTTCAGCGAAGAAGATGTCGAATTTGCCGACCGCAGTAAATTGATATTGCTGATTCAGAAGTTGCAGAAAACCATCAGGAAATTGATGGTATCTTTTGAACTCGGCAACGTCATCAAAACCGGGATTGCCACTGTCATTGCAGGAAGACCCAATGCAGGGAAGTCCACTTTGCTGAATGCTCTTCTCAATGAAGAAAGAGCTATCGTCAGTGACATTGCAGGTACGACCCGGGACACGATTGAAGAAAGTATGACCATTCAGGGACTGACATTCAGATTTGTCGATACAGCCGGTATCCGGGATTCTAAGGATAAGATCGAAGAAATCGGTGTCCAAAAAGCCCTCGCAGAAATCCGCAAAGGAGCCCTCATTTTATATATGGCAGATGTATCAGTCACCACACCGGAGATGGTTTGGTCGGATCTCGAACAGTTTGCCATCAGCGGCAGCCGTTTTTTGGTATTGCTCAATAAAGTCGACCTTACACCCAATCTGAATCCTGAAGTATATTTCAAAAAAAATCTGATTGAATCAGGAAATCTACTTACGCTATCAGCCTTGTTTACTACGCATATTGACCAATTAAAAGACACCATCTACCGACAGGTCATCCAATCTCCCGAGATGCTCGATCAGACCATTGTGGCCAATGCGCGGCATTATGAAGCGTTGTACCAGGCAGATGTGTCTCTGTCAGCAGTTTTAAACGGTATTTTTGGTGGTATCAGCAGTGATTTTATCGCCCTGGATTTACGGCAGGCACTGTTTCATTTGGGCAGCATCACGGGTGAGATATCGAGCGAGGACCTACTTGATAGTATTTTTACGCGGTTTTGTATAGGCAAATAAATCGCTGTATATCAATTATTTACCATTATTTTTTCGATTATGTATACATGCGTATATACGTTTTTACGCATAATCGGAACTTAGTTGAATAAAATCGTCCAACTTACGGATGTGCGGACTGATTTGATTAGTATATTTACAGGCTTTAAAAGCAGCAGATCTGGGAGCGTATAGTCCTTTGTTGGAATTTGCAGGAAATTAAATCAGAACATGCAATTGCTACTGCTTTGTTTCGGAAAGTGTTATGGACAATCATTTTTTTATATTTTTGTGAAAATTATTTACCAAATGAGTTCAAAGCCCAAAACAATAGAAGAATATATCTCTCAGGCACCCGAACAAACACATGCTCACCTGAAACTTATGTATCAAACATTAAAAAAAATTGTCCCTGAAGCCACGGAAGCTATAAAATGGAGTCAACCTGTTTTCGAACAAAAAAGAATTTTATTTTCTTTCTCTGCATTCAAATCTCATATAAATTTTATGCCGACTGGACAAACACTTAGTCATTTTTCTGATGAAATAAAAGATTATAAAACAGGTAAAGATACCATACAATTTTCTTACGCTAAGCCGCTTCCTGTTGATCTGATTGAAAAATTAGCTAAACACAGATTACATGATGTTTTGGATAATGATGCCAAATGGATGTATTAAATCAGGTAGGTAAAATATTACAATTATTTGATTTTTTTTAAATAAGGGTGAAGCTATCAAGGGTCTGTCCATAAGAAATATCCTTTCACAACGCTATCCCGGAATTAAAGATAAAGTTAGAATGTTTTAAACCCATGATCATCTTAAAAATTGGAAAAAATCAGAAAAGGGATTCAGACCTACATTTACTGATATTGGATATAAATAGGCTTGGGATATAACCGGAGAATTTCCTCTGGGGTCATCATTCTGAAGGGCTTGTTTTTAATATCATTTTTATAAAACAATTTAAAACCGGTAAACTGAACCGGATATCCGGACACAAACCGGTTGTAGGAATCTCTTTTTTTGGCCGGATGTCCGAAGCCATCCATATTGATAATAACCTGTACTTCAGGTGTGGGTTTAATCTGATCTGAACGGGTAATCATTCCTTTGGTAAACCGATGCACAACCAGAATTTTAGGAGGCAGATTGTGTTTTTTGACTAAATCGGATAGATATTTTATGGCAAAGTTGATATCATCAGCATCCATGGTTCCGATTTTTTTTCCCGGAGAACTGCCATCTTTCATGGACCATTCAGGATCCAATCCCAGGTGGACGTCTTTATCCAGTAAATATTTTTCCAGCGAGGGAACTTCTTTTTTTACAGTGCTGTGTCCGACCTGAATGTCCAGAAAACATATCCCATTAATTTTTTTTGCCAGGTCTACGGCTTTGAGAATCTGTTTTTCCGGCATTCTCAGTCTGTAAGTATTGTTTTTCCCGGGATTACGCTGAGCTGTAATGGCGATATAATGTATAGCGGGAATGACCGGAGTCGTTTTGTCAGCTTTTGACCATTTTTTTACTTCAAGTTCCAAATTTTTAATCAGCTCCTCTTCCGGCATGGATCCGAGAATGCCCATATGCCTCGAATAAAAATTGCCGTAATAAGCCACCAATCTATGGAAAGGGAGAAGGGCTCCCGGTGCAGGAACCGGTCCTTTGACAGGCCATCGTTTGGTAATACTGTCGTGGCAGAGGGCGGTTATTTTTTTATTATAAAGATTTGTATCGAATAAAATGTTGGGGACTTCTGTGGAGTCTTTTTTTATCAAGGTGTCATTGACGACAGAAGAAGACTTTTCTTTTGTTTCAACAGGTTTTTCTGCTGAGGTGTTTTTACAGCTATTAAAAATGCTTATGATTAATAAAATAATAATTACATGTTTTATTTCAGGTGATTTTTTCATTTTATAAAATTGAATGATATAGTGAACTTTTGTATTTTTTAACAAATTGATGGTTTAACAGTAGGATGTTTTTATTTGTCTCCCGAATCATATCATAAACGATACGAAAACACATCTCATCATCGGACCGGCATCTGATGAGACAATATTAAGCAAAAAAGTTGAGATATAAAAATCAAACAGGATTTATTTGCGTCAAGGCTACCAACTATTTAATAAAAGGAGTATCACGGGATAGCGATTATATACATAACAAGTGAATCACCAAGGTTATCATCCAGAAATTCAGAGCTGACTAATTTATCAGAACGCTGATTAATGTTCCAGGTCTATACTTTTTCCGGTATATTCTTTAGGATCTCCAAGGTGAATGCCCAGAATTTTTCAACAGAAGATATTTTTACTCTTTCATCCGGTGAGTGTGCACCTTTGATCGTTGGTCCGTAAGAGATCATATCCATGTGCGGATAGTTGCGTCCTAAAATCCCGCATTCCAATCCTGCGTGACAAGCGACAACATGGGCTTTTTGTCCAAACATCTTTTCATATTGGGTGGTAAGTACATCCAGAATCGGTGAGTTGACATTTGGATTCCATCCCGGATAATCCCCTGAAAAAACCACTTCAAATCCACCGGATTCAAAGGTTGCTTTCAGACTTTGAGCTACATCTTTTTTGGATGATTCGACAGAAGATCGGGTAAGACAAAGGATTTTTACCAAACCGTTTTTTACTTCTACTTTGGCAACGTTGTTGGATGCTTCCACCAAATCTTTGATATCCGGACTCATCCTGAACACGCCGTTGTGTGCAGCATATAAGGCATTGATGGTTGATATTTGTTGGTCAACAGACATAACAAATGTCGGACACGATGTTTCTTCCCAATAGATTGAAAGATTTTTTTCAAGAGAAACATATTCTTTGAGGATATCACTTTTTTGCTGTTGCAGGATTTGAGACACCTCTTCTTTTTTTCCGGAAGGAAAGGTTATGATAGCCATACTTTCTCTGGGAATGGCATTTCTGAGGCTGCCACCTTCAAACTCAGAAAGTCTCACATCTGATTTTTCCAAACCATAAAGCAGACGTGTCAGCATTTTATTCGCATTGCCCCGCCCCAGGTGGATATCAATGCCTGAGTGACCGCCCTGAAGACCTTTGACAGATATTTTTAAAGCTTCAAGATTTTGACTTTCAATGGATTCCGGTGTATAATTTTTTGTAGCGGTCACATCGAGTCCTCCGGCACATCCAATATCAATTTCATCATCTTCCTCAGTATCCAGATTGAGCAGAATCTCGCCGGTCAGCCAGCCCGCCTGCAATCCCATAGCGCCGGTCATACCTGTTTCTTCATCAATGGTAAATAATGCCTCCAGGGCAGGGTGGGGGATGTCTTTTGAAGCCAGGATTGCCATAATCGTTGCCACACCTATTCCATTGTCCGCACCGAGGGTAGTTCCTTCGGCTTTTACCCAATCACCGTCTACGTACATCTTAATACCCTGTGTGTCAAAATCAAAAAGGGTATCATTGTTTTTTTGATGTACCATATCGAGGTGAGACTGCAAAACCACCGTTTTTTTGTTTTCCATGCCCGAAGTTGCCGGTTTTGAGATGATGACATTGCCGACCGGGTCGTTTTTGGTTTCCAATCCAAGGGAAGTACCAAAGTCCATCATAAAACGGATGACTTTTTCCTCTTTTTTGGAAGCACGGGGTACGGCATTGAGGTCAGCAAAAAAATTCCAAAGTGCGTTAGGGCTCAGATTTCTGACGGATGAAGACATGGTTTTATATTTTTTGCGAAGGTAGGAAAAAGTAGTGATTTATAAAAATGGATATATAGAATTGAAGATGCGATGTGTATCTGATGTAAGGGTTTCAAAGGTTTAGGTTTATGTATTTAAGGAGGGAATACTGTGGTCTGCAATCGTGGCCAACATCCGACAAGCCTCAGTTTTTTATAAGGATCAAATCTTTAAACAGTCCGCCCGGCACCAAATAGCCACATTGGAGTGAACCACAAACACAACAATTTCAACCTCAATATGAGCTCATTTTTTATGTATAATTGATAAAAAAGATAACAAATTATACCAAAATCGGTCTTTGTTTAATATTTTATCCGTAAATTCGGGACCTAAATTTGCAAATACGCTTTTTTCCCTTACTTTTGTGGCGTTTTTTTAGAAATGAAACAATAACCCTTTGATTATTAAATTAAAATAATATGGCTTTAATAGGCAAGATCAGAAAAAACATGTGGCTCGTCATCGTCTTATTGGCAGTGGCCCTTGCCGGATTTATCATTATGGACATGACCAGTGCTTCCAACAGAGGAGGTGGATTGTTTGGTTCAAGTTCTGCTATCGGGAAAATTGATGGCAAAAAAATTGACTACATGGATTTTCAGAAAGCTGAATCTGCTTTGTACAGCGGAAGTGCTGACGTATACGGTAGAAGAAATTCATTATGGAATTATTTTTTAGAAAAATCGATTATTGACGATTATGCTGAAGACCTTGGATTGGGTGTGGCGCCGGACGAACTGAATGAATTGGAGTTTGGTAATCAGTTGAGCCCTATTGTTCAGAATAATTTCAGAAATCCTCAGACCGGTCAGGTTGACAGAACGCAACTTACTCAATTTCAGGAAGCCATCAACAATGGGGAAGAGTTGAATCCTACCTTTGTCAATTTCTGGAATGAACAAAGAAAACAGATTGTCAAATCGCAGATTCAAAACAAGTTGGTCAATATGGTTTCTAAAGCGATGGTTGTTCCTAACTGGATGGCTGAGCTTGGTGCCAAAAATCAATCTGAAACTGCTGACTTTGATTATGTAATGGTGACTTATGACAAAATCGCAGATGAACAAGTTAAGTTGACTGATGCTGATTACGAAGCATATATCAAAAAAAATGAGGTAAAATACACCAATAAAGAGGAAGTCAGAAATCTTGCTTATGTAGTCTATGAAGTAATGCCGACAGCAGCAGATTCTCAAAAAATATTTGATGATCTTGTGGCTTTAAAAGAAGGTTTGGTCAATGCAACCAATGATTCGGCTTATGTAAGCTCCAATCAGGGATTCTTCAACAATAATTTTGTCAAAAAGGATGACTTACAAGGTGTGTTGAAAGATACCATTGCTAATTTTTCTGTGGGAAGTGTCATTGGGCCTTTTGTTGAAGGCAATTTATATGTAATGGCAAAAATCGCAGAAAGAAGAGTTATGGCCGACTCTGCCAAAGCAAGCCACATCCTGCGATCTGTTCAACCAGGAGACGCTTTAGGTCTTGTGAATGCTAAGGCTTATATTGACAGTTTGAAAAACATTCTTAATTCCGGAGGAGCAAGCTTTAAAGACCTGGCTACCAACAACAGTATGGATACAGGAAGTGCTGCCAGTGGTGGTGATTTGGGAACATTTGCACCGGGTGCCATGGTTCCTGAATTTAATGACGCAGTATTTATTACCGGAAAAGAAGGTGGGTTGTATACCGTTGAAACACAATACGGTGTTCACCTGATTAAAGTTGAAAAGTTGATTTTTAAAACCAATGAGTCAAGATATAAATTGGCTTATTTGTCTTCACCGATTGTGCCAAGTCAGGAGACACAGGACAAAGTTTTGGATCAGGTTATGGCTGCTTCAGAAAAATTTAAAGATCTGGAGAGTCTGAAAGCGGATAAATCTTTGAAAATCGAAGATGCTAATGGTTTGAAAAAGAACGATTTTATGGTAGGAAACCTTGGAGGAGGTCAGACTTCAAGAGACATCGTGAGATGGGCTTTTGAGAAAAAGACAAAAGAAGGTGTTGTTTCACCGGTTATATATACGTTTTCGGATGAACAAAACTACCATGACAGCAAACACGTTTTGGTTGCGCTCAAAAGTGTTGCAAAACCAGGTTTAGCAACCGTAGAATCGCTGAAAGGTACCATTGATGATTTGGTAAGAAATGAAAAGAAAGCCGAAATGATCAAAGCAAAAGTGACTGAAAAGGACTTAAATTCTTTTGGGTCTAAGTTCGGAATAGTACCATCTTCTGCTACAGGTTTGTCTTTTGCTTCTCCTATGATTCCTAATATTGGCGCTGAACCTAAAATAATAGGTAAAATTTTTGCTACCAAGGCAGGACAGGTATCTGACCCTATTGTAGGTGAAGCAGGAGTTTGTATGGTTAGTGTAAAATCTATAACTCCAGGAGTTGCAGGCGAAAATGCACAAATGATGAAACAACAAATGGCTATGTCTGCCAGAAGTCAGGTTTCTTACAAGTTGATGGAGTCTTTAAAGAAATCCAAAAAAGTAACAGATAACAGATATACATTTTATTAATCATATCAGTTAAACAAACATAAAAGGTCATTTGCTCGTGTAGATGGCCTTTTTTTTTAAGAAAAAAGTACCATTTCGGCCGTTTTTAGCTTAAATACAAGTGAAATAAAACAATTAATGTAAAAAACTTTACATTTTACATAGGGGAATTTGATTTTTGTGTGTCATTTATCATGAATCATATCATAATATTTAGTGCTATGTCATGTAATCCTTATGCCCTTATGTTCCATAAAATGTTTTTTCATATACATGTTTTTCATAATCTGATAAACATGACATTTAAACATATATCCTTTATTGCTGCCATCTTTTTTTTACCGTGTATGTTAAATGCACAGGTACAAAAAGTTCAGTATTATCTGGCTTATAATGAATCCACCTGTCTTTTTGATTTTCATATAATCATAAAACAAGGTCAGGCAACAAGTATTCCGCAAAGAACCCAATTGAATGCGCAAATTTCTGTAGTGGTACCTACAGGAAGTACTATTTCAATAGAAAGGAGATACATGCCTTTACAGAATAATCAGAATTATTTAGGAACTGAACCTATGGTATGGCAATTGGCCAGTACTATACTTTCTCCTGAAGCTCAGCCTGAGTCAGATTTTTATAGTATTATTCCTACTTTATCTCCCACTTCTTTTTACAACAATATAGCAACAAACGACACCATCAGACTTTTTTCTCTGGCCGTTTCACCTGTTACAAATTGCGGTAAGGGGGTCAGAATATTTCAGAATGGTGTTGACCCGGGGCCTTCAGCACCCGGAATGTTTGGTAGTAATTTTTCAAACGGATTTACTTTGGGTGGTCTGGCCAACAGGTACGACGGGAACGCACAACCAAAAAACCCTGCACGACCTCAGATATCACTCCTTCAATCCCATTGTAGTGATGGTATTGACATAACGTTGCAAACGGTCGAGCCTGCCGCATGTCATGGATCTTTTACGTATGAATGGACAGGTCCGGAAGGTTATAAAAACAATGAAAAAGATGTGTTGATAGAAAATTCAGGACCTTTACAAAACGGATGGTATCATATTTCCATCAAAGATTCTATCGGATGTATTACTAAAGACAGCATTGTGGCCTTTTCCAAACCCAATGGAGGCGATGACAAATCTGTCAGATGTTACCTTACTGGGAAAACGACCTTAAAAGCACAAGAATCAGGTGAATGGTTGGTTGATACCCTGAATCCCGGGACCTTGGTGTTGACCCATCCGCAGTCTTTAATCACCGGAGCTTCTTCCTTTTCAGTTCCGGGAATATACCGTGTTTTCCGATCTTCAGGAGTTTGTCAGGATACTGTAATAATACATGTGGGTGAAAATTGTGCCTGCGCTGTAGAAAATGAGGTAACAATACCTGAGGATTTTTCATTTTGCAATCAGATATCAGATATTACTCTTGAAGGAAATGAAGTGGATACTTCCGGAACATACAAATGGTTATACAGTGAAAACAATGCTGTTTTTACAACCGCCCCCGGCATTTCAAGTCAAAAAAATTATAAAACAAACATTTTAAATGTTGGGGAACACACCTTTAAAAGAGTTTATTATCCGGTCGGAAACCCAGGATGTTCTGATACGAGTAATACGGTCATAATTCTTGTATCGCCGTCACTTAGTGCGGGTTCAGATGCAGAACTTTTTTGTTTTGAAACGGATACTGCATTTGTAGAAGCTTCCGGTACAGGGTATTGGAAAGTGTTGCCGACAAGTGTAGCCATGTTGACTTTACAACAATATGGAAACCCTGATTTGGTATTACATTCTTTTGAATTGCCGGGTGAGTATCATTTGAGCTGGACAAATGATGTTTGTTCAGATACGGTTACCATCACGGCAAATCCATATTGTGGTTGTTTTGAAGCAAATGCAGGACGGGATACTATAGCTTGTGCCGGAAGTGATTTGATGATAGAAGGAGGCTGTATAGTCGGTACCTGGTCTTCGGCACCATCCAATCCTACAGGGGCTCAAATTTTGACCGATACCCTTGGTCTGGCAAATATTCGTTTTTCGGCAAGTGCTTTAGGAGAATACCGTTTTATATATGTAGTATTTGATACTTTGGTTGACACTATAAAAGTTATCGTTCATCCACGTCCCGCTATCAATGTTGGAGAAGACTTTGCTTTTTGCGAAGGCAGTCCGCCTGTATTGATCGTAGCAGGCGGTGGTGTCGGATATGTTTGGTCTACTTTACAAACTACAGCCAATATTATGGTTTCACCCACTCTGACAACTACTTATCATGTTACGGGTTTCAATCAGGTTGGTTGTTCAAATACAGACTCTATTACAGTGACAATATTACCCAGACCTTCAGGAAGTATTCCTTCCATTCCCATGGTACCTGAAGGAAGTAATGTTGAGTTAAATTCGGGTGTTTGGACGGACGCTGAACAATTTATTTGGCAAGGTCCGGGTAATTTTATTGCGACAGAACAAAATCCCATGATTTCGAATATCAGGAAAAATCAGGAGGGAATGTATCAGTTGACGATTATTTCACCGGATGATTGTATGTCGGTTTCCTCTGTTCAGGTGATGGTGGATGAAAGGGTTTTACCTCTATATATATCAAATCTGCAAGCCGAATATGACAAAAATAATCATCAGAACATGATTTCCTGGGATATTGAAGCATTAATAAACCATGATTATATTATTGTGGAAAGAGCATTGGAAGGAGAAAATTTTCAGCCGCTGGAAAAAATCTATACCTTTGGTAAAACAGGTAGATATGAAATATCAGATAAACAGATAATCTTAAACAGGCTTTATCAATACAGATTGTTAAGTGTGGACGTTGATGGTCAAAAAGAATATTTTGGACCGGTATCGGTACGAACAAACAGGGGAGAATCGAATACATTATCGGCTAAAGTATTTCCTGTACCTGCAACGGACATGATACATCTTCAGATAAATCCGGAACATGAATACGACGTTTTTGTTTCGGTATATAGCCATTCCGGAGAGTTGATTTTTAAAAAAGAAGCTCAAAGCGGTACTTCAGAAAATGTATTAGGTGACTTTGACGTCCTGAAACAATCCGCAGGATCATACGTGATTGTACTGCATTCCGGAATTGATAAAAAGGTAATACCTTTTATCATATCAAAATAATTTTTTGTTTTTTCCAAGGTTGGGCATTACATGTTTTGAGAGGATAAAAGAAGGAAATTCTTTGTTTAGTATAAAAGGAAAATCCATAAAAATCATACTTTATTTATTTGTATATCTCAACATAGTGGTTCAAACCAAAAAAAGTGTCTACATATTAGTGCAAGTAATGAAGCCCAAAAACCAAGGTACGTGATTCCCCTGCCTTGTCAGATCTCAAGTGAATAGTTTTTCCATGTTGTATTCAGAATGAATTCTTTTACCAAAAGAATTTCATGAAGAGTTGTTGGTTTATAAACCGGATTAATCAAAAAGAAGGTTTGTACAAGGTATTGCTTGAAAATATTTTAACATTTTTTTTGTAAAATGTTTTTATATTATAAAAATTTATAATACATTTGTCGCTATATACCAACATTTTTACCTGAATAGAATGTGATAGGGCTTCCATAAGTAATGCAATAATCAAGTTATTAATTTCTTATATATATGAAGTTTTATCAAATGACGTTATTTACAAATTTCCTGATTATGGTAGTTTCCATAGTAAGGATCTTGTTATTTGGTAAAAAGGGTGTCCAATCTGAGTGGTGCAGTCTGAAGATTTTTGAGAACAAAATTAAGAATAAGCTGGATGAAATTCCGGGTTACTTCAAGGGTTACTTTTTGAAAAGATACAGACATCCGCCCAATAAAGCCCACCCTATTTTACCGAAAAGTGTAAGATTTATTTATATCATGTAAAACCTTAAAATATCGTAATATTCAACAACATGAAAACCAGGATTTTATTAGCGGTTGCCTTCTTAGGTAGCTTTTTTCTAACCCCAAACGTACAGGCTCAGGTGACCAGTGTCAACTATCAGCTGAAGTACGATGCCGATTCTTGTAAGTATTTCGCATGCATTATCATTAATGCAGGGTCTGCGAGTACGGTTGCAAGAAGAACACAAACTAACTCTCAGTTTACCATTGTGGTTCCCACAGGTACGAGTATTAGTGTAAACCGAAGTTATTTTCCATTGCGAAACAACCAGACCTATACGGGTACTGATCCGGCTCCTTGGAATATCACTACCTCTGTTATTTCTCCGGATACGATGCCGGAATTTGATTTTCACTCTATTACACCCAATCTGGCGGTTGCTTCTCAGTACAATAATCTGAACAGCGGGGATACCATCAGACTTTTCAGCTTAAATGTCGGAAGGATCAATAATTGCGGTGATAGTATACGGATTTTCAGAAATGGCATTGACCCTCCTTCTTCTGCTCCGGGTATGGGCGGTGGAGACTTTAACAATGGTTTTACCATTGGAGGTCCTGCACAACGTTATAATGCCAATTCAACCCAGAAGAATCCACCAATCCCTGTCATCGTTAGTGCTCAGACCACTTGTAGTTCAGGTATTGAAATTGATTTAACAGCGACCACCACAGCTTGTCAGGCTCCTTTGGAGTATAGCTGGACTGGTCCTTTTTCATTTACATCTACCAGTCAGGATGTAAGTATTTTCCCATCGACCACAAACAATATAGGAAATTATAAGGTGGTGGTAACAGATTCATTGGGTTGTAAAGACTCTGTGACTGTGACGGTAACAAATAAACCCAATGCCGGACCCGATCAAACAGTTTGCGCGGGCTCATCATACAATATATCAGGTACACAACCTACTACAGGAACATGGTCAGCAAGACCAGGTAACCCTTCTTCAGGTGCTACCCTAGGCTTACTTCCTGCAGGTAATGCAACGGTTACATTTTCGAATGCAGCAAGCGGTACTTACGGATTTATATATTCAACACCGACTTGTGCGGATACGATGGTATTTACGGTCAATCCGAGACCGGTTGTCAGTATTACCGGCTCCAACAGCATTTGTGTCGGTGCAACTACCATGCTTTCTCCTACATCAGGGGGCACATGGGTTAGCAATAATCCGGGCGTTGCTTCAGTTACAAACGGAGGTTTGGTTACAGCCCTTGCAGGTGGTTCAGCCACCTTTACGTTTACAAACAGTAACGGTTGTACCAATACAACCAATGCGGTAACCGTCAACCCTCCGCCAACAGTAGCGATTAGCGGTACTTCAGCAGTTTGTATCGGTTCTACCACAACCTTGATACCATCTACAGGTGGTACGTGGGTTTCTGTATTCCCTGCCATTGCTTCAGTCACCAATGGAGGAGTAGTGACCGGAGTATCTGCTGGTATGGGTAGATTTGTATTTACAGAAACTTCTACAAATTGTATATCAGATACGTTGAACGTTCAGGTCAGACCAGTACCAACCATTTCTCTGGCATCTACTACCATCTGTATTTTCGGTACAACCAATGCTTTACCGGCAACAGGTGGTACCTGGTCTTCGACAAATACAACAATAGCCACTGTTTCAAATGCCGGTCTGGTGACAGGTGTTGGCGCAGGAACTGTTACTTTAAGATGGACAGAAACCACAACAGGTTGTCAGTCTGCTCCTTCCAGTCCTTTGACTGTATTGCCTAGCCCAACAGTAACTCTTGCACACGCTGTAAGATGTATCGGTACAGGAACAACAGCTTCAGCTACTCCTTCAGGCGGTACGTGGGTTTCATTGAATACATCGGTAGCTACCATAGATGCGAACACCGGTGCGATTACAACACTTGCATCAGGTATTGCAACGTTCAGATATACCAGTTTGAATGGTTGTCAGAATACAACATCTCCGTTGACTGTCAATCCGGGTCCAACCGTACTGGCAGGTTCAAGCACCCTGTGTCCTACAACGACTACAAACCTTACTCCTTCGACAGGAGGAACATGGTCAAGTGCAACAACAGGTGTTGCTACAGTGACCAATGCAGGTTTGGTTACAGCAGTGGCACAAGGAACATCAATCATGACGTATACAGAAACCTCTACAGGTTGTCAGGGTTCTTTGACGATAACTGTTCAGCCGAGACCACTTATTACGGCAGCAACGCCGAATCCTATTTGTGTTGGTTTTACATCTAATGCAACCAATACAACAGGTGGAAGCGGAACATGGACAAGTTTGAATCCGGCAATAGCTACCATCAATAATTCAGGTTTGATTACCGGTATTTCTGTTGGTACAGCAACGCTTTTCTTTACTTCGTCTACTACTTTCTGTCAGTCTTTGCCTACTACTATCACCATAACCAACAGACCGGTAGTAAGTATTACTGGTCCTACACAAGTGTGTACTGGTTTTACGACGACAGTATCTCCGACTTCAGGTGGTACATGGGCGAGTAGTAATCCTGCTGTAGCTACAGTTGATAATGGTGGAAATGTTTTAGCAGTTAGCCCGGGTACAGCGTTTTTCACATTCACGGCTTCTTCAGGTTGTGTATCTGATCCGACTGCACCGATTACTGTTTTTGCCAATCCACCAACATCCTTCACAGGACCAAACAGCATTTGTGTGGGTCAAACCACTACAGTGAACCCTACAACAGGAGGAACATGGTCTTCTTCAGCAACAGGCGTAGCTACCATTACCAATGCAGGTTTGATTACAGGTGTATCTGCAGGAACTTCTCAATTGGTGTATACTCAGACTGCCACAGGTTGTCAATCCACACCATTGACAGTAACTGTCAATCCTAAACCAACAGTAGCTTTGACAGGTCCGGGTAATATTTGTATTGACAGCACATCTACAGTTACCCCTACAACAGGTGGTGTCTGGGCTTCAAGTAACGCTGCGGCGGCTACTATTACGAATGCAGGTATTATTACCGGTATAGCGCAGGGAACAGCAATCTTTACTTTTACTTCCACAGCAGGATGTCCTTCTGATCCGATCATCAGCGTGGCAGTGATGCCAAGACCTACGATTACGATGGGACCTGCTAATATTTGTATCGGTACGACTACAACCCTGACAGCTTCTGCTACAGGTACCTGGTCTGCCAACAACCCTTCGATTGCAACCATCAACAGTCTTACAGGTGTTGTCACAGGTGTTGCTGAAGGTATTGCAACATTCAGATTTACTTCAACAAATGGTTGTGTTTCTCAGAATTCAGGTATTGTTACCGTTAGTCCTAAACCAATTACGGTTTTGAACGGACCTAACAGTATTTGTGTGGGTAGAACAACCAATATTTCTCCTACAACAGGCGGAACATGGCAAAGTACCAACATTGCTGTGGCAACCATCAGCAACGCAGGTTTGATTACCGGTGTTTCTGCAGGAACAGCAAGATTTATTTTTACCAATACAACAACAGGATGTATTTCTGATACTTCTGTAGTAGTAACAATCACTCAGGGTCCTGCGGTATCTATCACAGGTGATGACGAATTGTGTATCGGTGAAACTACTAATTTATCTCCGAATTCAGGTGGTACATGGGCTTCAAACAGTCCTCTTGTAGCAAGCGTGACGAATGGAGGTTTAGTTACAGCATTGACAGCCGGACAAGCAACTTTTGTTTTCACAGATGCAGCTGGTTGTAAATCCGATCCTACACTTCCTGTTATTGTTCACCCTAAACCATCAGTGGCTGTCTCCGGACCATCTCTGATTTGCGTCGGCGGAAATACCAATTTATCTCCAAATTCAGGAGGTACCTGGGTATCAAGTGCATCAGGAATTGCTTCAGTAACAAATGCAGGTTTGGTTACCGGTGTTAGTCCGGGATCTGCTACCTTTGTTTTTACAGATGCTGCAACCACATGTCAATCTGATGCAACCAGTCCTGTGACTGTAGCTGCATCACCTACTCCAACGATTACTGGACCAACCGACATTTGTGTGGGTGGTACGACAACCCTTGCACCATCTACAGGTGGTACATGGATCAGTAATAACCCTGCGGTTGCTACAGTAAACAACGATGGTATCGTTACTTCTATCGGACCTGGTAAAGTTACTTTTACCTTCACGTTAACAGCAACAGGTTGTACTTCAGCGGCTCCTACAGATACAGTTTCAGTTTCACACTGTTTGAATCCTGACTTCAACGCAACTTTTGTTGATGTTCCGGTGACAGGAGATGTAAATACAAACGATAGTGTTGATCCTGCGACAGAATACGGACCTCAGGTATTGGTATCCAGTCCTGCGGGATCTTTATACACAATTCAGTTGAATGAAGACGGAACTTACGAGTTTCAGGCTAACATGGTAGGGGTTTATGTTTTCAACGTACCTGCTTGTACACCTCCACAGGAGTCAGGCTGTCCTACAGCTGAATTAACCATTACCGTTACGGATTTTGTTGATCCTGCAGCTCAGCCAGTTGCCAATGTTGACTTTGCAACTACCTTCCAGAATACAGCAGTGACATTATTGACACTTGCTAACGACGGATGTATGAGAATCGCAGGTTGTAGTTTGAATCCTGCATCAGTTTTGGTTACCGTTGCTCCGGCAAACGGAAGTACTTCAGTAAATGTAGCCAATGGAAATATTACTTACACTCCAAACACAGGGTATGTAGGTATAGATGTGTTGACTTATACAGTTTGTGTTACCGGTGAGCCAACCAATTGTGCAACTGCCAAACAGTTTATCACAGTTTCAGCATCCAATGCAGACAATACAACTATCGCAGCGGATGACTTTGCAGTTGGTCCTCAGGACACACCGATTTCAGGTAATGTCAGTACAAACGACAGTGACCCTGAAGGAGATGTTCCTTTGGAGGTAACTCCATATACTTCAAATGTACCAGAAGGTAATTTTGCTCTTCTCGCAGACGGAAGCTGGACCTTTACACCGGCAGAATGGTTCTACGGACCTGTTGAATTTACATATACCTCTTGCGATACTGTAGGTGCTTGTGCGAATGCGACACTCCACTTATTGATTGTTCCTGATCTTACGATTAAAGTAAGAGTTTATTTGGAAGGATCATTGATGGAAAATGCTAACGCATTGGCTACAGATGGTAGTGGAAGACCATTGATGAGAGATAATCTCAGAGTCAATCCATTTACCGGAAGGAGATATATTCCTAATTCTGATCCGTTCAGATTCCCGGTTAAATCACCAGTATTTACATTGAATAGTCCTAATGCAGTTGATACTGTTACTTTGGATGTTGCAAATACCTTAGTAAGACCAATAACTTGGGTAGTTGGAGCACCATCAGAAACATCATTTGAACCTGAAGGTACCGGTGTGATGACCAAATTTGCGACTATTCCTAATCCATCAACAGTATTTGCTGTAACAGGACAGGAAGCCATCGTAGATTGGGTGTATATCGAATTGAGAGATAAGACCAATCCTGCTAATATCATAACAACCAGAACAGGTTTGTTACAAAGAGACGGAGATGTGGTTGATCTTGACGGTATCCATGGATTGAGATTCCCTGGAATAGCGGTCGACAACTATTATGTTGCCGTAAGACATTTCAGACACCTTGGAGCCATGACAGCAGCTGCTCAAACACCTGCCCAGCTTTTTGATCTGGTTGACTTTACAAAGGCTGATCTTCCGGTGTTTGACTTCGGTGATGATCATCCGGTATATAGTTCTGTTGATTTTACAGGATTAGCGATGAATACAGAAGCGTTTTTCGGATACAGGGCTTTATGGGCCGGTGATTTTGACGGTAACGGAAAGATCAAGGCTTCAAACCCTGGTGACGATATGAACGTCGTATTTTTTGATGTTTTGGATTATCCGACAAACAGTACTGCTTTCGGTGGTAATTTTAATGCCAACTTCGACTTTGCATACGGATATCTCTTAGGAGACTTCGATATGAACGGTAAGAGTAAGTTTGATAACCCGAATGACGATAAGAACATGATGTATATTCAGTTATTGTTCTATCCATTGAATATCAACCAAGGTTTCATTGCAAACTTTGACTTTTTCATAGAACAGTTGCCTTAGGGCAATTCAGGTGTATCCCGACTGTTTTTTAATCTTTTTTCGGTCAAAGATTGAAAAACAAAAGGGTCGGGATACACCCTTTTTTTATCTCGTTTTTTTATTATAAAAGTTAGGAAATGAAAATAAGAAACTTATGGTGTGCCATAGTATTTGGTATACTGTTTTTCCAGAACGGGTTTTCCCAAATTACCAATTTGGATTACCAAATACGGTTTAATCCTGCCAATTGCAGATGGGATTGTTTTATTGTAATCAATGGAGGGTCTGCAACCTCACCTTCACAAAGGACACAAAGTAATGCCCAGTACTCAGTGGTTGTACCCACAGGTTCGACGGTGTCCGTTGCTCAAAATTTTAATCCCATTCAGAATAACCTGAATTATACAGGAACAATTCCTACCGTTTGGTCGGAAGGAAGCCGGATAGTTTCACCTGCAGTAGAACCACAGTCGGATTTTTATGGGTTTACACCTTCATTAAACCCAACTTCATGGTTTAATAATATTGTTGCGGGAGATACCATCAGATTATTTTCATTAAACATTACCCCAACGCCAAATTGTGCTTCAGGCGTCAGAATTTTCAGAAATGGAATAGATCCCCCATCATCTGCCCCTGGTATGGGAGGTGGTGACTTTTCCAATGGTTATACCCTGGGTGGTATAGCTCAAAGATATCGGGCAAATCTGCCTAAAGTAAATCCTCCTGCTCCGGTTTTAAATGCAACCACCACATGCAGCAGAGGTGTCGAAATAGACCTTTCAGTGACAACAACATCTTGTCTTAATCCAATGACATACAGCTGGTCAGGACCCAATGGTTTTACCGCTACCACACAAGATGTCAATATAAATCCGGCTACTTTGGCTAACACAGGACAATATACTGTAACGGTTACCAATGCAAGAGGTTGTTCTGCAACCAGAACAATAGAGGCCGTCTCCAAACCGAACGCAGGAAATAATTTTACAGGGTGCGCATCACAACAATATAATTTACAAGGAACGGAACCCAATACCGGGACATGGTCTCCTTTAGGAGCCAATCCTGCAGGGGCAACTTTAATTCCCGGTGCCAATGGTGCTGCTTCCGTTAGTTTTGATGGAACAGCAATTGGTAATTATTCATTTATATATGATACCGGAGCATGTAAAGATACAGTAGTTGCTACCATAAACCAAGCTGATGCAGGTGATGATCCTGCCTCTGTCAATTGTAATGTCACTGGTACAGCGTCATTAGGTGCTACCGGTACAGGTTTTTGGTCTTTAGGAGCAGGTAGTGCCGGAACAGTAAATTTTTCAAATGCATTAGACCCTAATACCACCGTATCCGGATTCAGCGTTCCTGGTATTTATTATTTTGTCTGGACATCCCAGTCATGTACAGACATGGTGCAGTTGACCGTAGATGACGAATGCAGTTGTGCCATTACAAATAATGTATTAAATGCTGTCAATCCATCAACTTACTGTGGTTTGAGCAGCAATATCACCATAACAGGGTCTAACCCGACACCTGCCGGAGGCGAATACCTTTGGATTTACAGTTTGAACAACGGATTGTATTCAAGTGCAACGGGTACCAATAATCAACAAAATTATACTACAGGTATCCTGGGACAAGGAGCACACCGATTCAGACGTGTCTATAGTTTGCCAAGCGCACCCGGATGTCTGGATACTTCAAATGTGGTGTTATTGACGGTGAGCGAATCACCTGCTGCGCCTACAAACTTAACAGCAAACCCCAATCCTTCCTGTATAGGTCAAACGATAAACTTAAGTGTAACCAATATAAGCGGGATAACGTATACGTGGACTGCTTCTTCTGCAAATGCAGGACTAAACAATTCCACATCTTCTACAAATACTATGTTGCCGGTTTCTTCAGGAAATTATGGTGTTTCAGTGACTGCTTCATCTAACGGATGTACTTCGTCACCGGCTTCCATTAATGTTCTGGTGTATGATACACCACCAACACCGAATATCAACTCTGTCACTTTTACAAACCCAACCGTTTGTAATGGTAGTGACGGAACCATTTCTTTTTCCGGGCTTACGCCGAATACATCTTTTATTATTAACTACACCCGAAACAGTACAAATCAATCCGCCAATGTTACTACGTCAGGTACCGGAGTGGGTATCATTACCGGACTTTCCGCGGGAACTTACACGAATTTTACGGTGGTGACATTTAACGGATGTCCTTCGGGTACTTATGCCGGTCCGGTAAACCTTGTGGACCCCAATGCACCTGCGGCTCCGGCCAATCTGGCTGCAAGTCCGAACCCAACTTGTCAAAACGTGCCCATCAGTCTTTCTGTTACCAATAATCCGGGAGCAACGTACACGTGGTCTTCCACATCAGCCGGAGCAGGATTAAATTCAAGTATTACCAATACAAATACCATGCTGCCTACAACCAGTGGGTTTTTTAACATCATGGTTACACAAACAGTAGCAGGCTGTACCTCACCGGCTGCCAATCTTGGAATTTCAGTAAATGCATCGCCTCCTACACCAACAGCAGGTAGTGTGACTTCAACAAATCCGACAACTTGTGGAGGTGCAAACGGCACGATTACATTATCTGGGTACCTTACCAATACTTCTTATACAGTAGATTATTTATTCAATGGTAATCCGGTGACAACCACCATAACCAGTAACGGTTCTGGAAATATTGTTATCAGCGGAAGAAGTGCCGGTTCTTATTCAAATTTCAGAATTACCAATGTGTCAGGTTGTGCATCCGCAGTGTTTCCCGGACCGGTTGTTTTGACCAATCCTTCGGCTCCTGCAGCACCTTCTAACCTTACTGCTAATCCGAATCCTGTATGTATGGGGTTGACGGCAGCTCTAACCGTGACGAATAATCCGGGAGCAACTTATACCTGGACAGCAAGCAACGCCAACGCTGGTTTGACTGCTTCTGCAAATTCAAATACATCAATGGCACCTTTAAGTACGGGAACATACACCATAAGCGTGACCCAAACTGTCGCAGGATGTACATCTCTTCCTGCTTCCCTGAGTGTAGTTGTAAATCCCGGTGCACCGGTTTTGACAGGTGTGACAGGAACGAATCCTTCTACTTGTAGTGGAAGTGATGGAATCATTACTATTTCAGGTGCAGCAAATAATACAACATATACCGTTAATTATACGAAAAACGGAAGTCCGGTTTCAACATCTTTAACTTCCAATGCTTCCGGACAAATTGTGATTTCAGGACAAACATCTGGTGTTTATGCTTCTTTCAACGTAACCAACAGCTCAAACTGTACTTCTAATACACTTGCAGGACCTGTTTTATTGACAGACCCGAATGCTCCTTCAGCACCGGCAAACCTTACTGCCAATCCAAATCCTGTTTGTGCCGGAACAACAGTAAATTTATCTGTGACCAATAATCCGGGAGCAACCTATACCTGGACAGCTTCAAATGCAAATGCAGGTTTGGTAGCTTCAACTAGCAATACTACGACAATGACGTCTAATGTTGCAGCTACTTACACCATTTTGGTTTCTCAGACAGTTGGTGGATGTACTTCACCCACAGCATCAGTGCAGGTTGTGGTAAATCCTTTGCCTGCAACTCCGGTAGCCGGACAATTTACGTCAACGAACCCATCGACTTGTGGCGGAACCAATGGAAGCATCAGTATTTCAGGTTTAATTCCAAATACTCAGTATTCTTTACAATATTCAAGAAATAATGTCACTCAAAATATAAGTTTGACAGCTAATGGCACAGGAATCATAACGATTCCTAATCTTACAGCCGGAACGTATAATAATTTCCGCTTGACCAACAGTAATAATTGTCAATCAGGAGTTTCAACTCACTCAATAAGTTTATCTGATCCGGGCGCACCAGCTATTCCACAGAATCTGACGGCCATCCCAAATCCCGTTTGTCTCGGAGCATCAGTTAATCTATCAGTGACCAATAATCCGGGAGCAACTTACCTTTGGACTGCTTCCTCCGCCAACGCAGGTCTTACGACTTCTTCGACCAATACGACTTCAATGTTGGCTACCGTCGCCGGTTCATATACTATTAATGTAACTCAGACGGTTGCAGGTTGTACTTCAGATCCTGCACAAATCTCTGTTGTTGTAAATGCGAATCCACCTTCATTAAGTGGTACAAATGTCACAGGAGTAAACCCAACATCTTGCGGAGGATCAAATGGTCAGATTAATATTTCCGGGTTGGCAAATAATACAATCTATACGTTACAATACAGTGTAGGAGCAAATACATTAAACGTTACAGTAACTTCTAACAGTTCTGGTATAGCTTCAGTTACAGGGTTATTGGCAGGTAGTTATTCGAATTTCAGATTGACCAATGCGTCTTCTTGTTCTTCCAATACTTTCCCTGGTCCGATAGTTCTTTCAGATCCTTCTGCACCTGCGATTCCGGGATTGACAGCTTCACCAAACCCTGCTTGTCTGGGAACAACGGTTAATTTTACAGCAACCGGAGCATCAGGGGCCACATTTTCGTGGTCAGCAGGCTCTTTACAAGCTGGTTTGGGTTCTTCCAATACTGCTACAAACTGGATGATGCCGACTTCAGCAGGAACTTTTGTGATCAGCGTGACCCAATCTTTGGGAAGTTGTTCTTCACCTGCTGCTACAGTTTCTGTATTGATCAATCCTGTTCCGCCTACACCAACAGCGGGTAATGTAACCAGCACTAACCCAACAATTTGTGCCGGTACAAACGGAACAATATCTCTTGCAGGATATCCGGCAAATCAGACATACAATGTTACTTACAGCAGAAATAATGTTCAGGTAACTGTTTCTGTTACTTCAAATGGTGTTGGTATTATCACGATTTCAAACCTTACAGCAGGCACATACAGTAATTTTTCTGTTACAAGTGCTGCAGGTTGCGCTTCCGGTATTTTTGCCGGACCTGTTAGTTTGAATGATCCGAATTCACCAGCTGCTCCTGCCAATCTTAATGCAGTACCGAACCCGGTATGTATTGGAAATCAGGTAAATCTGAGTGTTACCAATACATCAGGTGCTACCTATACATGGACCGTGAGCCCTGCAGGAGCAGGTTTGGGTACCAGCACTTCAAACACAAACACAATGAATCCTACTTTGGTAGGTTCATATACAGTTCAGGTATCACAGACTATTGCAGGATGTACATCACCTAATGCGAGTGTGGTAGTTGTTGTTAATCCGGTACCAGCTACACCTGATGCGAATACAGTTTCCAAAGTTGATCCCACATGTGATAATGCTAACGGAAGTTTACTTATATCAGGATTGGTAGCCAATGCAGATTATACCGTTCAATATTCTTATAATAACAGTCCAAGATCAGTTAATGCAACTTCCAATAATTCCGGAGTTATTACAATTACAAATCTTGCCGGCGGTCAATACACAAATTTCAGGTTGACCAATGCTTTTGGTTGTACTTCAGGACTTTATGCCGGACCGGTCAATCTGATTAATCCGGGTTTGCCTTCTGCACCGAGCGGAATACGGTTTTCACCGGATTTTGTTTGTATTAAAAATAATGTGGTATTAAATGTTGATCCGATTCAGGGAGCAACCTACAATTGGTACACTTCCAGCCCGTTGGCAGGATTGTCTCAAAGTACTGGCGCTTCAACTTCAATGGTCCCTGCAGCAGCCGGATTGTATGCTATTAGTGTGACTCAAACCATAAACGGTTGTACATCACCTCCGGCATCTATTGTAGTGGAAGTGAGAGGAGATTGTTTTAATCCTGATTTTGATGTAACATATGTTGATATTCAGGTTACCGGAAATGTAAGTACCAATGATGGTGCTTCAGGTGCTTCATATACTTCAATTCAACCGGTGGCGGGCAATCCTTCACCATGTATTCCTTCTTTGCAAAATGACGGTACATACATTTTTGTGTGTAGTGTTGCAGGGGTTTACCAGTTTGAAGTGAATTCATGTACCTCTTCCTGTGATGTTGTCCCTTTGGTTATCACGGTATTGATGCAGAATGTCAATAATAAACCACCGGTGGTAAATCATGATTATGCAAGGACAAAAATGAATATTCCAATTGAAATAGAAATTTTAGTAAATGACAGATGTCAGAATTCATTGAGTTGTGCTTTAAATAATCCAACGATTGTTACACCTCCTACAAGAGGAAGTTATAATGTTTTGACCAAAATGTATTCACCTAACAGTAATTTTATCGGAATTGACTCATTCAGGTATGAAGTATGTCAGACGCCTGTAGCTTCTCCGGTTAATTGTCAGAGAGCCTGGGTGTATATTACGGTTGTATCATTACAGGCACCGAATATTACCAATGGAATGGACGATTATGCTCAATCAGCTTATAATACGGCTCTTTCCAGAAGTGCTGCTTCAGGCTTATTGGCCAACGATACAGATCCTGAAGGTGACAATCAATCTGTTGTTGCATTTACATCAAATATTTCAGGTGTTGGAAATCTTGCAGTAAACAGTGATGGTAGTTATACTTTCACACCGGCTACAGGCTTTTACGGACCTTATTTCTGGCCTTACAGAGTTTGTGATAATCTCGGAGCTTGCGATAATGCGACTTTACATATTTTGGTAGAACATGAAAATCTGGCCAGTAAAGTTGGTAATTTTATTTGGTTGGACAATAATGCCAACGGAATTCAGGACATCGGAGAATCCGGTATGGCAAATTGTCAGGTAAGACTGTACAATGATTCCGGAGTTATGGTGGCTTCAACCACAACAAGTGCTAACGGAGCTTATGAATTCGAAAACATAGCTGCAGGTAACTATTTCATGAGGGTTATGACACCAACGAATTATGTTTATTCACCGGCACATGTGGGCGATCCGCTGACAGATAGTGATATTACCGGAACCATGGGAGCGGGTACAACCGGTTTTTTCCAGGTTGTTCCGGGAGAAGACAGAATGGACATTGATGCTGGAATGTATATTTGTTCAAGAGTATCGGGATACCTTTGGTATGATTATCTGATGAATGACAGAAAAGATAATTTTGAAAATGGTATGAACGGACTTTTTGTCGAATTGTGGCGTAATGTAAACGGTACTTTTGAAAAAGTGGCACAGGCTACTACAGGCAGACAACCGGGTACCGCCTCAGAAGACGGATATTTCAATTTTCCATGTGTTCCTCCGGGAGAGTACTATCTGAGGGTTGATTTGCCATTGATCGGTTTGGTAAGGGTCAGACCAAATATTGGCAATGATCCGACAAGAGACAGTGACCTGACCAATGCAAACGGTCCAATGACAACCAATACATTCAACCTGACACCGGGCCAACACAAGTCCGATCTTGCAGGCGGATTTTATCCAATGGCATCAGCAGGTAACAGAGTTTGGGTCGACGAAAACCATAATGGTATTCAGGAAGATGGCGAACTACCGGTATCAGGTGTTGTAGTTGAAGCTCGTGATGCAAATACACATGCTATCAAAGGAGTTTCAACAACAGATGAAACAGGTGAATACAATATTGAATATCTCGAAAAATCAGATGTTTATCTGAAGTTCAGACTTCCTTCCACCCATACTGATTTTACAAGAACCTATGCACGGATTGGAGATGATGCCATGAATAGCGACGTTGACAATTCATTCGGACCTTGGACAACCAGAGCTGTAGCCATGGAGCCAAATCTTTTAAATCCTCATATAGACCTTGGTATCGTCGCAGGTGTACTTCCGGTGACCTGGGTCAATGTCAATGCTTCAAAGGATCAGAAAGGTCAGCATGTCATCCAATGGGAAACGGCCAATGAGGTCAATCTCAGTCATTATATTGTAGAAAGAAGTATGCACAATACAGACAATTTTGTACCTGCAGGCGACAAAATATTGCCTCTTGAAGGACAAAACATTAATAAAATTTATAGTGCATTAGATAGGGATAATCAGAATTTTGGTGTCTATTATTACAGAATCAAACAAGTTGATTTAGACGGTAAGTTTACTTATAGTTCCACCGTTTCTTTGAGAAATGAATATGATTATAATGTGAGCGTTTATCCTTCACCGGCAACTCAATCAACCATCGTCTCTGTAAGTCTGCCAAAAGAAGGACATATCTCCATTGATCTGTTTGATCTGAACGGAAAACACATTGCCAAACTAAGGGAATCAAGTGAGTTTGACAAAGGTAACCATCCGATTGAATTAAATCTCTCAAACATCAACAGTGGCGTATATTCATTATCGATTGTCATTGAAAATCAGGTTGTCACCAAGAAGCTGGTGATTTTATCAAAATAAAACCAAAAATTTCCGGAAAAAGTATGAAAGTACTTTTTCCGGATTTTTCCCGGAAAAACCAAAAACCGACTAAGCTAATAAGAATTTTATTCTGATTATGTATTTTTTATCGGAATTAAATCAATAATACTTGGAAGGCTTTCCTGGAGATTATAAAAGTTTGAATTCTAAGAATTCGTTTTTACATTACATTTTCAAGGTAGCTAAACATGATAAGAAAATTTATCGCCCAATTCTTTTTTATTTTTTTAATGACTATCCCGTTTACAGTTTCTGCACAATTGGATTCTGTAAAATATATATTGGTTTATGACACAACAACGTGTCTCTACAATGTGTGTATTAAAATTGTCGGAGGGAGTGCCACTAGTTTAGGGCAACGTACACAGGCAAACTCAACCATCAGTATGGTGATGAGTGCATCTGACACGATGGAAATTGTTCAATTGTATATGCCTTTGAGATATAATCAAACGTATACCGGGACAGAGCCCACCACCTGGAATATTTCTACCCAGGTATTTGCTCCTGCAGCACAGCCTCAAAGTAATTTTTACACTATAGTACCTGCATTATCTCCGGCTTCACAATATAATAATCTTGCTACCGGCGATACCATTAAGTTGTTTTCAATCAGAGTATGGAATAAAGCAACCGGAGAACCCTTATTAAATTGTGGACGTACCATCAGATTTTTCAGAAATGGAATAGACCCGGGATCAGGAGCTCCCGGAATGAACTCCGGAGACTTCAGCAACGGATTTACAGTAGGTTCTTTTAAACAGTTATACAGAGGAAATCTCAACCCTGTAACTCCACCAAAACCAAAATTAAATTATGAAATTAATTGTACAAACGATATAAGTCTGGATTTACAGCCTCAAACCACACTTTGCCAACAACCTTTAAAATTCGGTTGGTCAGGACCCGGTTATTCTTCTTTGAATGAAGATATCATGATCACACCGGCTTCAACCTTTAACAACGGTATTTATTCGGTCACCGTGACTGATGAATATGAATGTGAAGAAATTCTCGATATCGAACTTGAAAGAAAACCAAACGCAGGAACTGATATTGTACTTTGTGGCGGTGGTTCAACCACATTGTCAGCAAGTGCAGATAATCCCGGTACATGGACTTCTGACCCTTTAAACGGACCGGGAGCCAATATTTCAAATACTTCCAATCCATCAACCAATGTAACTTTTGCACCGGGATCTACCGGTGTTTACGCATTTATATACGAAGCTTCGGTTTGTAGTGACACAGTAAGAGTCACTGTACTGGATGCGGTTTCCGTAAATATTGTCGGAGATAATCAGTTTTGTCCCGGCAATTCTGTGACATTAAGCACAGATGCCGGAAGCGGTTTTGTTTGGAGCACCGGTGCAACAACACCTGCTATCGACGTGTCAGCACCAGGAACTTACAGAGTGACCATCACAGATATGGTAGGTTGTACTGCGACGGCAAGTCGCGTTGTTACAGCCTTAACTCCTCCAAATGCAGTTATATCAGGAGATAATGATGTTTGTCAGGGAGGAAGCGTCACTTTTACAGCCAGTGGAGGCGTAAGTTATGAATGGAGTTCAGGGTTTCCGGGAGCAACCATAACCGTTTCAGACAACAGCCCTCAGGTGGTCACCGTGACCGATGCCAATGGATGTACCGATACAGCCGAAAAATCATTGATCATCAATCCTGAGCCAAATGCTTCTATATCCGGTGATGATGCTGTTTGTACAGGTGGAAGTGCCACTTTTACTGCAAATGGAGGTGTGAGTTACCTTTGGAATTCTGTCACACCCGGCGCATCGATCGTTGTTTCAAACAATACCCCGCAAGTGGTTCTGGTCACTGACGCCAACGGATGTACAGCAACAGCCGAAAAAACATTGACAATTAATCCGGAACCTGTAGCCACCATAAGTGGAGATGATGAAATTTGTGCCGGTAATACGGCCATCTTCACCGCAAATGGTGGGAATACTTACCTTTGGCAATCCGGTTCTTCAAGTGCTACCATTACGGTATCTAATAATACCACACAGGTGGTTACCGTAACCGATGCCAATAATTGTACAGCCACAGCTGAAAAAACATTGACCATCAATCCTAATCCTGTTGCTTCCATTTCAGGCGATAATGAGGTTTGTGACGGCGAAAGTGTCACTTTTACTGCAAGCGGAGGTATAAGTTATGAATGGAATCTTGGTACACCAGGAGCGAACATATTGGTTTCTGATAATTCCACTCAGGTTGTTACCGTGACGGATGCCAATGGTTGTACAGATACAGCTCAAAAAACGTTAAATATTTTAGCTTCACCTGTTGCCGTTATTTCAGGCGACAATGAAGTGTGTGACGGTGGAAGTGCCACTTTCACTGCCAGTGGCGGAGTAAGTTATTTATGGAATATTGGTGCGCCTGGCGTTACCATTTCGGTTTCAGATAATACAACCCGAATAGTGACCGTCACTGACAGTAACGGATGTACAGCCACAGCAGAAAAGACTTTAACAATAAATACAAATCCAACAGCTAACATTTCCGGTGATGATGAGGTATGTTTAGGTGGAAGCGCTACGTTCACTGCGAATGGTGGGGTGACTTACATTTGGAGTGTCGGTAATCAGACAACCCAAAGCATTATCGTTTCTACAGCAACAAATGCCATAGTGACGGTTACCGACGCGAATGGATGTACAGATACGGCTGAAAAAACATTGTCCATTAATCCAAATCCGGTTGCTTCGATTTCAGGGGATGACGAGGTTTGTATGGGAGGAAGTGTTACATTTACCGCAAATGGCGGAAATACCTACCTTTGGAGTATCGGTAATCAGACAACACCAAGTATCACCGTTTCCAACGGAACACCTGTCGTAGTGACAGTAACGGATGCGAACGGATGTACAGATACAGCTGAAAAAACATTGTCCATTAATCCAAATCCGGTTGCTTCGATCTCAGGGGATGACGAAACTTGTTCAGGCGGCAGTGTCACGTTTACCGCAAATGGCGGAACTTCTTATGATTGGAATATAGGCGGCCAAACAACTCAAAGTATAACTGTTTCCACGGCAACTACAGCAATAGTGACAGTTACCGATGCAAATGGATGTACAGATACTGCTGAAAAAACATTAACAATCTATACTAATCCTACAGCGAGTATCTCAGGTGATGATGCTGTTTGTTTGGGTGAAAGCGCAACTTTTACGGCAAATGGCGGAACTTCTTATAATTGGAATATAGGTGGACAAACAACCCAAAGTATAACTGTTTCCTCGGCAACTACAGCCACAGTGACGGTTACCGATGCGAATGGATGTACCGATACCGCAGAAAAAACATTGACCATTCATCCTGTTCCTGATGCCGGTGCAGATCAGAGTGTAAATTGTTATGCTACAGATGTGGCGACGCTTCAAGCAATGGGAGCAGGAACATGGACACTGGTTTCGGGACCCGGCACAGCAACCATTACAAATTCCAATGCACCAAATACAACCGTCAGTGGATTTTCAGGACCAGGCACATATGAACTGATCTGGTCAAATGGATTCTGTGAAGACAGAGTTTTGATTACCGTAGGAAATAATTGCGCTTGTCCTCCGGGAGATAATCAGATTACATCACCTGCAATTACAGAATCGTGTGGAACATATCCTGTAACCAATATAATAGGAAATAATGCAACACCTTCAGGTGGAAGCTATATTTGGGAAATGGAGACTAACGGAGGTGGATTTGTTGCCGCTTCAGGAACCAACAATCAAAAAGATTACACCACACCGGTTTTGAATCCGGGAACATACAGAATCAGAAGAGTTTACAATGTGATGGCCAATGGTCAGGATTGTGTATACGAAAGTAATATAGTACAAATAGAAGTTTACGCCAACCCAACAGCTTCCATCACAGGTAATGACGAAGTGTGTGACGGCGGAAGTGTGACGTTTACTGCAAATGGCGGAACATCTTATGATTGGAATATAGGCGGCCAAACAACCCAAAGTATAACTGTTTCCACAGCAACTACAGCAATAGTGACAGTTACCGATGTGAATGGATGTACAGATACGGCTGAAAAAACATTGACCATCAATACTAATCCTACAGCGAGCATCTCAGGTGATGATGCTGTTTGTTCAGGTGGAAGTGTCACGTTTACCGCAAATGGCGGAACATCTTATGATTGGAATATAGGTGGACAAACAACCCAAAGTATAACTGTTTCCACGGCAACTACAGCTATAGTGACGGTGACAGATGCGAACGGATGTACAGATACGGCTGAAAAAACATTGACGATCAATGCAAATCCTACAGCCGTTATCTCAGGGGATGACGAGGTTTGTTTGGGAGGAAGTGTTACGTTTACCGCAAATGGAGGAAATACCTACCTTTGGAGTATCGGTAATCAGACAACACCAAGTATCACCGTTTCCAACGGAACACCTGTCGTAGTGACAGTAACGGATGCGAATGGATGTACAGATACTGCTGAAAAAACATTAACAATCAATACTAATCCTACAGCGAGTATCTCAGGTGATGATGCTGTTTGTTTGGGTGAAAGCGCAACTTTTACGGCAAATGGCGGAACTTCTTATAATTGGAATATAGGTGGGCAAATAACTCAAAGTATAACTGTTTCCACAGCAACTACAGCCATAGTGACGGTGACCGATGCGAATGGATGTACAGATACTGCTGAAAAAACATTGACGATCAATACAAATCCGGTTGCTTCAATTTCAGGAGATGATGATGTTTGTTCAGGCGGTAGCGTAACTTTCACTGCAAATGGTGGTGTGAGTTATCTTTGGAACATTGGCAGTCAGACAACCCAAAGTATCACCGTTTCCACGGCAACTACAGCAATAGTGACGGTAACCGATGCGAATGGATGTACAGATACCGCAACAAAAACGTTAACTGTTTATCCTGTACCGAACGCCGGTGCAAATCAAAGTGTAAATTGTTATGCTACAGATGTGGCGACGCTTAATGGGACAGGAACAGGAACATGGACACTGATTCCGGGACCCGGCACAGCAACCATTACAAATTCCAACGCACCAAATACAACCGTCAGCGGATTTTCAGGATCAGGCACATATGAACTGATCTGGTCAAACGGATTTTGTGAAGACAGAGTCCTGATTACCGTAGGAAATAATTGTGCTTGTCCTCCGGGAGATAATCAGATTACATCACCTGCAATTACCGAAGCTTGTGGAACATATCCTGCAACGACTATCATCGGAAATGATGCAACACCATCAGGTGGCACCTACGTTTGGGAAATGGAGACTAACGGCGTAGGTTTTGTTGCCGCTTCAGGAACCAATAATCAGAAAAATTACACTACACCGGTTTTAAATCCGGGAATATATAGAATCAGAAGAATATATAATGTAATGGCTAATGGCCAGGATTGCGAATACGAAAGCAATATTATACAAATAGAAGTTCATGCCAATCCAATAGCTTCAATTTCCGGCGACGACGAAACCTGTTCTGGCGGCAGTGTCACTTTTACTGCAAATGGTGGTGTAAGTTACCGATGGAATATCGGCAATCAGACAACCCAAAGCATTACTGTTTCCACAGCAACAACAGCCATAGTGACGGTTACAGATGCTAATGGATGTACAGATACCGCTGAAAAAACATTGACCATCAATGCAAATCCTACAGCCGGTATCTCAGGGGATGACGAGGTTTGTTTGGGCGGCAGTGTCACGTTTACAGCAAATGGAGGAACTTCTTATAATTGGAATATAGGCGGCCAAACAACCCAAAGTATAACTGTTTCCACTGCAACAACAGCCATAGTGACGGTGACAGATGTGAATGGATGTACAGCCACCGCTGAAAAAACATTGACGATCAATACAAATCCTACAGCCGGTATCTCAGGGGATGACGAGGTTTGTTTGGGAGGAAGTGTCACGTTTACTGCAAATGGAGGAACTTCTTATGATTGGAATATAGGTGGACAAACAACTCAAAGTATAACTGTTTCCACGGCAACTACAGCAATAGTGACAGTGACCGATGCAAATGGATGTACGGATACTGCTGAAAAAACATTGTCCATTAATCCAAATCCGGTTGCTTCCATTTCAGGAGATGATGATGTTTGTTCAAGCGGCAGTGTAACTTTCATTGCAAATGGTGGAAATACTTACCTTTGGAGTATTGGTAATCAAACAACCCAAAGTATCACCGTTTCCACGGCAACTACAGCAATAGTGACGGTGACCGATGCGAATGGATGTACAGCTACTGCTGAAAAAACATTGACGATCAATACAAATCCGGTTGCTTCCATTTCAGGAGATGATGATGTTTGTTCAGGCGGTAGTGTAACTTTCACTGCAAATGGTGGAGTAACTTACGATTGGGGATTGGGTAATACAAATGCCATCATTACCGTTTCTGACAATACGCCTTGGGTAGTCACTGTGACTGATATCAATGGTTGTACAGACACTGCAACAAAAACGTTAACCGTTCATCCTGTACCGGACGCCGGACCGGATGTTTCTTTAAATTGTTATGTAACTGATGAAGCATTCCTTAATGCGATAGGTTCAGGAACATGGTCTTATGCTAACGGACCTGGACTTCCTTATATTTTGGATGTAAATCAGGCTAATACTATAGTAAATAATTTTCCATCTCCTGGTACATACAATTTGATATGGTCAAACGGATTTTGCGAAGACCTGATGTCGATTACTGTCGGAGACCTTTGTGATTGTCCGACGGGTGTAAATAATATTTCTGCACCGTCAAATACAACAGCATGTAATGAATTTCCACAAACAATGATTATCGGTAACGATGCCACACCTTTTGGCGGCAACTATATTTGGGAAATCTCGATAAACGGAGGAGCTTTTGCTAATGCTCCCGGATCAAATGTCACAAGAGATTATATTACAAATATACTTAACGAAGGAACTTATACTTTCCGAAGAATTTACCGGGTAATGGCCAATGGTCAGGATTGTATTTACGAAAGTAATCCAATCACAATAACTGTTTTTCCAAATCCGGTAGCTACGATTTTAGGTGAAGACGCAGTTTGTGATGGTCAAAGTACAATCTTTACTGCAAATGGTGGAGTAACTTACGATTGGGGATTGGGTAATACAAATGCCATCATTACCGTTTCTGACAATACGCCTTGGGTAGTCACTGTGACTGATATCAATGGTTGTACGGCAACTGCCCAAAAAACGTTAACCATTCACCCGAATCCTATCGCTTCTATAACCGGTGATGATTTTGTTTGTCAAGGTGGAAGTGTTGACTTTACCGCTGAAGGTGGATTGTTATACAGTTGGAATACAACAGAAGCAACTCAAACTATTTCTGTTTCAGATGCTTTAACAAAAATTGTCACTGTAACAGATGCCAACGGATGTACAGATACCGCTGAAAAATCACTTAATTTTTACACAAACCCAACAGCCTCTATCACAGGTGATGATTTTGTTTGTGAAGGCGGAAGTGTAGACTTTACCGCTGAAGGTGGGTTGTTATACAGTTGGAATACAACAGAAGCAACCCAAACTATCTCTGTTTCAGATGCTTTGACAAAAATAGTCACAGTCACTGACATAAACGGATGTACAGCCACTGCTGAAAAAACATTGACAGTTCACCCTGTTCCTGATGCAGGTTCGGATATTTCTGTAAACTGTTATGTATCTGATGTCGTAAGCATGAATGCAAATGGTTCAGGTACCTGGTCTCAAGGGATTGTTTCAGGAACTTTTATCATTTCGAATGTTAATAATGCGATTACAACAATAAGTGGATTTAGTGCACCGGGAACCTATCAGTTTTATTGGTCCTCACCATTCTGCGAAGACGTAGTCACCATCACCGTAGGTGACAATTGTGATTGTCCTTCAGGTGATAACCAAATCATAGCACCGGCTTTAACAGAAATATGTCAATCATATCCTGCGACCGTGATTACAGGAAATGACGGAAGCCCGACAGGCGGAACATATGTGTGGCAAATCAATGCCAACAACACTGGTTTTGTATCAGCAGGAGGCATCAACAATACAAAAGATTATACGACATTAGTATTACCTGTCGGCAATTATATCATCAGAAGAGTTTATACGGTTGTGGCCAATGGTCAGGATTGTATCTACGAAAGCAATCCGGTGAATATAACGGTAAATCCAAATCCTGTAGCTACCATTTCCGGTGACGAAACAGTTTGCCAAGGCGAAAGCACAACTTTTACGGCGAGCGGCGGAACAAATTACCTTTGGAGCACAGGTCCGAATACACCAAGTATTACGTTGTCTGCAGCTTCAACGGTTATTGTTACTGTAACAGATGCCAACGGATGTACAGCAACCGCTGAAAGAACATTGACGGTAAATCCAAATCCTGTAGCTACCATTTCTGGTGACGAAACAGTTTGCCAAGGCGAAAGCACAACTTTCATTGTGAGCGGAGGAACAGATTACCTTTGGAGTACAGGTCCGAATACACCAAGTATTACGTTGTCAACAGGTTCCACAGTCATGGTAACCGTGACAGATGCCAACGGATGTACAGCAACTGCTGAAAGAACATTGACGGTTAATCCTAACCCTACAGCCACCATTTCCGGTGACGACGCAGTTTGTTTAGGCGAAAGTACAACGTTCACTGCGAATGGCGGAACAGATTACATTTGGAGTACAGGTCCGAATACACCAAGTATCACGTTGTCTACAGCTTCAACAGTAATTGTTACCGTAACAGACGCCAACGGATGTACAGCGACTGCCGAAAGAACGTTGACGGTTAATCCTCTACCAAATGCCGGCCCGGATCGATCTGCCAATTGTTATGTAAGTGATATTGTCACCTTAGTAGCGACAGGAACAGGTACCTGGTCCTGGGCATCAAGCAGTTTGACGGCAACGATCGATAACGTCACTTCTGCAACTACCACCATCAGTGGTTTCCCATCAGCAGGAACCTACGAATTGATTTGGTCCAACGGAAATTGTGAAGACGTAGTAACCATCACTGTAGGCGACAATTGTGATTGTCCTTCAGGTGATAATCAAATCATAGCTCCGGCTTTAACAGAAATTTGTCAATCCTATCCTGCAACTTTGATTACAGGAAATGACGGAAGCCCGGCAGGCGGAAGTTACGAATGGCAAATCAATGCCAACAACAGCAGCTTTGTATCAGCAGGTGGCATCAACAATACAAAAGATTATACGACAGAAGTATTACCTGTCGGAAATTATATCATCAAAAGATTATATACTGTTGTAGCCAATGGTCAGGATTGTATCTATGAAAGCAATCCGGTGAATATAACGGTAAATCCAAATCCTGTAGCTATAATTTCCGGTGACGAAACAGTTTGCCAAGGTGAAAGCACAACTTTCACAGCGAGCGGCGGAACAGATTACCTTTGGAGTACAGGTCCAAATACACCAAGTGTTACGTTGTTTACTTCTTCAACGGTTTTTGTTACTGTAACAGATGCCAACGGATGTACAGCGACTGCTGAAAGAACATTGATGGTCAATCCGAATCCTGTAGCCACCATTTCCGGTGACGACGCAGTTTGTCAAGGAGAAAGTACAACTTTCACTGCGAATGGTGGAGTAGATTACGTATGGAATACCAGCAATCAGACAACCCAAAGTATTACGGTTTCTACAGCAACAAATGCCGTAGTGACAGTAACAGACGCCAACGGATGTACAGCAACTGCTGAAAGAACTTTGACAGTAAATCCAAATCCTGTAGCCACCATTTCCGGTGACGACGCAGTTTGTTTAGGAGAAAGTACAACTTTCACTGCGAATGGTGGAGTAGATTACCTTTGGAATATCAGCAATCAGACAACCCAAAGTATTACGGTTTCTACGGCAACAAATGCCGTAGTGACAGTGACTGATATCAACGGATGTAAAGCAACTGCTGAAAGAACGTTGACGATTAATCCTCTTCCAAATGCAGGTCCTGATCGTTCTGCCAATTGTTATGTAAATGATGTCGTCACCCTGGCAGCAACGGGAACAGGTACCTGGTCCTGGGCATCAAGCAGTTTGACGGCAACCATTAATAATACAAGTTTTGCATCAACCACCATAAGCGGTTTCCCATCAGCAGGAACCTACACATTGATTTGGTCGGACGGAAATTGTGAAGACGTAGTCACAATCACTGTAGGCGACAATTGTGATTGTCCTTCAGGTGATAATCAAATCATAGCTCCGGCTTTAAGAGAAATTTGTCAATCCTATCCTGCAACTTTGATTACAGGAAATGACGGAAGCCCGGCAGGCGGAAGTTACGAATGGCAAATCAATGCCAACAACAGCAGCTTTGTATCTGCAGGTGGCATCAACAATACAAAAGATTATACGACAGAAGTATTACCTGTCGGAAATTATATCATCAAAAGAGTTTATACTGTTGTGGCCAATGGTCAGGATTGTATCTACGAAAGCAATCCGGTGACTCTGACCGTTCATCCAAATCCTGTAGCTACCATTTCAGGAGACGAAACAGTTTGTTTTGGAGAAAGTACGACTTTCACAGCAACCGGCGGAGTAGATTACCTTTGGAATATCAGCAATCAGACAACCCAAAGTATTACGGTTTCTACGGCAACAAATGCCGTAGTGACAGTGACTGATGTCAACGGATGTACAGCAACTGCTGAAAGAACTTTGACAGTAAATCCAAATCCTGTAGCCACCATTTCCGGTGACGACGCAGTTTGTTTAGGAGAAAGTACAACTTTCACTGCGAATGGTGGAGTAGATTACGTATGGAATACCAGCAATCAGACAACTCAAAGTATTACGGTTTCTACGGCAACTACATCAATAGTGACAGTGACTGACGTCAACGGGTGTACAGCGACTGCCGAAAGAACGTTGACGATTAATCCGAATCCTGTAGCCACCATTTCCGGTGACGACGCAGTTTGTTTAGGAGAAAGTACAACTTTCACTGCGAATGGCGGAGTAGATTACTTATGGAATATCAGCAATCAGACAACCCAAAGTATTACGGTTTCTACGGCAACAAATGCCGTAGTGACAGTGACTGATATCAACGGATGTAAAGCAACTGCTGAAAGAACGTTGACGATTAATCCTCTTCCAAATGCAGGTCCTGATCGTTCTGCCAATTGTTATGTAAATGATGTCGTCACCCTGGCAGCAACGGGAACAGGTACCTGGTCCTGGGCATCAAGTAGTTTGACGGCAACCATTAATAATACAAGTTTTGCATCAACCACCATAAGCGGTTTCCCATCAGCAGGAACCTACACATTGATTTGGTCAGATGGGAATTGTGAAGACGTAGTAACCATCACTGTAGGCGACAATTGTGATTGTCCTTCAGGTGACAACCAAATCATAACACCGGCTTTAACAGAAATATGTTTTGAATTTACTACTACCCAAATCCTAGGAAATGATGCAACTCCGTCAGGCGGAAGTTATGAGTGGCAAATCAATGCCAACAACAATGGTTTTGTATCAGCAAGTGGCATCAACAATACAAAAGATTATACGACAGAAGTATTACCTGTTGGAAGTTATATCATCAGAAGAATGTATACAGTTGTGGCCAATGGTCAGGATTGTATCTACGAAAGCAATCCGGTAAATATAACGGTAAATCCAAATCCTGTTGCCACCATTTCCGGTGACGACGCAGTTTGCCAAGGCGAAAACACAACTTTCACAGCAACTGGCGGAACAGATTACCTATGGTCAACGACAGAAACCTCTTCAAGCATTACGGTTTCAACAGCATCAACCGTAATCGTAACCATAACAGATGCAAACGGATGTACAGCAACTGCAGAAAGAACATTGACGGTTCATCAAAATCCTGTAGCCACCATTTCCGGTGATGATACAGTTTGTTTGGGAGAAAGTACCACTTTCACTGCGAATGGTGGAGTAGATTACCTATGGAATACCGGCAATCAGACAACCCAAAGTATTACGGTTTCTACTGCAACAAATGCCATAGTGACCGTGACTGATGCTAATGGATGTACAGCGACTGCCGAAAGGACATTGACGGTAAATCCTCTTCCAATTGCCACTATTGTGGGAATCACAGATGTTTGTGCCGGTGAATCTTCAGTTTTTACAGCATCAGGAGGAACAAGTTACCTTTGGAGTTCTTTAGAAAATACCGACATCATTACAGTGTCAGACAATATTACCAGAATTGTAACGGTAACAGATGTCAACAATTGTACATCAACAGCACAACAAACATTGACCATACATTCTTTCCCGAATGCCGGAGACATTCAGTTGGCCAATTGTTTTTCCAAAGATTCTGTTACCATGAATGCAACAGGATCAGGAACATGGAGATTTGTTTCCGGTCCGGGATCGCCGACAATTATGGACATTAATCAATCCAATACAGTCGTAACCAATTTCCCTGCAGCCGGAAAATATATCCTGGGCTGGTCAAACGGAAATTGCGAAAGTTTGGCAGAAATCAACGTTGGAGATCTTTGTGATTGTCCTTCCGGAATTAATTCAGTATCCGGACCTGCAAATACCAGTGTTTGTGTAGTTTTCCCTTCAGAAACTTTGTCTGGAGTTTTAACGGCGCCTCAGGGAGGAACTTATCAATGGTTTTATTACAAAGATAATGGCACCGGCAGTATAGTAGGAACCAATCAGGATTATACAACAGGTGATTTGGATTTGGGTAATCATAAATATCAACGAGTATATCGACTGATTGCCAATAATCAAACCTGTGTTTACAACAGTAATACTATTAATATTGATGTAAACCCTGAACCAATAGCGTCTATCACAGGTGATAATGTGATTTGTCGTGGTTCTTCCACAGTATTGACAGCACAAGGAGGAGCACAGTACCTTTGGAGTTCTTCGGAGCCAAACCAATCTATAACCGTCAATGACGATGTTGAAAGAACAGTGACCGTGACTAATGTTTTCGGATGCACAGATGAAGTGTCATTCTCAGTAACATTAAATGAAAATCCGGTAGCAGTTATTTCAGGCCCTGATGCTGCATGTTTAGGATCATCTGTTACTTTCACGGCTTCAGGAGGCGTTCAATATCTGTGGAGCAATGGTGAGCCAACTAATGAAATATCAGTATCTGATGATACGCAAAGAAGTGTGACCGTTACAGATGCCAATGGTTGTACTTCAGTAGCTTCCAAAACGCTTACCATTTTGCCTCTTCCGGATGCAGGAAATGACAGAGTAGCTAATTGTTTCTCTTCTTCTATTGTAACCATGAATGCATTTGGTTCCGGAACCTGGTCTTTATTGTCCGGTCCGGGTATACCATCTATCTCCGATATTACCAATCCGAATACAACTGTTTCGGGATTTCCGGCTTCAGGCACCTACGTGTTGGTTTGGAATGATGGTAATTGCGAGGATGCGGTCTCTATCATCGTTAATGAAAACTGTGATTGCCCCGACGGAGACAACCGTATCAACGATCCGAATGTCAATGTCTGTAAAATCTTTACTTCTTCCATATTGGAAGGAAATGACGCAAACCCTGTTGGTGGTACGTATAGCTGGGATTATGCATTAAACAGTGGTGCATTCGCAGCAGCCCCGGGCATCAACAATACAGAAGATTATATTACCGGCGACTTAGGACCGGGAACACATAGTTTTGTCAGAAAATATTCAGTTATCATAGATAATAAAGAATGTTCTTACGAAAGTAATACCATTGTCCTTAGGGTAAACAATGAGCCTGTAGCGGATATTACCGGAAACAACGTGGTTTGTTCCGGCGTTTCTACAGAATTTATTGCTACAGGCGGTGATTTTTACCTCTGGAATGACGGAAGCACAAATCCAAACATTTTGGTTTCTGTTGCAGGTGACTATTTTGTAACTGTAACGGATGCCAATGCTTGTACCGCAACAGCAAGCAGAACCTTAACCGTTCTTGACAATCCTGTAGTTACCATTACCGGAGAAGACAGAATCTGTGACGGTGGTACAGCGACCTTTACTGCTTCCGGAGGAAATGAATATGTATGGAGTTCCGGTGAAAATATATCTGTAATTTCGGTTAGTGATGAAACAGAAAGAATTGTCACCGTAACCGGAAGTAACGGATGTTCGGCCATAGCTTCTAAAACCCTGGTTGTTACTGAACAACCTTCAGCTGGTCCGGATCTTTTGGTAAATTGTTACACCAGAGATCAGGTAACATTAGCTGGTAGCGGAACAGGTACGTGGATAGTTGATCCTTCAAGTTCAGGTATTCTTACCATTTCAGACGTTAATGATCCGAATGCAGTACTTTCCGGTTTTTCAACAGCCGGCACGTATACACTTATCTGGTCAAATGGATTTTGTGAAGACCAGGTGACCATCCTTGTTCTCGACAATTGTGATTGCCCGAATCAGGACAATTCATTGACTCCGGGACAGGAAGATACCGCTTGTGATACATACCCTTCAACCCTTTTATCAGGAAATGAGGCTTCACCTGCAGGTGGTTTTTACAGATGGGAATACAATCTGAATAACACAGGTTATGCACCTGCTCCGGGCAATTTTACCGACAAGGATTATACAACAACCGTTTTGGGCGTGGGAAGTCATCTTTTCAGAAGGATTTACACCGTACAGGCCAATGGAATTACCTGTGAATATATCAGTACAGATGTGCTGATAACCGTGAATCCAAATCCTGTTGCCGCCATCGTTGGTGCAGATTCGGTTTGTGAAGGTTTATCAACCACATTTACTGCGTCAGGAGGAACAACATATTTATGGAACACAGGACAGACAAATCCTACGATTTCAGTTTCAGACGATCAGACAAAATTTGTAACCGTAACCGATGACAACGGATGTTCTGATGTTGCTTCAAAAACCCTTACCATATTTAATAATCCTACAGCTTCGATCGAAGGTGAAACATCCGTTTGTCAAGGCGATGAAGTTTCTTTCACGGCTCTTGGGGGCAATCTTTTTGTCTGGAATAATGGCTCGGATAATCAAACCATACAAGTTAATGTCGCCGGCACTTATTTTGTTACGGTTACAGATGCCAATGGTTGTTTTGCTGTTACTTCTAAAACCTTAACCGTTTTCAATAATCCTGTAGCATCCATTTCTGGTGCGGACAGAATATGTTCAGGTGAATCAACTCAGTTTACAGCTGTCGGAGGTGTTTCTTATCTTTGGAATACCAATGAGTCAACCTCTTCAATTGAGGTAAGTGATGATACTGAAAAAATAGTTGTTGTCACAGATAATAACGGTTGTACAGCATCGGCATCAAAAACTTTGATTATATCTCCGCTTCCGGATGCAGGACCAGACCAGTCGGCCGATTGTTACAAAGAAGCTGTTGTGACATTGCAGGCTTCAGGAAATGGTCGTTGGACGGCAGCTTCTTCAAATCCGACATCTGTACTGATCGTCAATCCGTTGTCGCCAATTTCTGAAGTTCGTGGATTTGTCAGATCAGGAGTTTATACCTTCATCTGGAATGACGGTTTCTGTGAAGATATGGTCATCGTTACCATTGGCAATAACTGTCCTTGCGAAGATGTTTTAAATGAAATTTATGAACCTTCTGAAACCGTATTCTGCGACGTTGTGACAGAATTGACCTTAAACGGAAATCAGCCTGCATCAGGCAATGGTTCCTTCCTTTGGGAATACAGTTTTAATGGCAGCGGGTTTATTTCTGCTCCGGGTATCAATAATCTGTCTGCTTATCAGGCGCAAAACCTGAATCCGGGTACACATAGCTTCAGAAGATTTTATCTTTTTGATAATGAAAACGGAACCGTATGTATTGATTCAAGCAATATGATCTCTGTCACGGTCATTCCACCGGTGAATGCTGAATTTGATGTTGATATCAATCCGAATCCGGTTTGTGCTGGTGATACAGTCCATGTAAGTATAAATGCTATGGTAGCAGGCACTTATGAATGGAATGTGATTTCAGGAAATGCAGATATACAGACGTACTCTGACCATGCCATCATCATTCCTCAAAGTGAAGGTAAAATTGTATTTACCGTAACACAAACCACTGAGTTTTGTAATTTTGTTTCTCAACCTTTACCTTTTGAATTTACTGTCAATCCAAGACCAAGAGTTGCTTTGGGCAGAGATACCATTATCTGTGATCAGGATCAGGGATTTGAACTGAGTATCGATGGTGATTATGTTGACATTACCTGGGACAACGGCTCTAAAGAAAATTCGATTTTTGTCGAGGAGTCCGGTGTATACAAAGTAAGTGTGACAGACGAAAACGGATGTACAGGTTATGACGAAATCACCATAAAAGATTTCTGTTGTAAAGTATACTATCCGAATATCATCAGTTTGTCCAGCGCAAATTACATCAACAGACAATTCCAGATAAAAGAGTCAGGTTGTGTCATTTCTTCAGAATTGTGGATTTATGACAGATGGGGCAATTTGGTGTATAAATCTGACGATGGTTTGGCACCTTGGGACGGTATTTTTAAAGGAGATTATGTCGAGCAGGGGGTTTATGCTTTTATTTTCAAATTTAAAGCCCTCGACGAAAATGATGAGGAATTTGAAGAAAAAATATCAGGAGATATCACCATTCTTCATTAAAATAAATAAATAGACTGATAAAAGGGGATTTCTTTTGGAAATCCCCTTTTTCTTTTGATAAGGGATTTTTCTATTATAAAAATATTTTTTTCTTAACCGGATGGAAAGAATTACCATGCAGTTTTTCCTCTAATCAGGTTATATCCAACGGCAAAAAAAATATCAAAAAAAGTGTAATAATAAAATTTATGTATTACCTTTGCACTTCCAAAATTTTTTTGGTCGGGTGGCCGAGCGGCTAGGCAGAGGTCTGCAAAACCTCGTACAGCGGTTCGAATCCGCTCCCGACCTCACCCAAAGAGACCATTTCAATTGAAATGGTCTCTTTTTTCAATATAGTTCATGGATATACTCGAACATTTTCCCGGTCATTTTATCAGTATTTCTCAGGATCAGCATATTTTTACTATCCATACCTCTACAGATTGTGTACTCCAGATATCTTTGGTGAGTGATGATATAGCAAGAATTCGATACGCTACGGAAGGTATTTTTGAAAATGATTTTTCATATGCTGTTGATGAAAAAAACACCCTGAACCCTACACATTTTTCATACAACATACTGGAAGAATTTGTCGAAATTGCCTCGCGAAATCTTAAAGTGGTAGTGCGTAAAGATGACCTCAAAATTTCTTTTGTCGAAAATTCCGGAAGGATTATTTGTCGGGATGATAAAGGATTTCATTGGCAACACAATGAAACTTTTGGGGGAAATATTGTCAAAAGCTGTAAAGTTATACAGGAAGGGGAACATTTTTATGGCCTGGGCGATAAAACCATGCATCCTAACCTGAGAGGTCGCAAACTGACCAATTGGGCAATGGACATCTACGGGTTTAAAAAAAATGAAGACCCTATTTACAAAGCCATACCATTTTATTTAGGTATCCACCACGATATCGGTTACGGTATATTTTTTGACAATACCTTCAAATCTTTTTTTGATTTCGGTAGTGAAAGAAAAACAGTGACCAGTTTTTGGGCTGAAGGCGGTGAGATGAATTACTACTTCATCTACGGACCTAAACTTTTGGAAGTCATCCAAAGATATACATTACTTACCGGTCGGCCTGAGCTGCCGCCTATGTGGGCATTGGGTTTTCATCAGTCAAAATGGAGTTATTATCCCGAACAAAAAGTTAGAGATATCACACAAAAGCTCAGGAAACTACAGATTCCTTGTGATGCCGTTTATTTTGATATTGACTACATGGACGGCTTCAGATGTTTTACCTGGGATAAAGGGAAATTTCCAAATCCGAAAAAATTTGTCGCTGAGTTGAAATCACAAGGATTTAAATCCATTGTCATCATTGACCCGGGCATTAAAAAAGATAAAACCTACGATATATATAATCAGGCTTTGGCCAATGATTATTTTTGCCGAAGAGCAGACGGACCTTATGTAAGTGGTAAGGTTTGGCCGGGAGATTGTTATTTCCCGGATTTTACCGATCCAAAAGTTAGAAAATGGTGGGGTGGTCTTCATCAGGAATTAATAGAAGATACCGGTGTCAGAGGAGTTTGGAATGATATGAACGAACCTGCCGTATTGGAGACAGAAACAAAAACTTTTCCTTTAGATACCCGCCATGATTATGATGGCAATCCGTGCAGCCACAGAAAAGCCCATAATATTTATGGCACTCAAATGGCCAGGGCAACCTACAGAGGATTAAAAAGAATCAAAAAAGATGTCAGACCTTTTGTAATCACCCGTTCTGCCTATGCAGGTGCACAACGTTACGCTTCGACCTGGACCGGGGATAATATTGCTTCCTGGGAACATCTTTGGTTGGCAAATGTCCAGATTCAAAGATTAAATGTGACAGGTTTTGTTTTCGCAGGAACAGATATAGGTGGTTTTATTGACCATCCTACACCTGACTTATTTATCCGTTGGGTTCAAATGGGTGTTTTCCATCCTTTTTGCAGGATTCACAGCAGTGGAGATCATGGTGAGCAGGAGCCTTGGTCATTCGGAGAAGATGCTTTACAAATCGTTCGCCGGTTTATTGAGTTGAGGTATACTTTATTGCCTTATTTATATACAGCGTTTTATAAACATATTGCGGAGGGTACACCCATCATTCAACCAATAGCCGTTTTTGATCAGTTTGACAAAGAAACTTTGTACAGAGCTGACGAATTTTTATTTGGTGAAGACATGTTGGTATGTCCGGTACTCGAACCAAATGCTCCGAGCAGATATGTTTATTTACCTGAAGGTTTGTGGTACCATTATTTTACCTCAGAAGTTTTTGAAGGCAAAAAAGAAGTTGTGGTACCTACACCTTTAGATACATTACCATTATTTGTCAGAGCCGGATCTGTCATTCCACATTTTCCGGTGATGCAATATGTCGGTGAAAAAGAAGTCGACATTCTTACCCTTTATGTGTATTTTGGTCAGGGTGTGTATCAAAGTCTTATGTACGAAGATTCCGGTGATGGATATGCCTACGAAGCGGGAGATTATAATAAAAAAACGTGGATTACACGGTCATCTCAGGATTCCTTCGAACTTACCCTCGAATCCCGGGGTCATTACCAGCCTACGTATAAAAATTATAAAATCGTTTTATTCGGATTGCCTTTCAAACCATCCGTTATTCAAATAAACGAAAAAGAAATCCATCCCGATAGTTTGGTTGAAAACCAAATGAAGTATGAATTGGTTATAGAAAGCAAACTTTTTTTACAACTAAAGGTACAATAAAATTGAATGTATAACCATTATTGATTCAGTGATAAAACATTTATGATAAAATATACAATTTTAGTCTATATCTTGATGGTTATTCCGTTTACGGGTTTCACTCAAAAAGGTTATGAAGTCGGTGGTTGGCTGGGCACGTCTGTTTACCATGGAGATTTGAATCCTGAAATCAATTTTAAATCACCTGGTTTGGCCGGAGGTATCCTGGGTAGATACAATTTTAATTCCAGGGTTTGTATGAAATTTTCTTTCAACTACGGATTTATTAAAGCTGCGGATGAAGGCTCAGACAATAACTTTAACCGCAACCGGAATCTGAGTTTTCAATCACACATTCTGGATATTTCTCCGGTTTTTGAGTTTAATTTTTTGGACTATGTTCATGGCAGCAGAACAAAATATTTTACACCCTATCTTTTGGGAGGACTCAATTTGTTTTATTTCAATCCGACAGCAGAATTGGATGGGCAAAGGTATTCTTTGCGCAAAATGGGTACCGAAGGACAGGCTGTAGGCAAAGAGTATGGACCCGTTCATGCCGGTATAATCATGGGATTGGGTTTCAAATGGGATATCAATTATGATTACAGCATCAATGTGGAATGGAGCACAAGACTACTCTTTACTGACTATCTGGATGATGTGTCAACCGTATACGCTGACGCTGCTTTAATCAGGGCCAGAAGGGGAGATGTAGCTGCGGCATTAGCTGACCGTTCGCTGATTGAAGGTCTTGGTGCGGCCGGCAGACAAAGAGGAGACAGCAAAACCAATGACAGCTATTCGTTTCTGGGTATTGGTATTGTTAAATATTTTGGCAGTATCGACTGTCCTGAAATTTCCAAAATCAGGAAGTAAAGTTTTTTAAATTTTCTTTTTTAATAGAAAGGGTAACCAATTTTGCAGTATTCAGGAAACTTTCTTTCCAAAAAATCGTTATAGGATACATTTAGAGATTTTAAAAACATGATTAAAGAATCGTGGGTAAATCGGTGTGTAATAAACAAAGAATCAGGAATGATTTTTTCTTTATGATTCTTTCGGCATTACACGCAATATAGATATTGTATTAAACGAAAGTTCGATACATCCAAAAATTAAACAGGTAGTTTGTTAACATTAATATTTACAAAAAAAAATAAAAATTGAAAACATGAAAGGTAAAGTTCTTATTCCAACATTATTATTGTTATTTATAGGTTCGTTGAGCATTCAGGCTCAGTCTATAAAAGGTATCTGGAAAACGATAGATGATACAGATGGAAGAGAAAAATCCCATATTGAAATTTACGAAGAAAACGGGAAGTACAGAGGTAAAGTGATCAAATTGCTTCCCGGAGCCACGGCAACACATTGTAGTGCCTGCAAGGGGAACAACAAAAACAAACCCATAACAGGCATGATCATTCTTTGGGATTTGGAACCGGTAGGAAAATCATTTGACAATGGTACCATCCTGGACCCGAAAACAGGTAAAGTGTATGATTGTAAAGTATCCTTTCAGACTCCGGACAAATTAGATGTAAGAGGGTACATGGGGCTTTCTCTGCTGGGTAGAACTCAAACCTGGTACAGGGTAAAATAATCTTTGGTTTATACAATATCGGGCGGCATTCAATCGTTATCAAAAAGTACCTTAAAATTGAATGCATGAAGCACAATTACACTGATTTTACCACCATTTATTATCTTTACAATGAGCTTGATTTATTTTCAAAGCTTGAATACGAATTTGCTCTTGATGAAGATAGTACCCTTGTTGAATCTTTCGAAAATATGAGCGAAGGTCGCGATATTTTGCCGGAAATCAGTTTGTCACCCAAACTTTCGGTTATCGAAAGCATACTGGCGTACAGCCGTCAAAATGTCTGATTTTTTTATCAGTACAACACTTTTAATTTGTACTTACCGAATAGAAACTTCCTTTATTTCATTCAATAAGTTGTAATTAAATATATTATTATTTGGTATTTGTGTGTTCCGAAATAAACGCATACCACGTTGCCGGATGACCGAATATATTGCAAATAAAAGTGTCTGTATCATTATAATGTTATAATTCTTAAGTAATTATTAGTCAAATAATAAAAAATTTGTATTATCTTTGTGCTCCTTTTTATAAAAGCAACAGCACTCAATGAGTAAAAAGAAAATACTTTTTGTCACTCAGGAATTAAATCCGTATACAGAGTTATCCATTCTTTCAGATATTGCCCGAAAAATTCCGGCTATAGCGCATGATAAAGGTTTTGAATTTCGTGTTCTTATGCCAAAATTCGGAATCATCAACGAAAGAAGACACCGATTGCACGAAGTAGTGCGCCTGTCAGGAATGAATATCATCGTTGACGATGAAGATTACCCTTTGATTATTAAAGTTGCTTCGTTACCCGGAGTAAGATTGCAGGTTTATTTTTTGGATAACGAAGAATTTTTTAAAAGAAAGGCAGTCTTTTATGATGACGACGGCTCAGCATTTGACGACAACCAACAAAGATTGGTTTTTTTCTGTAAAGGAGTCATGGAGACTGTTAAAAAATTTGGTTGGGCGCCTGATATTGTTCATTTACACGGCCAAATGACAAGCCTTATCCCTTTATACATTAAAGAAGCGTATAAAAATGATCCGGTTTTCAGAGATGCTAAAATCATTTATTCAATGTATGAAGAGGGTTTGGGTAAAACCTTCAACAAAAACTTTTTAGACATTGCAGCAATCAACGACCTTGAATCGCAAAATCTGGAGGTTTTTGAAAGCAATGGAGAAATAGATCTGAATAAAGGTGCATTAAAATTTTCTGATGCAATCACCGCGGGCAACGAAAATCTGAATGATTACGTTATACAACAAGCAAAAGACAATGACAAGTTTTTCCTCGAACATATCGAGGGCGTGGATGAAGTTTCAAAATCCATGTTGGAATTTTATGAAAAAGTTTTAGAAAAGTAATTTAGTCACCTTAAGGTATCATGCAGGTAAATTATCCATTTTTCCACCGGAAACAAGTGCGTAACTTGTTTATTTTTGTTTTTGGTCTATCCATATTTTTATTTTCCTGCAAAGATGAAATCATTGTCGGCAGTGAATTATTGAATGACGAATTAATTCTGGTAGATGTCACGGATGAAGTTGAAATCAACAGCTTCACAGAATTCGGAGAACCATTTAATGCCTTTAATTCTGCTTTAGTAGGAAGAAGATTAGCACATGTAGGCCAAATCAACGATGGTTTATTCGGAAGTTTGAATGCAGAACTGGCGCTTTCATGCAATATTGTGACGTCAACACCACCCAATTATCCCATCGGGACAAAAAGTTTACAGGCTGACTCTTTGGTGCTGAGTTTGTTGTTTGACACGTTGGCTACGTATGGCGACCTTTCAGCCCCGTTCAGAATTGAGGTCAGACAATTGGATCAAAAAATGCCAACAGGAGCGATCGTAAAATCTGATTATTCCTTTTTACTGGGAGACCTTCTGGTAGATACCCTGATCCAAATCAAACCTAAAGATTCAGTTACAGTATATAATTTTACGGATAAAAAAAATGTAAAAGTTGTCCCTCAATTGAGATTGGTCTTACCAAAATCTATGGCTGAGGCATTGTTGAACAATAAGGAAGCAGCCGTTTCTGACACATCTTTTGTCAATTTCCTGAAAGGTCTTCATATCAGGGCAATTCCTCAAAATGATAATGGTATTTTTGGTTTTAATCTGTCAGCCTCTGCACTTGTGAGCAATACCAGCAACAAACTTTTTATGTATTATACAGAATCAGATACCTTAAAAAAGACTTATAGTTATCCGATTTCAAACCGTTTTGTAAATACCGGTCAAAGAGATTTTACAGGATCCGTTGTAAGCCAACATGTAGAAAATAATGATCTTTCCAATCAATTGACCTTCCTTCAGGGTTTTGGTGGTCCAAGAGTAAAAATCACATTATCAAATCTGGATATCCTGAAAAATAAAATAATCAACTATGCAGAATTAACGGTAACGGCTGACAAAACATCCGGTCTAAATGATATTTATCCTGCAGCAAGTCAGTTGTTTGCCTTTCAAAAAAATTCAACAGATTCATTAATTCATATTGCTGATATTTTTCGACCTGAAAATGCCTCACTTGAATTTGGAGGAATCAAAAAAGAAGCGGATGGTAAAGTCGTGTATAAAATGAATATTACCAATCAACTAAAAATGTTTTTGAAAGATCCGACCATCAAGCCGGATATTTATTTGCGAACACCTTTTCAGGAAGATTTTGTGCAAAGGTCGGTCATATATGGTGCAAAACATGATTTGTACAAAATGAAATTAAAAGTTAACTTTACAACAAATTGATATTATGTGCGGTATTGTAGCCTATATCGGTAAAAAACAAGCTTATCCTATCATCATCGAAGGCCTGAAAAGACTGGAGTACAGAGGGTATGATAGTGCCGGTGTTTCTATATTTTCTGACAAACTTGTAGTTGTTAAAAAGAAAGGAAAGGTTTCAAAACTTGAAAATGCGGCAGCAGCAGCTAACACCACAGGTACTATAGGTATAGGTCATACACGATGGGCCACACATGGTGAACCCAATGACAAAAATGCACATCCTCATCTTTCTGGCAATGGCAGGTTGGCATTGATACATAACGGTATTATTGAAAATTACGCAACCTTAAAAAAAGCATTACAAAATCTTGGGCATGAATTTATAAGCGACACCGATACTGAAGTTCTCGTTCACCTTATAGAAGAATATCAAAAAAGAGAAAACCTCTCTTTAAGTGAGGCTGTCAGAAAAGCTTTACAAAAAGTTGTAGGAGCATATTCTATTGTTGTCATGGATGAAAATGATCCTGATGTATTGGTGGGTGCCAGAAAATCAAGTCCTTTGGTTTTGGGTATCGGCGATGATGAATTGTTTTTAGCGTCGGATGCAACTCCTATCATAAAGTACACCAATAAAGTGGTATACCTGAATGACGAGGAAATGGTATCCATTTACAGAGATGGTACTTATGAAATTAAAAACCTTCATAATGAAATCAAAGTTCCCACAATCCATGAATTGGATCTGAAGCTGGAAGAGCTTGAAAAAGAAGGTTTCGAACATTATATGCTGAAAGAAATATACCAACAACCTACCACCATCAAAGAAAGTATGAGGGGGCGCCTGAATGCTGATGAAGGTTGGGTTTTAGTTGGTGGAATGCAACAATATTTCAGCAGAATTATGAATGCAAAAAGAATCATTTTTGCAGCTTGCGGTACGTCCTGGCATTCAGCGTTGGTAGGTGAGTATCTGTTTGAAGAATTAGCAAGAATTCCCGTTGAAGTAGAATATGCTTCAGAACTGAGATACAGAAATCCCATTATCCACGATGATGACGTTGTCATAGCCTTGTCTCAATCCGGTGAAACTGCCGATACTTTAGCTGCTTTGGAATTGGCAAAAGAAAAAGGAGCTTTGATTTACGGTATCGTAAATGTAGTCGGTTCATCCATTTCCCGTATTACGCATTGCGGGTCATATATTCATGCCGGACCGGAAATAGGTGTTGCTTCAACAAAAGCTTTTACCAGTCAGATTACAGTTTTGACTTTGATGGCTTTAAATCTTGGATATAAAAAAGGTACCATCACCGAGGATTATTTCCGAAGGTTGTTATTTGCCCTTGAGGCAATACCTGATAAAGTGGAAAAGGTGTTGAAACAAAATGAAAAAATAAAATATATCGCCTCAGAAATTAAGAATGTAAACAACTCATTATATTTGGGGAGAGGATATAATTTTCCTGTGGCACTGGAAGGGGCTTTAAAACTGAAAGAGATTTCCTACATTCATGCAGAAGGTTACCCGGCAGCTGAAATGAAACACGGACCCATTGCCCTGATAGACGAAAATATGCCGGTAATCGTCATAGCTACCAACCAATCTGCATACGAAAAAGTGATCAGCAATATTCAGGAAGTGAAAGCAAGAAAAGCGATCGTCATTTCCGTAATCACTGAAGGTGAAGAAAAGATCAAAGCCATGTCCGATTATTTTATCGAAATACCGGAGACAGAAGAACCTTTGACACCTTTATTGTCTGTAATTCCACTCCAATTGCTGGCATATCATATTGCAGTCATGAGAAATTGTGACGTCGACCAACCACGTAATCTTGCAAAATCAGTTACTGTAGAATAATTCATAAAAAAAACAAAATCAGGAATGACCAAAGAAATGTTAAGTCTGGAATACAACAGCACAAGAGATAAATTATATTACCCGGAGTACGGACGTTTTATTCAAAAACTCGTTTTGCACTGCAGGTCCGTTGAAAATAAAGAAGAAAGACAGGCAGAGGCAGAAATGATCATCGAAATGATGCAACAAATGAACCCTCCGGTCAAAAATATCAACGAATATAAAAACAGACTTTGGAGACATTTTTTCAGAATGGCTGAATGGGATATTGATGTTGATGTTCCCGGCGAAGAGAGGCCAACACCTGAAAGTACGCAACTCAATCCTGAAAAAGTACCTTATTTCCAACATGAATTTAACTGGAGACATTATGGTTTTATAACCAGAAGATTGATTGACAAAGCTTGTGCATTGGAAGAAGGTCCTATCAAACAAGGTCTCGTTGAAGCCATTTTATCTTATATGAAATTGGCATACAGAACCTGGAATAAAGAACATTTTGTCAATGATGAATTGATTAAATCAGATTTGGGTGTCTTGTCAAAACATCAGATTAAAGTTGATGATGATCACATGATTGAAAATTTGGTCAAACATATTAATATTCAGCCGGTCAATACTTTCCAAAAAAGTAATAATAAAAATCAGAACAACAGAAATAAACAAAAAAATAAACCACTTAGTGCCCGAAACAGCAATTTTAAACCGTCAAAACAAAAAAGATAAATCTTCTTTTGGTTAGTGTTTTCAGAAACATTACAGGTTTGACTCTATTTGTTTGCTGATGGCCATTAATCCTTTGATTTCGCTGTCTAGTTGTTCCAGATAGGCCTGATCATCTGAAAAAAACATAAACCAGGCAATAGAACTGATTGTAACTGCGGTAATAGCATATTGCCAAATTGGTAGGGTATAGCTGCTATCTTCAATAAGTCTGAAACCCATATAACAAATAATGGGGAAAAAGAGAAGAAAAGCAAATTTGACGGCAGTAAACCGGGTATCCTTAATTAAATATCCGTCATACATATACTGATCAATATTATTTTGATGTTCCTGCAATTGAAATATGGCTTTCTTTAGTTTTTTTGTGGTATAAATATAATATGCTATACCCGCCACTAAAACGATGGCAAACAAAAATATACCGTTAATGATATGTATCAGGCTCATAACGGCCAGTACAATAATCAACCCGTTTAACATGATCGGATATTCTTTATTATCCGTATCTTCTTTCATTTTTAGGATTAATTGTTTTTTTCTCTCCTCAATCCATTGTTCAGAATGGGAAGTATGTTGATGTTCTGAATCGGCAATTAAATCCTGTATTCCTTTTGTGGCATCTTCTCTGTACACTGGTTTCATTTTTATAATTTTAATGGGTTGTATAATTATGAAAATTATTCGTAAATTTTAATAAAACGGATAGTTTTGGCAATCAGGAAGGAATTCCTCTTTTGGCAAAACAAAGTCAGGTTGGCAAAATAGGATTGAATTTGCAAATATAACATATATTTATAATATGTAAATGATTCAAAACTATTATTCTTAAAAAATAATTATTTCTTTTTTTCATTGACTCAGTGTATAAAATGAGTTTTTATGTCTACAGGACCAAATGTAACCGGTTTTACCGGCAAGGTGTAAAATCCTGAAGCTTCTTTTTGAAAAAAATGACATCCATTTGGCCTCATTATTGTTGTAGTGTATGAACAAACGAATCATATAAAATCTAAAATACAAAGTAGTAAAAAAATAGTATGGACACTAAATTTCTTAAAACCTTAGGGTTGAAAAAACAAAATGCAGGAACGTGGACGGGACTTAAGTCTTCTGAAAGCAAACAATATATTGTTTCTTATTCGCCGGTTGATGGTAAAAAAATTGGAGAAGTTTCTGTTACTTCCAAAAAGGAATATGAAAAAGTAGTTGATACAGCATCCAAAGCATTTTTGGCATGGAGAGAAGTACCTGCACCAAAAAGAGGTGAAATCGTCAGACAATATGGTGACGAATTGAGAAAATACAAAGATGATCTGGGCAAACTGGTCTCCTATGAAATGGGAAAATCCCTGCAGGAAGGTTATGGCGAAGTTCAGGAAATGATAGACATTTGCGATTTTGCTGTCGGCCTGTCGAGACAATTATACGGCCTGACCATGCACTCTGAAAGACCATTACATCGTATGTACGAACAATGGCATCCGTTGGGAATAGTAGGTATTATTTCTGCTTTTAACTTTCCGGTTGCAGTTTGGTCATGGAATGCTATGATCGCGATGGTTTGCGGAGATGTTTGTATTTGGAAAGCAAGTGAAAAAACGCCTCTTTGTGCAGTAGCTTGTCAGCAAATATTGCATAAAGTATTGAAAAAGAATAAATTACCTGAAGGAATCAGCAGCATAATTACCGGAGATTACCAGGTAGGAGAGTGGCTTACCAGCGATAAAAGAGTTCCATTGATATCTGCAACAGGTAGTACAAGGATGGGTAAAATTGTAGGATCAGCAGTTGCTCAACGTTTGGGCAGAAGCCTCCTTGAATTGGGTGGTAACAATGCCGTCATCGTCACTGAATCTGCAGATTTGAATCTGGTTCTTGTCGGGGCTTTGTTTGGTGCAGTGGGGACTTGTGGTCAAAGATGTACTACAACCAGGAGATTGATTGTCCATGAAAGTATGTACAACCAGGTTAAAACAAAATTGGTGGCAGCCTATAAACAATTAAAAATTGGTAATCCTTTAGACAGTAAAAACCATGTCGGACCATTGATCGACCAAAACGCTGTCGAAGCTTACTTATCTGCTTTAGATGCTGCCAAAGAGCAAGGAGGTAAAATTCTTGTGCCCGGTGGCGTCCTTTCCGGAAAAGGTTATGAAAGTGGTTGTTACGTAAAACCGGCGATTGTAGAAGCAAACAACGATATGGCAATCGTTCAACATGAGACTTTTGCACCTATCTTATATCTGATAAGTTACAAAGGTACTGTTGAAGATGCTATTCATATACAAAATGATGTTCCTCAGGGCTTGTCATCTGCTATCATGACAACCAATCTGAGAGAAGCAGAGAAATTTTTGTCTTATGCAGGTTCAGACTGTGGTATTGCTAATGTCAATATCGGAACTTCCGGGGCAGAGATCGGTGGTGCTTTCGGAGGAGAAAAAGAAACCGGAGGAGGTCGCGAATCCGGTTCTGATAGCTGGAAAGCGTATATGAGACGTCAAACAAATACGATCAATTACAGCACACAACTTCCTTTGGCTCAGGGAATTAAGTTTGATTTTTAATTTTTTGATTCCATTCTTGCCAAAGCAGTTTTAGCTTTTTGATGGAGACTGGTACTATATCCTTCCGGATGTAGTACCAGGCATTCCTGATAATATTGTTTTGCGAGTCCAAAGTTCTGCTGCTTTTCGTACAAGTGACCAAGACTCAATGCCGAACTGCAAGCATAATATTTAACTCCTGTACTCAAAGAGAGTGCCTTTTTGTAATGTATGATAGCATCTTCATGCATAAGAAGAGCATCACTGTTTTTAGCAATTCTGTAATAATATTCTTCCTTTTCTTCAGTTGTAAAACGATCCGGACTTACACTTTTAAGTTCTTCCATGGATCGGGTATAATAACCACCGTCATATAGTAATCTTGACTTAAGTAATACAGGATTTGGCGCACCATCTCGGGATTCTGTCAAAGCCTGACTGTCTTCATCTATTAAAGACTTTCCGGCTTTTAAAATTTGTTGTTTATAATATCCGGATTTTCCCGGTTTACTACCAAATAATTGTTCGTACCAATAAAGTTTTTGATAGGCTTCTTTTATATAATGGCGGCCTTTAAAACCATTTACAAATTTCAGAATGTGTTGATTGGCATCTTTATCCAATCTGTAAAGTTTGTATTTTCCTAATAAAAAATCCAGGTAAAGGAAGGGAAGTTGTCCGGGTGATTTATGGCGCTCCTCCAAAATTTTGATGGCATCATTGTTTTTTCCGGACTTTTGAGTAATCGTAGCTGTTAAAAAAATAAGAAGCGGGCTTTGAGATTCATTAAGTTTATATTTTTGGATGACCGTATAAGCCAGCTCCTTTTCCTGTTTTGTATAAAACAGGATGTATATGTAAATAGCCAGAATCTCGTCTTTAAATAAAGGATAGTTATGGATACGGTTGACCAGAACTTCAATTTCTTTAGTGCCCTGACTTACAGACCCTTTTATGCCGGATAATTTTTGCACCCATGCCGGCAAACTTTGAGCCAATGCATGAATAATGCTGAGGCTTTTATAATTTTCATGAAATTCGGGAAACCGTTTTGTGTTTTCTTCCAGTAATTGATAGGCTTCATATACATCATAGGCTGCTTTTGTTTTTTCATTAAATTTTAAATGAATGGTAGCCCATTGTAATAAAATTTCTGCCTGACAAAACCTGTAATAGGGTGATGTCGGATCACCTTTTTTAATATTTTCCAATAATGTTTTTTTTCTCTTGAGTGCCCGGTCATATTGCGTCTGCTCCTCCTGTATAAAAAGCGTAAAAAACCATGTATAACTTTCAAGGAAATCATACATTTTGTTTCCGGGTTCTGCCAGCCTTCTTTCGTGCAAATCTTGTGCTACTTCTTTGATTTGCAGGTTCAGCGTTTTTTTCTGAATTGCAAGAACATGTTGATTGATATGAAAATATAGTTTTTTAGGAACATGGGCAGTATTTTTAACCCCACCATTCACAACAGATACCGGACTCAAAAAACAAGTCAAAAGTATAAAATGCACCCAACTCCCCTTTAAATGAATATTCAGGGATTGGAAAAACATAAAAATGAGCTTTTTAGGATTATTCTCCCGGTGACTCCGTCAATGTATCCGGAACAAGTACCCTTCCGCAGTGTTCGCAGGCTACGATTTTTCTCATCATACCAACTTCAATTTGTAGCTGAGGTGGTATTCTGTTAAAACATCCTCCGCAGGCACCTCTGTTGATACTGACGACAGCCAAACCATTTCTGTACGTCTTACGAATCTTTTCGTAAGATTTTAATAACCTTTCGTCAATATCTTTTTTGGCTTTATCAGAATCTTTACCAAGTTTTGCTTCTTCTTTTTCTGTTTTTTCAATGATTTTGGAAAGTTCTACCTTTTTGTTTTCCAAATCTTTTTGACGACTGTTCAGTTTGACCTGTATGACGTCCATAGCTTCAATTTTTGACTCTTTAATGGCTGAAGTTTCCTTCATTTTTTTCTGAGAAAGCTGAATCTCCAGTTTTTGAAGTTCTATTTCTTTTGTCAGAGCTTCAAACTCCCTGTTGTTTTTAACATTATCCAACTGCTTTTGATATTTTTCAATCAATGCCTCAGATTGTTTAATATTTGCCTGATGATTACCAATTTCACGTTCCTGGTCAGCTATCGTATTTTCAAGCTTTTTAATTCTTGTCTGCAAACCGGTTAATTCATCTTCCAGGTCACTTACTTCAATAGGAAGTTCGCCTTTTAAGACTGAAATTTCATTTAATTTTGAATCAACGTGTTGTAGTGAATAAAGCGCTAAAAGTTTTTCTTGAATGGTTTGATCTTTTACTGCTGCCATGATAAAAATATTATATTAAAGATAATGAACAGGGTTCGTTATATGTTTTGTGAAACGGACTGCAAAGGTACTAAATTTATTTTGTAATAAACCAAAAAGTAGGTCAATTGTATATTTTTCACTCTCAAAATGTCCGATATCAACTATGATTATTTGGTTATTGGCTTCAAAGAACTCATGATATTTAAAATCAGATGAAATAAAAACATCTGCCTGTACCGAAATAGCAGCTTTGGTAAGAAAACTTCCTGATCCGCCACATAGCGCAATTTTTGATACCGTTGGTTTTATTATTTCTGTATGTTTAATCCATTGAAGTTCCATTTTTGACTTCAGGTGATTAAAAAAATCTTTAATAGGCATAGGTTCCGGTAGCCAGCCATACATTCCTGCACCGATAGCCTCAAGGTTATTACCTGTTTCATTTTTTTTAGGCGCAAGGATATTGATTTCCTGTAATCCGATTTGTTCGCAGAATTTAGTATTCACACCATAAAAAAAGGCATTATCCAAATTGGTATGGATAGCAAAAATGGCTATATCGTTTTTTATTGCTTTAATGATTACTTTTTCGACATAATGAGCACCTGTTATTTTTTTTAGTCCGCTGAAAATGATCGGATGATGAGCAATGATGAGATTACATCCTGAATGAATGGCTTCATCAATGATGTTTTCTGTAGAATCCAAACAAACCAATATTCCCTGAACAGGCCAATCCGGATTTCCGGTAATCAACCCGGCATTATCATAACCTTCCTGCCAATTTTGTGGAGCTATTGAATCTAAAAATGAAATGACTTCATTGATTTTTATCATGTTGTTTTTAATAAATTAACTTTGATTTTTCAATTTCTGTTCTATGCCGGTTGTTGAATAATTTGGTATCAGTGACAGGGTTTTTACTTTTCCTCCATGCATAAGTACAAAATCAGCACCTACAATTTCTGATATGGGATAATCTCCACCTTTAACCAGGATATCGGGTTTGATTTCCTTAATTAAATTCAAAGGGGTATCTTCTTCAAAAAGGATTAATGCATCTACGGATTCCAGGGCTGCCATCACCTGAAGTCTTGCACTTTGATGATTAATGGGCCGATTAGGACCTTTTAGGTTACGAACTGAAGAGTCCGTATTAATTCCTACCACTAAAAAGTCACCTTCATTTTTAGCTTCTTCGAGGTAGGTAACGTGACCTACATGGATGATGTCAAAACAGCCATTGGTAAAAACCACCTTTTTGCCTTCGGACTGTATTAATCTGATAGTTTCAGAAAGTGTGTATATGTCTAAAAATATTTTCTTTTTAGAATCAAGCACGGTTGTAAATATATTTTTGAACAAAAATGATAAAAAAAAAGGTAGCCCGTATCAATACGAGCTACCTTTTTTAAATTATTAGGACAGATTAATAACCTGCATTTTTATTACCAATAAACTTGGAAGTTTTAGTTGATTTTGAAGTACCTGACTTCTCCATGGAAGAACTGTTTACTTCCGGTGCAGTCATTTCCTGATCACCCGGCTCACAAAGTCTGAACTCAACTCTTCTGTTCATGTAATGTTCTTTTTCTTTTGAGCCCGGAGTTAAAGGTTTTTCTTTACCACCATACATCAATTTGAATCTTGATCTGTCAATTCCGTAAGTGCTTGTCAGATAATTTACTGCATTTTCAGCTCTTCTGTAAGATAAACCCTGGTTATAAGCGTTTGAACTTCTTACATCTGTATGACCAACAACAGCTACACAAACATCAGGACACATTTTTAAAACATTAGCTACGTGATGTAAATGTCCGTAAAACTCAGGTTTGATTTTGTCTTTGTCCAGATCAAAATGAATCATAGGTAAAAACCATTTACCACAATCACTTTTTCCTGCCATTTTCATGTCAATAGACTTGTTGACATCTTCCATCGTGATACAACATTTAACGTCTGCTACACCGTCGCTATTTACAACGTATCCCGGTGGAGAATATGGTTCTTTGTCTTTGTAATCTGCGATTCCGTCACCGTCACTATCCAATGCAATACCTCTGGTGTCTACAGGTGCGCCGGCCGGTGTATTATTTTCCTGATCCAACATATCAATAACCCCATCACCATCTGTATCGGTAAGGTCAAGTACAGGTCTTTGTTTCAGGTCTGCGATATCGTTCATACCGGCATCCAAAGGATTTAACCAGTAAAGAGGTTCTGTTTTTTTGTTGAAATTACCCAAATTGATACCCAATCTTATATTGGTGTAATGGCCCATATCTACATTATTGGTTGCATCAAGTGCTGTTCTGAAATGAATTCCATCCAGATAATCATTGTCAGAAGCCATAACCTGATGCTCAATACCAATATTAATTCTTTTATTGATTTTTCTGGATATACCCATACTTGCGATAAAAACAACATGGACGTTAGTTTCATCTCCCAATCTGAAAATTCCTTGTTTTTTGAATCCCGGTGTTTCGTATTCACCATCATAAAGATCTCTGATATTGCTAACAATAGCCCTTCTACCTGCTTTAGTGTCAAAGTTTTCATTGCCTACAACTCCGGAAACATCATATGGCTGACCATTGCCAGCAAATAAGTCCAAAGAAACTTTGTGAGTTGATAAACCGGTACCGATGGCTGTATACCAATTCCATTTATTTCTTTCTTTGTGGAACAATAAATTTCCGATATTGATAACTGCCTGCAGGGATAAATACCCGTATTGAGTCCTGTAGCTTGGGTGCCAACCTGCTCCTGCTGATTTATACTGTTCGTAATAATTCCAGTTATTAGGAGCGCCTGATGCTTCCACCAAACCACCTCCAAAATTTGGAGTATACCACGCTTGCGGATCAATACCTTTGGCCTGACCGTAAAAAAAGTCTCCTCTGACAGAAAATACATAATGAATGGCTTTTCTTATGTGAAGGCCAAGACCATACCCACCCGGAACTCTAGTATCTACATCGCCATCAATAAAATAGTGACCCAGGTGAACACCTAATTCCCAGGCATCTTTTGGTTTGGCAGAATATTTGCCCTGTCCCATTTTCCAGTTTTTATTCTGTTCGGGATTTACAGTCATTTCGTCTGTAATATTTGCTTTTGTCCATGTGTCATCCTGAGCATATCCAATTACGGATAATGATAGGGACACGAAAAATGTGTAAAAAAGTTTACGCAACATAGATTTAATTTTACTGTGATATATATATATAAGGACAAAAATAGCCCTAATTATTTAATTTTGTTAAGTTTTATGTTATTTTTTAGATAATTCAAGCAAATTGTATGCCAATGCTCTGGTACTGATTAAATATGACGAAGGATTTTCCTGATAAAGTTTGTTCAAAAACTGAAATATCGTATTGGAGGTATCTTCAAAAATCGCCTTATCTGTCATTTCAACATCAGGTTTCATCAAATAGGCAAAAACTCTGGCCATACCACAATTTGCTACAAAATCCGGAATCAAACTGACCTTTCTGTCTAATTCTTTAGCTGTATCGCCAAAAAAGATCTTATCATCTGTGAAAGGAACATTGGCTCCGCACGATATGACTTCCATACCGTTGTTCATTAGACGGTTCATTTGTTCTGATGTCACAATTTTTGATGCAGCTCCGGGTATAAAAATATCACAGGGGACATCCCATATGGTTTGATTTATTTTTTCAAAATCCATTTCAGGGGATCGTAATGCATTTCCGTTTTTTTGAATAAACAGATCGGTAACCTCCTTTAGGCTTAAACCGTCAGGTCTTATGATGCCGCCATTCCGGTCTATGATGCCCACTATTTTTCCGCCCAATTCTGAAAGATAGTATGCAGCGGCAGAGGCTACATTTCCCCAACCCTGGATGATTATTTTTTTTCCGGTGATATCTTTTTGTTTAAATATCCTGTAAAAGTGTTTGACAGATTCAGAGACACCGTACCCTGTTATCATGTCTGCAACCGCATATTTTTCATCAGCATCAGGAATAAAAGTTTTATCCTCAATGATTTTAGAAACACCATAACGCAACTGACCTATGATATTAATTTTTTCTCCTTCCGTGGGTTTAAGATGACCATTAACAATTCCTTCCTGTGGATGCCACAATCCCAAATCTTCTGTAATAGGCACTACATCTTTGATTTCGTCTACATTCAAATCTCCTCCGGTACCGTAATATGACTTAAGTAATGGCATGACAGCTTTGTACCACCTTTCCAAAACTTCTTTTCTTCTTGGATCTGTCGGATCAAAATCAATTCCTGATTTAGCTCCCCCGATAGGCGGTCCGCAAACTCCAAATTTTATCTCCATCACCTTTGCAAGTGAAATCACTTCATCCCGCGTTAATCCTTTGCGCATTCTTGTACCTCCTCCTGCTGCTCCGTTTTTTAAGGAATTGATAACAATCCAACCTTTTGCTCCTGTTGGAATATCATTCCATTCAAAAACTACTTCAGGCTCTTTTTCCTTGTATTTTTCCAACAATGTATCGATGTCCGTTGTGGCAGAAACTTCTGTGGTAAAGGTACTCATTTTTTATTTTGTAATAATTTGAAAGATAAAGAATTATGTATTAAAATTTAAATATGTTTGTAATTAAACTATTTGAATATAAATTATTTATATATTTGCAAAATATTTAATATATTGTTATGGACATAATGGATTTTTTTTCAGGGGTATCCGGTGATGAATCAGTATTATCAAACCGTTTTTTTGAATTTCCGCACAAAGATACAATTTCAACCAGTGAAATAAATAATTTTGATCTGATTTTCATGTCAGCAAACATTCCTTTTGCAAATCAGGTTCGTTCATCCCTTCAGTTATTGAGTAATCATTTTCAGAATATAAAGTCTTTTGATTGCGGGAAGACACTCAACAATGATCATCGTTTTATCTGTCAACCTCTTCAATATTGTGTGGAACAAAATATACCGGGATTTTTTTTGGGTGGAAATGTTGACCTGGTTCACATGTTGTCTTCTCAACAAAAACGAAAAGTAACCTTTGTCTCAAATACGTTACCTCCTTCTGACCAAATTTCGGAACAACACACTTTTTTATCTTACCAAAGACATCTGTGTGAATACAAAAGCCTAAAATACGTTGACGAATTTTGCCCGGATTCATTGAGTCTTGGACAAATGAAATCTCATCCTCATCTGATAGAACCTATTCTCAGAGATACAGAAATTTTATACATTCATTTGAATGCACTAAGGTCGGCTGAAATCCCGGAACTTTCATCAGCTTGGCCTTCCGGATTAAATACTGAAGAATTGTGTCAGATTGCCAAATATGCCGGACACTCTCTGCAACTAAAAACCATAATTATTGATTGTGGGGATATAGCAGAAAAAACTTTTGAACTTGGTTCAAAATTGGTTGCAGAATTGTATTGGTATTTGATGGAAGGACTCAAAATGAAACAATCAGACCATCCCGGATTGAATACTAATATTAGTGAATATGTGGTCAATATGGCAGAATTTGACACCGAACTGGTTTTTGTAAAAAGTAATATTACACAGAGATGGTGGCTGAAACTGGAAGAAAATGATACAAATCCTTTTCTGTCCTGTGCTCAGGAGGAATATCAGCAATCCATAAGAAGTGAAGTTCCGGAACGTCTCCTGAGACATATATTTTAGTAAGGGAATTTCTAAAACAAAAAAAAAGGAAAGCCCGGAGGCTTTCCTTCTTGGAATTAAATTAAGCAAATTGTTGGTTACTCGAGGCCTATCATTTTAGCAGTGGCAGCATATTGTCCGCTTTCTACCTTGTAGATCATAACTCCTGTCTGGTTAAGATCTGCTTTTGAAATCTGGAATGAATTCATTCCTTTTTCAAAGTTTCCGGATTTTTTGTAAATCAATTTTCCGGTTACATCAAGAATAGTAAGGGTTGCTTCTCCTGCTTCGGGGAGGTTAAATTGAATATTGGTAATATCCTGGAATGGGTTTGGTTCGTTTTGATACAATGCAAACTGATCGTTTGAACCACCAACAAATTTTAGGGATAATTTATTGGATTCCAATGTTTTACCATTGTAAATCTCAGCTTTGGTTACATCTGAATGGATTCTTAACATATCTGATAATTTTCCTTTCTGTAAAGCTTTGATTTCTAAGGTCAAAATCTGCTGATCTTCTACAGGTGTAAGACTGTTCCAACTCACTGTATAAAGATTCTGACCAAGTTTTGCAATATTTGATGCATCAACAGGACTTCCATTGACATAGATGTTGGCCAATTCTGCATGACGAAGATCCATTGTAAACTGGAATCCGTGTACTTCTGGGGTATTGTCAACAAACAATGGAATCATGGCTGTTTCATTTTGCTCAAAAGATTTTTCATCAACATTTAATGTAAATGCTGATCTTGTATCGACATTTCCATCTTGTGCATTTGCAGACGCTGAACCATTGACATCACCGATTTTTACCGAAATAAAATTCATATTGTTCATGTCATTGGTCATATTCTGAATGAAAAGTTTTTCATTGATCGGCCAAGGGAAGTTAGCATTGGCAAATTGTTGTTTTGCATCAACAAATCTCCAGCTTCCGTTACTTGGGAATTCATCATAAATACCCAAAATCAGTTTTCGGAGTTCAACAAGGTCCGTTGAATTGATTTTGTCGTCTTTGTTAATATCCGCTGCCACAATTTTATAACCGTCGTTCAGCTGATTGATACCCAAAATGTGTCTTTGGATCAATACGAGGTCAAGTGTGCTTACACCATTGGTATAATCATCATTTTTGACTGACTGAATCTCGTAATCCTGAGAATGCTGCACATTACTGAAGGTATACACTCCACTGTTGTTTGTTGTAGCTGCACGTACCATTTCAGGAAGCATATTTGTCAGGATAGTCGTAGCACCATTTAACATTTGTCCGGTTGGTGTACTGATGTTTCCTGTAACAGTTCCTGTAAGTCCGTTTCCACAAGCTCCCTGATTATCAGCAAGCTGTAGTGTGACAACGCAAAAGTCATAATTTAATTTCTGATCCCAAACCGTCATTTTGACTGATGTTTCAGGGAAATCGAAACAATTAAACACTTTTCCTGAACTTCTTGTATTCGGCAACCATTTTTGTGCACGGCCCGCTGCATATTCTGTTTGTGCAGTGACACCGGTTAATAATTGGCCCTGACCTTTGAATATATGTACTTCATTTAATCTGGAAAGTACCGGATGTTCTTCGTTGAAGGTATATAATAACTGATCTCTTGAAGTACAATTATCAAATGATCCGACATTAAAGTCAACAGCCCACAACTCTACCGTTCCGTTTACCATTAAAGCACTGGAAATACTTTTGCAATATGGTGTCGGTTTTTTCTTGTCTACGACCATAAAGTTTTGTTCGCAAACACTGTAATTTCCGCAACCATCAGTCACTCTCCAGCTAACTTTGTGGTTTGACATACTTCCTACGATATCTTCAGGTATGGTGATTTTGATTTCGCCACCCTGTCCTGTCGGACCGGCATATCTGTCAGGAATACCATTACCATTTGTGTCGTTAAATGTTCCGTCGCTGCTTGGTAAGAAACTTGAAAACTCATAGTCATAAGTTCCGTCACCCCAAAGGTCAACAAAAACTACCCATTTCAACCAATCTGAAGCACATATTCCCTGATCCGTTGCCGTTTTGGTCAACATCACATTTTTTGCTTCACACTGATTACCGTCACCGTCAACATCACCATGGTCGTTGATTTCAAACATTAAGTCTGCACAACTACCTAATGTAGGTTTGTCGTTGTCAACAACTTTGATGGTTTGTGTTCTTGTATAATATCCTAGCGGGAAACTGGCATTAGGATCATACGTACACCAGTCAATAACAGTCCACTTATTAAGGATTTTCATACATGATCCTGCTTCAAAATAGAAGGTATCACTTTGCAGACTTACTCCGACCTGATCACAAGGTCCGCTGACCCACGTTGGTGTGTCGTTAAAGTTCAGATCCGCACAATTGGTGGTTCTGTCCTGAGGCCATGTGATATTTCCGTTAAATGGAGTGGTAGGTCTGATATCTATTCTTTGTACGCAAGATATATTGTTGATGCCTTTTAATCTCCAGGTTCTCAGTACGTATCCTGTTTTACATGCATTCAGGAAGTTTCTGTCTGTATATTCAACTTCCAGATTTCTGCAATTTGTCAAACCGATAGCACTTCCGGTTAAGGTCAAATCATCAATATTTTGTTCGCAATTGATAGTAACATTGGCAGGACAAACAATTTTCGGAGTCAATTTGTCTTCAACTCTTACGTTTACCCAAATTTCATTATAATTGTCAGGTTGACCGTTGACGACGTCGCCAAAAGTTCCGGACATGTTTCCATCATCCCATACACGCATCCAGACTTTTACAATACCAAAAGCTACATTTCCTTCTGTAGAAGTAAGATCTTCACAACAGAATTTAACATATGCGCCGTTGTCAGGGTCATAATTAGGACTGCTTGGGTTGGAAGAACCATCATTAGGATGACTTCCTGCATTATAGGTAAAATTTCCTGTGTAGTCGCAACCTTTGTCATCTCTGGTGACATCTTGTTCTCTTCTGATTTCAACATGTATTGGTGTACAGCTGTCATAAGAACCATTATCTACACTGTTGGTAAATAATTTTGCAATTCCGTCACCATCTCCGCTTGTTGTCAATGACAAAACAATATTTTGTTTGGCAACAGCTACAGGTGGCGTAAGATCCATAATATTGATAACTACCGCAATGGTTGTTGTATTTCCGCAACAATCTCTACCTGTGTAATAAAATGTTTGTAAACCTTTAGGCGCGTTGATAGCAAGATACCTTTTTGATATTGGATCATAACTGATGGTTGTACCTAATGGTCCCTGAACAGAGTATGTAGGGTTGTCATCACAATTATCATGAAGAATTCTTGGAGCAGGTAATAAGAAGTTTCCTGCACAAACCCAAGGGTCTACACTTACTGTGATTTCATCAACAACAATCGTCGGACCTTCGTCATCTGTTGCTTTGATTAACTGTGTAAATAATCTGGCATCGCCATTACACCAGTCTATTACATGCCATGTTCTGATGACTTTTTTGCTGTTCGCACAAGAAGTGCCACAAGCCAATACTTCTGTATCAGTCTTGGACGTCAATACATTACAGATAGGTTCTGTGATGGCTACTCCGTTGATGGTCGGATATGCGTAATAAGGAGCATATTCTGCTGCAAGTGCATTTGCCTGCGCAGTAGCTGCTGCATCTGACAGGTTGTGCGGCGGAGCCAGGTAAATTGCTTTGTATTCTCTTCTGAATTTTGCAATATAAAAATCATACACATCTTTAGGTTCGGTTTTTGAACCACAAGTCAATTGTACATTCGCCTGAGGAGCTACCACATGCGCATCAATGTCTACCGGTCCAAAATAGTATTCTGAAATACAAGGAGCTGAAACATTGCCATACTGGTCTGTGAAGACCCATGTTCTTCTGATGATTTTAGCACCACAAGGTAAACCTGCTGTGACTTCCTGATCTGAATTGAGGGTTGTAAAACCTCCACAGTTTTCGTCGACAAGAGGTGTCGGGAAATTTAATGTACCGGCATAAAATGCATCGATATCAGTACATAAAAATTGACAATCGGGATTTACATTTCCCGGAGGACAGGCACAATCTTCCACTTGAGGAGGAAGTTTGTCTTCTACTAAAAGGTTACCCCAACACTTGTTTCCGTTGCTGTTGGTTACAGTCACCTTAAAATATCCGGGTGAAGTAACAATCGGCTGATTCGTGTTGTTGTTGATCACGTTGACCGAAGCAATGGTAATGGTGAATGGAGGTCCGTACTGGCCCGCAGGGCCTTCAAGAATCATATCAGGTCGCATCAATGCCTGACAGTCGGCGTTTAATGATACATTTACCTGATCGTTACATACCATCTGTTGTGCAGATAATTGGTATGTTGTTAATTGGGTTACAAAGAGGATTAACAGCATTAAATTAAATGCCTTAGTCCCCTTACTGAGCGTAAGTAAAACTTGCTTTACCATGAGTAAAAGAGTTTTGGTTATTAAATAAAGTAATACTCGCGGCCCTCGTCTAAAGGCCTGGCTCAGATCAGATTTAAGACTTACTTGTAATTAAGTCGGGGAATTGGTGCAAAGGTAAGCTGACACCCCCCACCGTTGTGTTCGAAAATCAGGGTAATTTTCGTATATTTTTTTTTAATATGTACAATGATAAAAAAATGAAAATGAAAAATATTGAAATTGTATATTTTGTAAATATATGATTATCAATGATTAACAGAATGATTTATTTTGAAATGATGCTGTAAAAATGAGTGGCAGTTTTATTTATTTTCGTTAATCAGATTGTGATTATTTATTTTACCATTACGTCATTGTTCTGATAAAAGAACAATATTTTAGTAAAAAATCCTTTGCTTCAACTATTTTTTAATAATAATCTTTTGAATTTTTGTTTAGAATTTTTCAAAAAAAAAGAGCCTGCAGTTTTCTGCAAGCTCTTTTTTAAAGATTAACCTACATGTTTATTGTCTGACAATGGCCAGTTTTTGTTTATACTGTTTTTCACCTGAAGTGAAATTAATCAGATACATACCAGCCTGAAATGAGGATACATCCATATTAAATGTTTTGACAGTTCTGTCACCTTCCATTTGTTGAGAAAATACTAATTTTCCGGCAATGTCATATATCTGCAAAGAGCCGGTTGCATATTTTCCAAACGGGATCATCATGGTTACATCACCTGAAGTCGGATTCGGGAATACCACAAACTCGTCTTCAACCAATTCAAAGTGTGAAGGTTCTTCTTCTTCCTTTCCTTCTCTGAAATTGGTTCCACTGATTTCTGCCAAAAGGTTATAACAACTGTTATTATTGAAAGCTCCGTTATATCCGTACACCTGAACATAATAAGTCGTTGCGGCAGTGGTGGTGTTAAAGATAATTTGTTCATCATTCGTGCCATCATTCTGAGAAATTGCAACCTCAGAAGAATTTCTGTATAATCTCATATCGTAATCCGCAGGCAGATTTGTCATAGTCACTCTGATTCTTCTCTGAGATGAAGTATTATTAAATCTGAACCAGTCAACATCTGTGGATGTAGAAATTCTTGCGGTAATCGGACTACCTAAAGGGATGACTTTAGCAGCATTACGACTGTTGTTTGATTCGTATATGTCAGTACAGGTACTGGTGGTCTGCGTGGTAAATGATAATATTGTCGAATAACTGCTGTTTGTACTACCGCAAACAGTGCGAACTCTGACATTATAGGTTGTGGCTGCTGTCAAACCTGACAGATTCACTGATGTGGCCGTAACATTTTGTACAGTCCAGGTTGTGGCAGTACTGACTTTATATTCAAAGCCATAACCGGTTGCCCCTGAAACAGGTGACCAACTCAATGTTGCTGTTGTGGTACCCACATTAGATGAAGACAAACCTGTGGGTGCGTTACATGCCCCGGGTGTAGGTGGCACACAACCCAAAGAATTTTGAAGACTTGATCTGGCACCTGTTCCTTCAAGCACAGCTCTCATCCGGGATTTTTGGCCTTGTGAAAACATATACATACATGCATCGTCTGTATAATCCATATAATTCATGGTCATCTCTACCGGATTACCTGAGCATGTAGATAAATGCGGGTAGGCAGGACATCCTCCATTGGATGTGTTATGAACAGGGGTATCACTTACAAAATCGTTTCCGCAGGTCGCATCACCCCAAATGTGTCTCAGGTTTAACCAATGTCCCACCTCGTGAGTGGCTGTTCTTCCTTTATTAAAGGGTGCTGTCGCTGTTCCGGTCGTGCCGGTATATCTGTAATCGAGTACTACGCCATCTGTGGCTGCGGTACCTCCCGGAAACTGTGCATATCCGAGGATTCCACCACCGATATTGCATACCCAAATGTTAAGATATTGATTTCGATCCCATGCATCTGTACCTCCCTGAGTCGATCTTTTAACATCGTCATTTGTTCCCCAGGTTGTTCTGGTTGTACTTTTTCGGGTGATTCCATTGGTGACAGCTCCTGTCGGCGTTCGTTGTGCCAGGCAAAACTGAACTTCAATATTTCCGACTACCGGTTGAAACAGGGTAGGCACCAGATTAAGGTCACTGTTTGCTGCACTAAAATCATTATTCAGCACATCAATCTGACTTTGAATCTGAGCATCTGAAATATTTTCAGAAGTCGTGCGGTACAAAACATGAACCACTGTAGGAATAGTCACCGTATACCTTTGACCGGTGCCCTGAGGGTTTTGTTTTAAAAATTCACGTATTTGATCCTCAATAATTTCCATGTTTTGAAATAATTCAGGATTTTCTTCGAGTTGTCGGTCCAAAACTTCCATAGCACCACAGTTTTTCTGACTGTAACCTATTGACATGGTAAAAACAACAAATAGTAACACCAATAAATGTCTGATCATTTTAATAAAAATTTATATTATGAAAAAAAACCTCTCACCTATAGCAACAGTGAGGGCAACCTTAAATAATGCATCGGGATTGATATGGCAAATGTAACAACATTATAATATGTAGTATATATAATGAACCGTTTTTTTTAAACATAAAAAATCTATGTAAGTTATCTTAATTTCGATAATTAGTAATATTTAAAATAATATTTCTTAAATGGGCTATTTTTTATTAGTTGACCTAATAATGTTTTAATTAAAATTTCTTTTTATAGTTTTAATTTTTTTTACTTAAAGTAAGTTTCAGGTTTTATTTTAAATTCCTGTTTTTTAAAAAAACCTTTAATGTGCGTAAAGTATTGAATACAAGACTAGTCTGTCAGACTAAGGGCAATGCCTTCTTTCATAGAATAATGGGTTGTTAATAATTTTTTTGGTTTTAGTTTTTGGATAAAAAACCGGATGAGTTCCATGCCAACCGGTAGCAATACCGCTCTTTTTTCCGGTACACCGGGAAACAATTTTCTATCTTGTTCGCAAAGTGACAAAATGGTATGGTACAGTTTTTCGAATGATTCCAAAGAAATCGGGGTAACGTGACTTCCGTATTCACTTTTGCCACAGATGATGTTTTCAAGACTTTCAAAAGTTCCTGAAGCCCCTGCAATACTGTCTATCTCAATTCCTGAAATGGTTGATAACCAATCAGCTGTAATTTCTTCAAAATAACGGTTTACGGCTTTAAGATCTGATTGTCCGACAGGATCATTTTTAAAATAGATGGTTTTTAAAACACCAACACCCAGAGGAAAGGATTTTATGGCTTTGATACTGCCATCACTTATATATATACATTCCGTGCTTCCTCCTCCAATATCCAGAATGACGTGATTGCCTGTTTTTATTTCCTGATGTATGAGACTTCCCTGAGCAATATACATTGCTTCAGTCAGTCCTTCGATAATATCGATGGGATGTCTAAGTATTTTTTCAGCGTCGTGCACAAACGCCAAACTGTTTGTTGCCGTTCTTAAAACAGCAGTACCTACAATTTTTACCTTATCCGGCCTGAAAGTTGTAAGGGCATCAGCAAAAAGTTTAATTTTTTTTAGAGCCTCTTCATAGATATCTTCAGGAATCCGGTTTCCTCCTCCCGCCGACAAACTGGTGAAGTGGGTTTCTCTGTGTAATATATTGAAAGACAAAGGATTTGAAAATCCGGCTTCAGTTATAAGTAAATGAAAAGTATTGGAGCCTAAATCAATGACGGCACAAATCATTGGCCTTGTCCTTGTTGTTGTCCTATTTTTGCTGCCTGATCGATCAGATTGTTATAAAAATTGACACCACTTTGTGCCATTTTATTAGCATAAACAGCTTTATTATCTTTATAGAAAATAAAATGTTTGCACTGATCTGTCATATATACTTCTGCTTCCCAAACGATGGTTCCTTTTACTTTAAAAAACTTTCGTGCCATGGGTTTGCAACCGGCCGGAATATTGGAAAGTCCTTCTCTGGATATAAAATTCATGTTCTGGATGATACTTTCTTTTTCGTCCTGGCTTAAGCTGAAAGGAAGATCAAAAAATATATAATCGATAAAATCACATTCTTTCATTAAATAATTGTAGTCTGAATCCGATATCGGAGGGAGTTCGTTTTTAGTTTCTGTAACGGCTTGAGTCATTTCAGGTTTTGGGCTGTCTGAAGCTTTTTCTTTACATTGGAACAACAAGAGGACCAATGACAAAGTGAACAAATTTTTTAAAAGGATATTCATATTAAAAATTTTCGCAAAACTAATCAAAATCATGAAAATACAACTAAAATTGATATTCCATTCTGGTTGTCAGGAAATATCCTCTGAATGTTATTTGTTTTCCGTCAACATCTGTATAGTCCAACATCTTATTAATGGATCTGGTATACCGGACACTCAGGCCGATATGTTTGGAAAACTGAAATCCGGCGCCCAGAATATATGAAAAATCATGGTTTCTGAATGCTTCAGGGTCTCCGATCGGAGTTTCTAGTTGAAAGAGATTGCCATAAGAAAACCCTAAATCTGCTCTGACAACGTGATATTTTTTTTCTTCTTTAAACCAATCATGTATAGAAAAAATAAGAGGAACTTCGATATACCGCAATACAATTTTGCTTTCAGGTTCTGAGGCAAAAAAAGTTGTGGACGAACCTCTTTCGCTGTATAAAAATTCAAGATTGACAAATTTGTTTTTATCGATTCCATAACCAATTTTGCCTCCTGCTGACAAGCCGATTTTTCTGTATCCATACTCATTATCACCGTCGATCTGTGATAGGTTTGCTCCTACAACAGCAGTGGCTTTGAAGGCCTGTCCGGAGACATTTTGAAAGGATAGTATAAAAATTATCAGGGTTATATAATAAAGAGATCTGTCTGTTTGTGTTTTATCTGTCATAAAATTTTTGATTTTTGCAATATCAACGGCAAATGAAGTTGTTTGGTGTTGGATATTGGCAAATTAACGCTAAAATGTCGTCATTTCGACCATAATCTAAATAAATAAGTAAAATTTAGTGCAAAAATATTACTTTTGCCTTTATTCATATGATTATTAATGAGGTTTAATACGACTTTCTGAAAAACCTCTTCAAAAACACATTTACTAAATATTTTTAAAAAAAGTTTGATTTTTATTATATTATGTTTCCGGTTTTCGATAATCAGTCTCTGATAAAGTATAGTTTATGAAATTCAGCAAAACTAATTTATTAAAACTCGAAGAAATTCTGGCTAAATCAGGGTATAAAATCAGGTATGAAAAAGGTAACTTTACGTCAGGTTATTGTATTGTGGATCAAAAGAAGATGATTATTATCAATAAATTTTTTGACGTCGAGGGTCGGATCCATGTTTTGCTCGATATCCTGCAAAACATCGATATTAAAGAAGAGGACCTCGATCAAAAAGATTTGACACACCTCAAAAATTTTCTCAAAGAAACCACATAACGTCTTTAAATCCTTGTAAAATCTAACCGGAATGGAAGTAGTCTTTTTAGGAACAGGAACATCACAAGGAATCCCTGTCATCGGATGTGGCTGTGATGTATGTCTTTCAGATGATGAAAAAGATAAGAGGCTCCGTACTTCTGTTTTGGTGAAAACGGGTGGAATCAACATTCTTATAGATGTCAGTCCTGATTTTCGACGACAAATGCTTGACAATAATGAAGATAATGTAGACGTCATTTTGCTTACACATGAACACAATGACCACATCATTGGCATGGATGATATACGTCCTATTAATTTTAAATATGAAAAAAACATTCCGGTTTATGGTATGGGCAGGGTTTTGGAGCAGGTCAGGCAAAAATTTCATTATGCATTTTCAGACTCGGTTTATCCCGGGGCACCGAAACTGAATTGTGTGGAGATTGAGGCCGGTAAAAGCTTCTGGCTCAACGAGTCACTGGAGATTGTACCGTTACTCGTCTTTCATGCAGGATTGCCTGTTTTAGGATTCAGGATTCATGATTTTGTTTATATCACCGATGCAAGTCATTTGCCGGAGGAAACCATTTCGGCTGTGACCGGTGTCGATGTGCTCGTTATTAATGCATTGCAGCGAACCAAACATTTTTCGCATTTTAATCTCGAAGAGGCGTTGGAAATGATTCGTTTGCTGCACCCATCCAGGGCTTTTTTGACACATATGAGTCATCAGATGGGAAAACATACAACGATTTCGGACGATTTACCCGGGCATGTAGAGCCTGCTTTTGACAAAATGAGGTTAAAAATTTGATTTTTCAGAACAAAATTACGAATATTGTATTCCATTTAAAGAGTTAAGCCGTTTTTTGGCGGGTTTAGTTCTGAAAATGATCGCATTACGGAGAATATCCGTATCATTTCTGCGGGTTTTATATAATAATATTATACAAACAAATGATTTTACGTTTTTGGCTGATGTGGGTATTGTTTGTTCCTTTGGTGGCATCGGGACAACAGAGACCTTTATTCAGTCAGTATATGCTTAATAAATATTACGACAATCCGGCCTATGCAGGGATGGAAAGGTCATTATTTATTAATGCAGCTTACAGAAATCAATACGGAGGTCTTCCGGGCAATCCCGGTACGCTGCAGATAGGATTCCATTTGCCTGTTTACAAGTGGTTTGGAGGTGCGGGCGCACAATTATCCCGGCACGAATCCGGGCTTATGCAGATTATCCAGGCTTCGGGAAGTTATAATTATGTAATGAGGAGTTCTTTGGGCTTCATATCCTACGGAGCCAGATTGGGGATCAATCATGTCAGTTATAATGGTGAAAGGATCATAACTCCGGAAGGAAATTACGAAGGAACCATCTTACATAATGACCCCGTCCTTGAGTCTGGTGTATTCAGTGGGAACGGTGTTTTTTGGGAAATGGCTATATACATAAAGAATGAAGTGTGGGAAGCAGGATTAATGTTTCATGATTTGCCTGAATCAACAAACAGCCTGGGACTGGCGACCTACACAAAAAGTCGGGGGATGCTGATTTCCGGCCAATATACATGGAAATACGGACCGCTTAATGTAGTCCCGTCACTGATGGTAAGGTCTGATTTTCGGGTTTTTCAAAGTGATGTTGGGGTATTGGTTAATGGTTTTGAAAACTTCTACGGAGGACTCGGGGTGAGGGGGTACAACCGCTTTTCATGGGATGCTTTGGTTTTTATAATTGGCACAAATATTGGTAACCATTATAAAGTGTCGTACAGTTATGACCTTGGTCTTTCAGATTTGAGCCATGTTTATGACAGTACCCATGAAATTTTATTGAGTTACAACCTCAATAAAGCAATCGGGGCAGGGATTATGCCTAAAGTAATCCGGAATCCCAGACATTTATAGCGTCCTTGCATAATATTTTATTCTGTTTTTTTAGTTTTTTGGCAAATATTTAATTTCCAGCCTCAAAATGTCATTTTTTTGGCGGATTTAAATTTTTTTTAAAAAACTTTTGGTTATCAGGGATAAAAAAAAACAGACAACAGTTTAAAAAAAATGTACATGTATAAACCTGTCATTACGATAACGCATGAATATTTTTTAAGGACAATAAAACACCAAATATTTACGTTTTGGTTTGGCTAAAGAGTAGGAAACCGTCCAAAATATTTTAAAATTCGAATTCAAATTATTTGTTAATTTGAATAAGGTAAGTATCTTTACGGCTCTTTTTTACAAACCGTATTACATAATAGGTTAAATCGCTAAAGGTAAAATGAAGAGTGTATCGAATTTCTTTTTTTTATTAGTCATTGTTTTGGCTGTATCGTCGTGCAGCAAAGAAGAACAAGGACAACTTGTCGGAGCTCAAAACCGACCTTCTTGGAGTGGAGTCAATCCTTATGGTATGGTGTACATTCCTTCAGGGACGTTACATATCGGTCAGAGTGATCAGGATGTATTCAGTACATATCTCCAAAGGCCAAAAGCAATATCCATTTCCGGATTTTTTATGGATGATACTGAAATCACCAACAATGAGTACAGACAATTTGTCGAATGGGTGAGAGATTCCATCGCATTGACCAAATTGGATGAAACCATTGAAGATGACTTTGGTAATACCAGACTTAATTGGGAAGCTTCAGCTGATATCGATTATAATGATGAAACTTTAGAAGACATGTACTTTCAGGGTGACATGCGTATCGATGAAAAAAGAGAGATGGATGTCGCTCAGTTTGAATATCAGTACCAATGGGTGGATTGGCAACGTGCTGCCAATGATAAAAATGCTACCAGGCAGAACATCATCAATAAAGAAAAAGTCAAAATATTTCCTGACACCCTTTGTTGGATCAGAGATTTTTCTTATTCATACAATGAACCGTTATCAAGAAATTATTTCTGGCACCCTGCTTTCGATGATTATCCTGTAGTAGGAGTAACCTGGAAACAAGCAAATGCTTTCTGCCATTGGAGAACAAAAATCTGGAATATGTTTAAAGGCGAAAGTGAGCCTAACACCGAAGTTTTCAGATTACCTTCTGAATCAGAGTGGGAACATGCAGCCAGAGGAGGTCACGCAACTGCACCTTACCCTTGGGGAGGACCTTACGTAAGAAATGCAAAGGGTTGTCTTTTGGCCAATTTTAAGCCGGGCAGAGGAAACTATCCTGAAGATGGTGGTATGCATACAGTAAAAGCTGATGCTTACTTCCCGAACGATTACGGATTGTATAATATGGCAGGTAATGTTTCTGAGTGGACCATTACAGCATTCCATGAAAACGCATATGTTCAGGTTCATGATTTGAATCCTGACTACAGATATGATGCAAAAGATACAGACCCTGAAGCTTTCAAAAGAAAAGTTATCAGAGGAGGTTCTTACAAAGATGTTTCCTACTATCTTCAAAACAGTACCCGTTCATGGGAGTTTCAGGACACATCCAAGTCTTACATTGGTTTCCGATGCGTTCTCACATATCTGGGACGTTCTATTGACGATTTTTAATTCGTCATCATATCAACAATTATTTGGCTAAAGTATCTGTGTAAGCAGAAACAGAATATCTATTTATTAATTAACCTTTTTCAAATTTTCAAAAACAATGAGTTTCGTAAAATCAAAATCATTTAAGTATCTTAAAAACTTAATCATCGGTCTTGGAGCGTCAGTAGTAATGATTGGTGCCTTGGGAAAAATCAACAGTTATTCATGGGGAGGTCCGGCAATTACAGCAGGTCTTTTAGTTGAAGCTTTCCTTTTCGCTATGTTGGGTCTTTTAGGTCCTGAAAAAGATTATTATTGGGAAAAGTTGTACCCGGGATTGGATGAATATGCATCGAATATTGCTCCCATCACTTCAGGTGCTACTGCAGGAACTCCTTCAAGAGCATTAAATGCTGATTCAGTGGAGAAAAATTTAGGTGGCATGTTAAGCGAATTGCAATCAATGTCAAAAAGTATGGGTTCATTAAAAGCCCTTCAGGAAGTTGATTTTTCTCAGACAGGAGAGCAATTAAAAACAATGAATAATTTTTACAGCAAAATGAATGAAGCCATGAATGCTTTGAACTCCAGTGTGGAAGATACCAAGCAATATCAGGCTCAAATGGCAAGTTTAAGCAAAAACCTTACTTCATTGAATGCGGTATATGGTAATGTTTTGTCTGCTTACCAGGCTAAGGCTTAATCATTCGTTTTCAAAAATTATTTATTAACAAGAAAATAGTATAAAATGTCAATACCTAAGGAACCGCGTCAGCTGATGATCACCATCATGTACCTCGTTTTGACAGCATTGTTGGCCCTCAACGTTTCCGCTGAGATCTTCAACGCTTTCGACATGGTGGATAAAGGCTTGGTAAAAGCCAACGATGCATTGGATGCCGCAAACGCCGCAATTCCTGCCCAGATTAAAAAGAGTGCTGAAAAAGGTCAGCAATACAAAACATATGCAGACAGAGTTGATCAGGTGATCGCAGTCTCAAAAGAAGGATCTGAATTTATCAATGGCCTTAAAAATTACCTCGTTGAAAAAGGGGGTGGTTATATTGAGGTAGGTGGTCTTCAGCAATTAAAAGCGTTGAGAGATTATGACCTTACCACAAGATTAATGGTCAATGAAGGAAAAGGTGAGGAACTGAAAAACAAAATGATGGAAATGAAAGATAAGTTTTTAGCTTTCGTTGACAAAGAAGATCAGGCCGCTTTTGCCGCAAACCTTCCTATCAACATTGATGATGAAACCTGGAAGAAGTCAACTAACAAAAAGTTGAACTGGGCAGATTTTACATTTGGTCACATGCCATTGGGAGCTTGTATGCCGATATTTTCAAAATATGCCAATGACGTAAAATCTTCTGAAGCAGCGGTATTAAATTACCTTGCCGGAAAAGTTGGTTTGACTGAAGAAGTGGTTTTGGATCAGTTCAGAGTGGTTTCTTCTCCTAAAAAATCTTACGTCATCAAAGGTGAGAAGTTTGAAACTGAAGTATTCCTTTCTGCATCTGCCGGTAAATCCAGTAACACAGGAATCAGATTATCCGTAAATGGTGCAAATCTTGCTGTTAATGATGAAGGAGCAGCTCAGTATGCTGCTACAGCAGGTGAGGTTGGGATTAAAAAGTACACAGCTGTTGCCAGTGTATTTAATCCTGTTACCAAAGAAACCAAAGAATACAGAGCTGAGTTTGAATATGAAGTTGGTGAAAGATCTGTTACCATTTCTGCGACCAAAATGAACGTATTCTATATGGGGGTTGAAAACCCTGTGGAAGTTTCAGCAGCGGGTATACCTTCTGCTCAGGTAAAAGTCTCGATGGATAACGGAAATATTTCTAAAAATTCAGACGGAACGTACACAGTAACTGTAAGCGGCCCTCCGGGTAGAGAGGCTACAATTCGGGTGAATGCACCTGGTGTTACCTATTCTAAAAATTACAGAATCAAAAGAATTCCTGACCCTGTACCTACCCTCGGTCCAAAAGAAAGAGGCGGAAATATAGGTAACGGAACCTTTAAAGGTTTAGGAGGTCTTGTTCCAACTTTAGAAGGATTTGATTTTGATGCAAGATGTAATATCGGTTCCTTTACTTTAGTACGGGTAGCAAAAAGACAAGATGCCGAATTCGGACCTAACCAGGGAGCAAAAATATCCGGCAAAGCATCTGAATTGCAAAATAAAGCTGTACCGGGAGATAAATACATATTTCAGGATATTAAATGCAAATGCCCGGGTGATGCCATTGAAAGGAATCTTGGCCAATTGGTTTTTGATATTCGATAGTGCAATTGTAATGTAATACATCTATTCATAAAAAAATTTTAAAATGAAATCGTTCTTAATTCTATTTTTTGTTGCTTCGTTTGTTTTTATGGCTGATTCCAGATTAATAGCTCAGGCAGAAAAAACGGAGTCATCCTTACCAAGTGAAGATTTTTTTATCGATGATGTGGTAGACAAGCGATTGATTGTTGAAAATCGGTTAATGGATTATCAACCTATCAGAGAAGCTGACATAGCTTGGGAAGTTAGAATTCAACGGGTAATTGACACAAGAGAAAAGTTAAACCTACCTTTCAGAAGTGAGGAACTTAATTTATTCTCAACATTGATAGAATTGGTAAATAATGAAGAAATAACAGTCTTTAGTGATGAGAAATTCAAATCTCCAATGACAAAAGAGGATATTGATAAAAAATTATTCTCTTTAGATACAATTGAAGATTTTGATTATGAAACCTATACCCAGGTTCTTAAAATTGTCAAAAATGATATAGCTTGGACAGATATTTTTTCATATAGAATTAAGGAAATCTGGTTTTTTGATAAAGAAACCTCTACCATGAGACAACGAATTTTGGGAATTGCACCAATATATGCTAAGCCAAAAGAAATTGAAAGTGGAATAGCACCTTATCCTTTGTTTTGGGTTTATTATCCTGAAGCAAGAGAATCTTTATCAAAATACAGAGTATTTAATGAAAGTAATGACATTGCACCAATGACCTGGACAGACTTGTTTGATGCAAGAGTTTTTACCAGTTACATCTACAAAAGGTCAAATGTACTTGACTACAGGTTGAAGGACTATTATCAACCTAATCCTGAATCTGAGGTAGATATGACAGGTATAGACATGTTGTTGCATTCTGATAAAATTAAGAACGAACTTTTTAATTTCGAACACGATCTTTGGGAGTATTAATAAATTCTCCTCTGAAAATAAAAGAGTTGCCCTGCGCAACTCTTTTTTTTTACCCTGTTGTGAGTGTACATTATAATGTAAAACAGGGTTAATCAGGGTGATACGTAAAACTTTGATGTCAAAACAATTTCTTTTTCACACTATTTTGTCTCTTTAAACGTCTTATTAATATCTCTCTGTGTATTCTAAGTATTTGCCTTTGCACAGAGTAAAGACCTTTTACAGCTTTACAGAGCATATCAAATTAAGTTTTTATTTTTTTATTCAGCACTAATCATACCCAAATTTATATTTTATGAGTCGATCTGTCAAAGTAAGATCTGCATTAGTTTCCGTTTTTTATAAAGATAAACTGGAATCACTCATTCAAACGCTTGCCGGTCATGAAGTTACATTTTACAGCACCGGAGGTACAAGAGAATTTATTGAAAAGCTGGGGTGTCCGGTCGTCAAAGTCGAAGATGTCACTTCTTATCCACCTATTTTGGATGGAAGGGTTAAAACTCTTCACCCGAAAATTTTTGGTGGTATTCTCGCTATACGCAATGAGGACCATTTAAGACAGTTGGAAAAATATGATATACCGGAGTTAGATATGGTCATTGTGGATCTATATCCTTTTGAAGAAACCCTCGCTTCTACAACTGATATGGCTCAAATCATAGAAAAAATTGATATCGGTGGTATATCTTTGATCAGAGCAGCGGCTAAAAACTTTAATGATGTGGTTGTAATTGCTTCAAAAGATGACTACGAACAAGTAAAAGTATGGCTTGAAAATCAGGAAGGCACCATAACCTATGATCAACGTAAACATCTTGCTGCCAAAGCTTTTGCGGTAAGCTCAAGGTATGATATGTTGATTCACCAATATCTCGCAGGTGGAAGTAATGAGTTATCATCGAATTTTATACAACATGTATCAACAAGCAGACCTGTTCGTTACGGCGAAAATCCTCACCAAAGAGCAATTTTTTACGGCAATCTCGAAGATACTTTTGATATGTATGGCGGCAAAGAACTGTCTTACAATAACATTGTTGACATTGACGCAGCTGTGCAGTTAATCAGAGAATTTGCCGGTGATAAACCCACTTTTGCCATTCTCAAACATACAAATCCATGCGGTGTGTGTACCAGGGAAAGTATAGCTGAAGCTTATTTGGGAGCTTTGGCTTGTGACCCGTTATCTGCTTTTGGTGGTGTTTTTATTTCCAATACAGAAATTGACCTTACAACAGCTCAGGAAATCAATCAGTTATTTTATGAGGTGGTTATAGCGCCTTCATACAGTCCGGAAGCTAAAAATTTACTTACGGCTAATACAAAAAGAATAGTCCTTCGCCTGAAACACTTTACTGTGCAACCTCAGAGTTTTAAGACAGTACTGGAAGGTATTTTGCTTCAGGATAGTGATTTGGCAATGGAAGATATTTCTCAAAGTAAAATCGTCACCAAACTCGCACCTAAAACAGAAGAAATGTTGGATTTGCAGTTTGCCCTTAAGTGTGTCAAACATTTAAAATCCAATACTATTACCTTAGTAAAAAACAAGCAGCTCATTGGAATGGGATGTGGGCAGACTTCCAGGGTAGATGCATGCAGACAAGCCATTGAGAAAGCCAATCATTTTGGATTTTCACTTGCCGGTTCTGTGATGGCTTCCGATGCTTTTTTTCCATTTCCGGATTGTGTGGAAATCGCTTCTGAGGCAGGTATCACCAGTGTGGTCCAACCAGGAGGGTCGATCAAAGATCAGTTGAGTATTGATTATTGTGATGAAAACAAGATGAGCATGGTCATAACTGGTGTCAGACATTTCAAACACTAATCGGATGAACCTGGTAGTAGATATAGGCAACAGCCGAATCAAATATGCATTTTTTGAGGACGGAATCATTCAGTCTCAAAATTCGGTAGAACCGACGGCATCAGAAACTATTTTTCATGATGTTTGGATGAATAAAGGTACAAGGGCAATCCTTTCGGCAAGTGGTAAATTAGATGAAGGTTTCCTTCAAAAATTAAAAAATGAGGTGGATGTTATCGTTTTTGATCAACATACAAAATTGCCGGTTACCATAGCCTATGATACACCTGAGACGTTGGGTAAAGACAGGATTGCAGGGGCTGTTGCCGCCTGGAAAATGTTTCCCGGGGAGTCTTCGCTAATTATTGACATGGGAACCTGTATTACTACAAATATTATAAACTCCAAAGGAGAATACCTTGGAGGAACCATTTCTCCGGGAGTGCAAATGCGCACTAAGGCTATGGCTGCATTTACTGAAAACCTTCCTTTGGTTGACCTTGAATTACCAAAAGAACTGATAGGCAGAAATACTATTACAGCATTGCAAAATGGTGTGATTCGGGGTACGTATTATGAAATTCAGACCTTTATTGACAACGTAAAACCGATTTTTGGAATAAATAACGTAATTTTAACCGGAGGCGACGCTAAAATCTTTGGCAATTTGCTTAATTTTGAGATATTTGCACTCCCTAATCTGGTTTTATCAGGTTTACATGAAATATTGCAATATAATGCTTAAAAAAAATATTCTTTTTTTAGTAATTTTATGGCTTACCGGCCATAATGTTTTTGGACAACAATCAGACAATTCACCCTATTCAAGATTTGGAATCGGAGAATTGTCAGACAATCATTTTAACTACCTTCGTCAGATGGGCGGGTTGGGCACCGCACCGATTGATCAATATCATTTTAATGTCCTTAATCCGGCAAGTCTGAGTCATCTGAGTAACTTTTCGCTCGATGTCGGCTTATTTGCCAAGTACAATACCTTACGTGACGGAAATCAGGAAAACAATATCTGGACCGGGAATATAGACTATCTTGCCTTTGCCTTTCCATTGCGCAATCCTGTAAACGATATCTATGAAGGTAAAACGACCAAAACTAAGTTTGGAATGTCGTTTGCCCTTATGCCTCATTCCAATGTAAGTTATAATATCCTTACATCCGGTGTAGATGAAAATGTCGGTAATGTAAACAGAAGCTATATTGGATCCGGAGGCTCTTATAAGTTTCTGTTTGGAAACTCTGTAAAATATAAAGATTTTTCATTCGGTGTTAACCTGGGATATTTATTTGGAAAGATTGATTATCAAAGAAATATTGATTTTCTTGATTTTATCTATTCATATCAAAACAGATTTACTACCAATTACAATATCAGAGGATTTTTGTGGAATGCCGGAATGATCTATTCTAAGGTATTGAATAAAAAGGAAGTCGAAAAAAACAGATCAAAACCTACAAAAATGATCAGCATTGGGGTGAGAGGGAACTCTGCACACCGATTTCAAACGACAGCCAATGAATTTGACTACGGCATTCAGGTTCTTGAAAGCGTTGTCAACAGGGATACTTTTAAAAACATCAATGATGTCGAAGGCAGAGGTCAGTTGCCGGCAGAATTTGCCATAGGTGGTCATTATTATCATGGTGAAAAATGGAGTCTGGGATTTGATTATCAGATGGGAGTCTGGGATCAGTATTACAATGATGCCAATGATGAAGTAAAAGGAACTTTACGAAATACAAGCCGGATTGCTATCGGGGGACACTTCCGTCCTAACTATAAATCTTTTGACAATTTTTTTGAGAGAGTTTACTACCGATACGGAGCTTATTATAATACAGACCCGAGAGTAGTAAACGATCAACAATTGGATGGATATGGTGTTTCGTTGGGCTTTGGGTTACCATTTGTTTATCAAAGAAAAATATCATTTGTGAACCTTGGTGTTCAATATGGTCAGAGGGCTACGGCATTGCCACTTTCAGAAAGATATGTTAAAATTTCTTTTGGCGTAACTTTTAACGATGATGAGTGGTTTTTAAAATCTAAATATTATTAATTTCTAAACCTTTTCTAAAATCATTAAAGTATGAAAATTGTAAGTTTGCTAATATTAAACATTGCTCTTCTGACCGGAAGTAACATGTTTGGTCAATGCAAAAGTTGGGTTGATTCCGACAGACAATCTGATGCTGAAAACGCACATTCCATTTACAGGCAGGCTTTAAAAATGAAGACGATGGATATCGCCTTCGAAAATTGGCAAATTGCTTATGACCTTGCCCCTGCTGCAGATGGTAAAAGAGATGTTCACTACATCGATGGTGTCGAATTTTACAAACAAAAATGGACACAGTCCCAAAACCCGGAAGAAAAAAAGGCTTTTGCGGACAAAATGATTTCATTTTATGATGGCGCTATCAATTGTTACATTTCAGGAGGAATTACCGTCAAAGAAGGAACTGAGGAAGCTTTAAATAAAAAGCTTGGCTTTTTATACGGAAGGAAAGCATATGACATGTTTTATTATGTTAATGCTCCTTATGTTCAAACCATCGAAGCGCTGGATCTTTGTATTAAATATTCCGGAGATCATGCTGAATATATCATCATGGATATTTATCCTAAGATTATGGTGTATCAGTTTAAAAACGCTTTGATGACCAAAGAAAAAGTCAATAGTGTGTACAAAAGCCTCAAACAAATAGCTGAATACAATATTGCCAACAACGAACAATATTCTGAAGGATATCAACAGGCTCAGGCAAATATGAATTATACCCTGACTGAAATTGAAAAAGAGGCATTTGATTGTGAATATTTTAAAGATAAATATTTGCCGGAATACGAAGACAACAAAGAAGATCCGCAGGTTATTAAATATGTTTTATTTATATTAAAAACCCAGGGATGTGGTGAGGATTCTATGGTTAAAGTGATTGATCAGGAATGGAAAAAATACGCTTCTGCTGAAAACGAAAGGATTCAGGCAGAACATGATGCCAATAACCCCGGGTCAATGGCTAAAAAGTTGTACGACGATGGTAAATTTTCAGAATCCATCAGCAAATATCGTCAGGCTATAAGTGAAACGGATGATGCAAAACAAAAAGCAACCTATCTTTTTGCTATTGCTTCTATCCAATTCCGAAAGTTGAATCAATACAGTGAGGCGAGAAAAACCGCTTATGATGCAGCCAAAATGAGACCTAACTGGGGCAGACCGTATTTATTGATTGGTGATATGTACGGAAAAACGGCAAGATCCTGCGGAGATGCATGGAATCAGCGCCTTGCCATTCTTGCAGCCATTGATAAGTACGCTTATGCCAGATCTATTGATGACGGTGTGGCCGGAGAAGCATCAAGCAGAATAGGTGCTTATTCAAGATCACTACCGGATGCAGCTGAAGGACACATGAGAGGTGTCAAAGAAGGTCAGACACAAACTGTAGGGTGCTGGATCGGAGAATCAGTAAGGTTAAGATTTAACTAATTGGCTTTAAGTCAGGCTAATTATAAAAGGTATAAATGGCAGAAAATTTATTTTCTGCCATTCTTTTTTATTGAATAGATTAAAATTTCTCAAAATGGAAAATAAACTTTACCTTTATATTCAGTACAAAATTTCCGGTTTTTACTTCATTATATGGTTTGATTATGTTGCATTAAACCTTTTGTAACTTAATCTTGTCTATTTTAAAAATATTCATATGGAACACGTTTCCGTCTGGCAACGTTGTAAAAGAGGTGATAAAAATGCATTCAGGGAATTATACCTTGAAAACATAGATTCTCTTATGGCTTATGGCCGTAAGATTTGTTCTGATGCCGATATTCTTCAGGATGCGGTGCATGATTTGTTTGTCTATATCTGGGAAAAAAGAGAAACGTTGAGTGACACTGATTCTGCGATTAAATATCTGTGTGTTTCATTAAGAAGAAGGCTGATCAAAGATATGGAAAAGGACCATCAGGTATCTCAGTCTGATGTGTTGGAAAATCATATAAACTATGCAGAAACTTCACCTGAAACCCAATGGATGGAAAAAGAAGAACAGACTAAGTCGCAGCAACTGCTTCAGGAAGCCATGCTGAAATTGCCAAAAAGACAACAGGAAGCATTGCACTTAAAATATTATGAAAATTTACCTTACGAAGATATATGTACTATTATGGAAATCAATTACCAATCGGTGAGAAACCTGATTTCCAGAGCCGTTTCTGATTTGAGAAATTATCTTTGAACTGATATCAAGGTCGAAAAATCAGACATTTTGACCATGTCAGACGTGGTTCTCTGAAATAAAAGACTTGTTTTATTTCATAAATATGTCATTATGGCACTTCGTTTCAGTTGGTATAATTTTAGGGTATCATATAATCTTCTTATTTTTGCAACTTATTTTCAATATTGACAAAATCATTCTAATTTATCCTGACGGTTTTTTGCCGGTTTAAAATCAAAGACAATGTTTAATTTTATAAAAAATATATTTTCATCCAAACATGAAAGAGATGTGAAAGCGTATTCTTCTGTTGTGGATGCCGTAAACAGGAATTTTGCAGATTATGCTTCTTTGGATAACGACCAATTGCGTAACAAAACAATTGAGTTCAGACACAGAATCAAAGAATATCTGGCTCCGATCACCGCAGATATCCAAAATATGGAAAAAAATGCTGCTGAAATGGCCAATTTTCATGAAAAAGAAAACCTGTACAATGAAATTGATAAACTCAGAAAAGATAAAAACAAAAGTCTCGAAGCCATTTTAATGGAAATTCTTCCTGAAGCTTTTGCCGTTGTCAAAGAAACAGCCAGAAGATTCAAAGAAAATGCCACATTGACCGTCAAAGCAACCGAACATGACAGGAATATTGCTGCCTCCAAAGATTATGTAATGATCGATGGGGATAAAGCCATATGGAAAAATGAATGGACTGCGGCAGGTGGTCAGGTCAAATGGGATATGCTTCATTATGATGTGCAACTCATTGGGGGTATGGTCCTTCACGAAGGAAAAATTGCTGAGATGGCCACGGGAGAAGGTAAAACTCTCGTAGCGACACTACCGGCCTATCTCAACGGACTTTCAGGCGAAGGTGTCCACGTTATTACTGTCAATGATTATCTCGCCCGAAGGGACTCTGAATGGGTAGGGCCTGTTTTTCAGTTCCTTTTGCTTACCATTGATTGTATTGACAAATATAAACCACATTCTCCGGAGAGGATCAATGCTTATAATTGTGACATAACCTATGGTACAAATAACGAATTTGGTTTTGACTACCTGAGGGACAATATGGTCAGGGACAAAGACGAACTGGTTCAGAAAAGACACCATTTTGCGATGGTGGATGAGGTTGACTCTGTATTGATTGACGATGCCAGAACGCCTTTGATTATTTCCGGTCCGGTACCTGAAGGGCTTGAAGAACAGGAATACCTCGAACTGAATCCGAAAATTGAAAAACTTTTTAATGTTCAGAGGCAACTTGCCACAGAATTATTAGCGGAAGCCAGAAAAAAAATCAAAGAAGGAAAAACCGGATATAATGAAGGCGACGGAGGACTTGATTTGTTCCGTGTGTACAGAGCACTTCCAAAATACAGACCTTTGATTAAGTTTTTAAGTGAAGATGGTGTAAAAGTGGTTTTACAAAAGTCTGAAAATTTTTATATGCAGGAGCAAAGTAAAAATATGCACCTTGCTGATACACCTCTTTATTTTACGATTGATGAAAAAAACCGTAACGTCGAATTGACGGAAAAAGGTATTGAATATCTTTCCAGAGGAGAAAACGACCCTAACTTTTTTGTTTTGCCGGATATTGCCCGGGAAATGCAGGAACTTGGAGACAGAGAAAAAGCCGCAGGTGTGAAATACCATGAGGAAAGAGATCATTTGTTACAGAATTTTTCGCTCAAATCCAGAAGATTACATTCAACCAGTCAATTACTGAAGGCTTATACATTGTTTGATAAAGATCAGGAATATGTGGTCATGGATGGACAGGTGAAGATTGTTGACGAACAAACCGGTCGTATGATGGAAGGTCGTCGTTATTCTGATGGTCTTCATCAGGCACTTGAAGCTAAAGAAAGAGTGAAAGTCGGGGATATTACCCAAACCTATGCAACCATTACGTTACAGAATTATTTCAGGATGTACCACAAACTTTGTGGTATGACCGGTACAGCAGAAACAGAAGCAGGTGAATTGTGGGAAATCTATAAATTGGAAGTTTCTGTGATACCAACCAACAGACCGATTCAACGTATAGATAGAGATGACCTTGTCTATAAAACAGCCAGGGAAAAATTTAATGCTGCCATCGAAGAAATCGTGCAGTTGACCTCTCAGGGAAGACCGGTCCTTGTGGGAACTACTTCTGTGGAAATCTCAGAACTTTTGAGCAGAATGCTCAATCTGCGAGGCATCAAACATAATGTGTTGAATGCAAAACAGCATCAAAGAGAAGCAGAAATCGTAGCGGAAGCCGGAAGACCGGGCAATGTAACCATTGCGACCAACATGGCGGGTAGGGGAACGGATATCAAAATCAATGATGAAGTCAAAAAAGCGGGTGGATTGGCTATTATTGCCACTGAACGACACGATTCCAGAAGGGTCGACCGACAGTTGCGGGGTCGGGCAGGACGTCAGGGTGATCCGGGTACCAGCCAGTTTTACGTTTCATTAGAAGACAACCTCATGCGTTTGTTCCAATCTGACAGAATTGCTTCGTTGATGGATAAAATGGGACATAAAGATGGTGAGGTCATTCAACATTCTATGGTAACCAAGTCGATTGAGAGGGCACAGAAAAAAGTTGAAGAAAATAATTTTGGGGTAAGAAAACGTTTGTTGGAATACGACGACGTTATGAATATCCAACGGGAAGCCATTTACAAAAAACGTAATAATGCGTTACAAGGAGAAAGGCTGAAAGTGGATCTGAATTCCATGTTTATCGGATTGGTGGAAAATATCGTCCTTACACATAAAGGCACCAACCAATACGACGACTTTATCCGGGATTGTTTCACCAGTCTCGGAATAGATCCGGGAATAGATAAAGATAGTTTTAAATCGACCGACGTTGATACGCTGATTGATAATCTGTATGACATGGTGATGAATGAATACAAGTACAAAAGTGACCACGTCACCAATGTTTTGTTGCCATTGATTAAAAATGTATATCAAAACGAAGGCCACAGATACAAAAGGATTTCTATTCCATTTACTGATGGAAGGACACAACCTCTTCCGATTGCAGCAGATTTGAAAGAAGCCGTAGAATCCAATGGTGCTTCAATTATGACAGATATTGAAAAAACCATTACCCTTGCGTTGATTGACGACAACTGGAAGGAGCACCTTCGAAATATGGACGAATTGAAAGATTCAGTGCAGGCAGCTTCTTTCGAACAAAAAGATCCGTTAGTCATTTACAAAATGGAAGCGTATAATCTTTTTGAAGAACTGGTTAATAAAATCAACCGGGATGTTTGCGGATACCTTCTTTTGGGTGATCTTGTGATGCAACAGGAAGTAAGAGAAGCCAAAGTGCAGAAAACCGACCTCAGCAAAGTGCGCACCAGCCGTGAGGAAGATGCAATGCGACAGGCGGCAGAAGGCGTAAGCCGGAAACCGGTTGAAAAGCCGGAAACTTTCATCCGACAAGAAGCAAAAATCGGTAGAAATGATCTTTGTCCATGCGGCAGTGGTAAAAAGTTTAAACAATGTCATGGGAAGTAAAAAAAGATAAATATAAAATCACAATTTTACAGATAAAAAAAGTAGGCGGAACAAAGGAAGTTTTCATATTTTCTTTGATATGAATAATTTCTAAAAAATGAGATACTGAAGTAATCATCTGATATTTATGTCATTTCCTTTTAAATACCTGGCTAATAATCCTGGAATTAAAATAAGAGTAGCTCAAGGTGATTGTTTAAGGAATAAAAAAAAGTAAGAAGATACATGTGAGGAAAGTTTTTCTTTAATTTATCATCCTGTTAAATCAGAAATTGGTCAGGGAGTTAAAATAAAAATATATGGTTTACAGATATTCATAAAATTTTTAATAGCTTGAAATTAATTTTTACGATGATATGATCCTAAATCAAAAAAAAAATAATACTATTGTGTTTAAAATTTGATATTGATGAATTCACTTACCCGTATTTTTCATTTATGTTTGTTCATTATGTTATTGTTCAGTTCTGAAAGATTGATTGGACAAGGGTTGGCAGAAAAATATTTTAATGTTTCTTTTCAATATAGCAAACAAAATATAAAAACAAAAGCCGGACCTTACAATGTCGCTTATACAAATAGTTTAGGAAGTTTTTCCTCATTGTATGAGATTTCGCCAGAGTATAGTAGTAATTTATATCAGTTTGGGGTTGGATTCGGCAAATTTAAAGGTTTCAACCATAAAATTTGTTTTGATTTGCTCAGAGGTAAGATAGAAAAAGGGCAATTCGGATATTTTTTGGGATATAATATTGCATTTGAAGGAAATAAAAATGATTTTTTAATCAATCCTTCAATGGGTCTGTTAGCAGGAAATACAAATATTATCTTAGAAGAAATTCGGAACAAGGATGGTATTATTAACCTGTACGGCGAAAATTATCCTGCCAATTATGTTTCCATAATGCAAAAATTTAGTAGTTGGATAGTCAGACCTTCATGTTCATTTACATATTTAATTAAACAATATGTTGGTTTAAATGTAGAGGTCGGATATGATTTTGCTATTGAAGGTGAAAATGGAAATTATAAAGTTGATTTTGTCGAATTTAAGGATTCTCCAAAAGAGATAGAACATGCCATTACAGATGAAAATTATTCAGTGATCGGTCCTGCCGGGAAACTTTCCAAATCCAGGATATACGGATTAACCGGTTTTTACTGGTCAATAGGTTTAAGTATTTATAAGAGTTATGACTACGACTAACACTTTATGTGGTTGGAAAGGATGAAATATATTATTACTTGTTTTTTATGAATAGCTAAAAGGAATGTATTTTCCTGATTAAAATATTTTCCATTATAAATTTAATTTCAAGGTTGTTAGTTTTTAGGTATAAAAATGGCTCCTGTTTTTCCGTTTTGTTCCACAACCCATTTATCCTGATAAAGTTGAGCATGTTTTGAAAAAATTGGGTTAATAATTATTTTACCATTTTGATCAATGATACCATATTTTCCTTTGTTTTTAAGAATAAACAAAGGTATGTTGTTTTTATCTCTCGGGTTTAATCTGTTGCCTACGTCTTCATAACTTACGGGTTTTTCTGAAGTCAGAAAATCCTTTATAAAGTATACTTTAGCATTTTCATTTAATTTATTCACTCTGACGGTGTTGCTTTCTTTATTAAAAGTTAGTGAATGTCCATTGGCAAATTCTTTTAAAACTTTACCTTCTGTGTTATACCAAGTTACTTTATTTAATGTATCCGTTATAACATATCCATCATCAATTATCATTAAAGAATTATAAAATCCTGCAAATAATACTTTTCCGGTTTTATTGAGAATTTCATGATGTTTACTTTTTTTATCTCCGAAACGGCCAATAAATAATCCATCGCGAAAGGTCAGGTGATCATATTTTGGTTCAACAATTACTTTTTTATCTGAAAAATTAAATAATCCTCTCTTTTCATCTTTGTCTTTGAAGGCAAGAACATCGCCACTTTTTTCATTTGTTATTGTATTAAAATCAAAAGTAAATGATTGTTTATTTTCAACATCATATATGATTGTTTCTTTACTTAAGGGAATAATTACCAATGAAGAATTGTTGATTCTGTGCGGATATACATTAAATGTATCGGCCAGCAGAGGTTTTAATTGGAGATCAGTAAGAAGATATTTTTTATTGTATTCAAATATCATAATATCCAAACTGTCATCCAACCATATGTTATTGCTTGGTGCAATATTAATAGGTTGAAAATCCTTATTGTACAAGAATGCTTTGTCTTTTGTTCTGTTCGTATAGAATCCTTTTTTATGATGGACCAAATTGTTTGGTGATTCATCCAAAGATTTATAGAAGTTTCCATTTAAGTCGAAAATTCTGGTTTTTTGTGATCCATTTCCTTCAGCAACATAAAATTTGTTGTCAAAGAGTCTGGGGTTTACGGCATCAGTTAGTCTTAATACAGTATCCTGAGCCTTGTTGATATAAGCAGTATAACCTTTGGCTTTAATACCAAATAGTTTTCCCGACTGTAAAGTATAATCTTTGTTCTTTTCAGTATTCATTTTAAACCAATGAGCGTGTGCCTTTTCTCCGATTTCTTTTGAAACTGAATATCCTTCGAGATCGAAGTATAACATTTGTTTTCCGTCATGTACTGAGATAACGTTACTTTCGGCATACAAATTCAGACTTTCATATTGTATCGGGATTATGACCTCATTGGTTATCGATTTAACTCCTTTAAGCCTTCCTTTTTCAACATATATAAGGTTTTTAGTTGAATTTTCTATATTAATATTATCAATATCTGTATAAATTGGTTCTAAAAACCATGTGGGTGATTGACATTGTATATCATGTAAAAAAGTGGTTGAAAAGAAAATCATCATAAAATAGCAAATTGTTTGAATCAAATTAACTATTTTTGTCACACTTTTAAAAGATTTATAATTTTTATAAGTCATTGTGATGCTGATTTTAATAATGGAACAAATATAATATGAAAAATGTAATCATCGTATTATTTCTGATTTTTTCAGGCTTGATGTATTCATGTAGTACAAAAAAGTTGTCAGGAGAAACAATAAGTGCAAAAGAAAAGCCTCAGGGTTTGATTGAAGTTACTTCCAAAGGTTATGGATCTTTAAAATCTGAATCTGTAAACAATGCAGTTCATAATGCCTTTACAAATATACTGGTTTACGGTATACCGCAGTCTAACCAAAAAAGACCTTTATTAGGTAATCAGGCAGTTCAGGTATTTGAAAGAAATAAAAAATACTTTGATAAGTTTTTTAAAAATGACCTGTCATCTTTCATATTAAATCAAAAGGTTCTGTCATTCAATCCAACTAATATAACAGAAGCATCTTCGGAAGTTTGGATGGAAATCAATCTGGACGCACTCAGAAGAAAGTTAGAAAATGATAAAATTATTTCAACTTTCGGGTTATAAATATAAATATAAATTCATGAGACATATTATTTTATTTATTTGTACAGGCCTACCTTTATATTTTTTTGGTGGATTAATATTAAAAGCTCAAAACAGTGTGATTCAGCCTAAAATTATGGTGATACCATACTCAAAATCCAATCAGAATATGATGCAGACTTTTGAGAGTAATGATTTAGTAAGATTGGCAATTTCAAAAGTTAAAAGTGGTTTTGAATCCCGAAATTTTCCTACGGTTGATTTTGTATCCAATATGAAGATGTTGTCAAATGATCAGGCTATGGAGATAGAAAATCAAACTTCTATAAAACAACAATTGATTGAAATGTCGGGAGCTGATATTTATGTTGAAGTTGAAACTACCGTAAACAGAAGTAGTGGAGGCAATAGTGTTACTGTCATTTTGTCTGCCTATGATGCGTACACCAGTATGACGATGTCAAATGAAACCGGAGTTTCGGATAGGTTTTATACAGAATCTTTTGAAAAGCTTGTAATGAAAAAGGTAGATGAAATGATGGATAATTTTCTAAATACAATGAATAGTCGTTTTGAAGATATAAGACTGAACGGTAAGTCATTGTTTTTGAATGTTGGAATAAGAGAAGGTTCGGAAAAAGATATGGATTTTGAAACTAAAGACGGACAGTCATTAAGTGAAATAATAGAAAGTTGGGTAGAGGCTAATTCATTTAACGGCAGTTATCATATTCAGGGAGTAACAAAAAGTAAAATCATATTTAATGAAATAAGAATTCCTGTTAAGGATGCTAATGGGAATAATTATAAATCAAGTCAGTTTGTCGCTGCATTACGTAAATATCTTTCCGGTCAGGATATAGAAACCGAACGTGATATTCAGGGTAACAGAATTTTTATTTCAATTTTATAAATTTGTGGAATAAGAATTTACCTTTTCTTTTAAGTATATTGCTTATCTAATAAAATGTATTATGATCCGAATTAAAAAAATTATGATGTTTTGTGCTTTAAATTTATTGATTTTACAAAATTTGAAAGCACAACAGATATTTACGAGTATTGTAAGTCAGGATCCTTTAATACAAAACCAGGTAGCTGAATTATCAGATTTATTTATCATAAATGAAATGCCCAAGGTTACTGCAAAGGTTGACATTATTAAAGAACAAATGGTTGATGTAAAATCAGCTTCCAATTTGAAAGTTGTGAAACTTTTATTAACTGTTCAATTATTCCAATTGTCAGGAAATAAATCAGTTGGCAGTAAAATGTTTACCTTTTCAGGTAGCGGGAAAACTGAAGAAACTGCTATGTATAATGCAATTACTAATATTAAAAAAGGTAGAAATGGTATAAAAAATTATCTTGAGAAAGTAAATAATGAAACATCTCAGCCTGATTGTGCTTTGGCGCAATCAGAATTGTATGAATATATTAATTCAGGGGATAATTTAAAGGCATTACATTTAAGCAGACAATTTTCTTATTATTGTAGTGAACATAAATATTTATTTGAAAATACATTTGAACAAATTCAGACTTTGAATTGTGAGAAATATTTACTTAATGCAAAAGCATATTCTGCAAACAAAGAATTTGGTCTCGCGGTCAGGGAAATTTTAAGTATTCAACCGGGTACTAAATGTTTTTTGAAAGCTGAAAAAGAAATTGAGTCAATATCAAAAGCGTACGATATAGAAAATGATAAACTATATTTAATGTATAAAGAGACAGCCGGGGACCAACAAAAGTATATGGAATTTTTTATAGCAACGTTAATGAAGATCAGATAAAAAAATGTTTAATATTTATTGATTATGTTTACTAAAATATTTTCTATATTTTTGTTTCTTATCATTTTGTCTCTTAATTGCTGTGGACAAAAGTTAATTCTCTCCATAGATGATATATCCTATGATCAATCAAGATTTCAGTATGCAGCTACTTTTATAAAACAATCCTTTGAGAAAAATTTTTTAAAACATAAAGGTGTGACAATTGTTGACAGAGACCAAACTCAATCTGTACTCAAGGAGCGTGAATTACAAAAGAACGAATCCTTTATTGATGGAGTAACTGTCAAACAGGACAAAGCTCTTGGTGCGCAGTATATGATAAAACTTTTGTATGTAAGTAAAAACAATGAATTAACATTAAAATTAATAGACATTGAAACCGGAGCTTTAATTTTGTTTAAGAATTACCCGCTCAATGATTTTGTAAATTCTTCAAATTATAGGATTGGCAGAGAGGATTTTTTTGATCGGTATATAAAGGAACAAGTACAGCATCTGATATATGAATTGGATATGCATCCTGAAATCAACCTTGTAAGATTAGAAAAGAAGAATAATAAAGAGATGGCTTTATTGTATTGTCCGGATGGGTGTAATTTGAAATCCGGGGATGAATTGAAAGTTTATTTCTTGAAAGATAGTGAATATAAATTGAAAGAAACTGTTGGAACAATTAAAGTTAAAGAAGTGGAAGGTGCCAAGTCTTGTCTGGCAGAAATTAAAGATGGAAAAAATGATATTTTACAATATTTGCATAAAAATTTAAAGTGTTATGTACAAAATTAATTTAGTTTTTTTATTATTATTTGGATTTCAGGTTGCCATTTATGGACAAATTACGCAAGGATTTTTAGACAGTCTGTCATTTACCTCTGGTTATCCTAATGGTATTACAGTTTATCCTGTAGTTGTAAATGATATAAGAATGTCGGAGAAACTATTTTTAGATATAAACAATGCTCATCTGGCTGGTGTAAAAAATTCCGGTATTTTGAATCCTGTTACGCAGATTTCCAAAAAACATGTTAAAAAAAATGAATTGGACGTAAGTCTGGCAGATGTGATAAAACATTCTGGGCAGCCGTGTATTTCCATATTAAAATTTCAAATTATGGATATGTATTCAAATTATGATTTTATAGAAGATTTTACACCACTTACTTTTATCAATATTTTGGCAACCCATTATGTATATGATATCAGTACCGGAAAAAAAATTCATAGTAAATTAATTCATGTGAGGCTTGATCTAACTAAATTTGCGAACCGGTATTTGCAGAATGACGAAATATGCCGGGTTATTGGAAATGAAATCAAAAGTGGATTACAGAGCAGGTTTTCGATATATTCCAATGTTGTTGCCATGGAAAAAGATGACAAAAACAAGGCAAAGTGGATTGTTGTTGACGGAAGTTTTTCCGATAAATCAGAAAAAAAGGATTTGTATATAAACAAGGTTGTAAAGACATTCAAAAAAGATGATCAATTATATTATCAAATTGAAACTATAGGAAAGGCAAATTTTAAACAAAAGTATAACCCTACAACTATGATGTATACAATTAGTCAGGGTGCAAAAGAATTGGGACAATACAATACTAAAAACCTTCCTGTATTTCTGAGTACACATTCCTTTTAGTTGTTTTATTTCTAATAATAAAATCTAAATTTGTAATCTTAACTTTAAATTTATTAAAAATGAATTTATTTTATAAAATTAGTGTATATTTCTTTTTATTTATTTTGTGCTTTAATATGGATCTGTATGCACAGAAATATATGGCCCCTGTAAATATTGAAATACAAAAGCCGGCAATAAAAATTACAGATTTACAAAATAATTTGGATATTGTTGTATATGAAAGTATGACTAATTATTTTTCAGGTCATCAGAATTTATTTAATCTCATTGACAGAAGAGATATGGAACAAATTGAAGAGGAAAGATCTTTGTTTAAAAACAAAACTTCAGGAAATTTTCAGTCTGCTGCCATGTTTGGAACACAAATAATTATAGAAAGTACGATTAAGAACGTCAGAGAAAAAATTGATAGTGCGTGTGTTGAAATTAAAACTCCTACAAAGAAAGTGGGTAATGTTCAGTTGTATGACAGTAAAATGACGGAATGTTCTTTGTATATAATGACGTATTCTTTTAATCTTGAACTTTCAGCAATTGATGTTGAAACGGGATCTGTAATTGAAACCATTAGTTTGTCTGTTTCCACACAAGGAAGTACTAAATATGTGGCAGGAAAAAGAAATAAAGATGATATGAGAAGGGATGCCATGAGGAGAATGCATGGTTGTATTCGGAATGTTTTGAATGAAAGTAGCTTATTTATAACAAAAATTAATATTCCGGTTTTGGGAGTATTTAAAGAAAATGTAAAAAAGAGGGAAGCTCAGGAACTATTAGTTTTGGGAGCCCATTCGACATTTGTGCCTTACGGTCTTGATATGGAAGTTTTTGAAATTATTGAAGATAAAATAGGATCTGATGTTATAAAGAGGCAAGTTCTCATTGGGAACGGTAAAATAGTATCTTCAACCAATGGTCATTTTGTTCTTGATGTTTCAAAGGGTAAAAGCGAAATATTTGAAAAAATATCAGCCAATACTTCTTTATATGTTAGGCTTGGAAAAAATATGATCAATAAAACATGTACTAATACATTAAATTGATTTTACTTAATTTTTTCAACTAATATCTTTGTATCCCTGATACTAAATTTGCTATTTGTTTAGGTTTTTATTTCTTAGAAATCAAACAATTATTTTGTATTTTTATAGATAAATACCTTTATTATATGTTGCTTCCATTTAAGAATAAAAGGTCTTGAAAATTCAATTTCAATCAGATAACTGCACTATTTTTGAAAGTGCCCTGTACAGGACATGTTCTG
>JALHOZ010000002.1 GCA_022842725.1 Saprospiraceae bacterium
GTAAACCAACAAAAAACAATACTCCGTGAAGGCCTTTGTCCTTCGAGAACTGCCTGTTGAAATGATTGTGCCAGTTCGAGTAATAATGACGAACCACTGCCATTGTCATCAGCACCGTAATAAATGTCATCCCCTCTTTTGCCGAGATGGTCAAAATGTGCCGAAACAACGAGATATTCATCCTTTTTGTCCGTTCCTTCGATGTATCCGATGACATTATTACTTTGTAATATTTTAATTTCTTTTTCGAGATCGAGATCCAGAGTGGCCACCAAAGAAACCGGACTTCCTTTGCCTTTTGCCATTCTTTTTCTGGATTTGAGAATCTTTTTTTGTTTTTTTCCAATGATTTCTGTAGCCATAGTTGTCGAAATATAGGCATGAGTCGGATATTCATAAATTTTTTGGCTCAGGTCTCCCAATTCGAGAAAAGAACCCAAAATTTTCCTTCTGTTTTCTTCCAGCGTTTTTTTGATATCATTGTCAATGATTAAAACAGCGACAGCACCTTTTTCTTTTGCCAGCTTCAGTTTTTTGTCTAATCCATTGCTCCATGCTGACATTTTTGTGGTACCGGTAATCATAGAAATACTGTCATTCATGGTAGGCTCACCTTTATTAATCAATACAACTTTGCCCTGTACATCTGTTTTTTTGTAATCAGTATAGGTCTCGTCTTCGATACCATAACCCATAAACAAAATTTCTGCTGCTTTGATATTTTCCCCTTTGTTGTCACTAGGGAATACCAGATAATCCCAAAGATGTTTAAAGGATTTTCCGTTGATTTTACATTCATTTTTAAGCCATTTGCTGAAAGTAAAAGCGACCGGTTGTTTATATTCTTTGGTGCCCGGAATCGGTGATAAACCCAGATTGTTAAGATATCTGGCTATATAATCTGCCGCTTTATCATTGCCGGGAGTTCCGGTTTCTCTTCCTTCCATGTCTGCCGAAGCGAGAACGTCAAGGTGAGCTTTTAATTCTCTGGCCGTAATGCTTTCTGCATACCGGACTCTCGGAATATCCATATTTTGGATTATATTTTGACTGATGTCTGGTTGGGTAACGTCCTTTTTATACTGGCCCAAAACATTTCCCGAAAGGAAAAAAATCAAACTTAAAACTCCTGTTATTTTCAACATGTAAGATGCATTATGATGTCACAAATAAACATCAATTTTTGGAAATGGATGCACTTGTGAAATAAAATTCAGGATAGTGACTTCAGAATTGTCTGTTTTTATATTAAATTTTGACGTAATTTTGCATCTTTTTAAATTGAAACCATATGAAATGAGCAAAAGGCAATCACACAAAACAGGATGATTATGTCTCATGCGAATTCCATATGACCATTAAAAACATTCACGCAGAGCGTGATAAACAAAAAATAAACATATGAAAGGTATTGATAAAGCTCAGGTAGATTGGTTTATTCAGGCTGCTTTGGATGAAGATATTAAAGACGGTGACCATACGTCTCTGGCTTGTATACCGGCTGATTCCCGGAGTAAGGCAAAACTATTGGTTAAAGACGATGGAGTCATCGCCGGAGTGGAGTTGGCAAAACAAATCTTTCTGACCCTCGACCCGAATGCTGTTTTTGAAGAAATCATCAGTGACGGTCAGGATATCAAATATGGTGACATTGTTTTTTATGTCGAATGCAACACACAAGCTTTACTCAAAGGCGAAAGACTGGCATTAAATGTGATGCAGCGTATGAGTGGCATTGCATCCTTAAGCAGCAGATTTGCCTTTGAAGTAGAAGGTCTTCCCGTGACCATTCTCGATACAAGAAAAACCACACCCTTACTCCGGTTTTTGGAAAAATGGGCGGTAAAAATCGGCGGTTGTGAAAATTACAGAATCGGATTGTACGATTGGATCATGATCAAAGACAACCATGTGGATGCATGCGGAAGTCTCACCAAAGCGATTGATGCCGTGCACGAGTATTTACAAAAAACAGGAAAAAATCTCAATATCACTGTGGAAGTGAGAAACCTTGTCGAAGTGGAGGAAGTCCTGAACCGTGGCGGTATCACCCGAATTATGTTTGACAATTTTGAACTTCCCATCCTTAGGGAAGCGGTGCATCACGTCAATAAACGATTTGAAACAGAAGCATCAGGAGGTGTTTCATTGTCCACAGTAAGGAAAATCGCACTCACCGGTGTGGATTATATTTCCGTTGGCGCTTTGACACATTCTGCAGGAACGTTGGATCTGAGTCTGAAAGTGATGAAGTAAAAATGTACCTTATACCTGTACCTTTCTATTACTACAAATAACAAAGACATGGAAACCAAACCAAAAATGATGTCTCCCGAACAAAAAGAATTTATCCGCTTTTTTCCGGAGGCAGAGTTGCCATTGATGTTGTCTCAGGACCAATTACCGGAGTTTTCGGATATAAATGAGCCTTTCTCAGCGCAGTTTATTGAAGAAGTGCTCACCCTTTGGGAAAAGGAAATAGATGAATTTACAGAATTTATCCCTTGCGCTCATTTGCCTGTTCAGGAAGAATATCTGGGTTTGGTATATTGGAAAGGAGGTTTGTTGAAATATGAATTTATTCTGGCCACAATCAGTAAAAAGGGAGAACTCATCAGCAAAAAACCTATTGCAACCACAGTCGTCGAAAATTCTGTCATCAAACAATCTGCAGCCTATATCGATCCTGACCTGAACATTACCATCCTGGCAGGTCAAAATATTGACGGCGCTTTGTACGATTCCTCGTTAACACAAAAATTCAGCATGGAAATTCTGTTTAACGGAGAAATTGTCTTACATTTGGACGAATTATAATTTGAATCATGTCGCGTAAACCACGCCAGCTGAAAAGTCCGGAATTACAACATCAGATTGTAAAATTGTTGTCAAAAGATCCAAAAAAAAGGTTTGATGCTGTACAGATTTCACGAAAGTTAAACCTTTCCAATCCGATATCATCCATAGAAAAGGAATGCCTTTCATTGGTGACCCGTGGTTTGCTGGAACATGCCAAAAACGGTACATATATTTTTCCATCCTTAAAAAAAGCTACCACCGGCACCATTAAAACGTATCAGGGATATGTGGATATGACCCGTTCGGGATCTGCATATATAACCGGCACTGATGCAAAAGATGATATTTACGTCGCCGCCAAATCTCTGATGGGTGCTTTACATAAAGATGTGGTGAAAGTGCAGATTTTGCCTCAGGGCAGAAACCGTCGTCTCGAAGGCAAAGTAGTCGATATTGTGGAAAGAAGTATTTCGCATGTTATCGGGACGTTGCAGGTTTTTATGCGTTTCGGAGTGGTTCAGGTCGAACAACCCAAACAATTTCCGGATGTGTTTATCAAACTGGAAGAGATCAATGAGGATATGCATGGCGCCATCGTCAAAGTACATATCACAGATTGGGGCAAAGGTCAGAATAAATCCATCTGGGGGAAAATCCAGCAAATTTTGGATGCCGGTGACCAGAATGAAATCTCGATGCAGAATATCCTGTTGACCAATGGTTTTAATATCGATTTTCCGGAAAATGTCCTGGCAGAAGCACGAGAATTACATAAAAAGATTAATGAATCAGAAACAGCCAAACGAAGGGATTTCCGAAACAAGGTGTGTTTTACTATCGATCCGTTGACAGCCAAAGATTTTGATGATGCCCTGTCTGTCGAAAAACTCGAAAACGGCCATTATGAAATCGGAGTTCATATAGCAGATGTTACCCATTTTCTGGAAGAAAATACGGAATTGGATAAAGAAGCATTTTCCCGATCGACTTCTGTTTATATCGCAGACAGGGTTTGTCCTATGTTACCTGAAGAACTGTCAAATCATCTTTGTTCTTTGGTACCCAATGAAGACAGATATACTTTTTCTGCTGTTTTTGAAATGGATATACAAGGCAAAATATATGCTGAATGGTACGGCAAAACCATCATTCATTCCTGCAGAAGATTTACGTATGAAGAGGCGCAGGATAGAATAGAAACGGGTGAAGGCGACTATGTTGGCGAAATCAATATTCTTCAAAGTATTGCCAAAAAACTGAGGGAAAAACGTTTTCAACAGGGATCCATCAATTTTGAGACCGACGAAATTCAGTTTACCTTTGATGACAAAATGGTTCCCACCGGTATAAAAATCAGGGAAAGGAAGGATGCACACATGTTGGTGGAGGATTTTATGCTTCTTGCCAATAAAAAAGTGGCTGAATATGTATTCAAAAAGACCGTTCCACCGGTTCCTTTTGTGTACAGAATTCACGATTTGCCAAATCCCGACAAACTGGAAGATTTTGTGTTATTTGCTAAAGAACTTGGATTTCAGTTTCACACGAAAACGCCGGGTGGCATTACAGAGTCATTTAACAGGCTCGCAGATGATATCAGAAAAAATGAGACCTTAAAACTACTCGAACCTTTAGCTATCAGAACCATGTCAAAAGCGGAATATTCGCCTCATAATATCGGACATTACGGGTTGGGATTTCATTATTATACCCATTTTACGTCACCGATCCGAAGATATGCCGATGTTTTGGTGCATCGTTTGCTTTTCAAAAACCTAACAGGGGAGTTTAGGGCAGATATTGCTGTTTTGGAAAAACAAACCAAACATATTTCATTGCAGGAACGAAAAGCTATGGATGCCGAACGGGAATCTGTCAAATACAAGTTGGCTGAATATATGGCCTTTTTTATTGGAAATGAATTTGATGGAATCATTTCAGGAATGATTGAAAAAGGTGTTTTTATAGAAATTAAGGATACCAAAGCCGAAGGATTTATTGCGTTTTCAGAAATGGATAGCAGTTACGTTGTGGCTGAAAATAAGTATAAAGCCTTTGCAAAAAGAGGCGGTGAAGATCTGTTTATAGGTAAAAAAGTAAGGGTTAAGGTATTAAGTTCAGATAAAGAAACTTTGCGGATTGATCTGAAACTTGTTTAGATCTGGCTATTTTTGATTTTCGAGGTGGTTTTAAGGAAAAATTTGTCAAATAGTTTATGATCCGAAACGTATTCACATGTGTTTTTGTTTTAATATGTAAAACGGATAAAATTGCCACAGTTATACTTCGTATTAAATGTTTTTGTCATTGTGTTTTACCTGCACTCCATACAAAGAATCTTTCGGAAATAACCGATTAACAAAACATTGAAATTGAATTACTGACTGAATTATTGTCACTTTCACCCAAAAGAAAAAAGATTACTTCACTCCAGGCAGATATTTCGAAAGTACAGAAGTATTTTGGCATTGAAATTAATTTCTAATATAGAAATCGGGCTAAAACTACTCCTTAACAGAATTCATTTTTCCCAAGCATATACCAATACGTAATCCTCTAATACCTGAGCACAAATCATACATTCGGTCTTTATACCGTTTTTAATGATTTTTCCGGTAGTGCGTACCCATCCGTTTTGTATGTCAAATGAATCTACAAAAAGTTCTTTCCGGAAATCGATTTCTTTTCTTCCGTAAATTTTATACATTGCTTCCTTGGCCCCCCAATATACGTGAATGGCATCAAGTGAATATATTTTCTGAAGGTCGTCCAATTCACTTTCCGACAAAACCCTTCCGGTAATTCTCGTTATTTTTTCAACCTTGTATTGTATGTCAACACCCACTAATGCCGTTGATGCAATAACGGCCGTCAATTCATGAGAATGACTCATTGAGATATGATATTCCGAATTTTCAAGATAGGGTTTGCCATATTCATCCTTCAAACATGCTCCCCGGACTTCTCTTTCTGACATCAGATGCAAAATGTACCTCGAAGAAAACCACTCAAGGCGTTTTCTGTCTTTCAACCCCGCTATTTCATGAAGTTCGGCCGGATAAAGATCAATTTTTTCTTCAAAAAAAGCGACCGGCTCATTGTTTTGCCATATACCCAACCAGGTATCCGGCACAATATCCAATTTGTAGTAATCCAAAAGAGGCATATGAAAAATATATAGCAAAGTAAACCAAAAAATAGTTTATATGTTGCATTCAAAAACAATCCTTTGGAAATTTTCAAAATCATTCAATATACAGGACACCGCTCAGCAATATACACAATGGTTGATATTCCGGACAAAAACTATTTTGTGTCTGCCGGAGGAGACGGATGGATTGTAGCCTGGAAAAAGGATGGTTCCGAACCCGACGGTCAACTTCTTGCCAAAACCGAGGGGAAAATATTTTGTTTAGCATACAGCAACAGCCATCGCATCTTGTTGGCCGGCGACATGGACGGGCACCTGTATTTTATTGACATCGATAATAATACAACCCTTAAACGACTGGTCATACACAAAGGAAGTATTTTTGATATCATCATCGAAGGAGATACTGCTTTGACCTGCAGCGCAGACGGATATATCTGTCGGATCGACATGAAGACTATGATGCCTCAGGTGTCAGTTCAGATTTCTTTGAGAGGGCTGAGATGTTTGTTTTTACATAAAAACCATCTTTTTGTCGGAGGAAGCGACAATTCCATCAAAAAATTAGACCTTCAGACATTGGAATGTATTGAAAACATAACCGATGCTCACCAAAACTCCGTTTTTACCCTTTGTATCGATGAAGAAGAAAAATTGTACAGCGGTGGCCGGGATGCCATCCTGAAACAATGGAACATCAACCCGATAACTGAAACCAAATCCCTTCCGGGTCATTGGTTTACTATCAATAAAATCGTACTCTTTAAACAAAAATACTTCCTGACAGCCAGCAGAGACAAAACATTCAGAATTTGGGAAAAAGAAAGTTTGTTACTCCAGAAATCGGTTGATTTTGCCAAAGACGGTCACATAAACTCTGTAAATTCTGCCCTGTTTTTAAAAGATTCTGACCTGATAGCGACCTGTAGCGACGACAGAAGTATCATTCTTTGGAAAATATCTGAATAATATTTGGCAAAGGAACAAAAACCTTATACTTTTGAGAGATTATTCATTTACGTATCCCAAAGATATATGATCCTTACAGATAAAGAAATTCTTAAAAGCATTGAGGAAGGTACCATTCTCATAGAGCCGTTTGACCCAAAGAGCCTGGGCACCAATTCTTATGATGTTCATCTGGGTAAATGGCTCGCCGTTTATGAAAACCACGAGCTGGATGCTAAAAAACACAATACCATCCGACACTTTGAAATCGGTGAAGAGGGTTTTGTCCTTCAACCTGGAACCCTTTATCTCGGTGTTACTTTGGAATATACCGAAACCCACGATACCGTTCCTTTTCTGGAAGGTAAGTCAAGTATTGGTCGTTTAGGAATTGATATTCATGCCACCGCCGGTAAGGGTGATGTTGGTTTTTGTAATACATGGACACTCGAAATCAGTTGTGTTCAACCGGTGAGGGTGTATGCCGGCATGCCGGTCGGACAATTGATATACTTTAAGGTGAGTGGTGAAATCAACCACTACTATCACAAAAAACCAAATGCAAAATACAATCAACGAACAGATAAACCTGTCGAAAGTATGATGTGGAAAAATTCTTTCTGATCCATTACCATTATTCATAATAAAAATATCAAGATGAGTCAAAAAGCCGTAACCATTCTTTGTGTTTCCAGATATTTTAAAGGAAGCGAACTGATTTCTGCTGCACATGCTGATGGCCACAAGGTCTACCTTGTAACCTCCACAAAACTTAATAATCATGCCTGGCCATGGTCTGCTCTTGAAGAGGTATTTTATCTCGATGAGGATGATGACGGAAACTGGAATACCACCCACCTCATTGAAGGATTGGCCTACCAATTCAGAACCATAAAATTTGAAATATTTATTTCTCTGGACGATTTTGATGTGGAACATGCTGCATTGTTGAGGGAATATTTCCGGATACCGGGAATGGGCGAAACCACCGCCCGCTACTTCAGAGATAAGCTCGCCATGCGAGTAAAAGCGAAGGAAGAAGGAATACCGGTTCCGGCTTTTACCGCTTTGTTTCATGATGCTGATATCAATCATTTTGTTGAAACTGTGGCTCCACCCTGGTTGATCAAACCGAGAGGACAGGCAAGCGCCACAGGAATTAAAAAAATTCACAACAAAGAAGAACTTTGGCAGGCTTTGGACGCATTGGCCAATATCCGCCACAGATACCTGCTTGAAAAATTTGCTCCGGGTGATGTCTATCACGTTGATGCCTTGACATCAAAAGGAAAGACTGTTTTTTCTTCCGTTTCCAGATATCTTGACACTCCATTTGAAGTAGCTCACGGCGGCGGTATTTTCAGATCGATTACTATGGTAAAAGGACACGAAGATGAGATTGCGCTTCAAGGCTTGAATGAAAAGGTTATGAAAGCTTTCGGTATGGAATATAGTGCGTCACACACAGAGTTTATCAAAGGAAGAGAGGATGGTCAGTATTACTTTTTAGAAACTTCTTCAAGAGTAGGAGGAGCCCATTTGAGCGATATGGTGGAAGCTGGTACCGGAATCAATCTTTGGGGCGAATGGGCTAAGATAGAGGTGGCAACATTTCTCAATAAACCTTATAAACTGCCGAAAGTAAAAAATAAATATGCAGGTATTGTAGTTTCTCTTTGTAAGTACCCGCATCCGGACACTTCATCGTTTACCGATAAAGAAATAGTCTGGAGACTGGAAAAAAAAGATCATATCGGATTTATAGTTGTATCTGAAAAAGCAGAAAAAGTCAGAGAATTGCTTGACCAATATATGTTCAGGATTCAACAGGAATTTCATGCCAGTCTTCCTGCGCCGGACCGGCCAACCAATTAAGAGATCTTGTTTTTATAAAACACATATTATTTAATTTTCATATGTGTAAATATGTATATTTAGCGCTTTTGTGTATAATTATTAATTCTTAATAAACCTCATTCCGGTGAAATTCCGGTTTTATTTTTCATGGTACTTGCCGTAGACATTGGAAATTCCAACATAGTTTTATCTGTTTTTCATCAGAATGAATGGAAACATACTTTTCGTTATGAAACCAAAGGAATTCGTGAAGAAATGTATTATGAAATGGCTCTCCGGCAAATTTTGATGGAATGGGACATTCATTACACAGATGTAAAATATACAGTCATCAGCAGTGTTGTGCCGGACCTCAACCAATCCGTCAAGGAAGCCGTTTCCAAGGTCTTTTTATGCCCGGTGATACTTTTGAGTCCTGAAATCCTTAAAAATTTGGATGTTTTTATTCCACTTCCTTACGAAATCGGTTCTGATTTGGTAGCCAACGTATATGCAGCATTACATCTTTATCATGATAAAGTGATTGTAGCTGATTTTGGAACAGCATTAAGTTTTGTTTTAGCAAATAAAAAGGAAGGTATCCTGGGTGTTACCATAGCTCCCGGATTAAAAACCGCCGCTCAGGCTCTTGGTTCGCAAACCGCACAATTACCTGTTGTGCCTTTGGTTTATCCTGATTCACCTATTGGTAAAGACACCGTGACCGCCATTCAGGCCGGTATTATGGTCGGCTATACAGGATTATTTTCCGAGATTATTCATGAAATGAAAAAAGTGACCGGGCCTGATTATAAAGTAATTGTGACCGGAGGACATTCCGGAATTATTTCCAGGATTCATGAAAAAGCAGATTATATTGACAAAAACCTGACGCTTGAAGGTATCCGCCTAATAGCGGCATATATCTTTGAAAAACGATCAGACTTGTTGAATTCCTGATAAAATATGGACAGACAATATTATAAACAATATTATTCCCTTGAGCGGGAACATTGGTGGTTTGTGGTCAGGTCAGCATTGATCAGACAATGCCTCCATATGAATCTCCCTGCAAACAGGAATCTTAGGATATTAAACATCGGAATTGCCACGGGAGCTACCAGCCATATGCTTGAATATTTTGGTACCGTAACATCCTCCGAATACGATCACGAGACCTGCAGTTTTGTAAAAGAAGAATTAGGAATGCAAGTTATTCAGGCGTCCATTACTGATTTACCATTTGAAGACGATTTTTTTGATCTTGTTTGTGCCTTTGATGTCATAGAACATGTCGAAGAAGATGCCATCGGAGTTGTCGAAATGAAAAGAGTCTGTAAAACCGATGGTTTTATTGCCATTACAGTGCCTGCTGACATGGCTTTATGGAGTCAGCATGATGTTATCAATCATCATTTCAGAAGATACACCCTGACCGAAATAAATGAATTAATGAAAAAAACAGGTCTTTTTGCTTCTTATGTCAGCTATTTTAATTCAATTCTGTACCCTCCTGTATTGTTGGTTCGCAAACTAAAAAATATATTTACCAGGCATAAAAAACCTTCATCAGACTTTGATATGTTGCTTCCCGGCTGGATCAATAACATTTTAAAATGGATATTTTCTATAGAAAAAATATGGTTCGGCAAAAAAAAGGTGCCTTTTGGCGTTTCTTTAATGTGGTTGGGACAAAAAAAATGATGAATCCCTGAGGATTCATCAAGATGAAAAACTTAAAACGCCTTTTCTTTATAAATAATATCTTATTTCGGATCTATCAACAACGGAGAATTGCCATTGGTGATGATTATTTTTGTATTCGGAGATTTCGAAAGATTATTGAACGCTTCAATGGTTCTGATACGGATGATTTCTTCGGTCAACCCTTCAGAAAGAATTTTCTGAGCATCACTTTCACCTTGTGCTTCAATGATTTTTCTTTCAGCATCTGCTTTGGTCTGTTGCAAAATAAACTCCATTCGCAAAGCATCCTGCTCAGCCTGTAATTTTGATTCTATAGATTGAGCCAAACCTACGGGTAATTGAATACTTTTCATCAATACCGCTTCGATGATGATACCTTGTTTGTCAAGAACTTCATCCATCCGCGTTTTGATCTGACTTTCTATTTCAGCTCTCATACCTGAGTGCATATCTTTAGCGTAAAACTTTGCACAAACATCAGAAGCAGCTGAACGGAAAACACTGGATATAACCTGATCATAATTCATTCCCAAATCTTTGATGATATCAGGAACTCTGTTCTTTTTTGGTTTATACAGAATGGAAATTTGAGAATTGACACTCATACCTTCTTTACTTGGAAGGCTCATACTTAATTCGAGATTTGCGGTTTGTACAGAGGCTTTGACAACCTTACTCACGAATGGATTGTAATAAACAGGTCCGGGATCTTTTACCTTGTCTGAAAGTTTTCCGAGTTTCTGAACGATGCCTACTTCTCCCGGATCGACGACAGCACAGCTTGTCATAAAAAGAGGCAGCGATAACAATAAAAATAAAAATGTTCTCATGATACAAGTTTTTAAATTGTGATTTGATCTTAAAAAACAACAAAGCGATTGATTTTCAGTTTCTTAACGGAACGTTAAATGAATATTAAAATATTGTTAAAGCTATTCACCTATTTGGATATGTGGTATTATTTTCTATATGTTCCACTAAATATGAGTTATCTTCAGAGGTTATGTTTTGGGTAGTTTGGTTTACATACCTGCTAAAAAGGAGGTTGGGAAAAGGGTTACATTTGGTTTCCAAATTATTCTGTTCAAGCATAAAAAAGATACAACCTTACCACATAGGCTAAAAACTATATTCAATTAATTCATCAAAAGGAAATCAATAATAGCCGAACCAAGCCCTTCATTTTTTGTTACGCTGCCTTCATGGATAAAAAATCAAATACAATTCTTACGGCATGGATCGTATTTCCGCATCATCTGACCGGGAAATGGGAACAACTATCCATTGCTTCTCATGTGTTTTTGACGGAAGAATATTTGTTTTTTAACCAATATCGTTTTCACAAACAAAAACTGGTTTTCCATCGCGCTTCAATGAAGGCATACGAACAGTTTCTGAAAGAAAAAAAACTCAAAGTTGAATATATAGACAACAAAGATAATCGGTCGGACATACGACAACTTATGGTTTCACTTTCTGAAAAGGGATATCAGAACATCCATATTTTTGACTCTTGTGATGACTGGCTTGAAACAAGAATACAAGAGTCCGTAAACAAATCCGGACTAAACCTTACGATTCATGAATCTCCTTTGTTTATCAATACCAGAGAAGATCTGGTGACATACGGAAAATCAAAAAAATCTTATTTTCAAACAGATTTTTATATATATCAACGCAAAAAAAGAGGCATTCTCACTGATGCAGCAGGGCAGCCATTGTATGGAAAATGGTCTTTTGACGCTGACAACAGAAAACCATACCCGAAAGGTAAAACGACCCCGTCCTTGCCATCTTCAGAAAATAGTCAGTTTGTCACGGAAGCAACAAACTACGTAAATCAACACTTTTCGGATAATCCCGGCAATCTACCGTTTTTTATTCCATATCCGGTAACATTTACTGACGCACAATCCTGGTTTGAAGATTTTTTGCATCATCGTTTTTCAGAATTTGGCGTCTATGAAGATGCCATGGTGGATACAGAAAATGTTTTACACCACTCAGTTATATCTCCTTTACTCAATGTCGGTCTCCTGGACCCGACCGAAGTGATTTCCCAAGCTATAGAATATTCACAACAACACAACATTCCTTTTAATAGTCTGGAGGGTTTTGTCAGACAAATCTTGGGTTGGCGGGAATTTATCCGTTATGTGTACATCAGTGAAGGCAGAAAACAAAGAACCAAAAACTTCTGGGGTTTCGACAAACCGCTTCCTGAAACCTTTTATACCGGTGAGACCGGAATAGAACCCCTGGATAAAACCATACACAAAGTATTAGAATCTTCATACAACCACCATATTGAAAGGTTGATGATACTGAGCAATTTTATGTTGCTCACTGAAAGAAATCCGGATTGTGTTTATCAATGGTTTATGGAAATGTATATCGATGCTTACGATTGGGTAATGGTACCCAATGTATATGGAATGGGGCAGTTTTCCGACGGTGGTTTGATGTGTACTAAACCCTATATCAGCGGAAGTAATTACATCATAAAAATGAGTAATTATAAAAAAAATGCCCCCTGGACCGAAATCTGGGACGCCTTATTCTGGCGGTTTCTTTTTGTTCACCGGGATGTCCTCAAAAAAAATCCAAGACTGGCCATGCTGATAACCACTTTTGATAAATGGCCGGAAGAGAAAAAAAATAAATATCTCGACAAAGCAAATCTTTACCTTAAAAAAATCAAAGATGAGAAAACCGTGGAATCTGCCTGAATTACCAGTGTACAGCCTGGCAACATATCATGAAGGTGTCGTCAATATGAATATTTGTACGTATGTTACAGCTGTCAGTCTGGACCCCAAGATCATGATGGTAGCAGTCTATAAAAATACCAAAACTTTGGAAAATATTTTATCTTCCGATACCGCAATTCTTCAGATACTACATAAAGAACAGGCTCCATTGGCCCGCATTCTTGGTAAAAAATCAGGAATTACATATAATAAATTTCAATATTTAAATAAAAAAAATATGTTGACAGAATGGAAAAACTTCCCTGTATTAAAAGATGCCTGTGCTTATATAGAATTAGAAAAATTAAGTTTTTTGAAAACCGGAGATCATAACTCATATTTTTTTACCGTAAAAAATGCAGTTTCCCGAAGGGAAGAGGTTTTAACAACACAGGATTTACGAAATTTAACCATCATATCATGAGCCTTACGATCAAAGATATTGACAGAATCATTGAAATGGCCTGGGAAGACAGAACACCCTTCGAAGCCATATTCATACAGTTTGGATTGAAAGAAAACGAAGTGGTCCGACTCATGCGCCAACAACTGAAAAGAAGCAGTTTTGAACTGTGGAGGGCGAGAGTTCATTCCGGCATCAGCCAAAAACATGTTGAAAAAAGAAATGCGGAAATCAGCAGATTCAAATGTGGCAGACAAAGACATATTTCTTCCAATAAAATCAGTAAACGAAACAGTAAATCCTGATTATTTAAGATGACAAAACAAAAAATCAATGTAGTCTGGTTGAAAAGAGATTTGCGTACGCAGGATCACGAGGCACTGGCAGCCGCCGAATCCGCCGAATTACCCTATTTGATTTTATGTATTTTTGACAAAAAGATTATTTCTCATCCGGATACTTCATTGCGTCATCTGAGATTTCAATATCACAGCGTAATCTCCATGAATTCGGTTATCCATCCCGAAAAAGATTCCGTTCATATCATGTACGGTGCAACGGAAACAATCATGTTATGGCTGTTTGAGAGCTATCATGTTCACCAAATGTTTTCATACTGTGAATCGGGGATTCTCAAAACGTACGATATTGACCGCAAAGTAGTCCAATTGTGTAGTCAATATCAGGTCAAATGGACAGAATTTCAAAGAGACGGTGTCCTGAGAGGCATAAAAAACCGCCAATCCTGGGATCAGAAATGGTTTGTCAAAATGCACGAACCCATTATTAAAAATACGTTTAGTCCCAATAAAATAATCCAATATTTGCATCCCTTTATTTTGCCCGAAAGGTTGGAAAACCTTCTGAAGTTTTACCCGGAAACCTTTCAGCCACCGGGAGAAAAACAAGGATGGAAGTATCTGAGGTCTTTTTTGGAAACCCGGGGAAAAAATTATTCCAAACATATTTCCAAACCATTTCAAAGCAGAACTTCCTGCTCGCGGTTGTCGCCCTATTTAGCCTGGGGAAACCTTAGTATCCGGCAGGTTTATCAGGCGATGACAAATCAAAATAATCCTTCCATCAAAAGGCCGGTGATGAACGCGGTGACCCGTTTGAAGTGGCATTGTCATTTTATTCAGAAGTTTGAAAGCCGGTGTGACTACGAATACAAATGTATCAACCAGGCATTTGAACATGTGTGGCAAAAAAGGGATGAGGAAACACTTCATTCCTGGAAAACAGGTCATACCGGATATCCGTTGGTAGACGCCAATATGCGCTGTGTGATACAAACCGGATGGATTAATTTCCGTATGAGGGCAATGCTCGTGTCATTTTTATGCCATTACCTTTTTTTGGACTGGAGAAAAGGGGTTTACCATTTGGCCAAACAATTTCTGGACTACGAACCAGGCATCCATTTTACCCAATTTCAGATGCAGGCCGGCTGTACCGGAGTCAATACCATCCGTGTATATAATCCGGTTAAAAACAGTCTGGAGCACGATCAGGAAGGGCTTTTTATCAAAAAATGGTGCCCCGAGTTGTCTCATCTTCCTGTTGAATATATTCACCAACCCTGGCTGATGTCGGACATGGAACAACAGATGTATGGACTTATATTGGGAAAAGATTATCCAAAACCCATTGTCGATGCAAATACCTTTAAAGAACAAAGACATTTACTTTGGTCACTACGAAAAACTGAAGAGGCAAAAACGGAAGGCAGAAAGATTGTTGAAACACTTGTAAGGCCAAAATCAAAAAAAGAGGTATGAAAAAGCAGTTTTTACCTTCAAAAATATGTGCGGTTTGTCAAAGACCGTTTTCGTGGCGCAAAAAATGGGAAAAAGTCTGGGATGAGGTAAAATATTGTAGTGAAAAATGTCAAAAAAATAAATCAAAAATTAATAAAATATGAACAACATTCTTGTCATCGGTGCCGGTAACGGTATAGGCCTTGAATTGGTAAAATCCTTAAAAAACACGACAAATGTATTTGCCGTTTCGAGATCATTTTCAGAAGAATTGAACAATACAGGTGTTCCCGTTATTTGGGAAGATGCGCTCACGACAACCTTGAATGATGATTTTCTTCCTGAGGTACTACATGGTGTGGTTTATTGCCCGGGTTCCATTTCTTTAAAACCATTCAACCGGTTTACGTTGGATGATTTTGAAAACGACTTTCGCCAGAATGTTTTGGGTGCCGTACGGATTTTGCAACAAGTTTTGCCGAAACTAAAAAAAGCCAATGGTGCCGGTGTTGTATTATTTTCGACCGTTGCCAGTAAACTGGGCATGCCGTTTCATGCTTCGATTGCTACTTCAAAAGCTGCCGTGGAAGGACTGACAAAAAGTCTGGCAGCAGAGTGGGCCGCTTCGAAAATCAGGGTAAATGCCCTTGCCCTTTCACTCACGGATACTCAACTTGCCTCCGGACTGCTCAATACCCCTGAAAAAAGGGAAGCAGCAGCCAAAAGACATCCGCTTCAGGAAATTGGAAACCCCGAAAAAATAGCTTCTCTTGTATCCTTTCTTTTAAGTGAAAACGGAGACTGGATCACGGGCCAAATTTTAGGTGTCGACGGAGGATTAGGCAGTGTCAAATTGTAAAAGTGTATGTTTTGTTTCATGATTTTTGAAACGACCAAATATTCATGACCTGAATGAATTATTAACAAAAGCTTAATTTTTGCTGATGTTGGGACAAATTGAGTGGACAATTGATTTATAATAAATTAATTACATATATTTGCCCTCTTATTAGCAAATTATAACCTTATGTTGTCATTGAAAAGATTTACCGCTATTACCAGCGCCCTGGTATTTCTGATTACTTTTATGGTGTACTACCATTCTGTCGAAAGGACAGGAAGTCTTTGGGATTGCGGAGAATTTATATTAGGAGCCTACAAACTTCAGGTTGTTCACCCTCCGGGAGCAGGATTGTTTCTGATCATAGGAAGATTGTTTACCTGGATAGCAGAGATGATTTCCAATGATCCGTCGGATATAGCTTTTGCTGTCAATCTGATGTCGGCCTTTTGTACATCACTGGCGGCTGTATTTATATCTCAGGTGACCATGATGTTGGGCAAATTGTTTTTTGTTGCCAAAGATGCAGAAACAGACACTTCTGAATCTGTTGCTCTGTCTTTTGCCGGATTGGTAGCGGGTTTAAGCACGGCTTTTGCTTCCTCTGTATGGTTTTCAGCGGTGGAAGGTGAAGTGTACGCTATGTCAACCATGTTTACAGCGCTTACCCTTTGGTCTTCCATCAAATATTATATGAATACCGATGAAAACGCCGCTATGAGGTGGTTGTTATTCAGCATTTTTGCCGGAGCGCTTTCTATTGGTGTACACTTATTGAGTATCCTGACATTTCCGACCATCGGATTGTTGGTCTACTTAAAAAAATACCAGAATCACAATTGGACAGGAGCATTTGCTGCTTTGGCTGCCGGAGGAGGTGTAATGATCTTTTTACAAAGATTTGTCATCGCAGGTATTCCAGCTTTGTGGAAAAACATGGAATTATTTACCGTTAATACTTTAGGATTACCATTTCACACAGGTTTGATTCCTACGTTGTTGTTGTTGGGAGGACTGATCTACTTATTGTTGAGATATGCCCACAAACATGGCAACCAATTGGTTCAAAACATTGCGTTGGCGGCTCTTTTGATGGGAATCGGATTTTCGACTGTTGGGGTTGTTGTCATCCGTGCCAATGCAGACACACCAGTGAATATGAACGTACCCAGCGATGCGATGCGGTTGTTGCCTTACCTGAACAGGGAACAATACGGTGAAAGACCTCTTTTATTCGGACCACACTATAATGCAAAAGTTAAAGATGTCACCCGAAAAGAAAGATATGGAAGAGTCGGTGACAAATACAAAGTAGTCGATGAAAAACTGGACTATGTGTATGACAATAAAGATAAAATGTTTTTCCCGAGAATCGGGCATTCTGACCGTGTTGACCTGCACGGTGTGTGGAGAGAAGCCATCAGCGGAAACACCAAAGGTGCTCCCGGAATGGGATACAACCTCGGTTTTATGTGGAACTATCAGGTAAAATGGATGTATGTCCGTTATTTTATGTGGAATTTTGCCGGAAAACAGAATGCTGAACAAGGATTTTTCCCCTGGGATGTGCGCAGTGGTCACTGGCAATCAGGAATCACATCACTTGATGAGGCAAAATTGTATAAAATGGATTCTTTGCCGGATTCGATGAAAAATGACTTTTCCAACAATACTTATTATTTCCTTCCTTTGATATTTGGTCTGATCGGTTTGTTTTTCCATTTCAAACAAAGACCTAAAGAAATGGGCGCGATGTTCTTTTTATTTATCCTTACGGGAATAGGAATTATCATTTTTTCCAATCAGCCGCCGAATGAACCAAGAGAAAGGGATTATGTACTTGCAGGGTCTTTTATGACTTTCTGTATCTGGATCGGATTCGGGGTTTTGGCTTTATTTCAGCTTATGCGCAGCAAAGTTCCTGCTATGGTTTCAGCCGTACTTGCAGGTGTTTTGGTACTTTCTGCGCCGTATCTCATGGCTACCGAAAATTTTGATGACCATTCCAGAAAAGAACATTACGGTTCCAGAGATTATGCGGCCAACTTTTTGAATAGTGTCGAACCCAACAGTATCATCTTCACTTACGGTGATAACGATACTTATCCGTTGTGGTATGCACAGGAAGTAGAAGGCATCCGTAGAGATGTGCGTGTAGTTAATCTCAGTTTGATCGCCGTAGATTGGTATATAAATAAACTTCGTCATAAGGTTAATGATTCACCCGCTTTAAAACTTCAGCTTTCTGAAGAAGAATACCGTGGTAAAAACAGGAATCAGATATTTTTTACCGACGCATTGGGTGGTGATCTGAATCGTCCTACGAATATTTTTGAAGCATTCAGATTTATCAAAGACCCAAAAAATACCATCAAAGGGCAAACCATATTGAATACGCAGAAATTGTATCTTCCTGTTGACAGAGAAAAATATAATGCTCTGGGAGTTCAGACAATCGATACTTCAGAATGGGTCGACAAACTCGACTTTAACTTCTCAGGCAAAGATTTTATCACCAAAGATGATCTGGCTGTCATGGATGTTATCGCTTCCAATTTTTATGACCGTCCGATTTATTTTGCCATCACTTGTCAGTCCGACAAATTACTCGGCTTAAATGATTATGTCGAAATGGAAGGTCTGGCGCTCAGGATATCGCCGACCAAACAAAAGGCAAAATCTCAGCTTCCGAGCATCTACGGTTATGGAGATATGGATCTGAACAAAACCTACGACATCGTGATGAATAAATGGAAATGGGGCAATTTTGACCAGAAACACTTGTTTGTTGACAGAAGTTATATGGCCGAATTACAGGCGATGAAACTGGTTATGTTGCGTGCTGCCATCGAATTTGAAAGAGCCGGAGACAAAAAGAGATCTGTAGAAATGGCCAATAAATATTTTGCAGCATTTCCTAACATGAACTTCCCTTACGATTACGGTATTGTGCCTTTTATCAATGTTTTGGTACAGGGAGAAGCCTGGGAAGATGTCAAAAAACATACTTCCATACTGGCAACAGAAACCAGGCAATACCTTGATTTTTACGCTTCTCAGACGGATCCTGAAGTGATTGATAATTTCAAACAGGACGAACAAGCTCGTATGAGTACCGTACAGGATATTCTGGAAATTGCCAAAAAAACCGGAGATCCTGCCTTCACCAAAAAAATGGAGGATTTGATGGGTGAATACAGCAAACAACCGGAGTTAAACCCGCAAAATTTTCAATAAATGAAGATAACCATTGGTGGCGATCATGCCGGATATGAATATAAAGAAGTCGTTCTAGCTATATTAAAAAAGGCGGGACATCAGGTCACTGACTTTGGTCCGTTTGATGCAAACTCGGTGGATTACCCGGATTTTGCTCATCCTGTGGGTAAATCTGTCGATACAGGAGAAGCAGACCTGGGCATCGTCATTTGCGGAAGTGGCAACGGTGTTTGTATGGTAGTTAATAAGTACAAAAATGTACGTGGAGCACTGTGTTGGAATAAAGAACTGACTTCATTAGCCAGAACACACAACAATGCCAATGTACTTTGTATTCCTGCCAGATTTGTCAGTCTCACCATGGCCAAAGCGATGGTTAAGATATTTCTGAACACCAATTTTGAAGGTGGCAGGCATCAGAAGAGAGTAGAAAAAATATAATTGAGAATAAAAGCCGGTTTTATCCGGCTTTTTTGTTTGATTTTGTTGCAATCAGGATGGTGTGTTCTTCTGTTTCCGAATTTTGTACAGGATACGGTACGGTAAATTCTTTTAAAACGGTAAAACCTGAAAGTCGTAGGGACTTCAATATTTCATCTTTCTGATGATAAAAAAAGAGGGTGCGATCGCCTGAAGACCCGGTTTTTATCCCGGATTGTGACGGATGGCCGTCGACAAAACTCAGATAAAATATCCCGTTGTCAGATAACAAATCGTTGCAATCTTTGATACAGGTGACTACTTCTTCCGGTGAAAGATAAGGCAAAACAAAACCACATATGATACCTTGAAAAGGAGTTTTTAATGTGCGGATATCGGATATATTGAGGACAATACCAAAGATGTCAGGTACCATTTCCTGCGCTTTTTTCACCATATTGGGTGAAACATCAACAGCCGTTATCCGGATATTTTGTTTTTTATTGCGTACATAAGCGGATATGATGCCCGGTCCGCAACCCAAATCCAAAACAGATGTTTGACCCTCGGGCAAAAATTTCAGAAAATAGTCATAAGTTTCATCGTATATGCTGATGGCCGAAAACTTATCCCAGTACAAATCTGCCAATTTATCCCAGGTTTGTTGGGTTTCTTGTTGTAAGGGGTCCATTTATATTTTTTTTGGAATGTTTTATTTGGATTCCTTTCTTTTTTCTCTGCCCTTTTCTGACAATATCATCGCATCATTGCGGGTAAAATTTTTAATGAATTCCACTTTTCGGAACCGCAATGCGCTCCAGTCTTCATCCACAGCAACCTGTCGAACCGGCTCCAGTTGGTATTCCCCCAAAATATTCCATCCTGTATCCCGGTTGAACTCGCATCGGTATTTTTTGGATGAAGCTTTCGGGTAGGCATACCATAATACCGCATCTTCTTCCAAAAGTGGAAATATTTGTTTGACAGACTGCTCAATTTCTTCTGATCGGGTTACAAAAATCAGAATAAAACCGATCTTACTTTTTTTGGTTGGTAATTGAGTCTCTACCGGACAAAAAGCGGACATTGAGCTCATTTCCCGGCTGAATTCCTCCGGTGGATTTTGAATAAAAATGACCTTTTGATCCTTATAATTGAGTTTTTTGAATAATGGTGTCATATTTTATGATTAAAAAATGCCTGAATATATTCAAACGATAAAAAATTAATTCAAAGACAAATATCTGTTAAATCTGATGTAAAATGACAATTGTTTACCCTTTTTTGAAAAATTAAAACCAAAAATGGTTTCCTAACGTATCTTTAAGTATCATTGCAAATCAAATCAATTTAATCAATACATGAGCAGTTATTTTAAAAGAGAAGATTTAAAAAAATTTGGCGAAATCACCGATTTACAACCCGAAATGGGAAAAAAGTTTTTTGATTGGTATGGCGAAGTGTTTAAAGAAGGTGCCCTGACCGTCAGAGAAAAAAACCTGATTGCTCTGGCTGTGGCCCATACGGTTCAGTGTCCTTATTGTATGGATGCTTATACATCAGAATGTCTTTCTTCCGGTTGTGACGAAGAACAAATGATGGAGGCCGTACACGTAGCTGCGGCCATCAAGGGGGGTGCCACCCTGGTCAATGCCGTTCCGATGATGAATACTATCAAGGCAAAATTGATGTAATCTTTTTTTAAATCTAACCCATGGGCGTAAAACAACGTTCCAAATCACTCAGTTCTTCACATAGTGATCTGGCAGATACTTTTTTTCAACTCAAAGTCCTCAATGGTCAGGAAAAGGTAAAGGATCATTTTGAGGCTTTTTCAACGAAGGTAGGTCATCCGATTCGTCCTGTGGCACCTACTGTCTTTCAGATTAATATCGGAAAACTCTGTAATCAATCCTGTGCACACTGTCACGTAGATGCAGGCCCGGACAAAAAAGCGGAAAATATGTCGAGGGAGACCCTCCAAAAATGTCTTGATATTTTGGCTCAACATGACATTCCTACCGTTGATATCACCGGAGGAGCTCCTGAGATGAATCCGAACTTCCGTTGGTTTGTTGAAGAATGTCGCAAGCTCGGCAAACATGTGATGAACCGATGTAACCTGACCATCATTGAGGCCAATCCTGTGTACCACGACCTGCCGGAATTTTTTGCAAAAAATCAGGTTCAGGTGATATCTTCTTTGCCCTATTTTACCAAAAACCGGACGGACAGCCAGCGTGGAGACGGCGTTTTTGAAGACAGCATCAAGGCATTACACAGACTAAATAGAGTAGGTTATGGTCTGGAAGGCTCCGGCCTGACCCTCGACCTGGTGTACAACCCTTCCGGTGCTTTTTTGCCTGGCAATCAAAGTGCTTTGGAACACGAATTCAAATCACAAATGAAACGACGGTATGACATTGATTTTAACAATCTTTTTGTCATTACCAATCTGCCCATCAGTCGTTTTCTGGATTATCTTCTGGAATCAGGCAATTATCACGATTATATGACTTCTTTGGTAGATGCCTACAATCCTGCCACGGTAGACGGATTGATGTGTAGATATACGCTGTCCGTTAGTTGGGACGGATTTATCTATGATTGTGATTTCAACCAAATGTTGGACCTGAAAGTAGACAGTAAGGTAAAACACATAAATGATTTTAATCTTACGGAATTAGCAGACAGAACCGTGGTAGTCAACCAACATTGTTATGGTTGTACTGCCGGCGCCGGAAGCAGCTGCGGTGGAGAAATCTCCTGATTTTATTGATTCATTAATGGAAGATAACGTTCTTCGATGACCCTGAAATGCCATTTTTGATGCCCTGCCATAATAAAAGGTACGGCTCCCACGGTATATTCTCCGGCAAATCCCTGACAGACCAAATCTAATTTATTTTCCGGAAGGGATTCAAAAAACAACCTTAATGATTCGTGGGTATGTGAAAGTTCTGCGATAAGATCCTGTAATGTTCTGTGGCCGACCTCAGCCATATCAGCATAAGCGTTTTCGTCAAAACTCAGCATCGTTTCTTTTTCGCCACGTGCATAACTCAAGGCCCGGTAGATAAAAATGCGTTCTGTGTCAATAAGATGTTGTATGATAGATTTTAAAGTCCATTAGCCTTCAGCATAAACCCGGTCGCCAATCTTTTCCCACAAGTCCAGAGGAATGGCGTTTAATTCGGCTTTGGACAGATCTGTGATTTCCGAAATACTGACATTGTCACAAAGAGCCATGTAACGACCAAAATATTGAGGTAACGGATGAATGTCTGAAAGTTTCATGTTTAAAAAAGGATATAAAATTTTAAAATAAAGACAAAGCTAAGGAAAGTGCCGGATAAATCTGTTTCTATGGTGTTTTCATTTTTATGAAAAGATTTCAAAAAATATTATAAAAATATCGCGATTTCTTTATCAAAATAAAAATCCTTTGTACCTTTGTTTAAAATTAGTCTAAATAAGTGTTACACTGTCAATCAGAACTTTTAGCCATAAACCTCAAACCTTCCGACCCTAAAAAAGTTGAAAGCGGATATTTTGCGTTGCAGGTGCTGCAATATGACATAATGTATCCTTATGAACTAAAAAAGTGTTGTAAAAAATATAAAAAGGGTAAAAGGTGTAAAAAATGTCCTGCCAATTAATGGTGGTAATCTGCGTTTTTTACTTTGATATTGATTTCATCGGTGGCTGCATTAGCCATTTCTTCCAGACAGGAAACTGTTTTTTTAACCACGTTGGTCAGGGTTGATACAGATACGGAACCGTTTTCAACTTCAGAAAAATGATCGTAGATGTAATCTATAGAATGATGGTAAAAAACATCGAGTTCGGCATGCCATTCAATGTTTTTATCCTCCTTGATTTCGTGATCAATATGATAAGAATACACCAATAATTTTTCTTCTGAAATATGTCTGATTTTTTTCAGTATTTTTTTGGAAAGGTGGTCTTCATTTTCAAACAATTCTTTGATATTGGCAATAATATCTTTCATATTTTTGGCTGCATATACAAGGCTTCTGAGTCTGACCATTTGAGCCGCAAGAATATCTGATTCTTGTTCTGAAAGGTTTTTGGATTGTAGTTTTTTATAAAATTTTGTGGCCTCATCCTCAGTTTGTTTTAATAAATGGTAAGTCTCAAAAGGATCCTCAGATTTCATCCACAACTTACTGAATATTTGTTCCTCTTCTTCACCAATTCCTTTACTTCTCAAGACTTTATAAATAAAATCTCTGGTCAGGAAAAATATATTTTTGATTTCATTGTCCAATGCAGCCAGGGCAATCTCCGTTACATCGACAGATACTTTATGAATGTATTTACATTGTGCTGTAATGGTTTTTTCGACAAAAAATGTTTGTAATCTTTTTGCCAAAAACACAATAAACGGGAAAAATAACACAGCGCCCAACACATTTATGGCGGTATTAAATAGGGAAACCTGAATGACCGGATCTAAAACGGACAAAGTTCCGGAAATAAAACGTAAAATGGGATATAAAAAAATCAGGGACACCATTCCGGAAACCAGATTAAAAATCACATGACTTGCCGCCAATCTTTTTTTATCAGCTGTCCCTTTGACAGAAGCCAAAACCAAAGAAAAAGTTGTCCCAATGTTGGCTCCCACGGTCATAACGGATGCCTGAATGATGTCTATGGCTCCGGTATGAAGCGCAGTGAGGATAATGACCATCATCGCAGAGCTGGATTGTATCATGGCTGTAATCAACATTCCGGAAACAAAAAACATCCACATTCCGTAATTTCCGAATTGTTCAAAATCCAGATGTTCTGTCATGTCTTCCATCGTTTCTTTCATAAAATCGATCCCCAGAAATAAAAGTCCAAATCCCATTAAAAAACTTCCGATGCTTTTTAATAAAGGACGATTGTCCATAAACAGATAAGTAAGGGTCCCGATGGCCAAAAACGGATTGGCAAAAGTGGAAATATTAATTTTAAAACCTAAAAGGGCAACTATCCAGGCTGTCGATGTCGTGCCGATATTTGCGCCGATAATGACACTGATGGCATTTTGCAAACTGATCAGACCGCCTCCGATAAATGCTGAAGTCAATAACGTAACCAAGGTGCTGGATTGTAATATTCCGGTCGTAAAAGTACCGGTCAATATCCCTTTTATCGGCGTATCTGTAAAGTTTTTCAAAAATTTCCGGAATGATTTGCCGGCCAACCCGTTTATTCCTTTTTCAAGATGGTACATTCCAAAAAGAAAAATTCCCAAACCGGCAATAAAAAGCCAAAAATCAAAATGGATGTTTGTTGTCAAAATATGTAGATAAAATAAATAACCGCCACAAATTTGGTTAAATTTTCAGATATTTACTGCTTTCTCACAAAAGAAGCCTTCCAATTTATACAGTTTCCACCTTTAAGAACCAAAAGTGACCAAAATCATTTTTTGAAAAAAAACAAATAATCACTATCTTTGTTAGCTGAAAAACAGATATTCATGATTCTTACCAATATATTGATTACCCTCGGCACCGTAATAGTTATGGAATTTGTTGCCTGGCTGGCTCATAAATACATTATGCACGGATGGGGTTGGGACTGGCATGAAGACCACCACAAACCCCATTTTGAAAAAGAAGGTTTTTTTGAAAAAAACGACCTCTTTTTTCTGGTTTTTGCCATCCCAAGCGCTGCATCATATATGATTGGTTCTATGAGTGAATCCTACAGTTGGTTGTTTTTTGTAGGAGTCGGCATATCCATTTACGGACTGATATATTTCCTTATCCATGATGTGTATATCCATCAACGATTTTCATGGTTTAAACAATTAGACAGTCCTTACAGCAGAGCCATACTCAGAGCTCATGGTGCACATCATTCAAAAACCGGAAAAGAAGATGGTGTTTCGTTCGGATTGCTCTTTGTTCATCCGAAATATTTTAAAAAATCTTCGAAAGAAAGAAAATAAATCCGAACAACATATTGTCAAAAACACACTAATTTAAAATTTTGTGTATTTTTGTTCGGAAAACGCCCCGAATCCATTTTTCGAAAATTTTAAATACACTTTTTATGCGTCAAATTTTTTGGGTATTTATCCTTTTATTGGTAACTTTTTCAGTCAATGGTCAGAATAACACCAAGAAAAAAACCGTATTCCAGGGTTTTTGGTGGGATTATGAAAATCAAAATTATCCGGATGGATGGGCCAACTATCTCACAGATCTCGCGCCAAGACTCAAAACAATGGGTTTTGATGCCATTTGGATACCGCCTACAATCAAAAATCAGTTTTTTGGCCAAAAAGGTGTTGGATACGCTCCTTTTGACCATTATGATTTGGGTGATAAATTTCAAAAATCTGATGTAAAAACCCGATTGGGTTCTAAAGATGAATTACTCAGAATGATTGCCGTTCTTCATGCCAACGGGATAGAAATTGTTCAGGACGTTGTACCCAATCATGTTATCGGAGCCGGAAGCGACACCGGGGAAGGTGGTTTGGATCCTGCCGCTCCGGACGCACCTTGTACAGACAAGTGGAAAAACTTTCGTTATTCCTGTTGGGAAACTCCGGCGCTCAATCCATCTTCAGGTCTTTACCTTGCGAAAAAAGGCAGATGGCCGAAAAATCATCAGAATTTCCACCCCATCATAGGTTGTAATAACTGTAATCTCTGCGATCCGAACACCAATCCCATTTGCTGGCAAGGTTTCGGTCCCGACATAGCTTACGATGACTGCGCTTTAGGTCTGAGCAGCAATGCCACATACAACCCGAATCAGGCTACCTATTCTCCATACAGAAACGGAGGAACCGGTACCAACAACGGGTATATGAGAAAAGGTCTCAGAGAATGGATGGTTTGGTATAAAAAACAGACGGGTTTTGATGGTATACGTATTGACGCTGTCAAACATTTTCAAAATGAAGTTTCCCGGGATTTTTTATTTAATCTTCAGAATTTAGCGGATTGGGCTTCTGCAACAGATACGATGTTTGCCGTAGGAGAATGGGTAGGTGGAAAAACAGACCTTGACAACTGGACATTAGCAGTAGAAGAGCGATCAGGAACTTTTGACTTTGGACTTCGGGCTTTTGACGCTGCCGGAGGTTTATATTCTATGATTTATGGAAACGGAGGTTTTAATATGTCGACATTGCCGGGTGCACAACAAAACAGACGATTTATTAACGTTTCCGGGACCAGAATACACCGTACGGTACCTTTTGTCAACAATCACGATACCTACCGACCTATCGTCAATACTTCGGGAAATATCACCGGTTGGAATACCGGACAGGAGCTTTCGCCACATGTGGATCCCCGGGAACCCCGACTCGGAGCAGCATATGCTGTTATGCATGCTGTGGATGGCAATCCGCAATCCTTTTTTGAAGATGTTTTTAATGTAGCCAATACCAGCCAACGTTTTACTCATAATCCTACAAACGTAGCTCAGTTGCCACAACATACAGATCTGGCCAATATCATCAGAATGCATGGTGCTTTGAGTTTTAAAGCCGGAGATTACAGAGTTCCGAGCAGCCTGTCATCGTTTTGGAATGTTGTTACTTCTTCGACCAACAATCAGGATGTCATTGTCATCGAAAGAAGTCTGCAAGCAATTATTTGTGCCACAGACAGCTGGTTGACAGATCAGGACTGCTGGATAGATACGGATTTTCCTGTAGGAACTGTATTAAAAGATTATTCCGGTGGAATAACAAATAATACAACAGTAGTAGGACCACAACCCGGGGGAAGCAGCAATAGGGTGAATGTAAAATGCCGAGCAGTAGGTTTTCCTACATTTTCATACTCAACCAGCTATGCGGATCATGGTATTCATTATCATGGTTATGCGATCTGGGCACCGGTCAGCAGACAAAACGAAGTCGACAATTATAACCGCGGACCTATCACCACCACCCAGGAATGGGAAATGGAAGACGACCTTGGCGACAGTCATTGTGAATCACTTGTACAAGGAGGAAGATTGCCGGAAAATTCCTGTGCTTACAGGATTGTGGGCAAAATATTTGTAAAAGAAAATTCCACCGTCACGTATGATTTTTTTGAAGACGAACTTCAGACAAACGAGGATAATTGTCTCGAATTTTATTATCTGAATGGAGAAAAAATATTTTGTCATTGTAACATAGCTTCTTTTTCCGGGAGTTTTACCAATGACTCTACCGGATGGATCGTGGCTAAAATACGACATAATCCGGGTGATGGTTGTAATCATGTAGCTTATTGTGGTAATATTGGAGATTGTGACGGTGTTCCTTCACAAAAAGCTTTTGTCAAACTGAGCTATCAGGCTCCTGCCAATGTCACTACATCTTCTTTTCCGGCTACACCGGTCAATATGCCATCTTTTTGGACAGGTGCAGGTGGAAATTCAGATTTTGACAATCTGTTGAACTGGGAACAATGTAATAAACCAGCTTTGACAGGCGGAAAAAATGTATTTTTTGTTAATAAAATTGCCAATGGAATGAATAATGGTTCGAACTGGCAAAACGCTTTTGTTTCTTTGGAAAAAGCGTTGGAGGCAGCTTCTTTTTGTGATAATGTATCGGAAATTTGGGTCGCTGAAGGCACTTATTTTCCCAACACCACCAATCTAAGGTCAAAATCTTTTGTTTTACCTGAGGGAATCAGCATTTACGGTGGTTTTCCTGAGAACAACAATCCCGGCTGGAATCAGCGCAATCCGACGCTTTACGAAACCATCATGAGCGGTGATATTGGAGTTTCCAATCAACATACAGACAATACCTATTACGTGGTCCATATGCCCACTTCAACAGATACGACCATTCTCGATGGTTTTGCCATTCGTTATGGTTATGCTGATGGCAACGGGCTGAATCAAAACAAAACAGGTGGTTTGTTGAACGAGGGGAAACTAAAAATAAAAAACAGCAGGATAAAGTTTTGTTATGCGTCAGAGGGACCGGCGGCTGTGTTAAACACAGGAAATGTTGCTTATCTTGAAATGGATAATGTTTTGGTTGAAAACAATCAATCAGATGCTGAGGAATCTGTAAAAAATGAAAATAACGGAATCATCAGGATTTCAGCATCCGTAACGATAAAAGAATAAACAAAAGCAGGGTCGGGATAAATCCAAACCCTGCATAACCCCAAAAAACCAATTGAAAACGTGTATTTTACATCCACTATTGGATAAAAAAGCACATTTACTTTTCTTGAGACGTTATTTGTAGGTAATGACCACAGAACAATTTATAAAATTTAACAAAATATTTTGGCAAAAGTAAGAACAGCATTTTTTTGTTCAGCATGCGGAGCTGAATCTATCAAATGGATCGGCAAATGTCCGTCTTGTGGTGGATGGAACACCTATCAGGAAGAAGTAATCTCAAAAGCTACAACACAGGAAGAAAAAACCAAAGTTTGGAAGGAAAGTAGTAAGCCCAAAGCCAAACCTGTCCGCCTCGATGAAGTCGTACCTCTCGAAAATGCGCGCTTTGACCTGATTGACCAGGAATTAAACAGAGTCCTCGGTGGTGGGCTGGTGGCCGGTTCGGTGATACTGGTCGGTGGTCAGCCGGGAATCGGAAAATCAACTTTGTTGCTTCAGATAGCTTTAAAACAAAAAGCCAGGGTCCTTTACATTTCCGGGGAAGAAAGTGAAGAACAAATAAAAATGCGGGCAAACCGGATTTCTTATAAAAACCCGGAATGTTATATTTATACAGAAACCAATGTGGAAACCATCCTCAAGGAAGCATCCCGGCTTTCACCGCATATGATTATTGTGGATTCGATTCAAACGATCGTCAGTCCGCATATCGACAGTACGCCGGGAAGTATTTCTCAGGTAAAAGAATGTACCGGTGAGTTACAAAGATTTGCCAAAGAAACCAACATACCGATTTTTATCATTGGTCACATCACCAAAGATGGCGCCATCGCCGGTCCCAAACTTTTGGAACACATAGTCGATGTAGTACTTCAGTTTGAAGGGGACCAGCACTACGCCTACAGAATCGTCAGAACTTTAAAAAACAGATTTGGCTCCACCGACGAAATAGGCATTTATTCTATGCAGTATGAAGGCATGAAAGAAGTATCCAACCCTTCAGAATTGTTGATATCGCCCAATGAAGACCAACTCAGCGGCTCTTCGATCGGAGCTTCCATGGAAGGACTGCGACCCTTATTGATTGAGACGCAGGCGCTGGTCAGCCCGGCTATTTACGGCAATCCGCAGCGGTCGACCACAGGATTTGACCTCAGAAGGATGTCGATGTTGCTGGCGGTATTGGAAAAAAGATGTGGATTGGCCTTTGGGCAAAATGACGTTTTTCTCAATATGGCAGGCGGACTAAAAGTGACAGACCCCGGTATCGATCTTGCTGTTGTGGTCTCGCTGATTTCCTCTTTGGAGGATATTTACGTCAATAAAAAATATTGTTTCTGCGGTGAAGTGGGCCTTTCCGGTGAAATCCGACCTGTGAGTCGGACCGAACAAAGAATTCAGGAGGCTGCAAGGCTCGGATTTGAGGTGATGTATACATCAAAACACGCTATTGACAAAAACCTGGGTAAAAAGTATAATATTCAGTTGGAAACGGTGACCAAAGTAGACGATATCCTCAGAGAAGTATTCGGCTGATATGGAAAATCCGGAAATAATCAATATCAGCAAAATATCAGAAAAACATCCTGTCATTCTGTTTGACGGAGACTGTACATTTTGTAATTTTTGGGTACAATATGTGCTCAAACGGGACAAAAATCAGGAATTTTATTTTTCTCCTTTACAAAGTGATGGGGCAAAATCCCTGATATCCTCCTTAGACAAAAGATTTCAGGAGACAGATTCTATAATTGTTTTGTTCAAAAAAAAGGTTTACGACAAGTCTGACGCTGTTTTTGTCATCCTGAAAGCGTTGAATCATCCGACGCGTTATCTTTGGTATATAACGCCAAAATTCCTGAGAAATGCTGTTTACGACCTGATTGCAAAGTACAGGCACAGACTGCATTGGTGGCAAACGGAATGTTTGGTACCGGACAAGGAAGATAAACAACGATTTTTATAATTTTATTAATTTACAAAGCCCGGGGACTGTAACTATCATAATTATTTAAAATTTTCTGTTATTCTCTTCCTGTCTTCATTTTCCTTGTCGTTCTTGTGGTACAATTCTATGAAAGTAATTTTTTGTTCGTCAGGAAAGTAAGCATAAACCAATCTCAACCCTGAATTTACTCCCCGACCTTTTAACGCTTTACAAGCAATTTTTTTAATCTTGATAATACATGTTTTTATCTCCAAATGATCGATTCGAAAACTAAACGGTGGTCTTTCGTCGGGTCGTTTTTTAAGTATGGTTTTAATCTCACCCAAATCATCGTTTAAAGTTCTGTATTTCTTCAAAAGTGATTTTAAGTCTTTATTGAATTCTGGTAATTGATTAAACTCCATAACTTATTCATTTTCGTCGTTATAAACCCGTACTGAATAAGGCAATTCTCTGTAAAAAGCCAACTCATAACTAATGTCTTTTCCTTCGTCAGTAACTTCCCATGGCAAATCTTTATGAGAATAATCACTAATCATACTGGCAGACCAATCACTCATTTGTTCAATAACTTTATCAATTACATCTATTTCAATAGCCAGTAGTCCGGTTAAATCAGGTTTTTCTAAAGGCAAATAGCGGGTTTGACGATAGCCGTGATGTTCAGTGTATACTTTTTGCAACTGTCCTTTTTCAATCATCTGACCTATGATTGTATCTAAATTTTGAGGAACAGGACCAAATGGCAACTTGCGATAGGTAGCACCTGTCAAATGTTCCTCATACAATTCATAATAATTGAAGTCCGAGAAATAAAGCAACTTATAAAGAACGGTTTCACCAACATTAGACTTACCTGCACAGCGTTCAAGAATATACAACAAGATGTTTTTAAACTTATTGAACTGCATTGTAGGCACCGAAATACGTTCTTCTTCTTTTTTAACTTTTTTTTCTTCATTTATATCAACATCCAAACTTACCTGAAAATCTTCAGACATAAAATCGTCCAATGAAAATTCCAGAACCATGGATAGTTTTTGTAATTCAAAAATATCTACTTTTCTGTTTCCTAACTCAATCTGAGCCAAAGATGGTCGGGAAATTTTGATACTTTTAGCCAAATCTTCCTGAGATAAGCCCTTCATTTTGCGAACTTCGGTAATCCTCTGACCTATTTTTTTTTGCGTCAATTTTATGTTCATATCAATGTACGTTTTGATGATTAACGTAACAAAGTTACGCATTGTTTCAATACAAAACAAAAATATGTTTTAATATAAAACATAAAATCCTAAAACTTCAAACAAAGTTGGTGGCAAATCCGATAATCGAAGCTTCCAATGTATTCTACAAAAAATAAATTTTGCAAGTATTACCAAACATTAATAACTTTGTAAAAAAAAAGGTAGTGGACAAAAATACATCCGTATCTTTAGGTTATCATTTTGAAGAATGTAAATAATAAAATGAAATTCATTATATCCTTACTTATAATAACCGTTTGTTTTTTTTCGTGCAAAACTTCAAAATTAGGCTTAGCGCCCGAGTGCCGGGAAATTGAAAAATTGATTGTCGAATTTGCTTCTAAAATGGAACCACGGGGAGATAGTTGTGCGGTATTCAGATTTGATACGGAAACACTCAAATATATTAAATACAAATATAGAAATGGCCGTGAACTTTTTTATGACCACAGGACATTAGAAAATCTCTTCTGGTGGGATAAACTAACTGAAGAATTTAAGCCATTATCAGATTTTGATAAAAACTGTATATCCGGCATATCCAAAGATAAGATTATAAAATTGTTCGGGAAAAACTATAAGTATAATGAATTTTACAAATTTGTATCTTATGAAATATGCAATGGATCTATGGTAGCTGGAATATCCTTTTATCTGAATGAAAAAGATAAAGTAAAATTTCTTCTGATTTATTTGGTGTGATCTCCGTTTCTCCTTATTTTTAAATTTGAAAATCAAAAAACCAAAGACATTGAATTATCTGTCGGTAAGAAATTGATTTGCAATTGAAATAATGTGAAAGAAAACAATTACTTGAATAATACGGCAGTTATGGAATTATCAAAAAATAGATATACAAATGGTTAGATATTCAAACTTGTTAGTAATTTTTATAGTTCTTTTTTCCTGTAATTCCATTCCAGGTAAAAATGCCAGTAATGATATACTTCATTATAAAGACAATGAAAAGTGTACAAAACTGTTTAAAAAAATTCCTAAGAAGTTTCAGATTCATGATAAATATTTTGAGTGTTTACAGTACAATGAAAAATTGGTTTTGGAAATAATGCGTCAAAAAGAGTGTTTTATCGGGTTAAAACAGGAAAATATTCTTACAGTTTTTGGCACTCCCACAGCTGAATGTGACATTCAATTTATATACGATCTTTATATTAATTGCAATAGCTCCAAACCAGCTCCACGGCTATATTCTCTTAATTTTACATTTGAAAATCAGAAACTGACAGACATCATTTTAAAAGAGGAATTTCGACTTTTTTAACGGTTAAATGATTTATTAAACGTTCAATTTTATGCAAAACCAGTAATGAATAAATTTATCCTATATCTCTTTGTCTTTTTAGTCTTTAATGGTTGCACATTCAAATCAAAAGAATTTAGTGCAATTCATTCTTCATATAAAAGTGAAAACAAACCATGTGACAGGTTATTCAGAAGGATCTCCAAACAATGGCAGCAACATAAAATATACACCACGTGCTATTTTTATCATAAAAAATTGATATCTTCCATATTAGAAAATAAAGATTGTTTTATGAATTTAAGTCCTGAAGATATCACTGATGTTTTTGGAAGCCCAACCCGAATTTCAGATAAAAAAAATATTTATAAAGATTTGAGTTATAACATGTCTGACGTATGTGAAGAGTACTACCAAACTTTTTCTCCGTTTCTACTTATTTTTAAATTTGAAAATGAAAAAACTAAAGCTGTCGAATTATCGGTTGGAACAACATTAAATGAATAGAATTCACTCATACTAAAGGTATGCTCTATCCAACTCAACAACTTACCAACTCAACAAAATAGAATAAATCACACTTTCTCAACCCTGATGTTCAGGTTGAGTCCGTCTATGATTTCTACCGTTTCTCCGTCGACATTTTCTGACAATTTTATCCGGTCAGCCAAAACTTCATTTTTGATATAATCTTCAAATTTTGAAACGGCTTCTTCACTGACCTGGTGTTTTTCAATCTCTACCACAATCCGGTCTGTCACGTTAAAATCACTGGATTTCCGTATGTTCTGGATACGGTTGACAAATTCTCTGGCATATCCTTCCGCAATGAGACTTTCATTGAGGCTGATGTCAAGGGCAACAGTAATGTCGCGGTCAACAGCAACCTGCCATCCCGGCACTTCGTCAAAGGAAATTTCTATATCTTCAGGTGTCAAAGTGAAACTATCGCCTTCAATCACCATATTGTACAAACCGGATTTTTCCAATTCTGCAATATCGTTTTGAGAAAATTCGGTAATCATCTGGGCGCCGGTTTTCATGTGTTTTCCCAGGATTTTTCCCAAGGTTTTGAAATTAGCCTTTGCTTTTTTATTGATAAATCCTTCCGTTTCGGTGAGGTATTCAATATCCTTGACATTGACTTCAGACAAAATCAATGACTTCACCATATCCACCTGATCCACAAAGGCATTGTCCAGTATCGGCAACATCACCCTTGTCAGTGGTTGTCTCACCCTGATGTTTTCTTTTTTCCGGATAGACAATATCAAAGAAGATATCCTTTGCGCATAATCCATTCTTTGTTCCAGTTTTGTATCGATTTTGGTAACATCAGACTCCGGAAAATAAGCTAAATGTACTGATTTGTGCTTTTCCAATCCGGTGGCATCGTTGAGGTTTTTGTACATCCAATCGGCAAACATCGGAGCAACCGGTGCCATGAGTTTGGAAATGGTCACCAGACATTCGTACAAGGTCTGATAAGCCGCTATTTTGTCTTCGCTGTAATCGCCTTTCCAGAATCTCCTGCGGCAAAGCCGCACGTACCAGTTGGACAAATGTTCGTCGACAAAAGTCATCACTTTTCTAGTCGCATTGGTCGGTTCGTAATCCGCAAAGTCTGCTTCGACATCTTTGATCAGTGAATGCAGTAATGAAATAATCCAACGGTCGATTTCCGGACGGTTTTCCATCGGAATGGAAGCTTCTTTTCCAACAAATCCGTCGATATTCGCATAAAGGGTAAAAAAGGAGTAGGTATTAAACAGGGTACCAAAAAATTTCCTTCTCACTTCATCGATACCTTCGAGGTCAAACTTGAGATTGTCCCAAGGTTGGGCATTCGAAATCATATACCACCTTGTCGCATCGGCACCATATTTTTCGATGGTTTCAAACGGGTCGATGACATTGCCCAAACGTTTGGACATTTTGACGCCGTTTTTGTCGAGGACCAATCCGTTGGACACCACATTTTTATAGGCCACATTCTCAAAAACCATGGAGGCAATGGCGTGCAAGGTAAAAAACCATCCTCTCGTCTGGTCGACACCTTCCGCAATAAAATCTGCCGGAAATGTGATTCCCTGATCGATGAGTTCTTTGTTTTCCATCGGATAATGCCACTGCGCATAAGGCATAGCTCCGGAATCAAACCAAACATCGATGAGGTCGAGTTCGCGTTTCATACTTTTTCCGGAAGGAGAAACCAAAATAACATCATCGATATACGGACGGTGCAGATCTTTGGGAACGGATTGGTTTAATCTTAAAACTTCATTTGCCTTTTGGATTTCCTTCCCGAGATTTTCGATAGAATCGATACAAATTTCTTCCGTTGTATCTTCTGTTCTCCAGATCGGAAGCGGGATGCCCCAGTACCGGGAACGGGACAAATTCCAGTCATTCAGGTTTTCGAGCCAGTTGCCAAAACGTTTTTCACCGGTATGAGCCGGCTTCCAGTTGATGGTTTTGTTGAGTTCGATCATCTTGTCTTTCATCGCTGTGGACCGGATAAACCAGGAGTCCAGAGGATAGTACAAAACCGGTTTGTCCGTCCGCCAGCAATGCGGATAGTTGTGGACGTATTTTTCTACCTTGAAGGCTTTATTTTCTTCTTTGAGGCGAATGGCAATCTCTACATCGACGGAACGTTCGGGAGCTGTTCCTTCGGCATAATATTCGTTTTTAACATATTTCCCGCCGATATCTCCAAGTTCGCTTCGGAATTTTCCCTGAAGATTGACCAAAGGAACGGCATTTCCGTTTTCATCCAAAACCAGCATCGGAGGAACCGGAGGAACGGCTTCTTTGGCGGCTTTCATGTCATCAGCACCAAAAGTCGGGGCGGTATGCACGACACCTGTTCCGTCTTCCGTAGTGACAAAATTACCACCTATCACACGGAATGCGTTTTCCGGATTTTCGTAAGGAAGAGCATAAGGCAGCAATTGTTCGTACCGGATACCTATCAATTCTTCGCCGGATACTGATTTTAAAACGGAATATGGGATTTTTTTGTCGCTGCTTTGATATTGTAAAAAAGCTGATTCCTCTCCGCTTTCAAAATATTTCTGACCAAATTGTTTTTCTACCAATGCTTTGGCAATGATGACATTGACCGGTTCAAACGTGTATTGATTAAAGGTTTTGATCAGGACATATTCGATTTTGGGTCCTACTGTCAAAGCTGTGTTGGAAGGTAATGTCCACGGTGTCGTCGTCCACGCTAAAATACAAATATCACCATATCCTTTCAGGGCTTCGGGTAGGGTGTCCTGAATGGTTTTAAACTGAGCGACCACGGTAGTATCGGTCACATCACGGTAACATCCCGGTTGGTTGAGTTCGTGGGAACTAAGACCCGTTCCTGCTGCCGGCGAATACGGTTGAATGGTATATCCTTTATAGAGCAGCCCTTTTTGGTACAACTGTCCGAGGAGCCACCAGACAGACTCAATATATTCATTGTCAAAAGTGATGTAAGGATGATCAAGATCGACCCAATACCCCATTTTTCGGGTGATGTCGTCCCACAGGTCTTTGTACTGCATGACCGTTTTACGACATTCAGCATTGTAGTCGTCGACGGATATTTTGGTACCGATATCCTCTTTGGTAATACCGAGTGATTGTTCGACGCTGAGTTCGATGGGAAGACCGTGGGTATCCCAGCCACCTTTTCGGTTGACCCGTTTGCCTTTCATGGTCTGAAAACGGCAGAAAAGGTCTTTGACTGTTCTGCCCATGACATGGTGAATGCCCGGTTTTCCGTTTGCTGAAGGAGGACCTTCATAAAACACAAAACTGTTGTCGGCGGGTCTTTCTTCGATACTTTTGGAAAAAACAGAATTTTCATCCCAAAACTTTCGAATTTTTGCATCAATCTCCGGCAGATTGAGCTGTTTCATGCTGTCATCGTATTTTGCCATGCTTCTATATACTTAAAACCGTCATTTTGACGAAAAATGAAAAACAAGCTGCAAAAGTAGGGATTTTTATTTGGTTTTGAGGGTAAAAAATTCCCGGCCATGAATAGAATATTCCTTCAATTTGTTTTGGTATTATTAGGATAAACCGGTTTTGTCATGTCATGGTTATTAAAAAAAAAATTTCTCTTAAATTTTAACGTCTAAAGTTTATTGAAATCAAATTCCAGAAAATCAACTTTAAAAATCAATGATTGTCAACATGATTTTTTCCTCTTCATCAAAAAAACCAAAGTAAATCCTATTTTTGCTACCTAAATCAAAGATATGCGACAATTTTTCATGATCGGTCTGTTTTTCCTTCTTATTTCCTGCAAAGAAAGTCCAAAACAAGATAACCAACCTGTGCTTCCCGTTTACAAGGTAGGTGATATGGTCGGACAATTGGAAAAATACGAGGCCGGTTTGGACAGTATCCTCAGTTTGGGCGCACAAGCAGAAGTATTGGCAACAGGATTTGACTGGAGTGAAGGTCCTATATGGCTTGAAGATTTACAAACCCTGATCTTTAGCGATGTTCCACGCAATAAAATTTACCAATGGACGGCTCTCAAAGGGGCACAGGTATATCTCGAGCCCAGCGGTTATACCAAAGAAATGCCGAGTGATAGTGGTGAATCCGGCAGTAATGGACTGGCACTTGATACTGCCGGAAATTTGTTGATTTGTCAACATGGCAACCGTGCTTTGGTGCGCATGGAGTCAGGTCTGGATAAAGCATCACCGATATTTAAGGTGTTGGCCAAAGATTATAAGGGTAAAAGGCTCAATTCTCCCAATGACCTGGTGGTAAACAGTGACGGAGAAATATTTTTTACCGATCCTCCTTACGGTCTTTCTTCGCAATCTGATCAGGATCCGGCTAAAGAACTTGCCTGGAATGGCATCTACAAAATCAACAAAAACGGCAATCTGATTTTACTGACAGGCTCCATCTCCCGACCAAACGGAATATCGTTATTTCCGGGAGAAAAACAACTGCTCGTAGCCAATTCTGATGCCACAAAACCTAATTGGTACCTTTGGGATATTGTGGATGATTCACTGAAAAACGGCAGAATATTTTACAGTCTGGAGGGTTATGATAAAAATATGCCCGGACTACCAGACGGATTAAAAATGGATCGCCTTGGAAATGTTTATGCCAGCGGTCCGGGTGGCATCTATTTTTTTAATAAAGAAGGTAAAAAACTGGGCTTATTCAGATTGGAATATCCGGCAAGTAACGTGGCATTATCGGATGATGAACGGACATTATATATTACAAATAGTAGTTATGTGTTGAGGTTGACGTTAAAAAACTAAGAGCTGGAAAAAAATGAAACTCCTTCATATATGAAGTATTATTCTTTTTTCTTGTTGAGTTGGTATTGAATAAAAACAGAAAGATTGGGAGGGCTTGCAGTTTCGAAATACCTGTTTCCTGCAGCATTTGCCCGAAAGTTTGAATACCGGGTCAGGTTAAACAAATTGTGCAACTGAAATCCGAAAGTAAGGTTCTTGTTGATTTTATGGCCGGAATTCATTTGTAAACTGATATTGCCCTGGCCCGGGCTTTTGACGGAGTTGGCATCATTCAGATACAAAGGTGAGAGGTAACTACCTCTCAGGCTGCAAAAAAACCAGGATTTGTAGTCATAATCATAAAAGATACTTAAACGGTGTTCCGGGATCAAAGGCTGAAAAAAATCCGTTTTTTGTCCGGTCGGTGAAGTAAAATCCCGGTAGGTAAAATGGCTCCATTCGTATAAAAAACGGATAAACGACGATTTTTTAATGTTTAGTTCCGCCGTAAAATTGACACCAAATCTTCTGCCCTGATTGACATTGCGGTAAAACGTTCTGCCGGGAAAATCGGGTGTTTCATAACCGGAGATGACATCATGCAACAACACGGAATAAGCAGATGCTTTGATATTCAGGTTTTTAACAAGATCAAGTTCATTTCCCCATTCAAACTGAAGCGATTTTTCAGAAGACAGATTTGGGTTAAAACCAGGCGCATTGTCCGGATTATTGGTAAATTCGTTGAGGGTCGGAGTTTCAAACCCGGTACTGACATTGACATAAGTCTTCCAATACCTTTTGGGTTCGAAAAATACACCCAATCCACCCAAAAGGTTTTGAAAGGACCTTGACCCTGACTGTATGCCGTCAGCCGAAAAAAAATCAGTAAGCGAAAAGGAAAATACGTCATAGCGCAACATTTGCAGGAGGTACCATTTTCTAAATTTCAGATGAAACTGCTGAAAAGCGTAGACATTATCCACCCTTTCTTTTTGATCGCTGTCTTTTGTCCCTTTGATGCCCGAATCGTTGGCAAATCTCCTTCTGTCATCCTGTTGCCTGTCATATCCCTGTCCCAAAACGAAGGAATAAGGTTCGGACGGATTCCATTCAAAAACATTGGAAATTCCGGAATAATTTCTTAAAAACTCAATATAACCACCATTTTGGAAGCCCAACCTTCCGGTAAAATCCCGGGTTTTGTGAAAAATTGTTGTTTTCAAAAAATGTTTGTCGGTGAATGTTTTGGTGGATTTTAAAGCTATGTTGACGCCTTTGACCTCTTCTCCGGCATCGTACAAAACATTCCGATTATTGGCCATCAAAGGGTTATTCTCAAATTCCTGTTGTGTCAAAGAGCCGGGATCCTTTCCTTCCGGAGAATAATATCCATGCAAGATGGCTTCGAGTGACCAATCTTTTCGGAGTATAAAAAGATTTTTGTTGTATAACACGGTATTTTGACCGGAAGCAAAATCTCTTGCGGAATCAAACCGATGGTGACTCAACGACATCACATGTTTGCTCTTTTTATTCGAAATTCCCCATGACAAACCGCCGTCATAAGCACCGGTAGTTTGGCCACGAACAAGTCCACGCAAACCATCAAAAAAAGACAAACTTCGCAAAGCTACAGCACCACCACCGGCATTACCGGACACAGGAGCGGTATTGGAATTTGCCACACTTACATTTTCAAGAAAAAACAGGGACAATTCATCGGTTTGGGTTGTCCCATCCGGTGACGTGAGCGGAATCCCATCGAGAGACATACGAATGCCTCGGATGCCAAAAGGTGCCCGCGAACCAAAACCTCTGATGGTGAGGCGGATGTCCTGTGCTGTGTTTTCATTATTAAGGCTCAGTAATCCCGGCAGTTTATTGAATAAAACGTCAGTATTCGGAGCAAAACGGTCGGTAAAAGTCAGTGAGTCTGTGTGGATGTTGACAGGAAGTCTTTTAGATATACGGGAGTGGATAAATAAAATTTCATTCTCCACATATTTTAATAAGGTATCTTTTTCCTGTGCTTTCAATAATAATGGAAAAAAGAAAATTAATGAAATATAAAATAGTATTTTATGTATTTTCACAATATAATATTATATAAACCCATAAAAAGAAATTTTATAGCATTAAAAAAATTATTATAAACAAAAAAAACGACAAGGTTGATTTTACCTTTGCCGTTTTTTATATTAATGTGAATTAAAATAAGATTTTTTATCTGATACCGTGCATCAGTTTTTTGACTACCGGTGTAAAAACAAGCGCTAAAACTCCGACACCTAACGATAAAAAGGTCAGTAACCAAAAGAAGTATGACAAACCATGTTCCTGAGCTATGGCTTCCGATTTTTCTCCGAACACACCGGCAGTTTTCATTCCGATTGCTACAGCAAGATAGTATACACTAAACATAAATGCTATCATTCTCGGAGGTACCAGCTTACTCACGTAAGAAAGAGAAACCGGCGAAATACACAATTCTCCTAGAGTATGGAATAAATACACCAGAATCAACCAAATCATACTCACAGAAGCTGTCGCTGCTCCTGCAGGAATAGAACTTGCTCCGTAAGCAACACAAGCCATACCTAAAGCCAATAAAAACATAGAGATGGCGTATTTTGTATTGGCGTTGGGATTGTATTTACTTTCCCACCATTTTGAGAATAGTGGCGCAAAAGTGATGATAAACAGAGAGTTGAGGACACCAAACCAGGAAGCGGGAACTTCTGCCACATCTTTTTGAAATTCGGTTGATAACATCCAGATGGCGATAGCCCAGATCATCAAGAAACTAAAACTCAATACGATGTTTGATACAGAATATTTGCCAAAGGTTTGTTTGAAAAGCAGCCCTAAAACCCAGGTTATGATAGCTAAAGGAACCAATGTCATCAAAGAATTGACAATTTTAAAGGTCATTCCGGCACTGCCGGTCAAAACTCTGTTGGTATAGTCTTTGGCAAAAATGGTGAGTGAGCCGGGTGATTGTTCGAAAATAGCCCAGAAAAAGATTGTGACCAATGAGAAAAACAATACCGCCAGCATTCTGTCTCCGGTAACTTTTGAATATTTTGGTAATCTCACGGCGACTACAGCCAAAAATAAAACCACAGCTGTAATGATAGCTGCTGTCGATCCCGGATAACCCATCACGGAAAACGGAAACAAATTGACACTTCCTTCTGATATTTTAAATAAAGGGTCATTGATCGTCCAGGCCAATCCCAAAACAGCAGCGATTCCAATTAATACCAACTCTATGGAAGTAAAAGGATTCAGTTTGTCACCTGCTTCCTCAGTAACAGAAGCAAATCTGGTTCCTAAAGGAACTTTGCCTACTTCTCCGAATATGTTTTGGGCCAACCAAAATTGTAAAAGCCCAAAAAACATAAAAATACCTGCCAGTCCGAATCCCCATGACCATCCGACCATTTCACCCAGATATCCGCAAAGTAAGATACCAAAAAAAGCTCCTGCATTTACACCCATATAAAATATGGTATAAGCTCCATCCTTTTTTTCCGGAAAATCTTTATACAATTCAGAGATCATGGAAGTCATATTCGGCTTAAAAAATCCACTGCCGAATACCAACAATATTAAACCGGTATATATAAAAAAAGAAGTTTCAAGGGCCATACAGGCATGACCTAAAGTCATCAGCAATGCTCCGACCACAACAGCCCAGCGGAATCCGATTTTTTTATCTGCCATATAACCACCTAATATGGTAGAAAGATACACCAAAGACGTATATGTACCGAAAATGGCATAAGCCCACTCTTTGGGCCAACCCCAACCGCTATCCATTATTGATGCCGTAAAAAACATGACAAGTAATGCCCTCATACCGTAGTAAGAAAATCTTTCCCACATCTCGGTAAAGAACAAAACAAAAAGTCCGGATGGATGACCCAGTACTTTACTGTCAAAAAAATCATTTGAAGAGGTTGTGCTCATTAGGTTGTTATTTGTATTTGAAAAACAAAGATATAGCAAAAAGAAAAATAGCCAAGAAGAATGGCATTTTTTTTCAATTTAAGGCTTTAGGAATGTTTTTTGATAGACTTATTCTGTCATTTTGTAAGATATTTTACAAATGGGAGCAAATTTTCTGTAATAATCTGTAATATTGCATGTTGTTTACAAATTTTTTGCAGTCGTTTGTGACATACAAAACCACCTGAGATGAAGCCCAATGATTCAATAATTACCAATCTGCGGATTGGTGTCTTTATTCTGTCTTTTTTTGGAATGTCTATATCCAATGCTCAGAATATAAGCATCAGACAAACCATTGACTCACCCATAAGTGTCTGTGGTGAAACAAAATTTACCATTACGGTCAGAAATGATGAAAACACAGATTGGAATGCAAACCTTCTGACCATTCAGCTTCCTTGCGGATTTTCGTATATCGACGGATCTGTGACAGGTGCCGCAGAATCCAATGTCATTAATAAATCTGTTCCTCGTTTCGATTTGGGAAATATCGGTCAGAAAACCGAAAAAACATTTTCTATCCGAACGAATACTTCCTGTACATCTTTGGAATGTCTCAATGCAGGTTTTATTTTCAAAAATGAATTTTTGCTAACCAGTCAGCAGGGACAAAAAATAGTTGCTTCCGATAATTTTAATGTCGAAACAGCCAATCTCATCATGACAAAAATCGAAGAGCCATTTTTGGAAAATGAGATCGGGACAACAACAGATCGAAATATTACCATTAAAAACACCCGATTAGGCAGTGTCAAAAATTTTATATTTGAAGATTATTATGAACCGGATCTTGACATAACTTTCACCGAGGGAACCCCATTACCATCCATTCCGGGATATTCTGCTATTATGCTCGGAGCAGAAGATTTTAAAAAAATCGGTAACCAGGACGAATATTTTGATTTTAATGAAGAAATCGTCATCACCGAAAAAATATTTGCCAAAGGCTGTTTATTGGTACAAAAATTTATCCAGTCTGAATTATATGTTTCCTGGGGTTGTCAAAATGTAATCTGTAATAATCATTTTGCAAGAGCGACCTTTAAAATCCTCCCTAAAGCAGACAACGGAGACAAATTTACCATTCTGACCCAAACCAAAGAGCCGGATTGTTATGTCAACGGCGTGGCGATACAAAATCTGAAGCTCAGAGTTGCTCCGACAGTATCCGACCTTATCGACATAAAAATCGAAATTGAACAGGATTTTGATACCAGAGCCATCCTTATAGAATCCGCTGTCCTACCGCAAGGATTTAGTGTATCTTATGAAAATACCGCAGTCGATAGTTGCGGAAATGCTGTCTCCAAGTTATTGGTAATTCAGGTTGATACCATTTTTGCTTCTTCTTCCTTTCAGGAATTTGATATTTCTTTTCAAAGCATATTCTGCGCTAAAGACTTATGTAATCCTCCGGGAGTAAGCTGGGATGTCACCTACCGTTACGAAAAAGCCTGTTCGAGATTGTCTGATAAAACCCATACCGGGAATACTACAGCAACCAATTCACAACAAAATCCAACTTCCAGTGAATTATTGTTATTGATGACGAATCCGGTGACTGACGGAAAAGCAGGAGCCATAAAATATACCTTCAGCAATGAAAATCTGACCAATAATACCGGTGTGCTCGTTATTAAGTTTACTGTACCGGCAATATTGAAGATTTTAAATACCAATTATGCTTTGGGTGCTGTGTTACCATCAGTTCAAACCACACCTGACGGTCTTAATAACATCATCGAACTGACCTATCCTCTTCCTCTTTCGGGAATCAATCAAAGTTTGACCATTCCGGTGATAGCCGATTGCTCAGATCCGTCAATATTGCCATGTAAAGACAGCCTGCAGACAAGTTGCCTGATCATCTGTCAGAATGCCCGGTCATTTACAGAAATACTGGCTGAAGCAAATGTGATTATCAATCCGAATTGTCCATCATCAGGATTAATAAAGTCATGTACCAAAACGTCGTTTATCAGTGATTGTACCGCCGGTGAATGTATAAAAGAAATAGATGGTTATGTAGACTTTGATATGCAGTTGCGCAGATTGACACTCGGACTTCCGGACAAAAACAATGACCAGGTGCCTGATGCTGACGGTATTTTTGACGAAAGTCAGATCAGAATAAACCATGTTTTCCTGGGTGACACCTTTGAATTAAAAGTTTTTGGAGAAGTCATAGTCGATAAACCCGGCGCTACTTTTGAAAACGCTGTGCTTCAGCTTTTTCATGAAAATCTGGTGTCTCAGTCCAATGTCGGATCTGATATCATTTTAAACAACATTAAAGTGACCAATGCCTCAGTAAGAATATGGGATGATTCCGAAGAGATTTATTACGATATTCCATCTGTTGTTCCTGATTTTACCAATCTGCAGTACACCTATGATTTATCAACATCAGCTCTTCGAAGTCCCACGTCTTCTCTGCCTCAGGATTTTGTGTATAGTGATGGTGACTCTATTTTGATGACCATTTTAAAAACATTTGATAAAAATTTTCCGACGCCTTTTGTGGGTTGGAATGGTCATAATCTAAATTTTGACTACCGGGCAAAACTGACGGTTACCAATGAAGAAGTAAAACCTGAAACCTTTTATTTTGGATGCGGATGTCCGGAAATTGATGTTGTTGTTGTTGGATTTAATTATTGGACTCAGTGGGCAATTCCCGGCGTTGTACAATGTCCCGGTCAGTCAAATGCATTTGGTATTTTGTTCAACTACGGATATCCTATTCAGAGCACAGGTGAGGTAAAGTATTATATGAAACCCGGCATGTTCAGAATTGACAAAGTAGAAAATATAACCCTGGACAGTGTAGCTGTTTCCACAGGGATTTCTCCACAGAGAACCTATAAAGTCTTTGAAGAGGATGACGATTCTTATTATGTAAATATCAGTGATTTTTCCAATGAAAAAAACTTCAGGAGCAGCATGAGGTTTTGGCTGTACCGATCTACCATTGAATGTTTATCTGAACGTATCGGACCTGCCAAATGTGATTTGATATTTGACCGTTCAACCCTAGGAGAACGTTTTATTGATGAAAAATTTACGTATTCCTTACAAAACATCAATGCTGTACCTGACGTTGACCTGGAAATCCAGCAAAGAGATTATACAGCCATTACCAAAGAGCTTGATATTCCTTTTAAAATTATAAATAAAGTCAACAGTCAGGTCAGAAATGTTTTTATCCGGCCTATTTATGATCAACAAAGTTTTTTTAATGTAAAACTTGAATTGGCCGGACTTCCGGTGCAGTATCCGGATATCAACGGCTATTATATTTTGGGCAATCTATTTCAGAATGAAAACAGAAATCTGAGATTTAAGGCCTCTTCGATCAATTGCAACCGACAAAAAATTGTTTTTGAATACGGTTATGATTGTGATGTGTACAGTAATCCTGCTGAAAAACCCTGCTTGCTGGAACGGGATTCTTTTTTTATTGAGTTTCCGGAAGGAGAATTGGAAATCATCGCTTCGGTAGACGAACAAAATATACCGTTATGTGATACCTTAGATGAGTTTTCTTTTACGATTTACAATAGTGGCTTGGGATATGTTTTTGATATCAAACCTGTCATAAATCTTCCCAAAGGAGTAAATATTGTGGATAATTCTTGCATAATCGAATTTCCGGTTGGTTCAGGGCAAACATTTTCCATTCCTTCACCTGTTTTGCTGTCAGGCACTGTTTATCAATGGGACCTTTCGACATTTTGGGATGACCATAAAAATTTTGGTTTGGCGTCCGTCAGTGAATCGACTGAAAATGCATTCAGGATTTTCTATAAAGTGACGACTGATTGTGAATTTACATCCGGAAGTAACATTAAATATGGAACCTCCGGACAACAGGTCTGTGGCAAAGCTACCAACATGGTGACCAAAAACGGTCCTGTTTTAAAAGTGCCGGGAAATGGTCCGGATGTAAACATTGTTCTGAACGTCTCAGGGCCCGATACCATCTCTTGTGGTGAAACAAAACGTATCACCATACAATATGATAATCAACATCCTGATGCATCCATGTTGACAGTTGTGCTTCCCGCAAATACGGAAGCAATTCAGGGAAGTTTTTCAACAAACATACCGGTGGTGAATCCGGTAAATAATAACGGTGTATTGGAATGGGATGTTCCTTCAGGTATAACAGAAGTGGATCTGAGTTTTGAAATTCGTATGACAAACCAATTAAATTGTTCTGAACAATCGATAGAAATATTTACAACCTCATCTGCAGAATCCTTCTGTATTTCTTCGCAAAGTTATTGTGATATACAAAATGTTTCCGGAAGGGCATTATGGCCGGTCATTTCTGTAAAACCGGATGTAGACATTATTAACTTTAATATTGAAGGAGGACAGGACGGACAAATACAAAAACTTACAGCAGAAATTTTTACTTCAATTTTGTTGGATACTATAAGGGGAAGGATATATTATGATGTCAACGGTGACAATAACATTACAACAGATGATTTGATCATTGGTAATATGGTTTTTGATCCGCAATCCTTTTCTAATGGATTTATTAATGGTGAAACCACCATAAATGGTAATTCTTTTCAGGATATTTGCAAATTATATTTGGTATTGGATCAGGAAAATAATTGTATTTGCAACGAAGCCATTCGCCTGGTAAATCCTCTTATAGAGTTTCCTTTGAAGCGTATCACTTTATGCTGGAATGAAACTTCCGTTCTTGGTGTCGATCCTCAAAGTGAAAAGCTTTATCAGTGGAATCTATCTGAAGGTTTGAGTTGTTCTCAATGCGGTAATCCGGAATTTAATATTCCCAATTCAGAAAGTTTTGTTTCAACTGTTTATAGCAGACTCCTGACGGAAACAGACATGTTCAGCAATTGCACCAAACTGTATCCTTACGAAATTGAAGTATTGCCAAGACAAAGGATCCTCAGCACATTAAACCCTGTTTGTTCCGGAGAAGTTGTATCTGTGTTTACGACAGATTTTTCTGAAAACTATGTTTGGTCAGGTTTTGATATTGTCAAAGATGAAGGTAGTAATGTAAAAGTTTCAGCCAATCTTGACGGTTGGCTTTCTGTTGTGATGACTGATTCAAACGGGTGTTTAGCGTTTGACTCAATTTATATTGATGTTGATGAAATTAACCCGCCAAACTTTATCAACAATCATACTTTTTGTTTTGGTGAAGAAGCCATCATTGGTTTTCATCCTTCTTCAGACTTCCAATATACATGGATAGATCCTTTGGGTATATTGAACAATCCGAATGATACAATCACAACGGTATCAGCAACGGCAGACACAGAAGTTTATTTACAAACAAATTTTGGCCTTTGTGAAAGAACAGATACAGTAAGCATTGTTTTTACCGAAGAAATTATGATTTCAGGCATTCAGGATACGTTTTTTGTATGTACCGGCGATTCTGTTTTCATATCCCTTCTGGGCGCAAATGATTATCATTGGGGAGCAAATTTTTCAGGAATCTGTCTGAATGATTCCTGTTCTGTCATTCGATTTATTCCGACTGAAAATCAAGTGTACACTTTTGTTGTTGAAGCAAGTGACACTAATGGCTGTTCCGTGACTGAAGAAATAAACGTTTTGGGTTTTACTGATATCAGGGTCCAGACGAATGATTTTACCATCTGTAAAGGAGATAGTATTGTCATCGGAAACAATGTGTTTAAGGAAGCCGGTATCTATTGTGATACCCTGTCAACCGGAAACTGTAAAAATATCAGTTGTATCAACCTGATGGTCAATCCTCCGTCAGAATCAAAAATTCAACAAAAAATATGTGAAGGTCAGACATTTACATTTATGGGTCAGACATTTGATTCTAATGGCACCTTTATGCTGACAACTCAAAATCTACAGGGTTGCGACAGCATTATTCAGTTGGAAATATTGGTCATTCCCCTACCTGAGTTTACCGTTGATGAAAATATCACCATTGACCGGAATCAAACCGTAAATATCATTTTACCCGGACAATATACGTATCAATGGACACCTTCCGCCGGCCTGAATTGTATGATATGTAATGATGTCGTCATCACCGGAAATGAAGATATCACCTATGCTATTACTGCTTTCAACGAATTGGGATGTTCCACTACAAAAATTTTGTCCGTTATGGTGCGGGACATCTGTGTGTTGGAATCAATAGAGATACCGAATTCTTTTTCACCAAACGGTGACAACATCAATGACATTTACACCATAACAGATTTGGGTATTTGTGAAGTTAAAATCACTGTTTTTAACCGTTGGGGAAATGTAGTATATACCCAATTTCCATTTAATAATGCCTGGACGGGTACATCTGACAACGGGTCTGCTCTTCCACAGGGAACATACTATATCTTACTTGAATCCGCCAACGGGCAGATAAAAAGGACAGGAATGATTGATTTGCGAAGACAATAAAAAGGAATACTATGATACGTTTTAAAATATATTTTTACCCTGTTTTTATCCTGATACTAAGCCAGATGAATGGTTATGCACAACAGGATCCTCATTTCACCAAATATATGTACCGTAATCAGGGTTTGTACAATCCTGCAGCTGTAGGCAGAACAGGCGATTACCATGTGGGTTTGGCATACAGATTACAATGGGCGGGCGTTGAAGGAGCTCCGTCGACATTTGCCGGTAATTTTGAAACCTCTCTGGATGATAACAGAGCAGGTTTGGGTGTCAATTTTTACCAGGATAAGATCGGATTTGACAACCATATTTCACTGCAGGTCAATTATGCATATCGGGTTTCATTCGGTAAAAGCGGGACTTTGTCACTTGGTATCAAAGGAGGTACACAACTGGTATTTTCAGAATTTGCTAAAGCTGTCACACCGGATTTGCCGGATCCTCTCCATGTTGGTCAAAATGTGTGGATACCCCGAATGGGAGCCGGAATCATGTATTATACTTCCAAATGGTATATCTCAGCATCCGTTCCGGGTCTTGTGGCCCTTATCCCAAAATCATCAGTCAGAATATCGGATGATCAGGCATTTCAAAGCAAACACTTTTATGGTTCTGCAGGATACATCATTGATTTAAAAAAAGATGTATTGCAGCTCAAACCTTTTGTGTTTGCTAAATACCATCCTTCGGCACCGGTTCAGGTTGATTTAGGACTACAATTCTGGTATAAAGATGTATTTTCAGTAGGCGGAAGTTACAGAACAGGTGATGCCCTTGCAGCAATGGTTGAAATACCGGTGATGGAAGGTCTTCATTTTTCTTATGCTTATGATTATACCAATAGTTTGTTCAGAAATATTGGTTCCGGGGCACATGAAGTCAATATCGAATATACGTGGAACCGCAAAAAACCCAAAGTGCCTTCTATTCACAAAATTTCGAATTTACCACGATTTTAAAGGAGTCTTATGAAAAGTAAAATACAATATTTCAGAATTGTTTTATGGTTTCCCTTTCTGTTGCAAGGTGATATACTATTTGCATGTGAAAAAGCAGATGCAGCTTACAATCGTTTGTTGTTCAGTGTCGCTATTGATGAATATGAAAAGTGTATAAAAAGTGGGAAAGAGATACTCTCTCTCGAAAAACTGGCTAATGCATACAAAATATTGGGTAATTCAAAGCAGTCTTTACAAACCTATTACAGAATTGAAAACAGGGACAATATGTCCATTGCCTCAAAAATTGAATTTGCCTACCTTTTAAGAGCTATTGAAAATAAAGATGCTGCTTTGGCCTGGGTTGAAACCTGCCTGAAAACACATTCAGGTCATCCACAATTGCTACACATGAAAAATGTCTTTGAAAAGGAGATCATTTTTGATGAAAATCAGAGTTATCTTGTGGAAACGGCCCCTTTTAATTCTCCACAATCTGATTACAGTCCGTCAATATATAATAATTCTGTGGTCTTTAGCTCAACCCGAATTATGAGTAAGGAAATCGACGGATACACATCTCAAAACTATTCCAGATTATTTTATTATGATTCGAACAGACAAAAAATATTGCCCTTTGCCAACGAAATATCCGGCATGTACAATATTGGTTCTTCATCATTTTCATCTGATGGTAAGGAAATGTATTTTACCAAAAACAGAGATAAACTAAATTCAAAAAATGTAGCCACATTTATGATTTTTCGGACTGAAAATAAGGGAGGAAAATGGACAACACCCATTCCGGTCAGCGAACAGAATTCTGAATATAATTACGTTCACCCGACCATCAGTCCCAATGGAAAATTGTTTGCTTTTTCGAGTGATATGGGAAATACGGAAGGGATGGATTTATATATATGTGAACGAAATTCTCCTTCTGAAACATGGTCCAAACCCAAAAAACTACCTGAATACATCAATTCTTTAAAAGATGAAGTATTTCCGGTTTTTTTGTCAGACAGTGTTTTGGTATTCAGCCTGGAATCTCCGGCAGGACTCGGCGGACTTGATATGTTTACCACAAGATTTACACAAGGGATCTGGTCATTTCCTGTTAACTTGGGCAAACCCTTCAACTCAACATATGATGACTACGGCATTGTATCGGATGATCTTTTTTCACAGGGATATTTTACCAGTACTAGGGATAATGATTCGGGTATAGACAATATTTATGCTTTCCGAAAAAAGCCGGAAATTTATAAAGACGTAACCATTACCATTATCGACAGCATTTCGGGATTACCCATTCAGGGAGTGAGTGCGGTATACCTGAGAGATGATAGTCCCGGAATATTTTATGTTTCCGATTCTTTAGGTAAAATACATTTCCCTGCTGAAAAATTTAAAAATGCCGGGGTCGTCATTGCTTATAAAGGCAGTTTATTACAAACGATAAAATTTGATGATTTACTCAATCAGGAAGGTGATATACTCAATATTCCTGTCGTTTTTAATTCCAAAAATTTTATTCTCACCGGTACGACCATTAATGAAGAAGGAAAAGCCATCCCTGAAGTAGAGTTGTCGTTTACTAATAAAACAACAAAAGATTCGAAAATGGTCACTTCTGATGAAACCGGAGAATTTGAAGTCAACACGAGTCCGGACACAGACTATTTGGTCACTGCAAAAAAAGACGGCCATTTTGCGCCGGTCAAAGAGATTTCTACCAAAGAATTTGACAGAAACAAACAATTAAAAATCGAAGCAGATATCAAAATAGATAAAGCTGTCGACAAAAAAGTATTTCAGCTTAAACACATTTATTACGATTACGACAAATGGGAAATCCGAAAAGATGCTTCTCTCGAGTTGGACAACCTGGTATCCTTCCTCAATGAAAATCCTGACATCAACATAAATTTGGGTTCTCACACAGATTCCCGTGGCAAAGATGATTACAACCTCAGATTATCCCAAAAAAGGGCTGAGTCTGTATTGGCATACTTGTTTGACAAAGGCATTCACTTTTCCAGAATTTCTGCCAAAGGGTATGGCGAAACCATGCCGGTAAATAAGTGTGTAAACGGCCAGCTATGTACTGAAGAAGAATATCAGGAGAACCGTAGAACCGAAATTAAAATAATGACCTCAAAATAGCTTAAACGAGTCCGAAAGCTTTTTTGATTTTGTCGGTATAATCGAGTTTTTCCCAGGTAAATGTCTCGACTTTGATAGTCTTCACATTTCCCGAACCATCCCTGAAAGTCACCTTTTTGGTCTCTGGAGTTCTGCCCATGTGGCCGTAAGCTGCTGCATCCGAGTAGATAGGATTGCGCAGTTTCAATCTTTGCTCGATAGCATAAGGTCTCATGTCAAAAATGTCATAAACTTTTTGAGCAATCTCACCGTCTGAAAGTTTTACTTTGGCCGTACCATAAGTATTTACGTAAATATTAGTGGGTTTAGCAACTCCGATAGCATAAGAAACCTGAACCAAAACTTCACTACAAACCCCTGCAGCTACGAGATTTTTTGCAATGTGACGGGTAGCATACGCTGCAGAGCGGTCTACCTTGCTGGGATCTTTTCCGGAAAAAGCACCTCCGCCGTGGGCACCTTTGCCGCCATATGTATCGACAATGATTTTTCTTCCTGTCAGACCTGTATCACCGTGGGGGCCACCGATCACAAATTTGCCGGTAGGATTGACATGATAAGTGATTTTATCATTAAATAATTTCCTTAAAGAAGGTTTGATTTGTTTCATCACCGCAGGAATGACAATTTTTTTGACATCTTCCTTGATGACCTGAAGCATTTTAGCATCTTTGTCAAAAGGATCGTGCTGCGTGGACACTACAATACTATCAATTCTGATTGGTTTATTGTTATCATCATATTCGATAGTTACCTGTGATTTGGCATCAGGTCTTAGGTACTTCATTTTTTTACCTTCTTTTCTGATGGTGGCAAGAACCTGAAGGATTTTGTGTGACAAATCCAAAGCCAGAGGCATATAATTTTCTGTTTCGCTGGTAGCGTAACCGAACATCATTCCCTGGTCGCCGGCACCCTGATCTTCCTTCTTTTTTTTATCAACACCCTGATTGATATCCGGTGATTGTTCGTGGATGGCTGATAAGATACCGCAGGAATTGGCTTCAAACATATATTCAGACTTGGTATACCCGATTCTTTTGATGACGTCCCGGGCAATTTGCTGAACATCAAGGTAGGTATTGGATTTAACTTCTCCGGCCAAAACTACCTGTCCGGTTGTGACAAGGGTTTCACAAGCCACTTTGGAATCTGCGTCAAAAGCTAAAAAATGATCTACCAGAGCATCTGATATTTGATCTGCTACTTTGTCAGGATGTCCTTCGGAAACAGATTCTGATGTAAATAAATATGGCATCGGATATTGTTTTTTTTTATTAATTCGATATTAAATTCTGTATGAAAACGTAAAATTATATTTTTCTTACCAATTCTATTATAAAATGACAGACTGATGAAAAAATATTTTCTAACGCTATTTTATTATATCATTTTTTCGGGTTTAACCCAGGCATCAAATTCCTCAGAAGTCAGATATTTTAAAGCAACTGCAGCTTGTCTCAAAGAAGTTCCTTCTTTATGGGCCTTTTTTGCTATTTCCGCCGCTTTATCGTATCCGATTTTTGTATTTAATGCTGTCACGAGCATCAGTGAATTTTCAAGATTAAACTGAATTCTCGGAACATTGGCTTCTATCCCAACAGCACAATGTTCGTCGAAGCTCAGGCACGAATCAGCAATCAGATTGGCTGACATTAAAAAGTTAAAAATCATAACCGGTTTAAAAACATTTAATTGAAAATGACCGCTCATGCCACCTACATTTATGGCAACATCATTGCCCATAACCTGAGCCATGGCCATCGTTAAAGCTTCTGATTGGGTAGGATTAACCTTTCCGGGCATGATAGATGAACCGGGTTCGTTTTCAGGAATGGTGATTTCGCCGATGCCACATCTGGGTCCTGAGGCCAACATCCTGATGTCATTACCGATTTTCATGAGGGACACGGCAACTGTTTTGAGTGCGCCATGTGCTTCGACAATAGCATCGTGAGCGGATAATCCTTCAAATTTATTTTTGCCTGTGATAAACGGCAATCCTGTGATTTTGGCAATCTTTTCTGCTACCAGTTTGTCATATCCTTTCGGTGTATTCAAACCCGTACCTACGGCTGTACCACCCAACGCAAGTTCTGAAAGGTGTTTGTATGAATTTTTGATTGCTGCTATACCATGATCAAGTTGTGATACGTATCCGCTCAATTCCTGACCCAGTGTCAAAGGTGTGGCGTCCATAAAATGGGTACGGCCTATTTTGACAACTTTCATGAATTTTTTTGACTTTTCATGTAAGGTGTTCCTTAGTACTTCCATTGCAGGGACGGTTTTTTCAACCAATATTTTGTAAGCTGCTATGTGCATAGCTGTCGGAAAAGTGTCATTGGAAGACTGAGATTTATTGACATCATCATTGGGATGTAAAATTTTCTGGGCATCATCCAGACTACCTCCGTTGAGGACGTGGCCTCTGTTGGCAATTACTTCATTGACATTCATATTGGATTGTGTTCCGGAACCGGTCTGCCATACCACCAAAGGAAACTCGTCGTTCAGTTTGCCTGCCAATATTTCTTTACAAACTTTTTCAATCAGGTTCAGTTTGTTTTTAGGCAAAACCTTCAGGTCATGGTTGGCTTGTGCTGCCGCCATTTTAAGGATAGCAAAAGCTTCAACGATTTCCTGAGGCATCCGATGACCTCCGATTTTAAAGTTTTCTGACGATCTTTGGGTTTGTGCTCCCCAATATTTATCAGCAGGAACATTAATATATCCCATGCTGTCTTTTTCTTTTCTGAACTTTGACATAGATGATTTTGTTAAGAAGTCGCAAAGATACGAAGATGCCTAATATTTAAAAAATGTTTTGTGCCGGGATACAAAATACTTTAAACAGGAAAGGCAATTTTATACATTTTGCATTACATTTATATAAATTACAAATATTATGCAAATTTGTTTGGCTCAGTTGAATTATCACATAGGCAATTTTGGAACGAATGTTGAAAAAATGATTCAATCCATCGAAGTGGCAGTAAAAAACCATGCCGATATCATTTGTTTTGGGGAATTAGCAACCTGTGGATATCCTCCCAGAGATTTCCTCGAATTTGACGATTTCATCCGAATGTCGGATGATTGTTTAAAAAGATTGCTTCCATACAGTAAAAATATTGCCATAGTTGTGGGAGCGCCTACCCGAAACCCTGTAAAAGAAGGTAAAGATTTGTACAATTCTGCTTATTTTCTGTACGATGGTAAAATTCAATACGTACAACACAAAGCCCTGTTGCCTACTTATGATGTATTTGATGAATACCGGTATTTTGAGCCGGCTACAGAATTTGGTGTTGTAGATTTTAAAGGTAAAAAAATTGCGCTCACCATTTGTGAGGACATCTGGAATATTGGAAATGAAAACCCTCTGTACACCATTTGTCCGATGGACGAGATGTTGCCTTTTCAGCCGGATTTTATGATCAATCTTTCAGCTTCACCCTTTGCATTTGACCATGCTGAAGAGCGTCTTCACGTGTTGCGTTGTAATGCAAAAAGGTATAATGTGCCGATATTTTATGTAAATCATGTCGGAGCTCAAACCGAACTGATTTTTGATGGCGGTTCTGTCGTCATGTCACCGGACGGATCCGTTTTTCAGGAGATGTCCTATTTTCAGGAAGAATCGACCATTTTTGAGTTGGAGGAGGTGATAAAGGGCGGCAGAGAAATTGTACAGCCTAAAAACAAAATTAAAGATATACACGATGCTTTGGTGCTTGGTATCAAAGATTATTTCGGAAAATTAGGATTATCCAAAGCTGTTTTGGGATTGTCCGGTGGTATTGATTCTGCGGTGACTGCTGTATTGGCTGCACGTGCATTGGGTGCTGAAAATGTTCGTGTTTTGCTCATGCCGTCACAGTTCTCATCACAACATAGTGTGGATGATGCTGTCGCTTTGGCAGAAAATAACAATATCAGGTACGACATCATTCCGATTGAAAGTATGTTCCGTGCTTTTGAAGCGCAATTACAACCCTTGTTTGGTGATTTACCGTTTAATGTTACCGAAGAAAATATTCAGGCCAGGATCAGAGGCATCCTGAATATGGCTGTTTCAAACAAATTTGGTCATATATTGCTCAATACAACCAACAAAAGCGAGATGGCTGTCGGTTACGGCACACTGTACGGCGACCTTTGCGGAGGATTGTCTGTCATCGGAGATGTCTACAAAACCGATGTGTTTTTATTGGCGGAATACATCAATAAAGATAGCGAAATTATCCCGTTAAATACTATTACAAAACCCCCTTCAGCAGAGTTGCGACCCAATCAGAAAGACAGCGATTCTTTACCGGAGTATCATATTTTGGATCCGATTTTGCGATTGTATATCGAAAAATATATGGGACCAAACGAAATCATCGAAGCCGGCTTTGACGAGGCTCTGGTCAAAAGAATCCTTAAGATGGTCAATATCAATGAATTTAAAAGGCACCAGACAGCACCTGTTCTTCGTGTTTCCTCAAAAGCTTTTGGTGTGGGCCGCAGAATGCCGATTGTCGGAAAATATCTTAGTTGAGATTAATTATTTTCAAATTAGTCATTAATGTCTTTGCAAATAATCGGAGTACAATAGTATATAACTAAAAAAAAATCCGACTTTTACACCGGCAAACACTAAAAATAATGCGATTTCCGGTCTTTCTCCTGTTTTTTATGATACCCCTTTTTGTTAGGGCTCAATCACCTTATGTTTTGAGATATACTGTCGAAAATCATATTTTGGATAGATATGATATTCTTCAGAAAAGTGATACTTTTTTATGTTTTTCGCTAAATAATCCGGATGCTAAAATGAGCTCCTCCTTCCTGATGGATGTATGGAAAAGACAGGATTTAACCGCAAAAGACCGTTACAATGTGGAACATTTTTTTAAACAATATGTGGAATTTTTGCCTGTATCTCAGGAAAACAAACCCACATCGTCCGGTTTTTTTGAAAACAATTATACAGAAAACCCGTTAGTACCGGTCATGGATAAATCATATTTTCCTTCAAAACCTGTCGGAAAATATTTTTACCGGACCCCGGCTCACCTTTTACATCTGGAAACACCTTCTTTTCAATTATACATCAATCCGGTTTTACAATTTTTATACACACATGAGACGGGCAATGATAACATCGTTTTTCAAAACACACGCGGTGCTGAAATCAAAGGATATATAGATAAAAAAGTGTATTTTTTTGCCCATATATTGGAAAATCAGCGCTCTTTTCCGTCATTTGTTGAAGAAGGAATACGAACCTACCTAGCTATTCCGGGACAGGGATTCAGCAAGGGTTTTAATAGTTCCGTCATTAAAAACCTGAAGGGTTACGATTATTTTAATGCGCGTACTTATATTGGTTTTAATCCGGTCAAAAGTATGCAGCTTGAACTTGGCCATGGAAATCATTTTATCGGCAACGGTTATCGATCTTTACTTTTATCAGATTTCAGTGCTCCTTATTTTTATTTTAAAATCAACACCAGGGTTTGGAAATTTCATTATCAGAATTTATTTAAAGAGTTATCACCTATTTCAACACTTGTCGGGCGGGGCGGCGACAACATTTTGCCCAAAAAATATGCGGCAACCCACTATCTGGCCTTCAGACCCAATCAAAATATTGAAATTGGGCTATTTGAAACCGTAGTTTTTGAAAGACAAAACCATTTTGAATTTCAATATCTCAATCCCATCATATTGTACAGAGCTGTAGAACACAACCTTGGGAGTCCTGATAACATCTTGTTGGGTCTGAATGTAAAATGGAATTTCCTGAAACGGTTTTCACTTTATGGTCAGGTTATTGCAGACGAATTTAAAATCAGTGAAGTTCTAAAAAATACAGGCTGGTGGGCCAATAAATTTGGTGGGCAGATAGGTTTGAAATATATAAATGCCTTTGAGATCGACCAACTTGATATTCAATTGGAGTATAACGTTGTCCGGCCATATACCTACAGTCACCGTGATACCCTCGATTTTTTTCCTCAATTTTCAAATGCCAGCTATTCGACAAACAATCAACCACTCGCTCATCCTTTAGGAGCAAATTTCAAAGAGTTTGTGGCTTTGATCCGCTACAAACCAACCAACAGATTGTATACGCAAGCCAGAATTCTGAATACTCTGGTTGGCAGAGATGGTCCGGGAGAAAATAACGGACAGAATATTTTTAAACCATATACTACCTTGCCCGAACTTTACGGAAATAAAATAGGTCAGGGTATACGTACAACGATATTCAGTTTACATTTTGACGTAAGTTATGAGTTTTACCATAATACTTTTATCGACCTGAGGTATCAGTTAAGACAGGAAAAATCGAATTCAGAAAGGCAAAATTCATTATATTCTATAGGAATCAGAATGAATATGCAGGACATACAGATCGATTATTGATCGTAAAATCGTGGTTTCAGGTACATTTTCTCATCAGAAAATCCGTTTCTCACAAAATTGTTTTGGCGGTAAATCAAAGTATTATCGATATAATTGTTAATATTCACGAAGCAAGTATGTTATAAAACACATAAATTTGTTACTTTTGCACCTCTTTTTAAAAAAATAAACATGGAAGCCTGGGAATTGGACTTTGAGTGGCTCAAAATCCGCCACATAGTGAAGGATGCCATGAAAAAAGAGCATCTTCCTGATTTTCAAACGATTTTATTTCTGGTTGGCGTTCAGGAATTAGGTCGTTGGAAAAAGGAAAACTTTACTAAAGAAGAAAAAAAAGATTTAATGCATGTTGCTGTTTGCACCTTGCTTGAACAGGATGGATATTATACATTTGAAGGCAGAGATCAGGATGGTTGGCCTCATTGGAAAGAAAACATTCCATTTAATGTGAAAGGTGTACAGGATCAGGAATTCATTCTAAAAGAAAATATTATCAGGTATTTCAAAGAATACAACCAAATCGATCATTTTAACGTATAAATATTAACCTTATGAAACATATTTTATTTATAATTTTCACATGTAGTTTACTGGTTTTACAAAGTTGTTCAAACGAACCGGAACAAATGATAATTTCCACAGACATGGGAGACATCACCGTTCAGTTATACAACAGTACTCCAAAACACCGCAAAAATTTTGTCAAATTGGTTGAAGAATCTTATTATGATGGTACCTTATTTCACAGAGTGGTCCAGGGTTTTATGATTCAGGGAGGAGATCCTGATTCAAAAAAAGCAACACCTGAATCTTTGTTAGGTAACGGAGGACCGGGATATACTTTAAAACCTGAATTCAAAGAAGTTCATACAAGAGGCGCATTGGCTGCAGCCAGATTGGGAGACAATATGAATCCTGAAAAAGAGTCATCAGGCTGTCAGTTTTTTATTGTTCAGGGTGGTCCGGTGACAGAAGGCATGCTGGTTTTGGAAGAAACCAACAAAAACTTCAAATATACCGCAGCTCAAAAAGAAAAATATCTGAAAGATGGGGGAGTTCCGTTTTTGGACCAGAACTACACGGTTTTTGGAGAAGTTATTTCCGGAATGGAAGTTGTTGATAAAATAGCAGCGGTAGAAAGAGGCGTTGCTGACAGGCCAAAAACAGATATCAAAATTATCTCCATCAAAAAGGTTAAATAATGCACAAAATTTTGCCTTTTTTGGTGTTTGTACTATTTTCAGGTTGTACTTCACCCAAGGCGTTTTTTGTGACAGAACAACTTTCGGGATACCCTGTAAGGTATTCTGTGACGGATAAATCTTCATTTGCCCAACATACCATTTTAGACTGTGGTAATGGTAAAACAGCTGATAAGACAGATCTTTCCTGTGAGTACCTTTTTTCCGGAAGATATACCATAAAACTTACAGCCTCGAAAGGTCGGAAGACCTCGGTTTACACGGAAGAAATAATCGTTCCGGCACCTGAGCAATGTTTGTTGTTTATGGAGACTTCAAAAGGACCAATGGTTATCAGATTGTTAGATGATACACCGCTCCATCGAGATAATTTTATCCAATTGGCAGAAAAAGGTTTTTACGAAGGATTACTATTTCATAGGGTCATTAATGGTTTTATGATGCAGGGTGGTGACCCGGAATCTAAAAATGCAGCCAAAGATGTAAGATTAGGTGGTGGCAATCCAGGATATACCATTCCGGCAGAAATACACCAAAAAGTTTTTCATACCAAAGGGGCTTTGGCAGCTGCCCGAACAGGAGATGACATAAATCCGAAAAAAGAATCTTCAGGAAGTCAGTTTTACATTGTACACGGTAGAAAAACAGTAGCTGAAGAATTATACATTTTTGAAGGGCAGAAAAATTTATATTATCCCGCAGACATTGTTCGTAAATATGAGACTGAAGGTGGCGCTCCGCAACTTGATGGCGAATATACCGTCTTTGGTGAAGTCATTCAGGGTCTTGAGGTAATTGATCTGATTGCAACAGTACCAACCGATTCTTATGACCGACCTAAAGAAGATGTAAAAATTTTAAAAGTAACGGTTCTTAAATAAATATTTTTTTCATGGAAACACTAGGTATTGATGTAGGAGCAACCGGCATAAAAGGTAGTATAGTTGATCTTTCTTCCGGAATTTTAGTAGGCGAAAAGGTGAAAATCAAAACACCAACGCCCGCAACCCCGGAAGCTATTTCCTTTTGTATCAAAGAAATGATAACAACTCTTGCATGGGAAAACAAGCCGGTCGGAATCGGTTTTCCTTCGATTGTCAAGAAAGGGGTGTGTTACAGTGCCAGTAATATTGACGAAACGTTTTTGGAATTTCCTTTTCAGGATTATCTTGAAAAAGAATTATCCACCAATGTAAAAGTTGTTAATGATGCTGATGCAGCCGGTATAGCAGAAATGACTTTTGGAAAAGGCAGGGAAGATACAGCTTCTTTAGTTATTATGATAACCTTAGGTACCGGAATTGGTTCTGCCATCTTTTATAACGGGGTATTGGTGCCAAATTCAGAATTAGGTCATTTATACTATAAAAAGAGTATTTTTGAAAAATATGCTTCAAATTCAGCCCGTGAACTGAAAGGGTTAAGCTGGAAGGCCTGGGCTAAAGAGCTGAATCAATATTTTAATCATATAAACCATTTGTTTAGTCCTGATTTGATATTGGTAGGTGGAGGGGTAAGTAAACAATTTGCAAAATACAGCCAATATCTTAATGTGCCTTGCAGACTGGAAACAGCTCAGCTGCTCAATGATGCAGGAATCGTAGGAGCTGCTATGAGTGTTCACACAAAATAGTCATAGAATAACACAAAATCCGCAAATATTCGTTTTAATAACACATTTAATTTTTAGTACGATGCAACATTTGATTTACCTATACCTATTTATCATAGTTTTGTCAATAAATACCTTACAGGCACAATCGTTTGGTATCAGAGCCGGCTTAAACTATTCAACTTTTCAGGGACCTGTTGAAGCGGATGTTGAAAAAAACAAACTTTCCAATGGTTTCCATTTCGGATTTACCTATTCATATCCGATTTACGAAAGTTTGTCGTTAAGAGGGGAATTTATGTATTCTCAATATGGAAACAGGATGGAGTATAACGGTGAGACGTATTTCAGGATTAGTACTAATACGGTTTCCATTACAGAAAAAGGAAATACCAATATTAATCTTAAAGTAAACAATACGTATTTAGGAATACCTATTCAACTTCAGTATACCATCAAGAAAAAACTGGAAATCACTTTTGGTGGATATGTTAATTATTTGATTCAATCCAGAGGAGCGGGAAATCAAAGATTTAATAGTATAGAAAACCCGGAAAAAATATTTATGAGTCAAACGCTGGCACATAATTATAAAAAAGATGTTGCCGGTGGAGGGTCAGGTTCCGGACCGGCAGTCATTATTGATGAAGATGTCGTATTTTTGTTTAAGAACACAGGAGCTTATTATCAGTTTCGTTCTTCAGAAAAGTCAGGAAATCTTTATAAAAACCTGGATTACGGATTAACCGGCGGAATATCTTACTTTATTACCAAAGGATTTTTTATAGGTTTGAGATACGACTACGGATTGGTTGATCTGACCAACAACAGAATGGACCCTTCAAAAAAATCAGTGGATGCAAACGGAGAGTTTATTTTCAAAAATGATTTTGACAGACACATAGCCTATGGCTTATCAATGGGTTTCAGATTTTAATTATTTGTGCTGAGGACAATATTAAAGTAAGCCCGTTATATTTTTGAACGTAAAGGTTTTTTCCTGTAATACGTAATTACCTTATTCACTTTTTTTCTTAAAATCACCTCTGCGCCAGGCATCAACAAACCTTTTCCATGCGAGCGGGCTGAAAATGTTTTGTGGTTTGATTTGACCGGTATATACATAGTCTGTTGCCTGTTGTCTGAGGACAATACTACCGGCTTCTTTTCCATCTGCAGGTGTCGAGTGTCGTATCTCCTTCATAGCCTCTGAAGCCAGGTTTTCCTGTGCCTTTTCTCTGATTTCATTGCTGATGTCCAAAGCAAAAAATTCTTGTTTAAAATGTTCTTTACTGGGCCAAGGAAAAATAATGACTTCCGGAAGTAAATAATCATCTGAAGTCATGATCTGTAACCATTTATAGTGATTGGAGGACAAAGTATCAGGAACGACAATTTCAACTGTTTTGTATCCTATACGAGAGAAAGAGACCGTTTCTCCGGCCAAAGCAATAAAAGCAAAGTATCCGTCAATATCTGAATAAGCACCTCTGCTGCTTCCCTTGACAGCTACAGTAGTATACGGCAATGGCACGGGACCACCGTCTTCTCCTTCCGCAAACACCATACCTGAAAATTCTATCACTGAAACAGGATCTTTTTGAGCTAATACATTTTCTGAAAAAAGAAAAAGAAACACGATAAGCGAAAATAATCTCATGGATTTAGATTTTTGTTTTATTTGTTTATCCTTAACATAACAACGCTATTTTACAAAGTGTTGGCAGATAATCAATATATATTAACGAAGTTTTAAGAGTTTGTCATTGTAGAAAAAACCTGGATATCCGGAATTTCCATTGATCATAAGGTGTATATTTTAATGTATGTTCCAGCCAGGAAAGACTGGTTACCACACCCTTTGCATGTGAAAACGTTTCGAAACTGGATCTACCGTGATATCTACCCATTCCACTGGTCTGAATTCCACCAAACGGAACTGCACTATTAGCAAACTGAATCATATTATCATTGATACATCCACTTCCGAATTCAATATTCTGAATCACATAATTTGTCATTGCGGCATCATCAGAATATATATAACAAGACAAAGGATATCTGTTTCTTCTGACCCTAACAAGCAATTCCTCTTTGTTTTTCCATGTAGCTACAGGCCAGACCGGTCCGAATATTTCTTCATTCATCACAGGAGCGTCGATATCCTCTACCCTCAGAATCGTCGGTTCAATATATCTTTGCTGTATGTCATACTTTCCACCGGATATTATCGTTCCCTGGCCTAGGTATGATACAATTTTTTCACATCTTGTCTGATTAATGATGCGTGCAAAAGCAGGAGATTCCGCAGGATTATCCCCAAAAGTTACCCGAATTCTTTCTTTCAGTTTTTGAATGACTTCTTCATACACGTCTTCATGAATCAATAAATGGTCAGGTGCAATACAAGTTTGTCCCGCATTAAAAAACTTTCCCCATACGAGACGGTTGACGGTATGTTGAATATTACAATTTTTATCAATGATGGCAGGATTTTTACCACCAAGCTCAAGGGTGACAGGAGTCAGTTTTTCAGCTGCCATGGACATCACATATTTACCAACACTTTGGGAGCCGGTAAAAAATATATGATCAAACCTGTAATTTTCCAAAATCAAGGGGCCCAATGTTTTTCCTTCACCTAATATTGTGGTGACATGGGCCGGTAAAAAAGCTTTTTCAATAATCTTTGCTGTTATATCGGCTGCGTTTGGTGTTTCGTGTGCAGGTTTGATCAAAACGGTATTTCCGGCTGCAACGGCACCGATTAATGGTATAAAAACGAGATTAACCGGATAGTTCCAGGGTGCAAATATAACCACAACCCCTTTTGATTCGGGATAAATTTTTGTTTTATAGCCCGGAATGATTGCCAAAGGAGTGGAAACGCGTTTTGGTTTCATCCAATGTTTGAGATGGCTGATTGTATGGTTCAATTCGTCTGTAACCACGCCGATATCGCTCAGATAACTTTCAAATTCAGGTTTTGAAAAATCCTTTTTAAGTGCTTCCTGAATGTCAGTCACATGTTCAGTAATCACTTTTTTCAACTTTTGCAAACTATTGATTCTGGATTCATAACTTCGCATGTGCCCTTCATCATGAAAAGTACGTAATGCTTCAAATTTCAGTTGAATTTCGTGTTTTTCTACCATAAAAGTATATTATTTTCCGGGATTCCTCTCAATAAACTCATCATACAATAAAGTATGTCTGCTTTCCATTGGTACATTCCAACCTCTGATAAACAAATATTCTATTCGGGTTTTGAGTTCAAAAGGATCTCCATTTGAAATAAAAAGATTTGCTGTTTTACCTTGTTCTATGCTACCATAGGTTTTGTCCACACCAAAAATTTTAGCAGGATTTATCGTTATACATTTTAATGCTTCTTCTATTCCTAATCCGAAACTTGCAGCATAAGCAGCATTAAAAGGAAGATTTCTAACATTTTCTGCATCATTGGTACGAATAGCAACCAATATTCCTGCCTTAACCATTTCGGAAGCGTTGCGGTATGATTCGTCAAAGGGAGCACTTCCTCTTCCCGGAACCCTCAATACCGGTCCGGTGATCACTTCAATATTATTTTCTTTCAGCAATGAAGTCACTCTGGAGCCTTCAGCGACACCGGTAAATACTGCGCGGATACCATTTTCTTTCACCCATTTAACAGCTAATTCAATATCATCTTTTTTATTAACCTCAATAAACAGTTTAGCTTCTTTACGAACGACCGGAAGAAGGGCGTCCATCTGAGGATTATAAGAACTTTTAGGTTTTTTCTCAACTGCCAAAGCCGAATCAATGGTAGCATAAAGTTTGGCTTTTGTCCAGATATCATTGATTTTTTGCATTGCCTTTTCAGAATCTTTTTTAATGTCTTCATCTGACCTTCTGTCAAATCTTCCTCTGCGCCCTGTAGAAGGAAAAGTCATCATAACCCCTTCAGCTCCTGCATACATTTGTTCAGGGGTGTAACCAAACAAATCTATCAAAGCACCGGTGCCCGGGAAAGTACTTCTTTCAGGTTTGCTAAATACTGTTGTGACACCATTAACCCTTGTGACAGGTATACTTACTGAGTTGGGATTTATTGCTGTAAGAGCTTTCATATGAGGAATAAAATCACCTAACTCATGAAAATCATTGGTCACGGATATAGACTCAATTTCTGCCAGTCCAAGACGGGTACCTCCATCGATAAAACCCGGATAAATATGTTTGCCGGTACAATCAATTTCTTGTGTATTTGATGGTGTAACTATATTTTTGCCAACAGATACTATTTTATCTCCTTGTATCAGAATATCTGCAATAAAATTTCCATTGGTCACAGAATGAACGGTGCCGTTTTTTAATAAAAAAGGTCCGGATACAGCTTTTTTTATTTGCTGAGCCGACATATTTTGTGTGAGAAAAACACAAAAGAATATCAGTACTTGTGAAAATTTCTGAATTTTATATAACATCTTAGTGGCTGTGTCTTTGTGAATAAATAAATCTCAGGTAAGAAGCATGATCAGATTGTAACAACCATTCTGATACTCCCTGAAGACAATTGTCTTCCTTCAAAAGTGCTTCTTCCAGATAATCCGAGGCAAACTTATCTTCGGGATTGACATCCAATCGCATATCAGGTGCATCATTGTTAATGTCAAATCTTATTATACCATCGACTATTGTCATCTGAGGAATCGTGTACACTGATAACGGATGTTTGTCAAAAATGGCAATGTCCCCTTCTTTCCCTATTTCTATCGAACCCACTCTATGGTCTATACCAAGCTGTTTTGCCGGATTTATTGTTATCAATGCCAAGGCTTCATCATCATTGAGATCTCCGTAACGTTGTGTTTTTGCAGCTTCCAGATAAAGATGTCTGATTAATTCATCTGAATCCGAATTGATGGAAGTTACTACTCCGTTTCTTGTCAGAATGGCTGCATTATAAGCTGTTGAATAATATACTTCAAATTTATAGGCCCACCAATCTGAAAAAACGGATGCACTGGCTCCAAATGCTGCCAATTCCGGAGCTACCTTAAATCCTTCATTGACATGTTGAAAACAAATTTTTTCAATCCCAAAATCTTTCAACACATTCATCAACATCAATATTTCGTCTGCACGATAACTATGGCAATGAATGATAATATTTCCTTTCAATATATCTGCAATGGTTTCCAGTCTTCGGTTGTACATCGGCGAATTCAAAATCAAACCTTTTTTGTATTCATCCCAAGCTTTCATATACAATTTTGCCTCTGAAAATGCTTGTCTGAAAACCTGTTCCACACCCATTCTGGTAGCCGGTGAAATTTTATTTCCTTCGCCGTGTACCCTTACCGGATTTTCTCCAAGGGCAAACTTAATCGTCCGGGGCGCACCAACCATTCTTAATTCTTCCGGATTGACAACACCATAACGGTGTTTAATGGTTTCGCACTGACCGCCTATAGCATTGGCAGAACCGTGCATAGCATGAGAAATGGTCACTCCTCCTGCCAAAGCTCTGTAAATGGCAACATCAAGTGGGTTTAAAGCATCACCGACATTAACATCAGCTGTGTTAGGGCTGGTAGCCTCATTTACCGCATCTATTGCTATATGCGAATGAGCGTCTATGATTCCGGGCATTACAAACATACCCGTAGCATCAACTGTTTTTGTCCCAACAGGGGCCTTCAGGTTTTTGCCGATATCTGTTATTTTTCCGTTTTCCATAAAAATATCTGCATTCTGCAAAGTGCCTTTTGTCACTGTAAGAATGGTTCCGTTTTTTATTAAAATACTTCCCTGGTTAAAACCAATAAAAGGCAACAAAAAACAAAGGAGGGTGGTGTATATTATTCTGGTATTCATTTTACTATTATTGGTTAGGGTTGGATTTTTTTTCACCTTTTACAGGAAAAGTACCCATTTCATTGGCTGAAACTTCTCCGGAAAAAGTATTTCCTTCAAAATTCAACTCAAAATCAAGCGTGATCGAAGACCCGTCAGCATCTGTTGATAATGAAAAAGTAACAATCTTATCCTGTACCTTAATATCATAAGCGCTTTCTGATTCATCAGGTTTGTCATCGGAAGTCAGTGATATGGTGTATTTTTCTGGTTTACCACTTATTGTCATCGTTCCTTTTTGTGATTGAGCACCCATTTCAACCGTAAAGGACCAAATTCCTGAAAGAGGACCTTTACCTGCTTCTTCATTCCCTTTTTTGTCTGACTTTGGGGCAATAATTTCAAACATCTTGCCATCAACAAAAACATACTTTATTTTTGATTTATCATCAAAAAAGTTTTTTTCGGTTACTACAATATTGGCAACCTTTCCCTTTTCTATGGTACCCATGCTTGATGACACTCCCAAAAGTGTTGCAGGATTGGTAGTCAGGGCCTCCAATGCAGCTTTTTCGGAAAGGCCTTCTTTTACCATTCGGCGAATGTTTTTAGGTATGTCCTGAGGTTTAACATTCAAAGCAGAAAATGAAAAAGGTAATCCGGCCTTCTCAAATTCAGCTGCCTGACCAACATGTTGTTTGTAAGACTGAACTTTTTTCTTTTCAAAATCCATTTCTTCGGCTGATAATTGTTTTTTGACAGAGGTAGAATCTTTACTTTCTTCTTTGCCTTTATCTTTTATTTCTTCCGGGAGCTCTAATGATAATGCTGTCAGAACACCGTGTTTTTTTAATTCCGGAAGTGCTGCCCATGCTTGTTTTACATCAACCAAAACCATTGAAAATCCAAGCTCTTTTTTTAACTCCAATGCTCTGAAAACCTGATTGGAAGATGAAGCAACAAAAAATACCGGCAATTTTTTTTGTGTAACCGGAAACAGTGCCCACTCTTCTTTTTTATATACCGGTCTTTGAAGACCGGAGGGATTCATCATATATTTTTCATGGCTTGCGCCCAATATTTCTGAATTTTTATACAAATCTCTGAATTTTGACATCACCCCAATCACCGTCGAAGGATAAACACTCCTGTTGGTTGTAAATTGTGCGGTCATAGCAACATCTTTTTTGAATGAGACTTTATCAAGGTCTTCGTCGAGATGCAAAAGAAGGGATGTTTTACCGGGAAGCATCAGGCCTCTGGGAGATACATTTGACATGGTAAAACCGACGGATCTCATGTCTCCAATACTTTTGTCCGCGGTTTTGTAGGTTTCTGCAACAGATTTTTGCGGCGTAATCCCTGCAATATCATCCGGTGGATTACCCGGATCGTTGACTTTCTGTTGGTCCTTGTTTTCGGTTTTCGGAATGCCTGTATGAGAAAATGCATCAATAAATCCCGGGTAAGCAAACAATGAATCTGCCACTATAACCATAGCTTCAGCCGGGACAGTTAGGTTTTTACCGACGGCATCTATCAAACCGTTTTTCAGTATGAGTTGGTGTGATTCCAAAACCTGACCCGGCTTAACTACCACATTGATATTTTTAAAATAATAGGTATTGGTTACTTCTTTAGGAGTGTCGCTGTTTTGGCTAAAACCAAGGGGTAAATAAAGCATCCACAAGAGTAAAATAAAAATGTGCTTATCTGAAAAAAAGCTGTGTTTGCTGGTAAATTGTATCCTCATTTAGAGATTTTTTATGAATCAGGCTGAAATATAACAATAATATTTCCAACGGGAATCTTAAGATATACAATATCTGATTATTTGTCAAAAGATTACTTTAAGATGTCTGCATCAAATGATCGTATCCCAAACTTTAATAGCAATTTTTTGAGTGGCCTGTTCGACAAAAAGACTTCCGGCAAGGGGATCTTTGACTTGCCCGATTTTACCTTCTTCAAGTAATATTTGCTGAGCCAGAAAAGCTGTTTTACCATAATTATGCCCCGTATATCCGGCATGTACAAGACTAAAAATCATATCAGTGTTTCCTAAAATACCTGACAATGCCATATAGGTCCATTCTATCAAAGCCTGATTGGGCTCATCGGATAATACCTCCACTTTGGGTAAAACCCCAACAACCAGGGGAATATCTCCTTCAAAACCCAATTCGGAAACAAGATTTTCCCACAGAATGCGAAAAGCACGCAAAGAAGCTACCGTTAATAAAAAGTTTTTACCTGCTTCAAATAAAAAGATGCAACGTAAAGGCCTTTCCTTTTTTATATCTGACCCCGCTTTTTCCAAAATTTGTGTAAACGGATTGATAACTGAAGTGCTTATATCAACGGCGTATACTTCTGTTTTCGACGGATAAACACATTTGTCGTTCAATATGATATACGTTTGTAAACTTTTATCTTCCAAAGAAGTGTCAAAATATTTTTGAAAAGCATCACTCATTGTTTTATCTTCTGTTTTGATACAAACAAAAAGATATTCAAGATGGATATTTTCAAAAAGAACTGCTGGTTGAACAGATTTTTTAATATCAAGATAAAGTGTTGATGCTCCCTTTTCAAGATAAGACAGTATGGTTTTATTATCTTCGGCATCGTTTGTGATATCGATAAAAATGCCTGTTTTGGTTTCGTCAAACAAACGATCCAACGGAAGAAAATTTTCACCAACTTCCCGGATTGTTTGAAAAGGATCAATGACCATTCCTTCAACTTCTGACATAAAATCCTGTGGCAACTTTTTGCCTTTCATGTCAAGGATTATTTTTTGGAGCCAGGCATCTTTATCAGCTTCAGGAAAATTTATGTTTGGTATTTCATATTGTACATCCATCATTATTTTTTTTTATTGCACAAGTGATTTTTTAATATTTTTGACCATCATGGGTCCTTTATAAATCAAACCCGTATAAATTTGTACCAGACTGGCACCAGCTTCCATTTTTTCTTTGACATCAACAAAATCCGAGATCCCTCCCACACCTATGATGGGTATGTTGCCACCAGATTTTTCGGACAAGTATCTGATGACTTCTGTACTTCGTTTTTTGACCGGTGTACCGCTTAAACCACCAGCTCCGATGTCTTCTGTTTTGGACCTGAGTCCCTTTCTTTCAATGGTCGTATTGGTGGCTATGATTCCATCAGTTTGTGTTGTTAAAACAATTTCAATAATATCATCCAACTGCTCATTACTCAGGTCAGGTGCTATTTTTAATAAAACAGGCTTTTTGACCGGTTTTTGATCTATTTCCTTCTTTAATCCGGTTAATATTTCCGTAAGAGGACCCTTTTCCTGAAGAGAACGCAATCCCGGCGTATTCGGAGAACTGACATTCACAACAAAATAATCAACATAATCATAAAGTTTGTGCAGACAGATTTTATAGTCTTCCAAAGCATTTTCGTTAGGAGTGTCTTTGTTTTTGCCGATATTTCCACCGATGATAAATCCGGAATTCTTTTTAGATTTTAATCGTTCTGCCATAGCATCCACTCCATCATTATTAAAACCCATCCGATTGATCAATGCTTCGTCTTGCGGCAATCGAAAAAGTCTGGGTGCAGGATTACCATCCTGAGGTTTTGGAGTCACTGTCCCTATTTCGATAAAACCAAAACCAAGGTGAGCCATGTCTTCAAAATATTTTCCGTCTTTGTCAAAACCGGCAGCCAGGCCAACAGGATTGGGAAATGACAGGCCAAACACCTTTTTTGTAAGAGAAGGATGATTGTCCCGGAACCACCATTTGACAATACCTGAAACCAATGGCACAGACAATAGGATGTGCCACAATGTAATGGTCATTTTGTGCGCTTTTTCGGGAGGAAAAAGAAAAAGTATCGGTTTTATAAATAATTGGTACAAATTAAAAATTTAACACAAAACTACAAAAAATGTAAAATGAATTCTTCTTTGTTGCTGAAATTACCCTGACACAAGACAAATGATTATAACAAACTTTCAAAATCAAAGCCTTTGCTATTTTTGCGTATTGATCTTTTGTTTATACAAAACATAAGCCCGTAAATCTAGATTAATCTCTTCATAACCATAAGGAATTGCTACTTTTTTATCTTTCTCCGCAAGGAAATAAGGAAGGTTTTTTTCAGGACTGATACTTATAAAAAAATGCCTTACCAAAAAACCCTGAAGTATAAAATTATACTGATCATATTGTTCTTTCGGGACAGACATGGTTGTAAATCCGGGAACAACCTTTCCAATTTTATACACATCTGTGAGAATGGCTTCTTCTCTGCTGATTTTTCCAAATTGTAAGGCCGTAACCACCAAAACTCCTGTAGCCAGCATTATACTCATCGTTTTCACAAACCGGATTGATCTGGCTGACATTCCGGACAACCATTCGTAAATAAAGGGAAGACAAAGGGAAGCAAAAGCTATGGCAAAAAAAGGAAATGAAGGAACCATATACCATCCTTTTTGGACTTTCGTCAGCATCAGAGGCAATGAACCGGCAAAACCCAAAAGAAGGAAAAACCGGAATTCATTTTTGGTTTCAGAAATCCGTTGAAAAAATTGTTTCCCTTTGATCAGCATCAAAATGGTCACAGATATCAAAATCGGCAACGTTTCAACAAAAAGTTTTCTGGCTGTCTCAAATCTGTTGATGGTAGTCGGCATATCATCTACTCTTCTGATCAACCTGTCAAAAAAATAAATGGAAAGGCTTTCTCTTGGACCCGGAAACATGAGAATCACACTGTAGATCAGGGCCGGAACAAGCAATAAAACCAATGCATATTGAATGGCTTTTGTCAGGGTAATTTCCCGGTAAACAAACCACCAGATGAGAGGTAGCACAATGGGAAACAACCCCGGAACACCTTTGCTGAAGGAAGCTAAAAAAATAAATAAACCGGAGATTATCCAACCAAACCAGAAATTTTCTTTTTGTATGGATCGTAGTGAAATGATAACACTGATTAAAATAAATACACCCATCGTATTTTCAATCATATTGTGTCTGAAAGACCAAAAACAAACCGGAATGATTATCCAGAAAAAAACGGGTAGCCACCACATTTTAAAGTATGAAGCAGCGGATTGATACACCTCTTTCCACAACACTTTTATCAATAAAATATGTAGAATAATCATCAGAAAAGTATACAACCTTTCAACATAAATACTACTTCCCAAAACTTTGTAAAACAATGATAAAATCCAGAAAACCAAAGGTGGTTGTTCGTGAAAAGATGGTATTCCCTCCAGATTTAAGGCACTGTATTGAGGAAACCAGAAAGTACCGTGTCCTACACTCAGATTATGTGCTACACTGCTGTATAAAACCGCATCCTGAAACATTGCATCCTGGATCAAAACCGGAAGTGTCAACCCAAACACCACACTTAAAGATATTATGGTGAAATAAGTATTTTTGTCCTGACTCATTTATTTTATAGCGTGTTTTGTTTTTTGCAGCCTGTTAATGTCAAAACCCATACCCTGAAGTTTTTTCAAAAGTTGGGCATAGGTCTCCTCATTCATGACGTTTTTCCGGGACAAAATCCAGAGATATTTTTTATTCGGACTACCTACTGCGGCATAAGCATAATCTTCTGCCAGATCAATAATCCAATAATCTCCTTTAAAAGGCCAAAAAAACTGAACTTTCAACCGGGCATTTCCTGAGTTTGGTACGACAAAAGCTTTTCCTTTGACATAGGATTCTTTTCCTGTCAGACTGTCTTTATTACATCTGTTTTCAACGATAATGTTGCCATCAGGTCCTAGGGAATACACAGCAGTGGTGTTATGACAACCTTTTTGAAAAGATTGTGGGAAAGAGGCTATTTCATACCATTTTCCGGAATATTTATTGATATCTACAAAATCTACTGTTTTGACTGTGGTCGTTTTGTTAGAACAACCGAAGAATCCTGTAATAAGAAAACATAAAAACAGCGGATTGATATGATGTGTCATGGTAATCGGAATAAATCCCAAAATTACAATTATTTTCAGACTTCATTATCTCATGTAAGATAAGATTTTTAAAGAGCTGTCTATTTGCGTAATCCAGTCAAAATTTAAATCAATATTTCGGAATCGTAATTGTAATAAATTGTTTTTTCAAAATTATATTTTACTGTCTTCCGGTGAATAATGTTTTTTCAAAATAAAAACAATGTATGTATAAACCTATGGATGGTGTAAAAAAACGCAGGTGAATTAGTCCCTGTACTATGTCGATTTGTATTGCAAAAAATATAAATCAATAGCCTTGGCAAGTGCTTCATCTTTTTCAGTGATTTTCCCTTCAGTGTGTGTAATCAGCGAAAATGCAAGCTTGTTATATCCATAAATCCTTACATCAGGATGGTGATCCGCCTCATCAGCAATTTTTGCAATATCGTTTATTATTCCGGCGGCTTCCGAAAAGGTTTTGACTTTGAATGTTTTTTCAAGTTTGTGGTCATTCTTTATCCAATCCATATAATAGTTTTATTGTATTAACTTTTGAAAAAAATTCTTCTTTCAGATCCGGATGAACAATACCTTCTTCGATGTTAAAATTTTCACCGTATTTGGGCAATGAAAAATATTCCGTGATTTCTGCTCCGTGATTCGGAAATCTCACCAAAGCCGCTTCCATAACACCTTTTCCTCCTCTTTGTCCGGGCGAGGTTGACAACAAAAATAATTTTTTATTTTCAAAACATTTGCTGTTATACCTTGAAACCCAGTCAAAAATGTTTTTAAAAGCCGTCGTATACGATCCGTTGTGTTCAGCCATAGAAATGATTAAAAGATCAGCAGACCGCAATTGTTCGTAAAAAGAAACGGCTTTATCCGGTATGCCTGTATCTTTTTCGCGGTCAAAGCTGTAAATCGGTAGTTCAAAATCATTAAGATCCAATACAGTTACCTCTGCTCCATAAAATAATGAAGCTGTATAGACCGCAAAACTTTTATTAATCGACCGACTGCTGTTGCTTGCTCCAAAAGCTACTATTTTCATACAAAATAAATATTAATACACTTTTATAATAAGGTATGGAACAATGTTACTTACATAAAGTTGATGTTTGATCATGGACTAAAAAATTCAAAAATTGTGTTTTGATAAAGTATTACTGTTGATGTCAAAAAAGATCTAGCCTGACAGGAGTCAAAATAATATAATCCAACCATCAATAACAGTGCTGAAGGAATATTATTACCAATCATTTTTTAAAAAGGTGGTTTATGTGACTCATTCCTCAATGTTGGAATGTTAAATTTTTGGATCTTTGTCGTTTTATATCCATCTGATTATCAATGATATATTTGAATAATTTTACCGTTATTCAGTATCTTATGTATCCGTTTCAATAAAAAACCTTGTGTTTTTTTATCTTTGGTCTTTCAAAACACCTCATGTATGAATTGGAATGGCGTTTTTCCGGCAATAACTACCAAGTTTACAAAAGATGATTCTTTGGATTTGCCTCTTTTTCGTTTGAATATCCGAACTCAGTTTGACGCCGGTGTTCATGGATTTATTTTAGGAGGAACCCTTGGGGAAGCAAGTACCCTGACCCTTGAAGAAAAAGAAATTTTGGTAAAAACAACCATTGAAGAAGTTAATAGTCAACGTCCGGTCATCCTTAATATTGCCGAAGGGTCTCTTGCTGCGGCAGAACATCAGGCAAAATTGGCAAAAAAATGGGGTGCTTCCGGATTGATGGTTTTGCCTCCGATGAGATATGTTTCCGATCATCGTGAGACTGTCCATTATTTTCGTTCTATAGCTCAATCTACTGACCTGCCTCTGATGATATACAATAATCCGGTGGATTACAAAATCGAAGTTACCCTGGACATGTTTGATGAACTTGCATCAGAATCAAATATTTCGGCAGTCAAAGAATCGACAAGAGATATTACGAATATCACCCGGATGATCAACCGCTTTGGTTCACGATACGCCTTGTTATGCGGAGTCGACACACTTGCTTTTGAGTCTTTGTGTGCTGGCGCTGATGGTTGGGTTGCCGGTTTGGTTTGTGCTTTTCCCAAAGAAACCATGGCTATCTATCATCTGGTGAAAACCGGAAAAATGGAAGAAGCTCTTACCATTTATCGTTGGTTTATGCCTTTACTTGAACTTGACATTAAACCCAAATTGGTACAATATATTAAATTGGCAGAACAAATGGAGGGAATAGGTTCTGAATATGTGCGCGCTCCGAGACTTACCCTCATCGGAGAAGAAAAACAAAAAATTGAAACCCTCATTTCCGTGGCTCAAAAGTCCCGGCCTTTATAATTAATTTATATCACTTTATTATGATCAATGAAATCAATGCCATAGTACAGGATGCACAAGACGCTTTTGAAGTGTTCAGAAATAGTGATGGCCTCATCCGAAAAAATCTTTTGTATAAAATAGCAGAAGAATTAGAAGGATTAGGTGAAAAACTTTGGAAAACAGCTTCTGAAGAGACCAATCTTCCTATGGTTCGTTTTCAGGGCGAAACGGCCAGAACATGTTTTCAACTCAGATTATTCGGAGACCTTGTCGCAGAAGGCAGTTGGGTACAGGCAGTCATTGAAACTGCAGATGAAGACCGCAAACCATTGAGAAAGCCTGATATGCGCAAAATGTTGGTTCCTTTGGGTCCGATAGTGGTTTTTGGTGCCAGTAATTTTCCATTGGCCTACAGTACTCCCGGTGGAGATACTACTTCCGCTTTGGCTTCAGGTTGTCCGGTGATTGTAAAAGGCCATCCTGCCCATCCGAGAACTTCCCAACTGACGGCAGATGCTATTTCAGCAGCAGTTTCAGCATGTGGGTTGCCGGAAGGCGTATTTCAACATATAATGTCCTCTTCTTTTGATGTCGGAAAAATATTGGTTCAACATCCCGGCGTAAGTGGGGTGGGATTTACCGGTAGTTTATCAGGAGGTAAAGCATTGTATGATTATGCACAACAAAGAGAGGTGCCTATTCCTGTATTTTCAGAAATGGGAAGTGTAAATCCCGTTGTTTTGTTTAAAAATGCTCTGCTTGACCAGGCACCTGAATGGGCAAAAACCTTTGCGTCATCTATCACTATGGGTGTGGGTCAGTTTTGTACCAATCCCGGCATCTTAATCAGTGTTAAAAGCAGTGCTCTTAACCATTTTACGAGTCTTTTGGCTCTGGAACTTTCCCTGACAAAATCATATAAAATGCTGCATCAGGGCATTCATGACAATTATACAAAAGGTGTCGAAAAAATTTTATTTGAAAAAGGAATAGAAACCATATACCATGCTCACGAAAGTGATGAAAACCTTGCAAGTCCTGTTCTTGTAAGAGTTTCAGCTCAGGATTTTTTAAGAAATCCTTCCCTGCGTGAAGAAATTTTCGGACCTTTTTCTATCATTATAGTTTGTGAAAATCAGGATGAACTAAAAGAGGTCTGGCAATCTTTTCCCGGACAATTAACGACGACAGTTATCGGCACCGAGGAAGATATCCGCACGAATCAGGAACTTATTGAATCTTGTTGTCGCTTTTCCGGCCGTATAGTTTTTAATGGTGCGCCTACCGGGGTGGAAGTCTCCCATGCCACTGTTCATGGCGGACCGTTTCCTGCGACGACAGACGGACGATTTACTTCAGTTGGATCGGATGCCATTTTGAGGTGGGTAAGACCGGTATGTTGGCAGGATAGTCCTTCTTTTATGTTGCCGGTGTCTCTTCAAAATGAAAATCCGTTAGGAATATGGCGTAAAATCAATGGTCATTTTTCTCAATCTCCCCTATGATCAGTAAACAAAGATTTTTTTGTATCGACGCCCATACATGTGGTAATCCCGTGAGGCTTGTAGCGGGAGGAGGGCCGAATTTGGAAGGCAATAATATGATGGAAAAAAGATTAGATTTTCTCCATCATTGGGATTGGATCCGAAAAAGTCTGATGTTTGAACCCCGCGGACATGATATGATGAGCGGAAGTATATTATATCCACCTTCCGATCCCGAAAATGATGTCGGAGTTTTGTTTATTGAAACAAGCGGTTGTCTGCCTATGTGTGGACACGGTTTGATCGGAACCATAACTATCGGTATAGAAGAAGGATTCATCCGTCCTAAAAATCCTCCTTTTGTTAAAGTTGAAACGCCCGCAGGCCTGATTATTGCAGAATACAGCCTCAAAAATCAAAAGGTCCGCCATGTAAAACTGACCAATATTGCCTCGTTTTTATATGTTGACAATATTGCAGTAGAAAGTGACGTTTTGGGCACGATTTACGTTGACATAGCTTACGGAGGAAATTTTTATGCCATTATCGATCCTCAGCAGAACTTTGTCGGATTGGAACATTATACGGCAGACCAGCTTATTGCCATGAGTCGGGGAATCAGAAATTATATCAACGATCATTATGAGGTTATTCATCCTGAAAATCCTGAAATTAAAGGTTGCAGCCATGTCATGTGGACAGGAAAAGTTCTGAAAGACAGTTCTACAGCACGAAATGCAGTCTTTTACGGAGACAAAGCTATTGACCGGTCACCATGTGGAACCGGAACCAGTGCCCGAATGGCCCAATGGGCTCATAAAGGTTTATTGAAGGAAGGGCAGGAATTTATTCATGAAAGTTATATCGGGAGTGAATTTACAGGAAGAATTGAGGGTCGGACGTCAGTAGCACGTTTTTCAGCTATTATTCCTTCTGTTCAGGGTTGGGCAAAAATTTATGGATACAACACCATTTTAACAGACCCGGATGACGATCCTTATGCCGCAGGATTTCAGGTTATCTGAGCCGGTTATGTTTTAAAAAATCAGTCGTTGACAGAATCCCAATCTTCAGGTGTGTTAAAGTTTTTAAACTTAGAAAAATCAGGTACAGGGATTTTGTTAACATGATTCGATTCCAAAATCTTCTGCAGAGAAAATTGATTTTGATCGATTGCCTCTGTTAAAATGTTGATGGCAGATATTTCCCATATCCCAATCAGGGGTTCGTACCGTTTTTGAAAAGGATCGTAAAAAACAGTACAAATATTTTTTATATCTCTTGATTGTACAAGCGCTGTCAAAATTTCATGATCAATCCGGGGTGTATCACACGGCAAGCTTAACACAGGAGACTTTAAATGTTCCAGGGCTGTCAAAATCCCGCCCATAGGTCCGGCATCAGGATAAACATCGTAAATAATCATTTTTTCATCTTCCGGTAAGGTACATGATTCCTTTTTGTGTGAAAAATAAATGTTTTCCACAAAGGGCAATAACAATGAAGCTGTGTGTTTGTAAAGTGGTTTATCATTATATAAAAGTAATGCCTTGGGAAATCCCATTCTTTTGCTTAATCCTCCGGTAAATACAATACCGTTTAATTTATTAAACACGGATTCTGTGTCCATGTGTATATATATTAAAGCTGCTTTTTTTCAAAAATCCCACCAGGGTAATGCCGATTTCTTCAGCCAGTTCAATAGCAAGAGATGATGGTGCTCCTACTGCACAAACAAACGAAATACCAGCCATTGCCGCCTTTTGAATCAACTCAAAACTTGCTCTTCCGCTGAGCAATAATATCTGATCAGATAAAAGAAGTTTGTCGGCCATCATTGAGTGGCCGATAAGTTTGTCCAAAGCATTATGACGACCCACGTCTTCACTGTGGTATTGGTAGTGTCCGTTGGACGAAAACAAAACAGCCGCGTGAATTCCACCGGTAGCCTGGAATGCCGTCTGTACGTCAAACAACTTATCCTGAAGATGCAACAAAATGGATGGCGACACCTCAAAATTTTGTTTTTTTATGTCGTAGGGTGTATTTTGAAATATGGATTCTACTGAAGTTTTACCACACACACCACAACTTGATGTAGTATAAAAATTCCTTTGCATGGTTGAAAAGGAATTTTCAGACTGGTTTTCCAACAAGACATTTACCGTATTTTCATCAACTTGTACTACATCTTTTATTTGCTGAAAATGTTTGATCACACCTTCAGTGGAAAAAAATCCCAAAGCCAGTGCTTTGTCATCGCCCGGAGTTCGCATTGTAATGCTGGTTGCCACACCATTCAGCATTAGCTGTAATGGCTCTTCTATGGCCACCAAATCATCTTTGGTATCATAAATGTCAGGTTTCCATTTTGTGACCAAAACTTTTTTGCCGGGTGTTTTCATGCTCTTCACATTATTAGAAAGGGAGGAATACAAAAATACTCCTCCTTCACCATTTTTTATATCCTGATAGCCGTTCCTATCATAAAAGTATTAAAGTCATAGTTGTTGTTTTCCCTAAACAAATTACTGAAACAGTATCTGCCGATGATATTAAATCCTCTTACTCCCAAACTTACCTTAGCACCGTAAATCCAGTTGTTTAATAAATAATTGGCTGACCTTTCTTCATTTATCCTTTCGTAACCTGTTTTGGTTTCAAGTTTTTGGATTGTATGAACTCTGTACCCTGCGAAACCTCCAATACTAAACTGAAATCTTTTTGACAATTTAAAATCAAAAGCTATCGGAACGGTGAGGTAACCGACATTCAGTTTTGGATTTTTTTTGGAGTCTTCGACATTTATGAAAAACGGCTGATCGTTCAAAACATCTACTCTCAAATCATTATCTATTGAAAAACGATTGATAAGGTAGGTAAATCCGTAACTCAGGGCCACTTTACTGGTTTTTCCTCCCAATCTGTTTTTTGTTAATAAACCAAACTCCCAGTACCATGATGCAGGCGTGTATATATCAGGATCACCTAATCCTGCACCCACAGACTTTTTATTGAGGTTGTTGATTCCGAATTGGATTTCAAAAGTTGTTTTAATTTTATTTCTGAAAGGAATAAACCGGCTCATACCAAATCCTTCCATTTCTTCTTCCTCTTCAGTTTCCGGAACACCCGGATCCCAGTTTTGATCCGTTTCTCCTTCATCAGTGCCCCAATCTTCAGCCGGTTCTTCAGGCATTTCAGCTTCTGCTGCAACTTCAGCTTCCGGCAATTGAATGGTATTCAGATATTCCTCCAAAGCTACATTTTGTTTTTGCATTTCGGCGATCAGTTCCAAAACCTTCGGATCTTCTGAATTTTCTTTCATAAATTCAAGATAATCTTTGATGTTTGTATTGTAATACACAAGATTATTGTGTTTTTCGATGATTTCATTTTGGGCTTTTGTCACAAAAGGAAGGACAATCATTGCCAATAGCAAATAAAACTTATTCATATGTATGTTTTTATGGTGAAAAATCTGTTATTAAAAATATTTAACCGGAAAAAATGTTTTCATAAAAAGAGATAACTCCCTTTTAGAACCCGAAAGATACAAATTTTCAAATGGTAATGAATAAACAAATAACAAAAATAAGACGAATTATGACTTTTGTCGATAAAAATTAATGTTTCGTATAGTACTATGCGAAAAAATGGTACTATGTATAGCACAGTACTATAAAATGACATATCTTTGCCTCATCATTTAATAGAAAAAGAATTGAATGATTCATAATATTCATAACATTTTAAAATCAGGTTCATGTCGGATGTAAAATTAGAAAATACAAAAGCGCAAATGCGAAAGGGCATCCTGGAATTATGTGTTCTTTCAATTATTTCAAAAGAAGCATCTTATCCTACAGATATCATCAATGAACTGAAGGAAGCAAAATTGATTGTTGTGGAAGGTACATTATACCCTCTCCTCAACCGATTAAAAGATGCCAGTCTTCTGGAATACAATTGGAGGGAATCAAAATCAGGACCACCCCGTAAATATTATCAAATCACTGAATCAGGTCAGGATTTTTTGTCAAGTCTCAAAGAAACCTGGGAAGATCTTAATCAGGCAGTCAATTATTCACAATCAAAAATAAAACAAAATGAACAAAACAGTTAGTATCAACCTGGGAGGATATCCTTTTCATATAAATGAAGATGCCTTTGAGTATGTTCATCAATATCTTGAATCCATCAGAAATCATTTTTCAGCATCCGACGGATGTGATGAAATCCTTTATGACATTGAAGTAAGAATGGCAGAATTATTTCAGGAACATCTCAAAGGAAGAACCATCGTCAGCATGAAAGAAGTGGATGAAGTGGTTCAGGTAATGGGTAAGCCGGAAGATTTCGGTGCTGAACCATTAGAACAACCATCTTATCAACAAAACCGGGACAAATCATATAAAAAGGGTTCCATCAAAACCGGCAAAAGATTATTTCGTGACCCTGATGACCAAAAACTGGCAGGTGTTTGTTCCGGAATTTCTGCATACTTCGGTATCGATGATCCTGTCTGGGTACGTCTGATTTTTGTTTTGTTTACATTTTTCGGAGGATTCGGCGTAATGACTTACCTGGTCTTGTGGTTTATTGTTCCTGAAGCTGTGACATCGAGTGACAAACTTGCGATGAAAGGCGAACCCACCACTGTAGAAAATATTGCCAAAAAAGTGGAAGAAGAAATCAACGAACTTGGTGACAAAATATCAGAGTGGGGCAAGGAATTTGGTAGTAAAAAAAAACGGCACAGGTAAGTTCGGGTTTGGTAGCCGGTGTTCAGATGACGAGCCGGATCGTGGAAGGTCTTTTTGGAGCCCTTCGTAAAACCCTCAGATTCATCAGGATTGCTTTTGTCCCTTTGATCAAATCAATCTCCGTTATCATAATCATCGCATTGATTCTGTCCGGTATGAGCCTTTTGATTAGTATATCTTTAGGAAGTCCGGTGATACGGATTTTCGGACCTGAATCGACATTTATCAATCATACTGGTATTATATCTTTGTTTTTTCTGGTAGCTGCGCCCATCTTTGGATTGATCGCATTTTTCCTTCGGATAGCCTTTAAAACAAAAGTAAAAAGGGAGGTCAATTTTACCATCTGGACCATTTGGTTTATCGCATTATTCGCAGCGTTTTACTCTGCTACCATGACAGGTGTTGATTATAAACACCGGGAAGTTCTTTCAGCAAAAAATGACTTTACCATTGATTCAAAAGATATTTATATCAATACCTGGGATGAAAATCTGAGTCTCAACAACATCGCACAGTTTGTGGAAGTACCGTTGAAAATTAAAGAAGACAGCCTTTATTTTCACAATGTTTCTGTTAAATACAAAACCACTGACAGCCCGTTTGTTACGATTGAAAAAGTTACCGAAGCAAGAGCTATCAATCAAAGTAGGGCATCAGAAAGGGTAAAATCAATCAGTGCTCCTTACAAAATTGAAGGTAATAAAATAATGATTTCTCCATGGATGAGAATGCCGGCAAACAGTAAGTGGCGTGCACATCAAATTAAGTATACCATTTATGTTCCGAAAGATGTAAACATACATTTTAATTACAATAAAAATAATCCGAAACCAATAAATATTGGATATACAAGATAATTAAGAATTTTGTTTTGTTTTTAGTAATTGTTGAAGAAAAGGCAGAATGTTCAGTTTTTTATGAACATCTGCCTTTTTTATTCATCGTATATTTATCAGGAAAGCCATTGTATCAATAAAGCCCAAAAAATAATAATCAAAGGACCGGCTAATCCCATGACCAAACCTCCGTACAAAAATTCTTTTTGTTCTACCTTTCCATAACTATAAGCTACAGCATTAGGTGGTGTAGAAACCGGCAATGCCAATGCACAGGATGCCGCCAAACCTACGATTACAGGGGTAATAATCGGGTCTGTTCCACTGATGGTAGCCACAAAGGTGACAGCAACCGGCAAAATAATCGAAACGGCAGCAGTATTGCTCATAAAATTTGATATAACAACAGATAACATACCGAACATTAAAAATACCGTTACAGGTTGTATCTCAAAATTCCTGAGTTTTTGTATATAATAATCGACCAATCCTTGTTCCTGAACCGCAAGTCCGAGAGCAAGTCCCCCTGCCACCAACATAAGTGTATCCCAAGGCAAGGTTCGTACATCATCTGCGTCAATAATACCCAACATGGTCAAAAATACAATCGGAATTCCACTAACAGCCGCAACAGGTATTCCTGTCCATTCGGAGGTAAGCCATAGTAATAAAGTTGCTATAAAAACAAGCAGAACGATCCTCTTTTTAGCTTTTTCTTCAGAATGTGATTCCTCATCCGATATTTTCTCCTGAATCAATACACTTAAATCAAAAATTTTGCCTTGCAATTGATACTTTTTAACAAGAATCCACCAAAACAAAATGGTCAAAAATGTAGCAACGGGTATGCCGTACATCATCCATTCTACAAAACTGATTTTATGTCCCATGGACTCAATAGCACCTACCGCAATCGCATTAGGTGCCGAACCGATTATGGTTCCCATTCCACCAAATGAAGCAGCTCCCGCCACACCAAGCAATAAGGGTCTTTGTAATGAGTTTTCTGAGAGCAAAAAAACAGGTGATAAGGTTGCCAAAACCATAACGGTCGTTGCTGTATTGCTCATAAATAAAGACAAAATAGCTGTTATTACCATAAATCCCAACAAAATAGTTGGCACTTTATGGCCCAATCTGGGTATTGCATAGCTTAAAAGCTGATTGTCTAATTTGGATTTTTTCATACCTTCTGCCAAAAAAAAGCCTCCTAAAAACAACCATATCACACCATCAGACCAGGTATGAACGTATCTTTGTACATCCATATTTCCGATTTGTCCCATGGTAAACACCAAAAAACCTATAATAAGGATTCCAACTGCAAAAGGAGGAATAGCTTCTGTCACCCAAAGACCGATTGCAAAAAATAAAATGAACAGAACGTAGTTTTGGGTCGGATTAAAACTTTGATCACTTGTCAGCAAAACCAAACCTAAAGAAACCAATGCCGAAAGCAAAAACATGATGGTTTTTTGCTGCCTTTGGACCTTGTTTCGGATGCGAAGATATTGTTTTGAAGAATAATAACGGGAATCAGACATCGTGTTCAGCGTAAAAAAGAAAAAACATCAATATGAAAAAATGATTTCTTTTGTAAACCCTTTCCATATTCATAAAATACAAAGTTACTCCTAATTTCAGGATATTATTTAATTCATATAATTTTTTCTGAACATAACCCCTTTATAAGCATCATATTGCGTATTGATCCCTGAATCCTGCAGGAATTGTTTGTTTGTGTCTTCCCTGAGATCAACGATAAATACCTTACAACCCAAAGCTTTGCATAATTCAGGGTGAGATGATTTCCATGAATAAGCGAGTTCCGCTGCAGTTGCGTTATAATTTTTTGTCCATTTTTTAGAAAGGGTTACTTCAAGATATATGATGCCATTATCATACTTCAATAACTTTGAAGACAGACCCAAACTAATTCTGTAGAACATATCTGTCGCTATATAATGCCGCTTGTTGATTTTCTGTATATCCATATCCAAAGCAATACACAAATTGTGCCATATTTGGGCAGGTGGTTCAGAATTTTTATCTTTGCATCTGTCAGATGTAAATCACCTAAAAGTATTATGAAGTGAGCGTAAAACGTATCAATGCCCATGGCCATGTCCTTCCCTATCAAAAGGATATTCCTTCATTTATGAAGGAAAAAGAGGTGTTTTGGATATCTGAGGATAACGCTTTTATGTGTCAGAAAAACTGGTCCAGACCCGTGACACATCCCAGTTTTTTTGTAACTGAAAAGCTGGAATGGATGGAAAAAAACAAAATTGATCATGAGGTGGTAATCACTTTGTCACAACTGTATGGAAATGGCATGGACAAAGATTTGTGTTTTGACGTTATCAGGTTTCAAAATGATTTTCAACACCAGATTCAGCATTCATTTCCTTCCCGTTTTACCTGTGGATTTGTGGTACAACCGGCCTTTACAGACATGGCCCTGAAAGAAATAGAACGATGTGTTTCTGTTTTGGGTTTGAAAGTGTTGTGTCTGCCAACTCATTTTTTGGACACGGATGAAAAATGGAAAAGTATTGCAGATGAAAAAACAAAACCTATATTTGATTTGGCTGATACATTAAGTCTGGCTATTGAAATTCATCCTTACGACAGCGAAAAAATGATCAGCCTGGAAGATAAATTCTGGCGTTTCCACCTGATCTGGATGTGTGCCCAGACAGCAGATGCTTTTCATTTGTATTCAGCTTATGACTTTGCGCATTTATATTCAGATACCAGAGTATGTTTTGCCCATGGTAATCAATTCGGTCAGATCGGTTATGGCAGACGCCAACAGGCCTACAATGGCAGACCTGATCTTTTTACGGATTCTGCCAATCCCAGGGACACGATTTGTTGTGAAAATGTATATTTTGATACGCTGGTACATGATGTATATTCATTCGAATTATTGGTAAAACGTCAGGGCGTCAGCCGGATCGTGGCGGGGTTGGACGATCCGTATCCTCTTGGTGAAATGGACGAAATCGAATCTTCTTATCCGGGAAAAGTACTTGATGATGCAGTACAACACCAAATTATTTCTGATCACGAAAGACAACTGATCTGGCACAATAATGTTATCCAATGGTTGGGTTTTGTGCCACCTTTAAACGCTTAAATTTTAACACCATGAACGATTCATTTTATACGTATGCGGTAGAACAGGACAAACAGGATCCTCTTAGTTCCTTCAGATCTTTGTTTCATATACCTGTCAACGAAGCCGGAGAGGAATGTATATATCTATGTGGCAATTCATTGGGTTTGATGCCAAAAGAAACTGCTGCTAATATGCAACAGGAACTTAATGATTGGGCAAAACTCGGCGTCGAAGGGCATATGCACGCCAAAAATCCCTGGATGCCTTATCATGAATATCTGACTGAAAACCTGGCAAAACTTGTCGGTGCATTGCCTGAAGAGGTAGTGGTCATGAACAGTCTTACGGTCAACCTTCATTTATTAATGGTGTCCTTTTACAGACCGACACAAGATCGTTATAAAATTTTAATAGAATATTCACCATTCCCCTCAGACCGGTATGCCGTAGAATCGCAGGCTGCCTTTCATGGTTTTGACCCGAAAGACTCTGTTATTGAATTAAAACCTAAAGAAGGTAGTTTTGAAATTACAGCTGAACAAATCGAAGACGTTCTCAAAGAAGAAGGGGGAAAAATTGCCCTAATTCTGATGGGTGGCGTCAATTATTATACAGGACAGGCTTATGATATCAGGTCGATTACCGAATCAGGACATAAATACGGTTGTGTCGTGGGTTTTGACCTTGCCCATGCTGCAGGAAACCTACTTCTTCATCTTCACGATGACGGTCCTGATTTTGCCGCCTGGTGTAGTTATAAGTATATAAATGGTGGACCCGGCGCTTTATCCGGTGTTTTTGTTCATCAACGTCACGCCAATCATAAAGATCTTCCACGGTTTCAGGGTTGGTGGGGACATGATAAAACCATCCGTTTTCAGATGGGTGATGATTTTGTTCCGATGACCGGAGCAGAAGGATGGCAACTGAGCAATCCACCGATATTTTCGATGGTTCCTGTCAAAACTTCTCTTGATATATTTAATAAAGCCGGCATTCACAACTGCCGCGAAAAATCGGTAAAACTAACTGAATTTTTATTAAATATGCTGGATGAAAAACAATTGCCCGGCATAGAAATCATAACGCCGCGAGATCCGCAAAAACGGGGTTGTCAAATTTCTTTAAGAATGATTAACCCTGATAAAAAAGTATTTGAAGCCCTTACCAAACGAAATATTATTGCAGATTGGAGAGAACCGGATGTCATTCGTATAGCCCCGGTTCCTTTGTATAATTCATTTATGGATGTGTACAGGTTTGTCGGTATTTTGTCTGAAGAACTTAGTTCATAACCAGTATTTTTGTTACCAGAGTTTCAGGATCATTTGACACTTCCTGGCTCGAAGAAAAAACCAGATAGACGCCGGACGCCACTCTTTTGCCTGTATAATCTTTTGCATCCCAGATTGCCTGACCGCCGTCAGCTATCGTTTCGTGTACCAGTCTTCCGTTCATATCGGTGATTTTGACATTTGCGTCCCGTACTAATCCGTTAATTGCGATGATTCCCTGGTATTCTGGTCTTACCGGATTTGGGAAAACGTATACATCACCATGAACCCTTCCTCCGGTGGTGGTGGTCGTCCGTAAACTCTGAATACCGTTATTAGATGATATCCACATTTCACCTGTTTCGCCGTTGAAAGCCATGTATCTGACTACATTGTCCAGTAATGGTGAGTTTTTAGTATCATATTTTGTAATCAGAGTATCGCCTGATGGTGATAAAACGAATATTCCGTTTCTCGTTCCCAACCATTTTCTGTTTGCACCGTCAGCGACAATACTTAATATTTCTTCTGTTTTTAATAAAATGGCCGGAATGCCATCTTCTATAACTTTTCGCGTTGCCCCTGTACAATTGTTGTTAAAAGGGTCCGCACAATCAAAAATGACCGGACCTTCAGACGTACCCACCCAAACACTGCCATTGAGGTCTGAAAAAACAGTATGTACTCTGTTGGCCTTGATTTCACTATTTGCAGAAGTAATGTACCGGATTTTATCGTCAGAAGTATCAAAAATATCAGTTCCTTCATTAAAAACGAGGAGACCGTTTCCGACACCCTGGACAGAAAACCATTTATTCTGATTTTTATCGATCGTCATTTTGGCAAGATTGTTATTGCCCGACATAGAAAAATTTTGCCATTGACCATCTTTTGTCATAACAACAAGCGGTCGGGAAGCACCAAAATTGGTTATCCAAAGATTATCTTTGTTGTCAAACATCATAAAAGGTACTCTCGTGCGTAAAGTATCACCCACCCTGGGCAAAAAAATTCTGTTTGTATTGTCTTTATTAAAATGTTCTGTAGTATTATCCACTGAATTCCATTTCAGCATACCATTCCAGTAACTTCCGATGTACACATCATCATTTTTTGGGTGTGGTACTACTGTCTGAAGATATGGTAAATCATATATCCCGATAGCAGGAAGATTTTCATTCAGATAATTGGTCCATATTTTGTCTTCGTATACATAAAAACCAAAACTTCCGTCAGGATTCTGATAATCTTCTGTCGCTCCTCCTCCGGCAATAAATACTTTTTTACCTTTAAAATTGATTTCTCCTGTTCGGTTACCCAATGGTGAATTGTATTCAAATCTCTGACAACCCCATTCAATATTTTCTGAATATTTTATCGGACTCCATTCATCTGAAAACCATATTTTTCCATCTGTATCTTCCACAGCATAGGTAAGTCTTCCGGTACAATTGTCTATTCCTGTTTTGAGATCACCGGAAGCATTGATATAATCGATTTTACTTCTGTTATTGTCAAAATCCCTGTTTCCGATGATTAAATTTTTATCGGAAGCTGATAAAAAATGAATGTCATAACCGCTGAGAGGTTCGTATATTTCTGTAAACCCAATCTCGTTATTTCCGGAAAATAAGACATTATCCACGGTAAAATAAAGCTTACCGTTAAAAACTTCAAACACGTCCACTTTGTAGTTTTGTGGTAAGCCGGGGATACCTGACACTTTTTGCCAACGACCAAAATCTGCAGGATTAACGTCTGAAACAGAAAGGAAAAAAATACCGTTGTCAGATGCTGCATAAATCTGATTGTTTAAAAATCCGATCGCATTAATGGCAAAAGGCGTAAAGGTAGTATTGACAAATTCTCTTCTTTTTAAATGGAAAGAAAGGATACCAAAATCCGTGGCCAGGTAGGCCAGATTTTCATTGATTACGTGAAAATCATTAACTTTTTTGCTGCCAATGACCGTTCTGTTGTCTTTTATAGATGAAATATTGATGATTTCATCTCCATCTGATAAAATATCGATATTGCTGTCGTCATAAAAAATAATAAGTTGACTGTTAAACGGATCAAAAAATATTTTTGCAATACTTACATCTGACAGACCGTCCTCACGCGACAGAAACCGGACAGAATTGTCTTCTTTTGACAATATCATCAATCCTTTGGCTGCGGCGTAAAAAACAGATTGATCACTTTGTGCAACCCAGATGCCTTCTTTGTAAGCCAAATGTGACTTCCATACACCAATTGGAATGTCAGATTGCGCAAACAGGCCAAAAAATAAAAGTAAAAATATAAAAGTGAATATACTTTTCAACATGGACAGATTATTGTTATACCATTAACAAATTTACAGCGTTATTATTGTATTTTTTTTCAAAATCATAAATGACTTAATCCTTTTTGACATTTTTATACAGGGGATTGGCCTCCAGATATGCATAAACAGGTTCAGAAACCAAATATCTGACAGATTTTCCTTCAGCAATTCTGTTTCGGATCATCGTAGAAGATATATCAATCAACGGTGCATCAACAAATGTTACTCTGGACAGAAGTGTCGGATCAAAATCGTTGTGTCCTTTTCTATTATAGACAAAAATATCGTAGTCCCTGAGAAGTTTTTCGTAGTTTTTCCATTTGTGAATACTTTCCAGATTGTCTCCACCCATAATGAGGCAAAATTGTTTTTCCGGATGTTTTTCGCGCAGATAGGTAAGGGTGTCGATGGTATAAGAAGGTTTGGGAAGACCGAATTCGATATTAGAAACCTTCAGACCGGGATTGTCTTCTATAGCTATTTTGACCAGATGTAATCTGTCATGATCTTTTGCAAGAGAAGATTTTGGTTTTAAGGGATTGTGAGGAGAAACCACCATCCACACTTCTGAAAGATCCGTATATAATGCTATATAATCCGCAATAATCAGGTGTCCGATATGGATCGGATTAAAAGAACCAAAAAATAATCCAATTTTCATGGCATTTTATGTATTTACCACAAAAACTTTCCGCATTAATAGGATTGTGTGGTCATAACCGGCATAAGCAGCATGACAAGGACTTCATCGGATTCTTCTTCCGCAGGAACCATAAGACCTGCCCTGGTCGGTGTGGAAAGCATTATTTTTACCTCGTCACTTTCCAAAACGGTCAGAATTTCAAGGAGAAACTTACCATTAAAACCAATGGTCATTGGTTCCGCATTAAATTCACAGGTTAATTGTTCTGTTGCTTCATTAGAAAAATCAAGATCCTGTGCAGAAACCGTCATACTGCCTTCAGCAATATTCAGAACTATCTGATTTGTGGATTTATTGGCATAAATAGCCGTTCGTTTTAAGGAATTCAGAAAATCTTTGCGGTTGATGGTCACTATGTTTGGATTTTCAACCGGTATCACGGCATTGTAATCCGGATATTTTGCATCAATCAATCTGCAGGCAATTTTTGTTTTGCCCATTTTAAAAAACACATTGGTTTTGTTGAAACTTACATGAACATCTTCATTTTCAACCAATGAATTTTTAACCAACATCAGTCCTTTTTTAGGAACAATAAAAGATGTTGCGATATCTGTATTGATATTACCTACCGTATATTTGACAAGTTTGTGGGCGTCTGTAGCGACAATATTGATTTTATTGAAATCAATCTGGAAAAAAACACCGGTCATTGCGAGTCTGATATCATCACTACTCGTAGCAAAAATGGTATTGGTGATACCTTTTAAAATCTTTTTAGATTTTAAGGTTAATGTTTCTGTGTCTGCATCAGAAGGAGGTGACGGAAAGTCGTCGGGCGCATCTCCGGATAATTTGTATTTTCCGAAAGATGATAATATGGTTATGCCGTTTGTTTCTTCATCAACGGTAAATGTAATCGGTTGTTCCGGCAAAGCTTTGACCGTCTCCAACAACATTTTTGCAGGTATAGCAATGGTCCCGTCCTGCTCGGATATGATATCCATAGACGTGATAATGGTCGTTTCCAGATTGGTTGTCGTAATGGTCAGATTGTTTTGTTTGATGTCAAACAAAAAGTCTTCCATCACAGGTATTACCGGATTTGAACCGATGGCTCCTGCGGCTAAATTCAAATGTTTTAATAATTCGGAAGAAGAAACTTCAAATTTCATATGTCGTGTGAATCGTTTGTAAAATGAAAACCCTCACGGGATAAAGCACAAAGGTAATATTTTTAATCAAAATCTGATAATAAGTAATGACAAAAAACGAAAGAGGTTCTGTGTCAGGAACCTCTTGTTTTTAGGTTTAATATCTTATTTTATGATCAGTTACAATGGAGGTCAACTCTTGATTGTGGATCCGCATTCGGAAAACACTGTCCTGTCGGTAAGGATGATGGAATATATCTCGTCAGGTTGTAGTCATACAGACTTTTTGACAAAAATGCTTCCAAATCATTGATTTCATCATTGGTCAATCCAAGAGGTGTAAACTGATTATGCACTTTATCTTTTGGCACTCTTGGATTTTCTATGATAGCATTATTTTTATATTGTAATACCTGCCGTATTGTTCTGAGACTTCCTCCATGGCCGTAAAAAGGTGCATCTTTAAGGTTGTATAGTTGGGGCACTTTAAATTTGTAATGATCGGGCGGATTTCCGGTGAAACTACCGCGTCCAAGGTTTGCTGAATCATTAGCTTGCGTTTTCAGGGTTGGTTCCGGACAATCTACAAAATCTCCCATTCCCAAGGCATAAAAATTCATGCTGTTTAAGGCTGGCCCTGTGTGACATGAACTACATTCCGCTTTGCCAAAAAACAATAAAGCGCCTCTTTTTTCATCTTCTTTCATCGCATACATGTTGCCTTTCAGATATTGCTGAAATCCTGCTTCATTTGCCATCAATGTCCTTTCATAAGCGGCTATTGCGAGACCTGCATATTCTATGGCCATTCTTTTTTCGGCAGGAATTTCAGGAAAAGCAGCGTCAAACAGTTTTTTATAGGTTGAATTGTTTTTAATCTGATCATTGATTTCCAGTCGGTGAACACCCATTCCGGCAATAGCCTGGGTTTCTAAACCCTCATAACCTAAAAAATTGGTTTCTATCGGAGTGCCGGCTTTCCATTGACTTTGTGTCCCTGTATTTAAATCGGTTGCTCCAAACTGACCATTCCATAAGGTAACTTTTTGATAAGCGCCGTTCATGGCAGATGGGGTGCGGATGGGCTGGACATCGTGATCTGTGATATCAGCTTTAGGCAATCTTTTTTCTCCGTTTCTGCCAAACCCGTTGCCTCCTTCACCGATGCCCTGAAGAACTCCGGACTGAAAACCGGCGCCTGCATGATGACAGGAAGCACATGAAAACGTTCCTTTCATCCTCGGGTCTTTTGCTGCTGAAGACAAACCCGTTTCATGAAAAAGGAAAGCTCCAAGCATGGTTTTAGCCTGACTTAGCGGATTTTTCGGATCCTGTGGTATTTTGACGTATTCGTCTGATTCCGGAAATATAAAATAATCGATTTTACCTGTGGGTGATTGAGAGGACAACAAAGTCAACAATTCATCATCTATGGTTTGTTTATCAGAAATTTCAGGAAGATCCGGTGTACAGGAAGCCAAAAAGATAAGAGTCGCAAAAATGCTTAATTTTAGATTTAACTGGCGCATTTCAATTGGTATTACACATTATAAAAAATAATAATATGTTAATGCAAATTTTGTACCAAAAAAGGATATATCATGCCATTTACGACCAATTTCAGGCTGTTTACCCACAAAAACAAGGTTATTATGCCTTTTTATGATATATATCATACCGGAAAGGACGAGGAAAATCTTCAGCAGCTTCAGATCAATCCGCAAGGTTTCTTTGACGGAGTTCAATACGCTTACCCTCACTTTTTTACCTATAAACAGATCCTCGCCTCCTCTTTTTGCAAAAGCTTTACATTTTTTTTCAGCAACGACGTAAAAAACTTACATATCTGAAAATGCAATAAATCCCTCGGCTTTTGTATCGGTGATTGCGATAAAGACACCTTTTTCAATCATGCCGTAGATGGTATCATCAAATTCTTTTCCAACAAAAAAGTCCATATATTCAGCCAACTTGTATTTGACAGATTCCCTTTCAGCATCCATAGCTTTTCGTTCATGCAAAAAAATGTGTTTGGTATGTTTTTCCGTTATCGCTGAAACTTTTCTGAACACATATTCTATTGGCAAAGAGCATAAAAACCTTCGTCAGCATAAGTGTATCTTTGCTTTTAACTGACTTATGTACTGATCGGAATTTTTATCACCAAATGAATATGTAATTTCGACGGTCTAAAAATAGATGGTGCCCTGTTAATAACGTTTTCCCTCAATTTTATAACATATTCTATTATCAGGTTTATGTACTGATAAATAAAGCTCTCAACATAAAATTTACATGCAGAAAGTGTATTAAGAAGCTCACATGTTCTGAGTCCCTGATTAATCCGATATTTCTTCGACGACAAAACCTATAACCTGCAAGTCTTTCCAAAAGGTGGGATACGATTTGTTTACAACCGAAGGATCATGGATATGTATCACTCCTTTCGTAGCCAACATAGCTATTGACATGGCCATTCTGTGGTCATGATACGTGTCAAATACCACATTTTCATACGGATGCTGATAGGTACCGTCCAGAAAATAAACGGTTTCGCCGGTTTTTTTGGAAAATTTTGAAGGCATAGCCGATAAAAAAACAGAACATTTTGTCAATGTTTCCTGTACCGCTTTGATTCGGTCAGTTTCTTTATATGGTAAGGTCTGTAATCCTGTAAAAAGCCCTTGTTTTCCGCAACCGGCTGCCGTGATACAAAGTGTCTGAAACAGATCAGGGGTGGTTTTAAAATCATAATCAAAAGATCTTTTTTCTTTCATTTCCGGATTTTTTTCAATGATCAGGGTGTTATTTTCAAAAAAAACATCTAGACCAAAAACATGAGCTACATCCACGATAGATGCATCTCCCTGCCAGCTATTTTCCGAAAGGCCATGTAACATCAACCTCACTTTTCGGGATAAAGCGGCTATTCCAAAATAATAAGAAGCTGAGGACCAATCCCCTTCAATAAATATGTCTTTTCCCTGATAATGTTGAGGAAGGACCGTGAGTACATTGTCCTTTTGTGAAACCATCACACCAAAGTACGACATCACAGAGATGGTCATTTGGATATAAGGTGCAGACACCTGATTTTCAGGTAAATGAATGGTCAAACCTTCTGGCAGATCGGGTGCTGTCATCAACAAAGCTGACACAAACTGCGAGGTGATATTTTCGTTAAGAAAAACTTCTGAAGATTGTTGTTTCTCAAAAGATCCAAAAATAAAAGGAAATCTGTCATCTCCGTTTACGCTTTGTATTTCACATCCGATTTCTTTTAAAACATTTATCAGAGGCAAAACGGGACGGTTTTTCAAACCTTCATCAGCATCAATAATTTGTATGCCTTTTCGGGTAGCAAAATAGGCAGACAAAAACCTTCCGGCTGTTCCGGCGAGTTTAACATGATGATGAGTTTTTTTCTGGTCTTTCAGAGATTCCAACATGACCAGGGTATCGACACATTGGGGCAGATTTTCTACCAAAAATGGTTGTCGGCAAAGTGCCTGAATGATCAGTACCCGATTGGCAATACTTTTAGAACCTTCCAAAGAGATGGTTCCTTCCACCTCAGAGGTAGGATGAAAAACTTTTATGGTCTTGTTCACGCCTGTTCAAACCATTGAAATTCGACATTCTGTTTGATATCGGGGTGCAAACTTTTGGCGACAGGACAGGTCAATGCTGCGTGTTCCAAAATCTTTTTTTCTTTTGAAGAATAATCAATATCCGGCATGGTGAAAGTCACATCTATGCCTCCGATTCTTCTCGGGTCAGAAACCATATGTTTTGTTATGCTGATTTGCGTCCCGTTAATGTCGATACCGTGCGTATCAGCAGCCAGGCCCATGATGGTGACCATACAACAACCTAAGGATGTTGCTGTCAGATCAGTGGGTGAAAAAGCCTCTCCTTTGCCGTTGTTATCAACCGGAGCATCTGTTATGATTTCCTGTCCTGACCTGAGATGAGTGGCCAGTGTCCTCAGGTCTCCCTGATAAATGATTTTAGCTGTTGTCATGATTATTTTCTTTAAAATCGGATTTTTGTTCTCTTTCCTTTTCTCTTTGCTCTTTCTTTTTGATGCGTTCCGCCTCTTCGCCTTCTTCAGCATGGTCGTAAGAGCGGATGATTTCTTTGACCAATCTGTGTCTGACGACATCTTCAGAGCTCAGCATGAGTTGTCCGATACCCGGAATAGGTGCCAGGATTTCCAGGGCCTTACGAAGTCCGGATTTTTGATGACCCGGCAGGTCAATTTGTGATAAATCGCCTGTCACTACTGCTTTTGCACTGGGCCCTATACGGGTAAGAAACATTTTTATCTGCATGGAAGTACAGTTTTGTGCTTCATCCAAAATGATAAAAGCATGGTCAAGGGTACGTCCTCTCATAAATGCCAGAGGAGCCACTTCAATGACTCTGCTTTGGATAAAAAATGCCAGTTTGTCGGCAGGAATCATATCGTCGAGGGCGTCATATAGTGGTCTGAGGTATGGATCCACTTTTTCTTTCATATCACCGGGTAAAAAACCCAGACTTTCTCCGGCTTCGACGGCAGGTCTGGTGAGAATGATTTTTTTGACCAGTTTTGATTTTAACGCACGGACTGCTAATGCTACTGCGACATATGTTTTACCTGTACCGGCCGGACCTACTGCAAAAACGATGTCATTTTGTTCGCAACATTCGACCAATGCCTTTTGATTGCGGGTTTTTGCTTTGATAGGATTGCCGTTTTTGCCGTACACGATCACACCACCGGGAGCGTGCTGACTGATTTTATTGTCCGGAGCATGGTCGCTGGACAACAAATCCTCCACGGCCTGTGTGGTGAGTTCATGTTTTTCACGAATCATTTGAACCATTGCTTCCACTTTGGTTTTGACGTTCATGGTTTGTTTTTTATCTCCTTTCAGTTTGATCTGATTCCCCCGGGAAGTAATCTGAACATCGGGATAAGCTTTTTTCAGTAAAGCTATTTTGGCATTGTTTTCTCCGTACAATTCTATCGGATCAATGCCTTCTATGGTTAGGATTATGTCGCTCAAACTATGTGAAAAATTTGTTTAACGATTAAAAAATGTTTTAATATGTGATATTTATATAATATTTAGTTTCTTTGCACACAAATATTAAATAATTTTTCAAAATCAGATAGGATTCCTGAAAATTTATTTGAAAAATAACACGTTTTTCATGCAAATAGTTTCATTAACCACGGACTTTGGCGTAAAAGACTATTACGTAGCTAAGTTAAAAGGTCAGCTTCTTCAGCAAAAGAGGGATTTACAGATTATAGATGTAAGTCACCATATAGCGCCTTATGATATTATAGAGGCGGCATTTTTTATCAAAAATATTTACCGGCAGTTTCCGAAAGGAAGTATCCATATCGTTGCGGTCAACAACGTCTACCGAAAAAAAAGTGAATATCTGGTTTTTGAGCGCGAAGAGCAGTTTTTTATCGGGCCCAACAATGGAGTTTTTTCTTTGCTTTTTGAAGAATTGTCAGCCAAAGATGTATTTCTCATCAATGATTTGCCGCCACAGACGCTTTTTTATGAAGAGCTGTATGCGAGAGCGACGGGTTATGTCAGTGCAGGTCTGCCCCTTGATGAAATCGGCAATCACCCCGAAGAATTTGTACAAAGATTGGAGCTCAAGCCGGTGATAACCCAAAGTCAGATACGGGCGACCATCATATATGTAGATCATTATGAAAATGTCATTGTCAATCTGAAAAAAGAAGAATTTGATAAAATTCGCAACGATCGTTCTTTTGAAATCTATTACAAACAACACGATCCCATCAATTATCTGAGCAGGCATTACGGAGATGTGGCAATCGGTGACCCTTTGGCGTTTTTTAACAGTTCGGGATACCTTGAAATTGCTATCAATATGGGAAAAGCCTGTTCGTCTTTTAATCTCCACCGAAACGAAAACATTCAGATCAATTTTTATTAGAGACGGATACAGATGATAAAAAGAATTGTGCGCCTTTGTTTTAAAAATGAAAATACAGAAATATTTGAAGAAATATTTCACACAAGCAAACATCAGATCAGAACATTTTCCGGATGTAAACATTTAGAGTTGTGCAAAGACGTCAAAGATGATCGTGTATATTACACAGTGAGTATCTGGGATCATGAAGACAGTCTGGAAGCATACAGGAAATCGCCTTTATTTGAGACCACCTGGGCAAAAACAAAAATATTATTTGACGAAAAGCCCATGGCTTTTTCATTAAAAACTTTAGAAACCTTAACCTGAAATGATATTAACGCAACCTGTAGTAAAAGCAGCCAAAAACCAAACCGAGCAACAAAAGATAATTTTTGAGGACTGGGAGTCAGTTCGTGATATAGTCAATGACCCAAAATACAGTCAGGTAGTCGTTTTTGTAGACAGCAATACGGAAAAATTATGTTTGTTTACCTTTTTTGAGCATATTGACAGGCAAGTCAGGGTAATCAGTGTGCCTGCTGGAGAAGAACATAAAACGCTGGATACCTGTGCATATGTGTATGAACAAATGATCCGCAAAAACATAGACAGAGAAAGTCTGGGAGTATTGATAGGCGGCGGTATGGTCGGTGATCTGGCAGGTTATTGTTGTGCCACGTATATGCGCGGTATTCCTTTTGTTTCGTTGCCAACCACACTTTTAAGTCAGGTGGATGCCTGTGTCGGCGGCAAATTAGGTGTGGATGTCAAAGGTTTAAAAAATGTGGTTGGTGTCTTTCAGGAACCGGAAAAAGTATTTGTTTTTCAATCTTTTTTGAAGACATTGCCGCAGGTGCAGGTAAGAAACGGATTTGCAGAAGTGATTAAACATTGGTTGATTGCAGATCAAAAATCATTTTATGAAGCGGGTAAAGAAGTTTTTTCTTATGATAAAAATCCTGAAAAATGGGTAGCTTCTTCTATCAGAACCAAGCTCGACATTACGACAAAAGATCCCAAAGAAACAGGTTTACGTAAAATATTAAATTTTGGTCACACGATAGGACATGCCATTGAAACTTCAGGATTGATTAAAGGAATACCGATTTTGCATGGTGAAGCTATTGCGGTTGGTATGATATGCGAGAGTTATATTTCATACAGGATGAATCTATTGACAGAAGGTGAAAATTTTGCGATCCGGCAATTCATCATTTCGGTGTTTGGACATAATCCAAAGTGGGTTTCAGAACCCGAACAACTTGTCGATCTGATGCACAAAGATAAAAAAAATCGGAACGGCAAGATCAGATTTTCATTGCTTGAAGGAATAGGGAATGCAGTATATAACTGGGAAGTACCTGAAGAAATCATCTACGAAAGTTTATATTTTTATAAACAGAAGTGGTAGGAGGAGTAAGTTCGGAGGTTTTAGTTAGGAGGAGGTAGTTCGGAGCTCGTAGGGGTGAGCTCGGAGGTGTAAGTTTGGAGTATTTTGTAAGGAATTTCAAATAAAATTTGGAGTTTGTGCTGATCAAATGGTGAAAAAAAGATTATCTTTGTAAAGTCAATAGTTTTCCCGAAGAGTTTATGTTGTTTTTTATGGTTTTTTTCGTGAAAAACGAATAAAACAGGTTAAAAATTCATTTTTTTATGTTTTTTAATAAAAAATGTATGATTAGTTTTTTAAAAATTCGGTGTAAAAACATTTTTTTGGTTGTTATGACCGGGATTTTCTGTTATTCTGTACCATTGACTGGACAAGTCAAAGAGTTGGCGCCCTTTCAGCGGATAAAAACAGTAGGGGACGTAAGTGTCGAAATCATTCAATCTGAAGAACATAAGGCAGAATATACCATCCTCAAAGGTTTTGAAAAGGATTTGGTGTTTGAAATGAAAGAAGATTTGCTGACAATCCGGGTGAAAGCGCCGGAAAAGTCAAAATATAACCGTTTGGTCACCAAAGCCAAAGTAAAACTTTACTGCAAAGAACTTCGGGAAATAAACATCGGAAATTTGTCGAGTGTATCTAACCGCGATACTTTTTCGGCCAATTTTTTAAAGATCGGCGGCTCCAAAAGCTGCAATGGCCGGTTTACGCTCAGGTGTTTTGACCTCAGCGTGGAAGTATCCCAGACTTGTTTTATCAGTCTGACAGGAAAAACCCAAACTCTTCGCATCCGGGCCATCACACAAGCCACGGTGACTGCAGAATCCTTGTGGGCCAAAGAAGTGAATGTGGAAACTTCCGGCAGTTCAAAAGTTAATGTATATGCTGATAGTGCCCTTTCAGGGAAAGTATCTGAAGGAGCCGTTTTGACTTACAAAGGCAATCCTACGTATAAAAATATAGATAGTCAGCAGGGTGGAAAATTGGTAGAACCGAAATGATACCACAAAATTAGGGTACTGTGGTAATATGGTATTTAGGAGACAAACAGCTTAAAAGCTACGCCTAAAACCTCGCACCTAGGTATCTGGCACCTTGTTCCTCATACCTCACTTATCTGAATCCTGAACCATCATATTCAAGGTTTTCATCTCTTCCTCTGTGAGGTAACGCCACGACCTGAAAGGCAAATCTCCGAGGGTAATGTGCATGATTCTGACTCTGATAAGCTTGCGGACGTGATAACCGAGGTGGGCACACATCCTTCGGATCTGGCGGTTAAGTCCCTGGGTTAATATGATTTTAAAGGTATAGTCATCCAATCTTTCGACATAACAAGGTTTGGTTATGGTGTCCAATATGGGAACACCGGATCCCATTTTTTCGATAAATTCAGGAATGATGACTTTATTTACATGGACAATATACTCTTTTTCGTGGTTGTTGCGCGACCTCAGGATTTTATTGACAATGTCTCCGTCATTGGTCAGTAGTAACAGTCCCTCCGACATTTTGTCCAAACGTCCGATCGGAAATATCCTTTCCGGAAAGTCCAGAAAATCAATGATGTTGTCGGGATCGCTCGTATCGGTGGTACAGGTCACTCCCACCGGTTTGTTGAGCGCTATATACACCCTCTTTTTGGTTGCAGGAGCGATCAGTTCACCGTCAAGTTTGACCACGTCTCCTACATTGACCCGATTTCCTTTCACTGCTGTTACGCCGTTGATGGTGACTCGGGACTGTTCGATGTAGGTATCTGCCTGCCTTCGGGAACAAAAACCCGTTTCGGCGATATATTTATTGAGACTCTTGCTTTCCAAAGATATTTTTGGTTACTTATTTTAATAGATAATAGAAATAATGTTCTATTTAATGAATATAAATTAAAAATTTATTCTGGCAATCCAAGAGAACATCCAAAATAAATATTAACAGTTTAATCCTCCGCAAACACTTAAAACCTGACCGGTAACATATTGTCCCAGGTCGCTGCCCAGATAAAGGCATGCGTTGGCTACGTCTTCACCGCTACCCAATTTTTTTAGGGGAATACTTTCGGCATAAGCCTTTTTTTGTTCTTCGGTCAATACATGGGTCATATCGGTTTCGATAAATCCGGGAGCAATGACATTACATCTGATGTTTCGTGAGCCTACTTCTTTGGCGATAGACTTAGAAAATCCGATGATACCTGCTTTGGAAGCTGCATAGTTGGCTTGCCCGGCATTGCCGAAAACGCCTACAACAGAACCCATATTGATAATAGATCCTGACCGGTTTTTCATCATTGGTTTCAGGGCGTGTTTGGTGAGGTTAAAGACTGACTTCAGGTTGACCTCGATGACCTGATCCCATTGTTCTTCACTCATCCTGAGCATTAGGGTATCTTTGGTAATACCTGCGTTGTTGACGAGTACATCCAATTTGCCGAATTCGCTTACAATATCGTTGATGAGTTGTTCGGATTCGTCATATTTTGAAGCATTCGATCTGACGGCTTTGACTTTGATATGGTGCGTTTCGGACAATTCTGTTGCCAATGCCTCTGCTTTTTCAGCAGAAGACAGATACGTAAAAACGATATCTGCTCCATGTTGAGCAAATTTCCGAACGATGGACTCACCAATTCCTCTGGAACCACCTGTCACCAAAACAACTTTTCCTTGCAACATCTTTTTTTTTGCGCAAAAATAACGGAAAAATTGCTTTTTGGTCAAAAAACCCTGTCTAACTTAATAAAACCAGGGTATTATTTTACCAATTCGGCCTTTTTACCTGATTCAACCCAAATAGAAGGATGATTAGCGTCGATGGTATTCTGAATATTGTATTTGTCTTTAAATCCTACCAATTCTACTTTAATTCCTTTTTCAGGTCCTCCGATTTCACGAAATTCGCGTATGATATCCAGGACGTCGTGGGCGATGTATTCAGAATCGGTGGCATTAATGACTACGGTACTATTGGGAGGAAAATGTCCCAGAGTAAGTTTTATAGCTGCTTTATTTAAAAAAGAAACTTCTTGTGCCAGATTAAAATGGATGATATCTCCTGATTTATAGGTTTCTTTTTTAAGGAAATAAGCACGTTTCAAATTGCCTTTTAAAACAAAAAACACGCTGATGAGCATACCGATTCCGACACCTTTGAGCAAGTCGATACCTACTACCGCTACAACAGTAGCAATAAACGGGAGAAACTGATATAGACCCTGGCTGTAAAAATGTTTAAAATGTTTAGGGTTTGCCAATTTGTAGCCGATCAGGAGTAATATAGCTGCCAATGTAGCTAAAGGAATTTTATTAAGTATCGCAGGAATAGCGAGGACACAAAGAAGTAATAAAACGCCATGGATAATCGTTGAAAGTTTGGTTCTTGCACCTGAAGTAATATTGGCACTTGTTCTGACGACAACAGAAGTCATAGGCAATCCGCCGATCAGGCCACTCAAGGTGTTTCCCACACCCTGGGCAATTAATTCAGTGTTTGTGCTGGTATATCTTTTGAATTTGTCCAATCGGTCTCCGGCCTCTATACAAAGTAAGGTTTCGATCGAAGCTACAGCGGTAATCGTCAGGGCTGTCACCCAAACAGGCAAGGTAAAGGCTTTGGAAAAATCAGGTAACGTAATAAGCGTAGAAATTTCACTGATGTTGTTGAGCACCGGAAGTGAAACCAGGTGGGTAGCATCTATTGCAAGCGGAGAACCGGTTTGAATAAATATTTCATTGGTTATAACACCTGATAAAACAGCCACCAGAGCACCGGGAAGAAGTTTTATTTTTTTGAGGGCAGGGACCTTATCCCAAACTAAAAGGATGGCGAGCGAAATCAAGGTAATAATTACGGCACCCCACTGTATATAGTCAAAAGAATTCATCAGGTTTTCAAAAGTTGTGGTATGGGTTTTTTCATCCTCAAAACTCATGGCCCCTTCAGTTTCTTTGTCATATCCGAGAGCGTGAGGAATTTGTTTGAGGAAAATGATAATTCCGATACCAACCAGCATTCCTTCAATAACATTGTTGGGAAAATAATTGGAAATACTTCCTGCTTTGGCAATGCCCAGCAATAATTGCAAAATACCTGCTAAAACAACTGCCATCAGAAAAGTTTCAAATGAACCTAAGGTAGAAATGGAAGCAAGCACGATCGCTGACAATCCGGCAGCAGGACCTGAAACACTGACATTTGAATGACTCAGGAAACCTACGACGATACCTCCGACAATCCCGGCGATAATCCCTGAAAAAAGTGGGGCGCCTGAAGCCAATGCTATACCGAGACAAAGGGGGAGAGCTACCAGAAATACCACCAATCCGGAGGCAAAATCTGTTTTAAAATATTTTGTGGTAATATTAGATGCTAACATAAAATTTGTTTTTTTTGATATTAATAATCAAAAAATAAATGATAAGATTCTTATGAAGAATGCTGTTTCCAATGTAGGTAAACAGATTATTCAAAATTTTACAAAAATGATGATTTTGTAAAAAGATAAAATATTATGAAAGCACTTCAGGCGGGATGTCGCAGGACTTGAGATAGAGGGTATCTTTCAGCAATTTACATGTATGCATAACAGATTTTACCCTACTGTTGATATGGCTGAAATCGTTTTTTAACGTTATATTTTCTTCTAAAGATGCAGCTTTATGCAATTCTTCCAACAAATTATTGGAAACCGGTCTTTCTTCCTCTTCCAAAGCAACAATTACCTTGTTCCGGGTGGACAATGTAAAGGTAGCAATGACCGTAAAAGTCATCAGCGAAAAGATCCAGAAATATATAAATACTTTAAACATATTCAATAAAACTAAACATCAAATACCAACTTATTGTTTACCTTTGGCTGTATGATTAGCCGGTATTTCCGCTTTAAAGGCGAAATGTAACCAGTTTTCAAAAATTTAATAACCCTTCTACTTATGATGACCAAACCTGATCAAAAACTGCAAATCAAATATGATACAGCATTTGACATGCTTAATCAAGCCCAAAAAAAGGCGGTAACACAAATTGAAGGACCTGTCATGACAATTGCCGGTCCCGGGACAGGAAAAACCCAATTGTTAGCGATGAGGGTAGGATACATTCTCAAAAATACCGATGTGTATCCCCACAATATTTTATGTTTGACCTACACAGATGCTGCTTCTGTTGAGATGCGAAACCGTTTGCTTGAATTTATCGGACCGGACGCTTACCAGGTGAATATATTTACGTTTCACGGATTTTGTAATCAGGTCATTCAGGAAAACATGGGTGATTTTGGTGATTACAGAGATTTGCAGCAGATCACTGATTTGGAAGAGATTGAGTTGTTGCGAAAGCTGATTGATGGTTTTTCGGTTGACCATCCTTTAAAAAGATTTAAGGCGGATGTATATTTTGAAGTTCCAAAATTAAAAAACCTTTTCGGGTTGATGAAACAGGAAGGTTGGACCTACGAGACCATCAAAAATGCTTATGACAGTTTTGCGGCTTCTATTTCCGATCCGGACAATCCACATCCGGATTATGTATATCAAAGGAAAACGAAAGTTAAAGACACAACTTTTCTGGCAGGAGACCTGAAGGCCATCAAGATTGAGGATGATTTGAAAAAATACAAAGTTATAGTCGATGCTGCTGCCGAATTTGAAAATTTTCAATCCCTGATGAAAAGCAGCGAACGATATGATTATCACGACATGATATTGTGGGTAATCCGGCGGTTTATGGAAAAAGATGTTTTGCTGGGTAGATATCAGGAAAAATATCAATACATCTTGGTAGATGAATATCAGGATACCAACGGAGCTCAAAACCAATTGCTGTTTTTATTGGCTTCTTATTGGGAAAAACCCAATGTTTTTATAGTCGGGGACGATGACCAGAGCATTTTCCGTTTTCAGGGGGCCAATATGAGCAGTATTGAAGATTTTGTACGTCAGTTTGAGCCTAATATTGTTGTTTTGGAAGAAAATTACCGGTCAACGCAGACCATTTTAGATTTATCCAAATCACTGATTCAGCACAATCAAAAAAGACTGATCAATCAATTTGAAGGGCTGACCAAAAATCTTATAGCCAGTCATCCGGACAAAAAAGAATTATTTGTCGAACCCGAAATCTTAAAGTTCGAAAATTATACCCAGGAGGAGATTGGTATCATTCAAAAAATCAAAGAACTGGCTGCTTCCGGCGTTCCTTACAACAAAATGGCTGTTTTGTATCCAATGCACAAAATCGCCGAAAATATTATAGAATATTGTCAGAAAGAAAAAATTCCTGTTCAGGTCAAAAGATCAGTTAATGTGCTGACGCAACCTCTGATTTTAAAATTATTGACCCTGCTTCAATATGTATATGAAGAAAGTAAAGAGACCCATTCCGGTGAATTTTTGATTTTTCAGATACTACATTTTGATTTTTTTGGCCTTCATCCGAAAGATATCGGAAAGATCGCCCTGTATTGCCGCAGTGGCAGTCCTATGAGTATTGAAGATGATGAAATCGTATTGGATTATCCTAAATGGCGTGAAGTAATCACCAATCCGAAAATCCTGCAGGAAGCCGGTGTAGAACATATCAATGAAGTGCTTGAAAAAGCGGCTTTGCTGGAATCGTGGATCAGTGATTATTTTAATGTGACCATTCAATTGCTTATTCAGAAAGTAATCACTGAAAGCGGCATTTTACACAGAATTCTGACAGGGGCAGATTCGGGGTTCAACATGCAGTTGTTGAACAGTTTTTTTGACCTTGTCAAAGAAGAATGTGCGAGAACAGAAAGATTTGGTGTCAGGGAAATGCTCGAAATGGTTAAAAAAATGGAACAAAACCGTTTGAGACTCAATGTTAATAAAATAGTGACAGAAGAAGATGGCGTACAGTTTATGTCGACGCATGGTGCCAAGGGATTGGAATTTGACTATGTATTTATCATCCGAAATAATCAGACATCGTGGGAAAAAAAGCGGGGAGGCAATCAAAATTACGCTTTTCCGCCAAACCTGATTTCTGATTCAAAAATTGTGGAACTCGAAGATTTACGAAGGTTGTTTTATGTTGCACTGACCAGAGCAAAAATAAAACTGTTTATGAGTTACGCTGTGAGAGATGATAAAAATAAGGATGAAGTTCCGACTCAGTTTTTGTCCGAAATATTTAACGATCTGCCGGAAAAGTCATTGTTGAAAGTCCAGGAAGATGAAATACTGAAATACAAAGGGATATTGATGTTGTATAATCCGGAGATCAAAAATCTGATATCAACATCTGATTTGAACCGGATACTTGAAAACTTCAGCATTAGTGCGACCAGTCTCAATAAATATCTGGAATGTCCGGTTACTTTTTATTATGAAAAAATATTGCGTATCCCGATGGGCAGAAATGCCACCATGGGATATGGAAATGCCATTCATTATGCTCTGGAAATGTTTTTCAGAGACATTGAATTGGCGAGTCCGCGGTCTTTGGGATCTGTTTCAAAACTATTGGCATTTTTTGAAAAGGGAATGAAAAAATATCATTCGCACTTTACAAAAACGGAAATGGAAAGGTATAGTTATCACGGCAAAGAAGTGCTGACGAGCTATTATGCGACCTATTCCAAACATTGGCTGGAGCCCAAAAAATATGAAATTGAATATTCAATAAAAAATGTCGAACATTCAGGAGTGCCTATTTCAGGAAAGTTAGATAAAATCAGTTTTTATGATGGAAAACTATTGGTTACAGATTACAAAACAGGAAGTTTTAAAAAAGAAAAACTGAAGGCCTATGATCAGGAGAAGGATGGAAAAGTGGGCGATTACTGGAGACAATTGGTTTTTTACAGCCTTTTAATGGATGCCGACAAAAGAAACAACTGGCGTCTTGAAGAAGCATATATGGACTTTGTTGAAAAAAATAAAGCCGGAGAATATGATACAGCAAAACTGAACATTTCCGCACAAGACAAAGAATATGTTTCTGAAGAGTTAAAAATGGTTTATGAAAAAATCAAAAACCATGAGTTTTCAGTTGGTTGTGGCAAAGCCGAATGTGGTTGGTGTAATTTTGTAACTAAAAATTCACCTTTAAAACTCAATTTTGCAGAAGATGAAGAGTTTTGACATTGGGAAATAGGTCTGAATATGACTTTTTAGAAAGGATATTTTTTTACTTTTGTTTTGTTAATTCAAAATAGTGTTGGAAAAGAGTATAGATAATCATTTTTTTTTGTCACGATCATTTTTTAGAATGTGGATATCTTTCATACCATGAGATTTTAAAATAATATAAAAAGACACCATGAAAATATTTTGTATCGGCAGAAATTATGCGGATCACGCAGCGGAACTAAAAAACCCGTTGCCTTCAAAACCTATTGTTTTTATGAAACCTCCGACCGCTTTATTGTTGGATAATAAACCATTTTACCATCCGGAATTCAGTAATGATATACATTATGAGCTTGAGGTGGTCTTAAAAATTCAAAAAAACGGAAAACAAATACAACCGGCTTTTGCATCAGAATATTATGAAGAAATAGGCTTGGGAATAGACTTTACAGCCAGGGATTTGCAGGACGAACTGAAACAAAAAGGACATCCCTGGGAAATAGCCAAAGCATTTGATCATTCGGCGGTATTATCGTCATTTTTTCCATTGAGTGAATATGACAAAAACAATATTCATTTTGTTTTAAAAGTCAATGACGAAGTCCGGCAAGATGGATATACCAAAGACCTGATATTTTCATTTGATCATCTCATTTGTTATGTATCCAAATATTTTACGCTGCAAAAAGGAGATTTGATATATACCGGTACACCTGCGGGCGTTGGTAAAATAAATATCGGCGACCGGTTGGAGGCCTTTTTGGAAGGTCAAAAGGTATTGGATTTCAGAATAAAGTAGAAAACGAATGAATTTTTTTACTAAGGTTGCTGACAGCCAATCACCATTCAAAATGGATTACAATACCCCTGTTTTTCTGATGGGTTCCTGTTTTTCTGAGGTGTTTGGAAAAAAACTGACTGATACTAAGTTTTCTTGTTTGTACAATCCATTCGGGACCATATATAATCCCGTCAGTATGGAAAAACTATTCAGATATGTATCCGGTGAGCTTACTGTCAGCAGGCAGAGTATTAACGAAAATAATGAGATTTTTTTTCATTTTGATTTTCATAGTGATATGAATGGTCTTCAATTAAATGATGTCCCGGAAAACATTCAGCACAAAATAACGGTTACAAAAAATTTTCTGAAAACAGCCTCAGTTGTTATTTTTACGCCCGGTACCTCGATTGTTTATGAAAGGTTGGATACAGGAGAAGTTGTGGCCAACTGTCATAAAGTTCCTGCTTCGTTTTTTCGTAAGAGGATGTTGACGGTGGATGAAATAATTCAGTCATTTTCTGTTTTGGTAGCCGGGATCAGGGAAATTCAAAAAAACATAAAAATCGTATTGACCCTGAGTCCAGTCCGACACATTCGTGATGGTCTGGTGGAAAATAACCTGTCAAAAGCCAGATTGCTGGAAGGCTTACACCGGATTGTGGCAGAACAACCGGATGTGACCTATTTTCCATCCTATGAAATCGTATTGGATGAATTGAGAGATTACCGTTTTTTTGAAAAGGACCTTATTCATCCCAATGTTACGGCACATGAAGTTCTTTGGGACTACTTTTGCCGGAATATGATGACAGAAGACAGCCGGAATTTAGTCCGGAGGGTCGAAAAACTGATTACTGCCAAAAACCACAGGCCACAATTTCCGACACATGCTGATTTTCAAAAATTTTGCAGGTTTCAGATGGAAGAAATTGACGGACTACAAAAGATATTACCGCAATGTGATTTTGAAACTGAAAAAATGTATTTCCGGCAATATCTACATTGAACCTTTTTACATTCTCAATTCATATAAATTATCTCGGCACCAGTTTTATAACCGGACAAATCATTTCTTCCAAAGAAATGCCGCCATGCTGGAATGTATCTTTAAAAAACTGATGGTAGTAAGAATAATTATTCGGATAGAGGAAAAACACATCTTCCTTAGCAAATATATAAGTGCTGCTCATATTCGGTCGGGGAAGTCCGGCTTCAGAAGGGTTTTTGATTTCAAGGACATCCCTTTTGTCGTATTGCAGATTTTTGCCTACTTTATACCTGAGGTTGGTGGTGGTTTCTCTGTCGGCCAGAACTTTGGAAGGTGTATTGACTCTGATTGTTCCGTGATCCGTTGTGACAAACAGAACGATGTCTTTATCTGCGAGTTTTTGAAGTGCTCCCCAAAGCGGCGAATTTAAAAACCAGGATTTGGTCAGAGATCTGTAGGCTTTTTCGTCACCTGCCAGTTCTTTCAAAACTTCCATTTCAGTTCTTGAGTGTGAAAGCATATCAATAAAGTTGTATACAATAGCCGTTATGTCGTTGTTGAGGTAATTGTGTACATTATCAAAAAGGTGTCGGGCTGCAGCCACGTTGGTTACTTTGACATAGTCAGATTTGATGTCTTTTTTGACTACTCTTTGGATATTGCTGGTAAAAAACTTGTTTTCACTGTTATTTTTACCACCTTCTTCAAAGTCCAGCAACCAGTCATCCGGAAATTTTGCCTGAATTTCAGATGGTGTCAAACCTGCAAAAATTGCGTTTCGACTGTATTGTGTGGCTGTTGGCAGGATGGAATAAAAATAATCCTCTTCTTCCACACGGTAGAGTTCGGAAATGATGGGTTCGATGATTTTCCATTGATCAAACCTGAGGTTGTCGAGCAATAAAAAAATTACTTTTTTACCGGAGGCAAGGGTTGGAAAAACCTTTGTTTTCAGAAGTTCGTGAGATTTAAGCGGACCTTCATTTTTTTTCATCCAGTTTTCATAGTTTTTGATGATATACTTTGAAAACTCTTTGTTGGCGTCACTTTTCTGCATGGTGAGAATTTCCTTCATTTCAGGATTCTGACTTTCGTCGAGACGGAGTTCCCAGGAAATGATTTTTTTATAAACATCGACCCATTCGCTGTAATCCGGACCGGACATGATGTCCATAGTGATTTTGTTAAATTCCTGTCTGTAATCGGTGGCCGTTTTTTCAGAGACCAATCTTTTATTGTCAATGATTTTTTTAAGGGTTAGCAATATTTGATTAGGATTGACAGGTTTGATCAGATAGTCGTCAATCTGGGAGCCGATCGCCTCTTCCATAATGTTTTCAGCCTCATTTTTAGTGATCATCACGACCGGAATCTGTGGATTGGTGGCTTTGATTTTGGCTAATGTCTCCAATCCGGACAATCCCGGCATACTTTCGTCCAGGAAAACCACGTCAATCAGGCTGTCTTCTTCCAATGCATCCAAAGCATCGTGTCCGTTGCTGACTGTCGTTATATGGTACCCTTTTTTTTCAAGAAAAAACAACTGAGGTTTTAATAAATCTATCTCGTCATCTGCCCACAATATTTTGATCTGGTCTGTCATTTTTTATATTTTGTATTAAAGAAAACCACTTTTTGGCTGAATTATTGTTACTCGTACTTGTAATGTTATGTTAAATATAGATAAGATAACCACTTATGGTTAAGAAAAAAATATTCAACGACCCGATATACGGCCTCATGCATTTTGAATTTGAGGTTTTATACCGGATTATTGACCATCCGTATTTTCAACGGCTCCGCCGCATATCACAAGTAGCGATGTCACATTATGTGTATCCCGGTGCCCAGCATTCCAGGTATCAACATGCATTAGGTGCTTTACATCTTATGTCACAGGCATTAATGCTTTTGCAAAACAAAGGTATCAAAATTTCTGAAGAAGAAAAAAAAGCAGCATGTATTGCGATCCTGCTGCATGATATTGGACACGGACCGTTTTCTCATGCTTTGGAAAAATTGATCCTTCCTTTGTCACATGAAGAGATATCCCTTTTGTTGATCGGAAAAATGGAACAAGATCTGAATGAAGATTTTTCGATGGCAAAGGAAATATATCAGAACAGATATCCTAAAAAATTTCTTAATCAGTTGGTCAGCAGCCAACTGGATATGGACAGGATGGATTATCTGACCAGAGACAGTTTTTTTTCAGGTGTGGCAGAAGGCATCATCGGGTACGACAGAATCATAAAATTATTGACCATAGCTGATGGCAATCTGGCTGTTGAAGAAAAGGGAATGTATTCCATTGAAAACTTTTTGTCAGCCCGAAAACTGATGTATTGGCAGGTTTATCTTCACAAAGCTGCTATTGGGGCTGAACAGGTATTGGTGTCGGCCGTTAAAAGATGCAAACATTTGATTGAAGAAGGTTTTGATTTTTTCCAGGATGAAGATTTCAGAGATATTGTATTGGCCGGAGGGCAGGAAAACAATGTTTCTTTATTGGATAAGTATGTAAAACTGGATGATACCAATATATTGTACATGCTGAAAAAAGGTATGTATTCCAAAGATAAAACCCTGTCTTTGTTGTCTGAAAGTATCATCGACCGCAAACTTTTTAGTTCTCAGTTGCGATCGGAGCCCATGCCTGAAGAAGAGCAGGAAAATATAAAATCACAGATCAAACAAAAGTTAAATTTGGATTATGATCTGATGTCTTACTTTTTTATTACCAAAGAAGAAAAGTTTGTGGAGTACGATACCAAAAAAGATGAAATCCTGTTTTTGGGTAAGGGAGGTAGAATACAAATGTATTCAGAAATCAATCATGAGTACAAAGATAAACAGGCTATCACAAAATATGCCGTTTGTCACCTGAAAGTGTGATTGAATCATTTTTTTATGTTTAAAACATAAAATCTTGTACTCATTAACGAATTGTTTGTAAAAATACATTTCCGAAAAGGATTAGGTATTTGTACCTTTGCATCTGTATGACGAATCTGAAAAATTTAGCAAAACAACGAATATTGGTTCTTGACGGTGCCATGGGTACCATGATACAGCGTTACCGGCTTCAGGAAGCTGATTACAGGGGCGAACGTTTTTTGAATCATCACAAAGACCTGAAGGGCAATAACGACTTGTTGTCTCTGACAAGGCCGGATATCATTTCAGATATTCACAGAGCCTATCTGGAGGCAGGATCTGATATTATCGAAACCAATACCTTTAATGGCACCAGAATTTCCCAATCTGATTATGATTTGGATCATATGGCTTATGAAATTAATAAAGTTTCAGCCGAAATTGCCAAAAAAGTTGCTATGGAGTTTACCGAAAAAAATCCGGATAAACCCAGATTTGTGGCAGGTGCTATAGGTCCTACCAATAAAACAGCTTCATTGTCGCCGGATGTCAATAATCCCGGTTTCAGGGCTGTTGATTTTGACGAATTGGCAGAAAACTATCGCGAACAGGCTATAGGTTTGTTGGACGGAGGTGCAGATATATTGTTGGTTGAAACTGTTTTTGACACCCTCAATTGTAAGGCAGCTTTGTTTGCCATCAGTCAGATAAAAGAAGAAAAAAATATAGATGTTCCTGTGATGGTTTCCGGAACAATTACCGATGCAAGCGGCAGGACATTAAGCGGACAAACAGCAGAAGCATTTTATATTTCTGTAAAACACGGAGGATTGTTCAGCGTAGGATTAAATTGCGCTTTGGGAGCTAAAGAGCTGAGACCCCATTTGTACGAACTGAGTCAGATAGCTGATTGTTTTATCAGCGCCTACCCCAATGCCGGTCTGCCTAATGAATTGGGAGGATACGACCAAAGTCCGGAAGAAATGAAAAATTATATCCGGGAGTTTGTCTCTTCCAATCTGGTCAACATAGTAGGTGGATGTTGTGGGACCACACCCGATCATATCCGGTTGATGGCGGAAGCGGTAAGTGATATGACTCCGAGGCAACTACCGGAACCAAAAAAATTGTCCATGTATTCCGGTCTGGAGCCATTAATTGTAAGAGAAGACCTGAATTTTATCAATATCGGCGAGAGGACCAACGTTACAGGTTCGCGTCAATTTGCCAGACTGATTGCTTCAGATGATTATACCAAAGCTTTGGAAGTAGCTGCACAACAAGTTGAAAACGGCGCCCAGATCATCGATGTCAATATGGATGAAGGACTGTTGGATTCAAAAAAAGCGATGTCTACGTTCCTTCAATTGGCAATGTCGGAGCCGGAAATAGCCAAAGTTCCGGTTATGATAGATTCTTCAAAGTTTGAAGTCATTGAAGCCGGTTTAAAATGTGTGCAGGGCAAATGTATTGTTAATTCCATTTCGCTCAAAGAAGGCGAAGAAAGTTTTGTCAGGCAGGCAAAATTGTTGAGAAAATATGGAGCGGCTACCGTAGTCATGGCTTTTGACGAAGAGGGACAGGCTGATACGGTCGAAAGAAAAGTTTCAATATGTCGTCGTGCTTATAAAATACTTACGGAAGATATTGGATTTCCGCCGGAAGACATCATTTTTGATCCTAATATATTTGCTGTAGCTACCGGAATTTCGGAACATGATAATTATGCCAAATATTTTATCGAAGCTACCAGACAAATAAAACAATATTGTCCCGGAGCCAAAGTAAGTGGTGGGGTAAGTAATATTTCATTTTCTTACAGAGGCAATGAAAAAGTAAGAGAAGCCATGCATTCTGCTTTTTTATATCACGCCATACAGGCCGGCATGGATATGGGAATTGTCAATGCAGGGATGATTGAAGTATACGAAGAAATAGACAAAGATTTGTTGGTCCTGGTTGAAGATGTTTTGTTCAACAGGCATGATAAAGCAACTGAAAAGCTCACAACTTATGCTGAAACAAGTTCAGGAAGTGGAAAAGTCCTCCAGAAAGACGATTCATGGAGGTTGGAGCCCGTTGAAAAAAGATTGGCTCATGCTCTGGTGAAAGGGATTACGGATTTTATTGAAGAAGATACAGAAGAAGCCAGACAAAAGTATCCATCGCCGATCAATGTCATCGAAGGACCGTTGATGGACGGGATGAATATTGTAGGCGATTTATTTGGTGCCGGAAAAATGTTTTTGCCCCAGGTTGTTAAAAGTGCACGGGTGATGAAACGATCTGTTGCTTATCTGACACCATTTATTGATGCTGAAAAAGATAAAGCAGGAGCCCGTACAAAAGGCAAAATATTGTTGGCTACCGTCAAAGGAGACGTCCATGATATCGGGAAAAATATTGTTGGTGTTGTTTTGGCTTGTAACAATTATGATATCATTGATCTGGGTGTGATGGTTCCGGCTAATACTATTTTGGATAAAGCAGAGGAACATAAGGTTGATATCATAGGTTTGAGTGGTTTGATCACACCTTCATTGGACGAAATGGTTCATGTTGCTTCTGAAATGAAAAGGAGAAATATGAATTTGCCTTTACTGATCGGCGGTGCCACTACTTCAAGAACGCATACAGCGCTTAAGATAGAGCCTAATTATGACGGTCCTGTGGTTCATGTGTTAGATGCCAGCAGAAGTGTTGGTGTTGTAAGTCAATTGTTGGGAAGTGAAAAAGAAATTTTGGTACAGGAGACAAAAAATGCTTACGAAGAAATCCGGCTACAACGGGAGAAAGGAAGAACAGAAAAGGAGTATGTCAGTCTTGACATCAGCAGACAAAACAAGATGATATTGGATTGGCAAAATTATAACCCACCGGTACCTGAGTCACAAGGCGTTTTTGTTTTGGACAATATCCATATTGAAGATATCATACCCTATATAGACTGGACCCCGTTTTTCAGTAGCTGGCAGTTAAAAGGGAAATATCCTGATATATTTTCTGATGAATATGTTGGTAAAGAAGCCAAAGAACTCTATGAACAGGCGATTTTGATGCTGAATGAAATCAAGCAGAAAAAACAACTAACCCTAAAAGCAGTTTTTGGTATTTTTCCTGCACAAACTATCGGTGATGATGTTGAAATTCAATCGGAAGGAAAAAAGACAAGGGTTCATTTTTTGAGGCAACAACGTAAAAAGTCAGAAGGATTGCCCTACTACTGTCTTTCAGATTTTATTAGTCCTGCTGCATCCGGAAAACAGGATTATATCGGCATGTTTGCCGTTACTGCCGGAATTGGTATTGAAGACCATGTCCGTCAGTTTGAAGAAGCACATGATGATTACAGCGCCATTTTGATGAAAGCATTAGCCGACAGACTTGCAGAAGCATTGGCCGAATATCTCCATGAAAAAGTAAGGAAAGAATATTGGGCTTACGGTAAAGACGAATCATTAGACAATCGGTCCCTGATAGAAGAAAAATACCGTGGCATCAGACCGGCTCCCGGTTACCCTGCCTGTCCTGACCATACCGAAAAAGATACTATCTGGGAAATGCTGGATGTAGAAAAACATACGGGAATATTTCTTACGGAAAGTAAAGCGATGTATCCGGCTGCCAGTGTCAGTGGTTATTATTTTGCTCATCCGGAATCAAAATATTTTGGTTTGGGCAATATTGAAAAAGATCAGGCAGTTGATTATGCGGAAAGAAAAAATTTGCCTTTGGAAACCGTTGAAAAATGGTTGGCATCACATTTGTGTTATGATATATAATTGATCAATAAATTTTTTGTACATGTATGTAAGATACCTGGTACTTTGTTTGCTGTTTTTATTTTATTCGGAATCCTATGCTCAAAGCAATATGGAAGCTTTGGCCAAAGTAGAATTGGACAAACGGGGACTTGATGAAGGTCGTGTCCGGGAAGAATTGTTAAAACGAGGTGTGGATTTAAATAATATAGATCCTAATAACAAACAACAAATTCTTTCACATGAAAAAGTCATCAGAGAGGTGATTGACATGTTGGAAAAGGAAAAAAATCAAAAAAAAGAAGACAAAACAAAACCTAAAGTTCAGGACCCTCAAACAAAACCTGTTTCTGAAGAAAGGCGGATGGCGGATGATGCTGCATTAGGTACACAAACCAAAGATATACAAAAAGCGGTAAAGGATGGAGCTACGATTGAGGAGGCCGTTGCTGAAAAGATACAGGAATCCACTAAACAAAACATTCCAACAGCGTTAACTTACGGTCAGCATATATTCCGGGACAAATCTTTGAAATTATACAGAACTGCAGAGGATGCAAAACCATCCAAAACTTATGTATTGGGTCCCGGAGATAAAATAGCCATTTCAATCTGGGGTCCTACACAGGAAAATTTTTCTTTGGAAATTGAAAAAGATGGTTACATACAACCTACCGGATTGCCACGATATTATCTGGCTGGCCTGACGATGGAACAAGCTGAAAATCTGATGGCTTCCCGTTTGAGGAATTATTATTTTTTTCAGAAAGAAAACTTTGAACTGACGGTTACAACTGCCAGAACCATCAATGTCAATATTTACGGAGAAGTTTTTACCAACGGAACGTTTAATATTTCGGCTATCAATTCTGCTTTTAATGCTTTGATTGCTGCAGGCGGGCCTACAGATATCGGTAGTGTCAGAAAAATTCAGGTAACAAGGCCGGGTCAAAAACCCAAAACGCTGGATGTTTATGCCTATTTAAATAATCCGGTGATAAGTCAGGAATTTTATCTCGCAGAAAACGATTTTATTTTTGTTCCCGTGGCTGAAAAAGTAGTGACGATCAAAGGGGAAGTCAACAGAAATTATCAGTTTGAATTATTAGCCAATGAAAATCTTAAGGAGTTGATCAAATATGCCGGAGGATTTAAAGTTAATGCGCTGAAAGGAAATCTGAAAATTACCAGAATTGAAAATGATTCCATAAAAGTGATTGACGTGAGTTATGCTGATTTGGAACTGAAAGGCAAAAACTTTGATTTAAGACATGGTGACACCATTGAAGTGAAGAGTATCAATGACAATGTCAGAAATCTCGTTTCCATTGAAGGTGCAGTTGAAACACCTGGTGAGTTTGCTATTTCATCCGGAGATAAGGTTTCAGATCTGATAAAGAAGGCTGGCTTGATGGAAAATGCCATCGTGGATATTGCGTATCTGAAAAGATTGAATGATGACAGGAAAACCATACGTTATGAGTTTGTGAGTCTGACAGAAGTTCTCAACAATCCTTCATCAAGTGATAATAAAATATTACTTCCCGGTGATCAACTCATCGTGGTGAGTAAAGAATCTTTTGTTGAAAAAGGGGTTGTTACCATTGAAGGGGCTGTAAGAATGCCGACTGAAATAGACCTGGATGTAAAATCCAATCTCAAAGTCTCAGATCTTGTTTTTCTGGCCGGAGGTTTGCAGGAATACGCAACAGATTTTGCTTATATTTACAGAAAAGATTTTGAAGAAAAAGAAGCACCTGAATATATTTATGTCAACATAAAAGAAGCGGTAGAGAATCCGGCTTCGTCAACGAATATTTTACTTCAGCCAAATGATAAGATGATAGTGTATTCGCGACATAATTATATTGACGGATCGATTATTACAGTAGGAGGCGCTGTAAGAAAACCCGGTGATTTTCCTTATCATCCTTCGCTCAATCTGCGCGATGTGATTTTGTTGGCAAATGGATTGAAACAGGAGGCAGCAATGGATAGAGTTGATATTTACAGATTGGATCTTAGTAATAATAAAAGTACAAGGGTACTTGTAGCAAAACTCAAACTAGATACTGATTTGAACGTCATCGGCGGAGATGACAATTTTGAATTGGAACCTTTTGACCAGGTGTTTGTCAGGAATGCACCGGAATTTGAACTTCAAAGAAATGTTGTCATTAATGGGGAAGTAAAATACCCCGGCATATATGCAATTACCAATTATAATATGCGGATTTCTAATTTATTGAAAGAGGCGGGTGGTTTAACCACCGAAAGTTTTTTAGGCGGGGCAACACTATTCAGAAAAAAAGATGATGTAGGTTTTATTATATTTGATCTTGAAAAAGCATTGGATCAAGATAATAAAATGGATAATATTATTTTACAGGAAGGAGATGAAATCTTTATTCCCAAAAGAAATGATCTGGTCTCAATCACCGGCGCAACCAATGCCTATGAATGGTATCCTCAAAAAATTGCTGAATCAGGAAAAATCAATGTCAACTTTTCAAAAAATAAATCGGTAAATTATTACATAAACGAATATGCCGGCGGATTATCCAAAAATGCATCAAGGTCCAAGATTTCTGTTATAGACGCTTCCGGCAAAGTTCAGAAAACGGAAAGGATATTATTTTTTTATAAATATCCCAAAGTCAAACCGGGAAGCATCATCAATGTCGGATTCAAAGATGTAAAAACCAAAGAAGATAAAGAAAAAGAAGATGATGTAAAATGGGGAGAAGTTCTCGCAAATTCTATCGCTCAGGCTACAGCCATTCTTTCTTTAATTTTATTGATTCAAAATGTGAATTGATAAATAAAATCATATTATCTTTGAGCAATTTATTTACTCAATCTTTCCACGAGAAATGATCGAAACCCTCATATCTTCCAAAACCCGGATTAAACTTTTACTGAAGTTTTTTCTCAACAGCAAGTCAACATCGTATTTGCGGGGTTTGGAGAGTGAATTTGGAGATTCTTCCAATGCCATCAGAGTAGAACTCAATCGTTTCGAAAAAGCAGGAATGTTGACAGCTTATTCCAAGGGCAATAGAAAATATTTCAGAGCAAATACTGACCATCCGCTTTATAAGGACACCCACAATCTTTTGTTAAAATACATTGGATTTGACAAAATCATTGACACAGTCATAGAAAGATTGGGAGAAGTCAGAGAAGTATATGTTACCGGAGCCTTTGCCCGTGGTATTGATGATAAAATTATAGATCTGGTATTTGTAGGGAATATCAATACAGTATTTCTCGCAGAGTTGATAGAAAAGGTTGAAAAACATATTTCCCGGAGGATAAGGTATATTGTTTTTCAGGAAAATGAAGTGGCTGATACGGAGTGGAAACAGTCGCATGAGAATGCATTATTGTTGTGGTGTAATGAATAAATGGGAAAAATGACCGCAGCAACAAAAACATATAATCAGGAAAACATCAATCAATTGTCCGATAAGGATGAAAAGTGGTTTGCTGTGTACACCAAATATAAATGTGAAAAATTTGTTGCAGGACTATTGACCAAAAAAAACATTCATGCTTATGTTCCGCTGATCTCAAAAACTAAAAGATACAGTAGAAAGATCAAACATTATGAGGTTCCCCTTATCAATTGTTATGTTTTTGTCAAAATAAAAAAGCAGGATTACCTGCGTACTTTGGAAACGGAGTTCGTCATGAAGTTTTTGAAAAACGGAAATGATTTGTTTGCAATACCGGAAAATGAAATTCAAATCCTAAAAAGGGTTGGAGGTCAGGTCGAAGAGTCTTTCGAAAATGCAACTTTATCTTTGAATGAAGGTCAGTTGGTTGAAGTTGTATCCGGTCAACTTACCGGTATGAGAGGTAAAATCATAAACAGAGCCGGTAAAAAGAATTTTGTCGTTGCTTTGGAAACCATCGGATACCATTTACAGGTCAATATTGATCTGAAATGGTTAAAACCGGTATGAGAAAAAAATTAACAACCTGATATATAGGTTGTTATAAATGTTGTAACTATGATAAACCTGGTAAGTACTTGCGACTTATCAGCGGCGAAGCCATTCACTGAGTTTAAGATTAAGGTTAAGATAGAGAAAATATTTCTAAAATTTAAAGGAATGTTCAAATCATTTACTGAATTGCCTGTTTGGAATATTGCGTTAAAACTATCGGGCGAAATATTTAACTTAACTGTAGAATTGCCAAAGTCTGAGGATTACGGCTTAACTTCTCAAATCAGAAGGTCTTCAAATAGCGTTAGTGCAAACATAGCTGAAGCTTTCGGTCGGGCAACTAAAAAAGATAAAAGAAATTTTTATATACTTTCCAGAGCGTCTGCTTTTGAAACTAAAAGTCATTTATTATATGGAAGTCACATTGGATATTTTAATAATGAAAAAGTTAAAGTTCTGTCAGATAATTATGATGAATTGATTTTTGATCTGAATAAAATTATAAAATCGTTATTATAAATCTGCAATACATCGAAATTTACTGAAACAATTCAGTATTCTAATACTTAATCTCAGTCTTAACCTTAACCTTAATCTTAACCTTAATCTGACAAATGTTATTACAAATGGTGGATGTAAAGTCCCAATACTTAAAAATTAAAGAAGAAGTTGATCGTGGTATCCATGAAGTTTTGGATACAACCATCTTTATCGGTGGCCCAAAAGTGAAAAAGTTTCAGGAAGAACTGGAATCTTATCTGGGAGTAAAACACGTCATTCCTTGTGCGAATGGTACGGATGCTATACAAATTGCTTTGATGGCATTGGGCCTCAAACCGGGAGATGAAGTGATTGTTCCTGCTTTTACGTATGTTGCCACGGCTGAGGTCATTGCTCTTTTGGGACTTGTACCGGTGATGGTGGATGTTGATACGGATTCATTTAATTTATCTGTTGAAGATATCGAAAAAGCCATTACACCTAAAACCAAAGCCATCGTACCGGTTCATTTGTATGGTCAGTCTGCCGATATGGAAACCATTATGAATCTGGCACATAAACATAATATATTTGTAGTGGAAGACAATGCGCAGGCCATTGGTGCTGATTATACTTTTTCAGATGGAACCGTTAAAAAAACCGGTACTATCGGGCATATAGGATGTACCTCATTTTATCCTTCAAAAAACCTGGGTTGTTATGGTGACGGAGGAGCAATGATGACCAATGATGATGACTTGGCCACTCTGTTAAGGAAAATAGCCAATCATGGCCAATCGGTACGATATTATCATGATGTTGTGGGCTGCAATTCACGTTTGGATGCAATTCAGGCCGTCGTTCTTTCTGCAAAACTCAAACATCTCGACGAATATAATGCGGCAAGAAAAAAAGTGGCGGACTTTTATGATGCAGCCTTTGCCGGACATGCGGAGATCATCACTCCACTTCGATCGACATTTTCAACCCATGTTTTTCATCAATATACACTTCGTATCAAAAACGGGAAAAGAGATGTTATGAAGGACTTTTTGGACGAACATAAGATTCCGAATATGATTTATTATCCGGTTCCTCTTTATAAACAAGAAGCATTTAAAGCATCATCCAACGGAACGGAATATTTGGAAAACACTGAATTGCTGTGCAATGAAGTTATTTCTTTGCCAATTCATACCGAAATGACGGAAGAACAATTACGATATATTTGTGATCACGTACTTCGGTTTTTTTCGTAAAAGTGTGAGTTCCAAACTGAATGGTATGGCGATTTTACCCGGAAACTTATTATTTACCTGATTTGTTATTGTGTTTAAATTGTGAATATGGAATTAGTAAAATCCATCTCGTCAAGACTTAAATCACCGATTGAAAGATATCTTGACAAGGAGAGCAAATCCGACATAAAACACGAATTTTTAAATGGAAAAATCAGAAAAAGACCGGGATCATCATACAACCACAATAAAATAGCAGCGAATTTTATTATTTCTATCGGCCAACTCATCGATGAAAAAAAATTGCCATTCGAAGTTATTTCAAGTGACCAGAAAATTTATATACCACAGTTGCACCAAATTTTGTATCCTGATGCATTGGTTGTATATCAAAAACCAGAATTTTGAAATCAACGAAAAGATGTATTGCTCAATCCCATCCTCGTTGTCGAAATTTTATCGCCTTCCACTAAGGCTTATGACAGGACAACAAAGTTTATGTCATACAAACATATCCCCTCTTTCAAAGAATATGTCATGGTCAATCAGGATAAAAAAGGCATTGAAACCTGGTATCGCGAAGAGGAACATCTTTGGAGAGAAACCGTATACAATGAAGAGGATACATCAATGGAATTGAAGTCGGTAAGCATCAACATTGCGATAGAAAAAATTTACAGGAATATTGAGTTTTAATCAGAATCAAAAATCTTCATAATATTTAATAATGAAAATAGCCGTAGTAGGAACCGGGTATGTTGGTCTTGTATCGGGGACATGTTTTGCCGAATCCGGAAATTATGTGACCTGTGTGGACATTGACGCAGTAAAAGTAGATAAAATGAAAAACGGGTTTGTTCCGATTTATGAGCCCGGCCTGGAGACGCTTTTTGAGCGCAATACCAAACAAGGGAGATTACATTTTACCACAGACCTTGCAGAAGGTATCAAAGATGCCAAAATTATATTTCTGGCTCTGCCGACTCCACCGGGAGCTGATGGATCAGCTGACCTTTCTTTTGTATTAAAAGTTGCGGCTGACTTATCAGAAATAATCACAGATTATAAGGTCATCGTCGACAAAAGTACAGTTCCGGTGGGTACCGCTGAAAAAGTGGAAGCCGTCCTTCTTGAAAAACTGGATCACAGTTTATTTGACGTAGTCTCAAATCCTGAATTTCTTAGAGAAGGTGTCGCTGTCGAAGACTTTATGAAACCTGACCGTGTGGTTGTGGGTACCTCTTCAGAAAAAGCAAAACAAATCATGTCTCAATTGTACGAACCCTTTGTTCGTCAGGGCAATCCCATCATTTTTATGGATGAAAGAAGTGCAGAGATGACCAAATATGCTGCAAATTCTTATTTGGCCACGAGAATCAGCTTTATGAACGAAATTGCCAATTTGTGTGAACGTCTCGGAGCAGATGTCGATATGGTCCGAAAAGGAATGGGAAGTGACAGCAGAATCGGAAAGAGATTTTTGTTTCCAGGTGTAGGATATGGCGGTTCTTGTTTTCCGAAAGATGTACAGGCATTGGCCAAATCTGCACAGGAAAACGAATATGACTTTAAAATTCTGAAGTCCGTCATGATGGTCAATGATTTACAAAAAGAAATATTGTCCAACAAAATCCTGAATTATTTTGGTGGTGAATTGTCCGGAAAGACCATTGGGGTCTGGGGTCTGGCCTTCAAACCCAATACCGATGATATCCGGGAAGCTCCGGCATTGACCATTATTTCAAGATTATTGAATCATGGGGCCAAGATAAAAGCTTATGATCCGGAAGCAATGGAAAATGTCAAACAAGTTTTCGGAGACAAAATAGAATATTGCGGACATGAATATAATACCATTGAAGGGGTGGATGCATTGGCCATCGTCACGGAATGGAATGAATTCCGCACACCGGATTTTGATAAAATGAAATCCCTGATGAAAACACCGGTCATTTTTGACGGAAGGAATATTTATGACGTAAATTCCGTCAGGGATATGGGATTTTATTATGACAGTATCGGAAGATAAGTGTATATGTTCCCGGATTTTCATAAAGCGATAGAAATCATCCGAAACCGAATTCCGGATGTCAAATACATTTATGTTTTTGGTAGTTTTGCCGATGCAACAACCCACCCGGAAAGTGATATTGATCTGGCATTTCACAGTCCTGTACCTTCTGATGACCTTTTAGTCTGGGAAACGGAACAGGCAATCGCCTCTGTCTATAATAAGGATGTGGATCTGGTTGATATGTCCAAAGCCGGTGATGTCCTGAAAATGGAAATCATCTGTAAAGGAGAAATTGTATATAGCATTTCTGAAAATGACCGTGGATTTTTTGAATCAAGAATTGTGGAAGATTATATGGATTATAAAGAATGGGTCAGGCCGATTGAAGAAGAAATTGTTAAATCCGGTTCAGTTTTTTAATAATACATCATGGATAATGTAATAATTAATAAGTCTTCGATTATTGAAAATTGCCTTTTACGTATAAAAGAGGAATATGTTGGTTTTGAAAATGAGCTTGAACAGAATTTTACGAAACAAGACTCCATTGTATTAAATATTCAAAGAGCGGTACAATCTTGTATGGATTTAGCCTCTCACATCATTAAAGAAAATAAATGGGGTATTCCTCAAAACAGCAGAGAAGCTTTTGATATTTTGTATCAAAATCAATATATAAACAAGGACCTGGCAGAAAATTTAAAAAAAATGGTTGGTTTCAGGAATATCGCCGTTCATGAATATAAAAATCTGAATCTGAACATACTTAGGAATATTTTAGAAATTCACCTGACAGATCTTGAAAATTTTAAGATTTTGTGTTTGCATAAATTGTCCGGTAAACATTGACGTGGTTTCTGCGGCATTTTTTAAAATAATGTCATTTTCTTACTATTATTTGTTGTTGGATTTGATCCCGAAAACAAATTCGGGCATAATCGAAATCTTGCAGATGATGACAAAATGTAGTGTAAAATCTTCTTAACCTCAACCTTAACCTTAATCTTAGCCTCAACCTTCTTAACCTTAGCCTCAACCTTAGTTATATGAATATTCTCGTTACCGGTGGTGCCGGATTCATCGGATCACATGTTGTCAGGAGATTGGTGACCCAATATCCAAATTATCATATCGTTAATCTTGATGTTTTGACGTATGCGGGAAATCTTGAGAATCTTAAAGATATTCAGCATGCAACAAATTATACTTTTGTCAAAGGAGACATCGGAGATGAAAACCTGGTTTCAGAAATTTTCGACAAACATCATATAACCCATGTTGTACACCTTGCAGCAGAATCTCATGTGGATCGAAGTATCAAAGATCCGCTTATCTTTCTGAAAACCAATATATTAGGAACAGCTAATTTGCTTCAGGTTGCCAAAAAATATTGGAATGGCCACTATGATGGCAAACTTTTTTACCATGTCAGCACGGATGAAGTGTATGGTTCATTGGAAATGAACGATCAAATGTTTACCGAAACTACACCGTATGATCCCCGTTCGCCGTATTCAGCATCCAAAGCATCTTCTGATCATTTGGTCAGGGCTTTTTATCATACCTACCACATGCCGGTAGTAATTTCAAACTGTAGTAATAATTACGGTCCCAATCATTTTCCTGAAAAGTTGATTCCTTTGATCATTCACAATATCATAAACAAAAAACCATTACCGGTTTACGGAAAAGGAGAAAATGTGCGGGATTGGTTGTATGTGGAAGACCACGCAAGAGCCATAGATGTCATTCTCCATAATGGAAAGGCAGGTGAAACCTACAATATCGGTGGACATAATGAGTGGAAAAACATTGACATTGTTACTTTTTTATGTGATGCAATGGATGAAAAACTCGGAAGAAAGACCGGTGAAAGCCGGGAATTGATCACTTATGTCACAGACAGAGCGGGACACGATCTGAGGTATGCTATTGACGCTTCCAAAATCAAAAACGAACTGGGTTGGGTTCCTCAGGAGACCTTTGAAACGGGCATAACCAAAACTATAGATTGGTACATGAACAATCAGGAGTGGTTGGATCACGTTACATCAGGATCCTATAAGGAGTATTATGATATGATGTATGCGGATTCAGCAGATAAAAACTAAATCATGTCAGAAAAACCTAAAAAACCGCATGAATTGTTTGATGATCTCCTGGAAAAACAAAGAGAAATAAAAAAGAATCAGGGACTCGTATCCCTTGAAGAAGCAAGAGCATTGATTCAAAAACGAAAAGGTGCTGCCGCTATAAAAAAACAAAGGCCCGAAAAAGCACCTGATAATCAAAATCCTTAAAAAATGCAGGGTACAGACAAAAATATTCCTCCGGTAAATCCATCCGTCTATCCGCCGGAGGATGAAATCACTTTAAAAGAAATCATTGAAAAAATCCTTGAATTCTGGAGCGAAGTTTGGAGTAAAAAATGGTGGATTATCTTATTTTCCATACCGTTTATAGTTTATTTCGGGTATAAAGCAAAAAATGAGCAAATTACGTATTCGGCAAAGTTGACCTATACCCTGAATGACGGAAGTGGTAGCGGCGGAGCTTTATCAGGTATTCTTGGATCTTTTGGATTGGGAAAAGGAGGAAAAGTAAATCTGGATAAAATTGTCGAATTGTCAAAATCCAGAAATATCCAACAAAAAGTTTTATTCCAAAAAGTGGAACTCGATACTTTTCCAGGCAAACCGGATTTTATTGCCAATCACATTATCGTTTTGCATAAATTAGATGAATTATGGACTAATAAAACAAAAGACTGGAAAGGATTTCGTTTTAAACATGGAAATATTTCAGAGTTTTCAGGAGAAGAATTGATGGCATTTAAAATGCTTTTTGGGAAAATTATTGGAGGTAAAAACGTAAAAAACAATATATTTTCTAATGGTTTTAATGAAGATACCGGGATTTTGACTTTGTCTGCAACCACAGCCGATGAAGAGTTATCGATTGAATATTGTAATTTGATTTATGATGAAATAAAACAATATTATCTTGTAAATTCCTCAAAAGGAAATATGTCGACTTTTGAATTTGCAGAAGCTAAAAGTGATTCCATTTTCAGGACGATGCAGGCCAAGGAGTTTCAATTGGCAAAGTTTAATGATTCACACCGCAATCTTACCGACCCGGGATTGCTTACGCAAAAAAAGATAATGGAAACTGAATTATTCAAACTCAAAAACATGTATGCTGAAGTAACCAAAAACAGAGAGTTGGCAGATTTTACGCTTTCTGCAGGAACACCGGACATTTCTATCATTGACGAACCTATTCCACCATTGGAACCGAATGCACCTTCCTTACTTATTGAACTGATCAAAGGAGCTCTTTTAGGAGGATTACTTGCTTTGAGTTTTGTGTTGGGAAGAAAAATTGTATTGGATGCGATGAGAAATTGATTTTTTATAGTTTATAGTTTATAGTTTATTGTTGATATTATATGTTTAAAAAAAATTACAAAGAATGAAAGAATATAGTTTTGAAAAACTTGAAGTTTGGCAGTTATCCAGAAAATTAACAGGTAAAATTTATATTTTGACATCTCATTTTCCGGAATCAGAAAAGTTCGGGATGACAAATCAAATCAGAAGAGCCGGAATATCAATAACTTCAAATATTGCGGAAGGAACTTCAAGAAATTTATTTAAAGAAAAAATCAGATTTATTGAAATTTCATATTCAAGTCTGATGGAAGTTTTAAATTGTCTTATTATTTGTAATGATTTTGAATGGGTACCACAAAATGAATTTGAGCAATTGAGAAATGAAATTGACATAATTGCAAATAAATTAAGTGCGCTGAGAAAATCATTTACAGAACAAGCTAACTAAATAGTATGAAATTATCTGGTTTCACGGTCTTTTTAATTGAATCTTAATATAAATAGATATACAATCAATTTTCAGCTTTCAATATAACTAAACTATAAACTTTTAACCTTAAACAAAAAAATTTTCAACTTTTGTTTTCCTTTTTTAAACACGAATCTTCTTACGTTGACGATAATTGCACTATCGGCGACGATACAAAAATATGGCATTTCTGTCATATTATGACGGGCTCCGTGATAGGCAAAAATTGTAATATCGGCCAAAATGTTGTGGTTTCACCGGGTGTGATTTTAGGAGATAATGTCAAGGTTCAGAATAATGTATCCATCTATACCGGTGTAATTTGTGAAGATGATGTTTTTTTGGGACCTTCCTGTGTTTTTACCAATGTGATCAATCCACGAAGTGCAGTCAACCGAAAAAATGAATATCAAAAAACCACAGTAGGCAAAGGAGCGAGTATTGGTGCCAATGCTACCATTGTCTGCGGAAATGATATCGGAAAATATGCTTTTATCGGAGCCGGAGCCGTAGTGACCAGGATGGTACCGGATTATGCGTTGATCGTCGGAAACCCTGGAAAACAGATAGGTTGGATGAGTGAATACGGCCAACGTCTGCATTTTGATGAAAATGGAATGGCAGTTTGTTCTGAAAGCGGAGAATCATATGAACTGAAAGATGGAAAGGTCAAAAAGAATAACCACTAAGGACTTAAAAAACACGAAGAAAACTTTTAGTGAACTAAGTGAACTTAGTGGTTTAAAAAATGTACCAATGGGTCTTTTATAAATAGTCATTTAAAAAAACTAATTGGTTAGTTTATAACAATTAGTATTAATCAAAAAGTGTATGAACATTATCATTGGACAAAAGAATGTATAATACTTCAGATAAAAAATTTTCCCTTATAGGCGCTGCCGGTTTTGTAGCTCCCCGGCACATAAATAACATGAGTAATCATCAACTCATCAAATATCAACTTATCAAACTATCAACGCATCAATAAAATGAAAGGTATTATCCTCGCCGGCGGTTCCGGAACCCGACTTTACCCGATTACAAAAGCCATCAGTAAACAATTGATGCCAATATACGACAAACCGATGATTTATTATCCGTTGTCGATATTGATGCTTTCAGGGATCAAAGATATTCTGATTATCACTACTCCTGAAGATCAGGCAGGATTTATACGTCTTTTGGGTGACGGAAGCGAACTCGGATGTCATTTTTCGTATGCGGTTCAGGAAGTTCCCAATGGATTGGCACAGGCATTTGTCATCGGAGCTGATTTTGTCGGAAATGATTCCTCCTGTCTCGTGCTGGGTGATAATATATTTTACGGATCAGGGCTGAGCAGGCTTTTGCAGGACAGTGCCATGATAAATGATGGAGCGAGAGTTTTTGCCTATCATGTCAATGATCCCGAACGATATGGTGTGGTGGAATTTGATGATAACAAAAAAGCTATTTCCATAGAAGAAAAACCCTCACAACCAAAAACAGATTTTGCTGTTCCGGGTTTGTATTATTACGACAATAATGTGGTGGATATAGCCAAAAACATACAACCTTCAGCCCGCGGAGAATATGAAATTACCACGGTAAATCAATATTATCTCGATCAGGGCAAACTGTCTGTTGGTATTATGGACAGAGGAATCGCCTGGTTGGATACCGGTACATTTGATTCTTTACATGATGCATCAGAATTTGTCCGGGTGATCGAAAAACGACAAGGATATAAAATCGGTTGTATCGAAGAAATAGCCTGGAGAATGGGTTTTATTGATGCCGGCCAATTAGAAAAACTGGCTTCACCGCTTCTGAAAAGCGGATACGGTGAATATCTCATCAAAATATTAAAAAAATAGAAGTGGCAGACATCATATTACAGGGCGAAGCCAACATTCCGACCAAATACGGTGAATTCCGGATGCGGGCTTATTCCTGTTCGGAGACAGATTATGTCCCGACCATTGTTTTGCTCAACGACCGCACCAAACTGGACAAACCCGTTCACGTAAGGATCCACAGCGAATGTATCACCGGAGATTTGTTCGGGAGTATGAAGTGTGAGTGCGGAGAACAGCTTGATCTTTCGATGAAAATCATCAGTGAAGAAGGTGGGCTCATCATCTACCTTCGTCAGGAAGGCAGAGGTATTGGTATCATCAACAAACTTCATGCCTACAGACAGCAGGAAAAAGGATTGGATACCATTGAAGCCAATAAAATTCTGGGGTTTGAAATCGATTCGCGGAGATATGATACAGCGATCAATATTCTCAAACAACTGAATATACACAACATCATTTTACTGACCAACAATCCCGAAAAACTCAGCGCACTTAAAGAAGCAGGTTTTGAATCGGTAGAAAGAAAGTCTTTGATCATCACGCCCAAAAAAGAAAACAAAGGTTATCTTAAAACCAAAAAGGATAAAATGGGCCACGACGTGGAAGTCGAGTAGTTTGGTTTTAATATTTTAGTCTTTCTGTAAAAAATCGTTAAAAGGTATGATTAAGAGAGCTGAATTAAATGAGGACTTTTTCCTGGGATTCACGCTTAAAAGGTAGAAAGAAATACGATTGAAGCCAATCTTTTGAGCCTTTTTACAGACAAAACGCTTGCTGTAAACCAGATTTATAATGTTGCCTGCGGTGGGAGAACAAGCCTCAATCAGCTCTGGGACATGATATGTGAAGTTAACGGTTGCAGCCTCTCAGCTAATCATGGCCCTAACAGAGAAGGAGATATCCCTCACAGTCTTACGGATGTGGGAAAGGCCAGAGAGTTGTTAGGATATAAAGGGAAAATATTATTGAAGGAAGGATTGAATAAGACATTACCTTTTTTAAAATAGAATTTCTGTATTAAACAGATTATAGATTTGTAAAGCTAAAAAGGGTCTAACCATTTGATTTTAAGTGTAACTCAATACATAATGAAACTTTTTAAAAAATACAATTGTTTGCATATTTACATCATCAATTCATCTCAACAATGTTGACATCATATATTACAAGAGACCCTAAAATTTTGGGTGGAAAACCAATTATTAAAAATACAAGAATCAGTGTAGAGCTGATTATGAGAAAATTTGCTAATGGGTATACAATGGAAGAATTATTGAAAAATTATCCTCATTTGAAGAAAGAACAAATAGAGGCCTGTTTTGAGTATAGCGCCAATGTTCTTGCCAATGAAGAATTTTTTGAAATTGTATGATTTTGTTTGATGAAAATATTGAACAATATTGGATACTTCAAGCGATTCAGCACAATTTACCGTTTATCTCTGTAAGAGATAGTTATTCTGGAGTTTCTGACATAGACGTCATAGAAATTGCCCGAAAGAACAAAGCATTGGTTATAACAGAGGACAAAGATTTTGGAGAATTGGTTTTTGCACATGGTATTACCAATGTTTCCGTGATGTTAATCAGATACGATAAACCCGATTATCATCAAATACAAACAATCTTCCTGGAGATAATTACAAAATATAATAATAACTCAGGCACAAAGTTTATGGTTCTAAGTGGTAAAGGATTACGGGTTAGGGAATTATAAAATCTAGGTAAATAGCCAGGGAAGAAATCCGAGGTTAAATGAATACGTTTATTGATTTTATCATGATTTTTGTCAAAAATAACAAAAATTGAGCCTGCCAAGCTGAAAGCATGGACAAAATCTGTGGTTCAAATTCCGTGAAGTCGTGAAATGCATCCTCTTGATTATAGTAAGATGATAAAAAACAGAAGTCTCAACAACGACAAATAATTTAATTTTTTCTTTAACAATTATTTATGCAACATAAAATAGCCATCATCGGCTTGGGATATGTGGGATTGCCATTAGCGGTTGAATTTGCTAAAAAATATCCCGTCATTGGGTTTGATATCAATCAGAAACGAATCGATGAATTGAATCAGGGCAAAGACTTTACCCTCGAAGTTGAAGATGATCTTCTCAGGGAAGTTTTGGCTTCGTCAAAAGATTTTGATCAGGATGGTTTGTTTGTCACTACAAATCTTGATGACCTTCATGTTTGTAATACCTTCATCGTGACAGTTCCTACTCCAACAGACAAAAACAACAGACCTGTACTGACGCCGCTCTATAAAGCCAGTGAATCCGTTGGAAAAGTATTGAAAAAAGGGGATTATGTCATTTACGAATCCACCGTTTATCCCGGTGTGACAGAAGACGAATGTGTCCCGGTATTGGAGAAAATGTCAGGATTAAAGATGAACGAAGACTTTTTTGTCGGGTATAGTCCGGAACGAATCAATCCCGGTGACAAAGAACATACCGTATCCAAAATATTGAAGGTAACTTCCGGATCAACCCCGGAAGCAGCAACTGTCATTGACCAATTGTATAATTCTGTGATCACTGCCGGCACGTTTAAAGCAGCTTCCATTAAAGTAGCGGAGGCAGCTAAAGTGATTGAAAACAGTCAGCGCGATATCAATATTGCCTTTGTCAACGAACTATCAAAAATTTTCAACCGCTTAGGTATCGATACCCATGAAGTATTGGAAGCGGCAGGAACCAAATGGAATTTCCTTCCGTTTAAACCAGGGCTTGTTGGTGGACATTGTATCGGTGTGGACCCATACTATCTGGCCCAAAAAGCACAGGAAGTGGGATATCATCCTGAAATCATTCTGGCTGGAAGAAGGCTCAATGACAGCATGGGTCAACACGTCGCCACGGAAGTGATTAAACTTATGGTCAAAAAAGATATTCCCGTCAAGGGAAGCAATATCCTGATGCTGGGCATTACCTTTAAAGAAAATTGTCCGGATATAAGGAATACAAAGGCCATAGATATCTACCATGAACTAAAAACTTACGACCTGAATGTTGATATTTATGATCCTTGGGCCAGTGTGGAAGAGGTTTTTCATGAATACGGTATCCACTCCCTGACAGCCCTTCCGGACACAACATACGATGCTGTCATTTTGGCGGTTTCCCATAAGACATTTGGCTCGCTGTCGATCGGGGCACTTAAAAAGTCAAAAAGTATCGTTTATGATGCAAAAGCATTTTTACCCAAAGAAACCGTGGATGGAAGGTTATAAAACTTATGGTGGCTGAAAAATAAATATTTTTGGCCTTGTTCCGGCATGTTAACAAAACGGCGTGTCAAACAGATGGTAAGCCTCATCACATCAACACCAAAATTTCCGTTATACTTGTTCCGGAAAGAAAATGGGTTATAACCTGATTTTAATATTAATTATACCTGAATTCAGCCAAAAATATTACTTTTTTGAACTGAATCCAAATTTTATCATTACTTTTGTCTTTAATTTTATCATCAAAAATGAATATCATGAGAAAAAATTATATTTTTATCATATTATGTTGTTTTTTGTCAGTATCGGCGTTTTCTCAATCCTGGACATTAAAAGAACCATATCTGCTCAATTTTAAAAACAGACATGAAGTCAGTTTATTTGCAGGGATGGCATCTTACAGCGGAGATTTAAATACGGTGACCGATGAAAATCTGAGTTACTTATCTGAAGTACATACCGCGGTGGGTCTGGGTTATACTTTAAACGTAATCAATCAATTATCCGTGAGTTTAGGTTATTTTACAACCAAAATATCAGGAGATGATGCTAATTATGCTGATTTTGAGCATCAAAGAAGAGGATTTTCTTTTACCAACCGGATTCACGAATTTGCAGTCAGGTTCGATTATGAACCTTTTCAATGGCAGAATTCAAAGTTTATGCCTTACGTTTTGGGAGGTGTAGGATTGGTGACCGGAAATGCAAATACAGATTTTGAGAGTGGAAATTATTTGGGCCGATGGGATAGTAAAATCGAACAAGATATTCAAAACAAAAAAAATACCTCTTTGTCAATACCTTTGGGACTTGGTATCAGATATTATGCTACCAGCAATGTTTCTATTAAATTGGAAGGATCATTCAGAGTTGGTATGAATGATTATCTGGATGGAGTGAGTGCAGGCGGAAAACCTTCTGCTGATTCATTCGGAACTGCCGGTTTGAGTATCGTTTATGGTTTTGGTCAGGCACCTTCCAAAGAGAAGGTTATTCAGGTCAAACCTACTGCTCCTTTGAATCAATAAGATTTTACTTCTAAGGTATACTAAGATTTACCACTAAGAGCATTAAGATTTTACCACTAAGGTAAACTAAGTTTTACCACTAAGAACACTAAGATTAAACCCCTAAGTGTCCTTAGTGGTAAAAAAAAACTCCTACCCCTTAGTGGTTAAATAACCCCTCATTGTTTAGTTTTTTAAAAAATTCTTTTAAGACAATCGATACTTTCGCCTTGCCGGAAGTTGATATGCATGCACATATTCTCCCGGGAATTGATGATGGTGCCGCCACTTTGGAAGAAAGCCTGATTTTGATAGAAAAATTATACAACCTCGGATACAGGCATCTGATTGCTACTCCACACGTTTACAAAGAGTTTTATCCCAATACCGGTGAGATTATTCTCGAAAAACTGAATCTGGTAAGGAACGCCATAAAAGAAAAAGGAATCAACATCCGTCTCGACGCAGCAGCAGAATATTTTTTGGATGATCATTTTGATACCTTATTACAAAAAGATGAAATACTGACCCTACCCGGTGGATTTGTATTGGTAGAAATGTCTTTTGTTGCGGAACACCCTCATTTCAGACAGTCGCTTTTTGATATGCAGCTGAAAGGATACAAACCTGTTTTGGCTCATCCCGAACGATATCCCTACCTCAACCAGAATATAATTGCCCTTCAGAATCTGGTGGATGGTGGTTGTCGCTTGCAAATCAATCTTTTGTCTCTGCTCGGACATTATGGCAAGGGTCCTCAACTATCTGCCGAAAAACTGATCAGACATAAACTGGTGAGTATGGTCGGTACAGATGTACATCATGTACAGCATACAGACCAGTTGTATCGACTGCAAAGGCATCCCGGTATCCGGAAACTTTTGCACCGGTATGATTTTGAAAACACAAAACTAAGTGCCCTTAGTGGTTAAATCGTATCTTGTGTAATGTTTAATTGTTTAATGTTTAGCGTTTAATGTTTAAATGTGTAATCGTTTAATGTTTAATTGTGTAATGTTTAATTGTGTAATGTTTAATTGTTAAGGTGTAAAGTAAGACACCCTTTTATAAACCTTCAACATTCAACCTTCAACGTTCAACATTCAACATTCAACATTCAACATTCAACATTCAACGTTCAACAATCAACGTTCAACGTTCAACATTCAACCTCAAAGTGTCCTTAGTGGTAAAATAAAAACCCATTTAAAAACCGTTACTACTTTATCGGTCAATAATTATCACACAACCTCTTAACAAAATGAATAAATATCTTCTTCTTATCACGATGATCATGATCGTATGTAGTATGTCATCCTGCGTTTACCACAGAGAACTGGTATCGTTTTCAGGTGTCAACCCAATAGGGCAGGAATCGGAAGCATTGTTATCTGCAGCAGAATTGCGCGCAGAGCCTGATGATCTGCTTCGCATCACAGTACACAGTTTCAACCCTGAGGCCGCGGCACCTTTCAATATTGAAAATATGACAGGACAGATGCAGCAGATGCAACAACTGAATCAGGGGGGAGCACAGGGCAATTACATGATGGAACTTTTTAACGGTTATTTTGTAGATCGTGAAGGATATATCAGTATGCCCGTGTTGGGAAGACTGAAGGTGGGAGGACTTACCTTAACAGAAATAGAAAAAATGATCACAGAAGGAACACAACCTTTCCTCAAAGATGCGGTAGTTAATGTCCGCTTTCTCAATTTTAAAATCAATGTTTTAGGTGAGGTCAATCAACCGGGGATCATCCGGATCAGCAACCAACGGGTCAGTATACTGGAAGCCATAGGCAATGCCGGCGACTTTACACCGTATGCCAACAGAACCAATGTTTTATTAGTAAGAGAAGAAGGTGGGCAGCGCATCTTTCAAAGGCTCAATTTTCAATCTCAGGATATTTTCAACTCACCGTATTTTTTCCTCAAACAAAATGATATGTTGTATGTAGAACCTATCAAAGCCAGGGTCGCTACGGTACAGGATCCTTTTGCAAGAGGAGTCACATATGGTACTGCATTTATTTCTATAATCACATTGGCCGTTGCATTATTTAGGTAGTTTTTTAATGTTTAACGTTTAATGTTTAATGTTTAGCGTTTAATGTTTAATGTTTAGAGTTTAATGTTTAGCGTTTAATGTTTAACGTTTAGAGTTTAATGTTTAGCGTTTACACAATTACACATTAAACAATTACACAATTCAACATTCAACATTCAACATTCAACATTCAACAATTCCACAAAAAGATTTAATGTTTACACAAGCTATGAATATTTACAGTTTTGAAAAACTGGATGTATGGCAAAAATCACGATTGTTAGTTAGGGATATTTATTTAATTACTAAATTATTTCCTGAGGACGAAAGATTTGGCCTGACCAGTCAAGTTAGAAGAGCAATGATTTCAGTTTCCTGCAATATAGCAGAAGGAACTTCAAGGTGGTCTCACAAAGAAAAAATCAGATATATAGAAATTGCATATGGTAGTTTAATGGAAGTAGCAAACTGTTTGATTTTATCATCTGATTTAGAATATGTTTCTGCAGAAAAGTTTCAGGAATTACGACTAAACTTAGATGAGGTTGCAAATAAACTAAATGGTCTGAAAAGATCATTTGATAAGAATAATAACAAAGAAGCTCAATAAATGGGAGTGCTTTATCGCACATTGCTTTAATCTTAAACGTTACACAATTCATTAAAAGTTTAACGTTACACATTCAACAATTTATTAAACGTTAAACGTTACACAATTCATTAAACGTTAAACGTTACACATTCAACAATTCCTTCATGAACGAATTCGAAAACTTCGAACAGGAAAGTCAACCCATCAACATTAAAGAGTATTTTTATCTCTTTTTACACCATTGGTATTGGATAGTATTGGGTTTAATACTTGGATTAGCAGGCGTATACACTTACCTTCGGTACGCCCCTACCATCTATTCTGTCAGTAGCGTTGTCATGCTCGCTGACCCGCAGGAAGGAGGCATTACTGAAGAAGCCCTACTCGGAGACCTTGGATTTAAATCCAAATCGCCGGTAGAAGATCAGATGCAGGTATTACAATCTACCAACCTCATGCGAAGGGTGGTGGATTCTTTGGGGTTGGAAAAAAGATTTATAAGTGTAGGAAGGGTTCGCAGTACCGATGTATATCAGACCTTTGATCTCATCAGGTTGGACACCCTTACGACCAGCTTTTTTGTAGAGATGGAAGTGGTGGACAGTATCTCCTACCGGATCAGTAAAAACAAAGACGGTGAGGGTACCCTCTGTCGTTTTGGCGTGCCTGTACGATTGGGAGACTATTTATTTATCATCAAAAGTACAGGAAAAAATATCCCGGAAAGCAAATTTGAGGTCATGTCATACAACCCGACAGAGATAACACAAATGTATGCCAATAGCCTTAAAATAGAAAAACTCAAACAGACCAACGTCCTGAAAATGGCATTGCAGGATGCTATTCCGGAACGGGCAGAAGACATCCTCCGACAACTCATCCTGGCCTACAATGAAGGCGTCATCGACGATAAAAACCAGGCGGGCAAAAATACGCTGGCGTTTATAGACGAACGTTTGACCTATATTGCCCAGGAACTGTACGATGTGGAAAAAGATGTACAATCTTACAAACAAGACAACAAAGTGCCCATCGACGTATCGGGTGCCGCTTCGGAATACCTAACTCAAGTCAATGTCATCGACGCACAAATGCTCGAAATTGACGTTCAAAAAGGTCTTCTCGAAAATATCCGAAACTATATCAACGATTCGGAAAAACAATACAAACCCTTACCTGGCAATGCTATGATTCTTGGAGCCGGTACCGGTGATCTCATCGCACAGTACAATCAGCTTCTGCTCAAACGATCGACTTTACTGGAGGCAGCTACTTCTGCCAATCCTGCTGTTAATACCTTTGACGAACAGCTTGACTTCATCCGTCAAAGTCTGCAGGCCAGCATCAATAACCTCAGCCGCGAACTCAATAGCCGCAGGATGACCCTGGAGCAACGTCTCACCCCTATAGAAAGACGTATCGGTGCCGTGCCCCGCAATGAGCGGGAATTGTTGCAAATCATGCGTCAGCAAAAAATCAAAGAGACCTTATTTTTGTTTTTGCTTCAAAAAAGAGAAGAAACATCTCTCAGTATTGCTGCCCAGACACCTTCGGCGCGGTTTCTGAACAATCCGATCAACAACGGACCGGTATCTCCCAAAAAACAAAATGCCTGGCTTATAGGGATTGTCCTGGGTCTTGGACTTCCGATAGGTTTGATTTTGTTGCGCAAGAGCCTCGACAATAAGGTATACACCCGGGATGATATAGAACGATTGACAGCCATGCCATTTTTAGGGTCTATCGGTAATCATCCGGGTGGTAAAAACAATACTTTTGTTGCTATCAAAAAAGGCAGCCGGTCTTCGGTGGCGGAGATGTTCAGACTTTTGCGTACCAATCTGTCGTATAGCGGCATAGGTACTGAACAGAAGGTCATCCTGGTTACTTCCAATGTCAGTGGCGAGGGCAAAACTTTTGTCACCATCAATCTGGGTATTACCCAGGCATTAGCGGGCAAAAAAACCATCATCCTGGGATTTGACCTCCGCAAACCCAAACTGGCCCGATATATCACCGGCGATGAGGAAACCACCGGCATCACCAATTATCTCGTGAATCCGCAACAATCACTTTCCTCTCTGATCAGAAAAGTTTCCGGTCACGAAAACCTGTTTTATTTGCCATGTGGTCCTACACCACCTAATCCATCAGAGCTCATCCTTCAGCCGAGATGTAAAGAACTTTTTGATGAATTGCGTGCACAATTTGATTCAATTCTGGTTGATACGGCGCCTTTGGGACTTGTCACAGATGCTTTATTGCTCATGCCTGTAGCAGATCAGACCCTGATTGTATCCCGGTTTGGCGTCACCCAAAAACCATTCATCCGTATGGTCAATGAACTCTACACCTCACAGAAGCTGTCCCATCCCGGTATCATCCTGAATGGGGTCAAAAAAGAAGGAGGATATGGGTACGGATACGGCTATGGGTACGGATATGGGTACGGTTATTATGATGATGACGAAGGAAAAAATGTTTAATTGTTTAATGTGTAAATGTTTAATTGTTTAATGTTTAGTTGTGCTATTGTTTAATGTTTAATTGTGTAATGTTTAAATGTGTACTCGGTCAACCTTAATCCTTAAACATTCAACGTTAAACCTTCAACGTTCAACATCTCAGTGCCCTTAGTGGTTAAAAAACCTCAGTGTCCTTAGTGGTAAAAAATCCCCTCAGTGCCCTTAGTGGTAAAATAAAAAACATCTAAGTGTCCTTAGTGGTAAAAAAATCTAAGTGCCCTAAGTGGTAAAAAATCCCATTAGTGTTCTAAGTGGTAAAAAAACCTTAGTGCCCTTAGTGGTAAAATAAAAAAACCCAAAATTTGCACAACAAAATGTCTAAAATCTGCACAATAAAATACCTGAAATTTGCACAATATGAATCTTCTTACTACCTTTGATGTTAAATGACATAGGAAAATATGCGTTACGTCAACCGGATTATAGAAAATGATTTATTAGAAAATATGGAAGCTTCAGGTGCTGTACTAATAAAAGGCCCAAAATCGTGTGGTAAAACAGCAACTGCTAAACAATTTGCAAAAAGCGTTTTAGAAATGGACAGGGACAAACAGGTTCCGGTAATTATGGCAACCAATCCACAACTTTTATTAATAGGTGATACACCCAGATTGATAGACGAGTGGCAGGAGCAACCGGAAATTTGGAATTACGTTAGACACGAAGTAGATGATCGCAATAAAAAAGGCCAGTTTATTCTTACAGGTTCGGCCAATCCAAATGATGATGTCAAACTGCACAGCGGGGCCGGGCGTTTTACGGTAGTGCAAATGGATACGTTGACCTGGCAGGAATTAGGTTACTCAACGGGAATGGTCAAGGTATCGGATTTGCTTCAAGGAACTGTATCGGATTTCTTCGCTGAAGGGGTTTCGCTTGAATTCATCATAGAAAAAATGCTGATAGGAGGTTGGCCTGCTTTAATGGGCGAGAGCGCAAAAAATGCCATCAGATTAAACAGCGGTTATGTAGATTTGCTTTGTGAAGTGGATATGAGTAGGGTATCCGGCATCAAACGCGACCCTATTAAAGTTCGTAGTTTATTGCGTTCCATTGCCAGGAATACGGCAACATTAGTAGATAACAAAACATTGGAGCAAGATGTCAAAACGTCTGATAGAAATGAGTTATCGCGCAATACCATAACAGAATATCTTGATGCGCTGTCACGCTTGATGATTTTATATGAACAGCCGGCTTTCAATCCGCACATTCGCTCATCGGCATCCTTGCGCAGATCACCCAAAAGACATTTGTGTGATACATCCCTGGCTACAGCTGTTTTAGGATTAGATGAAGAAGCCTTGTTAAAAGACATTAAATACACCGGATTTTTGTTTGAGTCATTGGCGACACATGAATTAAATGTATATGCCAAGGCAAATGATGCCGATGTTTTTCATTACAATGATTCATATGGTTTGGAAGTTGATGCCATTGTACAGAAACGAAGTGGACATTATGCTGCTTTCGAAATAAAACTTGGAGTAGGATATATAGAAGAAGCTGCGGAAAATTTAAAAAAATTTAAGAATAATATAGACACTTCCAGAATGGATCTGCCAAAATCATTAAACATCATTACCGGTACAGGTATGAGTTATCGCCGTCCTGACGGAATAAATGTGATCTCGCTGGCTTCATTGGGAAAATAAGTATGGGTATTCGGTACCAGGCATTAGGTACCTGGGCATTAGGTACCAGGTTTTAGGTTAATTAACTATAACCACTAAGGACACTTAGTAGTAAAAAACCTTAGTTTTCTTAGTGGTAAAAACTTCTTAATGCCCTAAGTGGTAAAAAAAAACCTAAGTGCTCTCAGTGGTAAAAAAACCTCAGTGTCCTTAGTGGTAAAATAAAAAAACCTCTAAGTGTCCTTAGTGGTAAAAAAATCTCAGTGCTCTTAGTGGTTAAAAATCTTATTTTTCTTAGCGGTAAAATTAGTCGTAAAATCAAATTTTAGAACACCTATTCCATCATCATGAATCCTGTTTTTATCATCGCAGAAATAGCTCAAGCCCATGAGGGTAGTCTGGGGATAGCGCACAGTTATATTGACGCTCTGGCTAATACTGGTGTGGATGCTGTCAAGTTTCAAACCCATATTGCCGATACAGAAAGCAGTGAATTTGAACAGTTTAGAGTCAATTTTAGCTACGAGGATAAAACCCGTTTTGATTATTGGAAACGGATGGAGTTTACGGCTGAACAATGGGTTGGACTTAAACAACATTGTGAAGAAAAAGGAATGGAGTTTATATCGTCCCCTTTTTCAATAGCTGCAGTAGAATTGTTAGAACGGATTGGGGTGAAGCGATACAAAATTGGATCTGGTGAAATGACCAATTATCTCATGCTTCAAAAAATTGCTGAGTCCGGCAAGCCCATTATATTATCTTCGGGTATGAGTGATTTGACAGAACTGGACGAGACAATATCTTTTTTACGAAAATGGGAAAATCAGTTGAGTTTATTACAATGTACTACGGCATATCCCACCCAACCGGAAGAATGGGGATTACAAATGATTCCGATTTTAAAAGAAAGATACCAAATCCCTGTTGGTTTTTCAGATCATTCTGCCAATATCTATGCAGGTCTGGCAGCTGTTACTTTAGGAGCAGAAATTTTAGAATTTCATGTAGTTTTTAGCCATGATATGTTCGGCCCTGATGCTAAAGCTTCCTTGACCCTTGAACAAACTAAATCTTTGGTAGATGGTGTAAGAAGTATTGAGAAATCTTTAAAAGTGGATTATCTCAAAGATGATGTCAGTAAATTCATTGAGTTGAAAACGTTATTTGGTAAAAGTTTGACCACTAAAAGAGCTGTAAAAGCGGGGGAAATAGTAACAATAAATGATTTGGAAACTACAAAGCCGGGAAATAGAGGAATATCCGCCAAATATTTCCAACAAATTGTAGGAAAAAAGTGGGTGGCAGATTTTCCCGGGCACCATTTTATAAAGGAACAGGATATAGTGTGAATAAAAAAAGAAAAATTGCCGTAGTCATTACGGCACGTCCAAGTTATAGTCGGGTGAAAACGGCTCTTCAGGCGATTAAAGATCATCCTGAATTAGAATTACAATTGATCATTGCAGCATCTGCTTTATTAGACAGATATGGTAGTGCTGTCAATTATATTGAAAAAGACGGATTTGACATTTCCGCCAAGGTTTTTAATGTGTTGGAAGGCGAAAACCTTACAGCAGCAGCAAAAACTACCGGGATTGGCATACTTGAATTGTCTACGGTGTTTGATAATCTGAAACCTGATATCGTAGTTACCATTGCAGACCGTTTTGAGACCATGGCAACGGCCATAGCGGCATCTTACATGAATATTCCGTTGGCTCATATTCAGGGGGGTGAGGTGACAGGCAATATTGATGAAAAAGTAAGACATGCAGTTACCAAACTGTCTGACTATCACTTTGTAGCTTCAGAAGATGCAAAAAACCGGGTTATAAAATTGGGAGAAAATCCTGAGATGGTTTTTAATACAGGATGTCCCAGTATTGATTTGGCAGAAGAGGTGAAAAAAAATCCCAAACTGGATTTTGATCCATATGAAAAGTATGGAGGTGTCGGTTCCAAACCTGCCCTTGACTCCGGTTATTTGGTGGTGATGCAACATCCGGTAACAAACGAATACAGTGAAAGCAGGTTGCACATTGATGAAACCTTAAACGCATTAAAAGATATTGAGCTTCCTGTTTTATGGTTTTGGCCCAACGTGGATGCAGGGGCAGATGGTACTTCCGGTGGAATTCGAACTTTTAGGGAAATTAATAAACCACGGTTTATGCATTTTTTTAAGAATATGGAAGGAGATGATTTTCTAAGACTTTTAACCAACGCAAAATGTTTGGTCGGAAATAGTAGTGTGGGAATCAGGGAATGTTCATATCTGGGTGTACCGGTAGTGAATATTGGTAGCAGACAGCATGGAAGGACGCGGGGAAAAAATGTAGTTGACGTCAACTATAATGCCCGGGAAATCAATGTTGCTGTGATGTCATTTATAAATCGAATGGAAGGTTTTGATCCCAGCCAGGTATATGGAGGTGGAGATGCCGGATTAAGAATAGCAAAGCTGTTGGCCGGAGTACCGCTACAATTTCATAAAACTATATCCTATTAATGAAAATATTGGGTATCATACCGGCGAGAGGTGGATCCAAAGGAGTTCCGGGCAAAAATATCAAAATGTTAGGTGGAAAACCATTAATTTGGTACACCTTTGAAATGGCCAATCAATCTCATGTGTTCAGCGATATTATATTAAGTACTGAGGACGAAGAAATAGCCAACGTAGGTCGAAGTCTGGGTATTTCCGTTCCTTCTTTAAGACCTAAAGAACTTGCCGATGATCAGGCCAGGTCTATTGACGTGGTGCTACACTGTTTAAGAGAGCAATTGAACTTTGGTTTTACTTATGATGCCGTTATTTTACTACAGCCTACCTCTCCTTTCAGAGACCCTATGCTGATCGAAAATGCCCTGCAAATTTACAAGGAAAGAGCTGCCGATTCGCTGGTTTCTGTGCGAAAAGTACCTTCACATTTTAATCCACACTGGCTATTTGAAAGCGACGAACAGCATATGCTGCAGGTTGCTACCGGTGATAGTGAAATTATCAGTCGAAGACAAGACCTTCCTGATGCATACTATCGGGATGGTCAATTGTATATTACAGCGGCAGATGTACTGATGCATCAACAGTCATTTTATGGTCGAAGACTTACCTATATACTCAATGATTCTGAAGGCTCAGCTATTAATATTGATACTATGGAAGATTGGCACAAAGCGGAACAGTATATACTAAACAACAAAATAGAATATTAATACAATGGAAAACCACATAAAAACATTACATGGATTGCCTGACGAAGTAATCTTTTGTAAGCGATGTGTAATTAATAATCAACGACCAAGTACCTCAAGAGAATTTGTTAAAAAAGATTCAAAAATTGACACCGTTGGATTCGGGGAAGATGGCATTTGTGATGCGTGCAAGTGGTTTGAAGAGAAAAAGTCAATAGACTGGTCAAACAGAGAAAAACAGTTGAAGGAATTGTGTGACAGGTTCAGACGAAATGATGGAACTTATGATGTTATAGTACCTTCGAGTGGAGGCAAAGACAGTTTTTTTGTAGCACATCAGCTGAAGTACAAATACGGTATGAATCCATTAACTGTAACCTGGGCACCACACAGATATACAGATGTAGGTTGGCAAAATTTTCAAAGTATGATAGATGCGGGGTTTGATAATATTTTGATTACACCCAATGGAAAAATACATGGTATGTTAACCCGTTTAGCTTTTGAAAATTTAGTTAATCCTTTTCAACCTTTTATTATTGGACAAAAAAATGTAGCGCCAAGGATTGCTCTGCAATATGGGGTACAATTAATCATGTACGGTGAAAATCATGCCGAAGCACATAATAAAATCGGGGAAAACTACAGTCCTTTGATGAATATTGAACACTTCACACGGGAGAGTGATGAAGCTGATTTGTATTTTGGTGGAGTTCACATTAAGGATTTACCCCAATTTGGAATTGAAGATAAAGATTTATTCCTTTACAAACCTTTGCTGGCTGATCCTATCAGGAAGGCAGGTATAGAAGTTCATTATTATAGTTTTTACTACAATTGGTCACCGCAGGAAAACTATTATTATGCGATGGAACATTCACATTTCAAACCAAATCCTGATGGAAGAAGTGAAGGAACCTATTCGAAATTTGCCAGCCTGGATGATAAGATAGACGGGCAACATTATTTTACGATGTTTACAAAATTTGGACAAGGCAGAGCTATGAATGACGCTTGCAGGGATATCAGAGATGGATTTATTACCAGAGAAGAAGCAGTAGAATTGTTGAACAAATATGATGGTGAGTTTCCTAAAAAATATTTTCAGGAGTTTTTGGATTATACCGGGTTGACTGAAGAAAGGTATTGGGAAGTCATTGATAATGCACGTTCTCCTCACCTATGGCATAAAGTGGATGGGAAGTGGGAATTAAAGCATAAAGCACAGTAATAGTTGGAAGCGAAACGATTGATTGCAAGATTAGATGTTAAAGGTAATCGTCTGATTAAGGGGATACACCTGGAAGGATGGCGATTTTTAGGAGATCCTAATGAATTTTGTTTAAAGTACTACCAGGATGGTATCGATGAAATCATTTATGTAGACGCAGTAGCAAGTTTATATGGAAGGGACAGCATCAAAGATATTATACGCAAAACGACAGAAAATGTTTTTGTTCCCATCACCGTGGGTGGAGGCATACGAACCTTAGGGGATGCAACGGAGATACTACGCTGTGGCGCAGATAAAGTGGCGGTAAATTCTGCAGCCGTTTTGCGGCCTGAATTGATCAGCGAAATCGCAAATAGATTTGGCAAACAGTGTATGGTTGTGTCTATACAAGCAAAAAGGAAAGGTGATACATGGATAGTAGCCTATGATAGTGCCCGGGAATATACTGAAATGGAGGTAGCTGAATGGGCTTGTAAAGCAGTAGAACTGGGTGCTGGTGAAATATTATTAACCTCGGTTGATCAGGAGGGTACACAAAAAGGATATGACAATGCCCTGATTCAGGCCGTGGCAGGTATAGTAAACGTACCTGTTATCGCCTGCGGGGGCTTTGGCCAAATAAGTCATTTTACTGAGGCAATTGAAGCCGGAGCAGATGCTATAGCTATAGCTCATGCCTTACATTACCAAAAAATATCTGTAGCAGATATTAAACAAGAAGCTATCCATAAAGAAATTCCTGTAAGACCCTTATAATGAAAAAAGTTACCATCATAGATTACGGGATGAGCAATTTACTCAGCATTACCAGAGCCATGGAACAAGTGGGTGCTGAAGTAGTACTTACGGAACAACCTGAAATTATTTGCGAAGCAGATTATCTCATTTTGCCTGGCGTAGGCACATTTCCTGACGGCATGCGGGAATTAAATAAAAGAAACATCCCGGAAGCTATTCATACATTTTTGAAAACCGGCAAACCTTTTATGGGGATATGTCTTGGTATGCAAATGATGTTTGAGTCGGGCGAAGAAATCGAAAAAACAAATGGACTGGGTATTATTCCCGGGGAGGTAGTTGCATTACCGCCCGTGCAACAAAATGGAGAGGTAAATACGATACCTCATATGTGCTGGAGTGAAGTGAATTATAAACGCGATACTAAACAAACCCCATTTGAAAGTATCGACAATCATAGCTATTTGTATTTTGTGCATTCCTTTTATGCCAATCCTTCAAAGGAGGAAGATTGTTTTGCAACCTCAAGCTTTGGGGATATCAACTTTTGTTCGGTCGTTAACCATAAAAATGCCTGGGGTATGCAATTTCATCCGGAAAAAAGTGGTGAAATTGGACTTAAAATACTCTTGGGCTTCTTGAAACTGTAACATTATTGTTTATGTTGAAACATTTATTTAAAAGATTATTTTTAGGTTTAGATAATTATAGAAGCAAATTGTATAAGGAAGTCTTTACTGATATTGTTAGAAAAAATGCTGCAATTTGCGGTAAGGAGTTAACTGTCAACGGACAAGTAAAAGGTAATTTATCTATTTTGCATTTGGGCGATCATGTAAATATTAATCCTAATGCTGTTATAATGGGGAAGGCTCCGATTTACATCGGTAATTACTTTCATTGTGGTATGAATATGACTTTGATTTCAAGTAATCACAATTATAACGGTGATAAAATCCCTTACGACGATACACATATTGCCAAAGAAATTATAATAAAAGATTGTGTTTGGTTGGGCCACAATGTCATAATATTGCCAGGAGTGACAATTGGAGAAGGCGCAATTATTGGTGCTGGTGCAGTTGTTTCAAAGGATATTCCGGATTTAGCTATTGCTGTTGGAAATCCAATTAAGATTATAAAGTACCGCAATTCTGAACATTATTATTCACTTAAGGAAAAAGGTCAATTTCACTAAATAATTAAATGTTTTGGGCAAACTTCTTTTTTTATTCATTGGTTATTTTTTAAAGTTCTATCAAAAAAAAGTTTATGATAATTATAAGCTAATGTATGAAATAGATGAAACATTTAAGTTTAATGGCAAGGATGTAATTTTAGTAGGGAAAGGAAGGATTATACTTGGAAAAAATTCCTATATTGGAATAGGTTGCAGTATTTCATCAAACCTTGGTTTTTTAGTCGAAATTGGAGAAAATTGTGCCATTAGTCATAATGTTAGAATATATAATAATTCATATGATTCTGATAGTAATTTTAACATAATACCTAGAAAACATAAATACGGAAATGTAAAAATTGGAAACGGAGTATGGATAGGTTCAAATGTTGTAATCTTACCTAATGTTACTATTGGTGATAATTCTGTGATTGGTGCCAATTCTGTCGTAGTAAAAGATATTCCCTCTAATTCAATTTGTTCTGGAATTCCGTGTAAAATGATACGAAAAAAAAGTAATGTCCATTAAAAGACTATCTTTTAACAGTTTAGTATATGCCTTAGGGCCACAATTACCTAAAATTGTTAGTTTGATCATGCTTCCGATTATCACCCCGCATTTGACAGCAAGAGATTATGGTGTATTCGGCACCCTGATGGCTTACACAGCGGCCATTACTGCATTAAAAGATTTGGGATTGACCTCTGTTTTAAGCGTCTCATTTTATAAATATCCAAATCGATACAAATTCATTTGGAATAAACTATTAACATTATCCACTTTATGGGCGATTCCGCTTACCTTTTTGTTGGCATTTGTTATATATTTGGTATTACCAAAAGAAGAGGAGCAACATTATCTGATGATCACTATATTGAGTTGTTTACCCTTAATATTGTTTGAACCTACCAAATGGCTTGGACGAAAATATTATCAACTTATACAAAAGCCAATACCAATAGTCACCTTTAATGGAATAGCAGCCTTAGCTGGTATAGTATCCAACTATATTACGATAGTGACACTGAAGATGGGCTATTTGGGATGGTTTATCAGCAGTTTTATCATTAGTTTTATTTCTTTTTTGCCTTATATTTGGGTTGTCATTAGATCTATCAAACTTAAATTTGATTTTAATTTTAATCAAAAATGGCTTAAACGTTATTTGGCAATAGGACTGCCTGTTTTGCCTCATTATTACTCTATTTATTTATTAGATGCCTCTGACAGGCTGATTTTGAGCTGGTATGGAGTATCTTTAGATGACATTGGGCTTTATTCTTTGGCATATTCTTTAGGTGGATATTTTGCGATTGTCGGTAATGCATTAAGTGAAGCATCTGGTCCTATGTATATGAAATTATTCAGATCAGAATCTTTAGTTGATGAGATTAAAGCCAGAAATTTGACTTTTGTGATGCAGGGAGGGACACTTGTATTAGCTTTTTTGGTAGCATTATGGATGAAGGAAGCTTTTAGTTTACTGATACAAAATGATTCTTTAGAAATAGGCTATATGATTACGGTAATTATTATCATGTCATATTCATACAGACCTATTTATTTTGGCCCGATTAGTAAATTGCAGTATATGCTTAAAACCAAAGAACTTTGGAAAATTTCTTTTATGGCCGGAGTTATTAACGTAATACTTAATTTGATTTTAGTGCCATTTTACGGAATATGGGGTTCTGTATTGGCTACCTTTTTAGCATTAATGTTTATGGGCTTTCGGGGATATCTTTTAAAATCATTCAGACAGAATAATCCGGTACATTATTACCCGCTTTTTTGGTTTTTGGCAATTTGTGTAAGTACCATATTGGTTTTTATAATTAAGGATATTCATTTTATTTACAAGGGCATAATTACATTGATGCTGCTTTCGGTCTCTTTGTATTATTATTTTGCAAATAGGCTGAAACTAGCGTTTTAAGTATCTATGGATAGATTTGAAATTTTTAAAGAACTCAAAAGATTAGTTGAATTTGCTGATCCTTATTATGAAAACAGCATTTTTAACCCATTTCAAGTCATGATTTCTGAATTATTTATAAAAACTGTTTCTTATCTTAAAAATGAGCGAAGCCAATTTGAAACAGTTAAAAAAAATAATTTTGGAGAGTTAAAATTAACATTAAAATATGTAAAAGATAAAGTGATATACTCCACATTATCTGAATATGGAAGTAAACACTATCCTGTTTTATTTTTACCTACAGAACCTACACACATAAGTCAACTAACTTCAGTATTTAATACATTAAAAAATAAGTCGGTTGATTTTTTAGTTGTTACGAATCGTTTGCCACTTTATAAAAAAATCAAAAAGGAATTTAGCAGTATTTTTTTACCTAAAGTACTTCTAAACCCTCACCGGAAAGAGATTGAAACACTTAAAATACAATGTAAAAAGGTCTTACATAATTTTAAGCAAAATTTGAATTATACACTACCTTTAGAATATATATATTCAATACTTGATACTGAAATTGAGGATTATGTTAATCTTTATTTTCAATTCGACACATTGCTACAAAAGTATCAACCAAAAAGTGTTTTTGTCGGAAATGATACAACTAAAGAGGGACGAGTGATGACTTTTTTGGTGAAAAAGCGAAATAATCTTAAATCATTTTGTATTATGCACGGAAGTGTAACAGGGGAGCCTCTGGATACTTTTCACCAGGTAGATTGTTTTTTTCTATATGGTAAAGCTGCTATGGATGATTTGGTCAAGAACGGAATGCCTTCTGAGAGACTCAAAATTTCAGGGGCTCCATATTTGGAAGATTTTTTGTTTAATAAGACAGGGGAAATAGATATTGTTTTGAAAAAAAAATTGGGCCTGACAAGCACAAGACCTTATATTCTTATCACAAATTCAGGTCCAGGACATTCAACATCGCATGAACATTATGCAAAAATTTTGGATGTTATTTTTGAAGTTGCAAGCAGATTTGATGATATACAATGGGTTATCAAATTGCACAGAAAAGATAACCTGAATAATTTTCAGGATGTCTTAAAGAAGTACCCAAAACATGTTATAAAAATTATTTCCAGTTATGATAAGGACTACCCTGAATCAATATTTACTTGGTTACAAGGTGCAACGTGTATTCTTACAGGAGCATCTACTGTAGCTATTGAGGCTATGGCTTTGGATATTCCTGTTGTAACATTAGATTTAATGAATGAATTTAAAAAAGTAGATTTTATCGAACAACATGCTACAATACATGTAACAAATTCGAGCGAATTACAAACAGCAGTTCATAATTTGATATTACATAAAGATACGTATGATAGTATTCTTCAGCAAGCAAAAAACTATTCAAAAAACTATTTTTTTAAAGGAGAAATAAAGTCTTCTGAGCTTATAGCAATAGAGTTGTTGAAAGATTTTAAATAGTTTGATCTCAAAATAAGTTGTATTATATTAAACTTTTTGGTGAATTGATATAGAATTAAATTTAATTACTACTATTTTTCTACCCTTACAGGATTTGTGAAAATCCGTAATATATATATATATATATATATAGGGATCAAGAAAATAAATTTGGATTATATAAAGAAAAAATGATATAAAATTATGTGTGCGATAGCTGGAATTGTTGGATATAATAATGGAATTGAAACTGTTGTAAAGATGTTGCAAGCGATGCATCACAGAGGCCCTGATGACAGAGGAGTTTTTTCTGATAACATGGTTATACTGGGGCACAATCGATTGTCGATTATCGACCTGTCTAAAGCAGGCCATCAACCCATGAGCAATAGTCGGGGTAATTTTACAATAGTTTATAATGGAGAAATTTATAATTACCAGGAACTCAAATCTCTGTTGCCTGATAATGTTGCATTAAAATCTAATACTGATACGGAGGTAATTGTTGAACTTTGGAACTTGTTAGGCATAAATTTGCTTCCAAAATTAAGAGGTATGTTTGCAATTGCTATTTGGGATCATGAAAAACAACAGTTAGTTCTGGCCAGAGACCACATGGGCATAAAGCCTCTTTATTATACCCAAATCAACGACAAAATTGTTTTTGCAAGTGAAATGAAAGGAATGTTGGCGAGTGGTTTGATAGGTAAAAAAATCAACACCAAAGCGTTAAGCGATTACCTGGCAAATGGATATATAGTTCAACCAGATACCATTATCGAAGATGTACACATGTTACCTCCGGCATCATATTTATTATGGGATGGTACTGAGATGAAGATTAAAACATATTGGAACGTCACTGATATTGTAGATTGCCAACCCAATACTGAAGAAGAAGCGATTGTTGAAGTGAAACAACTCCTGACTGACGCGGTAAAAGAAGAAACCATATCTGATCGTCCTCTCGGGGTTTTTTTGAGTGGTGGATTAGATTCTGCTATTTTAGTATCAGTTTTAAAACAAAGTGGTTTCAGCGAAATAAATACATATTCCATTGGATTTGAAGGAGAGGATTTAAGCGAAGAAAAAGAAGCCTTAGAAGCTGCTCAGTTCTTTAACACAAAGCATCTACAAATTCAAGTTAGTGACAAAGATATAGTTCCTTACATTGATGAGTTTATTAAAGCGCTTGATCAGCCATCAGTTGATGGTTTAAATACCTGGCTGGTAAGTAAGGTGACATCAAAGTATGTTACGGTTGCTTTATCAGGATTAGGAGGTGATGAGCTTTTTTCGGGTTACAGTATAGACAGAGACATCATAAATAAACAAAAATATCTTGGTTTAAGTAAATTTTTGTCAGCTACCCAATCACTTTGGGTAAATGCACCTAATGCCATAAGTAAAAGACTAAGTGCTTACTCCAAATGGAAAAACTTGTCAAGTTTTTATCAAACGTGGGGGAATGTATTCAATTCTCAGGAAATAAAAAAGTTAACTGGAAACATTGGCACACACTTCAACCAATTTGAATCCTTAAATCTTCCCAAAAAGTATAGTTTATTGCAACAAATTTCATTTTTTCATTTACGTGGTTTTATGATGTCCAGACTGTTGCGTGATTCAGATGCAGTAAGTATGCATCATTCTATTGAGGTCAGATTTCCTTTTATAGATTATAGATTAGTTACTTTAGCTTTTCACTTGCCAGATCAATGGAAGATTAAATTTGTGGGCAAAACAGCCAATTTATCAAACTTTGAAAAACAATACAGTTACGAAGCAAATGGGGTGAAACATATTTTATATCAAGCTTTTAAGAATGATTTGTATGAGAATTTTGGCCTAAGACCCAAAAGAGGTTTCAAAATGCCTGTAGAAAATTGGATGAAAAAAGGATTGTTGGTTGATATAGAAAAGACATTAACCGGAAATACATATCTTGAAAATACACATATTAAAAAGATAGTTGAGGATTGGAAATCCGGAAAAACAAATTGGACCAGGGTGTGGTCGCTTTATATTTTTGAAAAATGGGTTCAACAAAACTTAAAATAGCTTATTTCCATCAAGATGGACTTATTACAGGATCTGCGATAAGTTTAAGACATTTTTTAAATGCCTTGGATAGGGATTTATTTGAGCCGATTGTTATTTTGGCCAAGGATGGCCCAGTAAGAAATCTCTATGAAGAAATGGGAGTTAAGGTTGAAGTTTTTTATTTTGATACATTTTGGACTTTTCCAGGACCTCGATGTATGTCGAGAGGAATGATCAAACAAATGAGAGCATTAATTCCTAATAAGAAATTGAAAGAATATATAGTTGAAAATATTAAACCTGATATAATACATATTAATGATAAGGCATCATTAAATGTTGGAATTTCTTTAAAAAAATCAGGTATTCCCATTATTCAACATAGCCGAAGTTCATACCATATAACAGCTTGTTTAGCAGCTAAACTATTAAGTATTTGGGAAATAAGGAGATTTTCTAGTCATATAATTTGTATTTCAGAAGATGAAGTGGACGGGTTTGAAGATATTGAAAATAAGTCGATTATTTATAATACAGTTGACTTTGACTTAGTTTCTAAATCTAAGAATAATAGATATCAAACGCGTAAAGATTTAGGTGTAAATTCAGATGAGTTTTTGATCGGTTTTGCAGCTAATGTTACAGAAAAAAAAGGTGCATGGGATTTTTTGGAAATATGTAAATGTTTAAGTCTTCATAGTTCTGTTAAATTTATAATTGTTGGTAATTTAGATGATGAAGGAAAGACTCATTTAGGAGATGGTGTTTATGTTAACCAATCCGCCAAGTCTTATTTAACTTCATTTTTAGAGAATAATAAATTAGAAAATCAGGTTATTTTAACTGGCTTCAGAAGTGACAATTTAGACCTAATAGCTGCTATGGATTTATTAATTGTTCCAAACAAAAATGGTGTATTAGGCAGACAACCTATTGAAGCTCAAGCCTTAGGTACCAGGGTAATTGCATATCATGGTCACAGTCAAAAAAGCAAAGTGATACTTAATAATAAAACAGGATTTTTAGTTAAGGATGTAAAGGAAGCGGTTGATAAAGCACTAGATATTATAAAAAATAGCTCAATATCAGTTATGGCCAATGAGGGAGAAGAGTATGCTCGTATGCAATTCAACCCTTTCGTAAATATAAAAAAGATTGAAAAATTATATACCAAATTAATTTCTAAGTGAAAACAATCATACTTGCAGCCGGTAAAATAGACTATACACGTTTGCCTTTTGGTATGCATCAAAGTAATGCGACTATCCCTGTCAATGGGAAACCGGTTATTAGCTGGATACTGGATGATTTGATTCAGAAGGGATTTACATCCATTGAGTTGGTATTGAGGGAAGAAAATTACAGATTGAAACAATTGCTGGAAAAACATTACAGCAAGCGTATCGATTTGACGATTACTTCTTTGCATAACCCTGTAACTATAGTGGAATCACTAAAGGGTGCAATGGACGCTAAAACAGTGGTGGAAGAACCTATTCAGGTAATTTTGGGAGATACCCTGATTTATAATGATTATGGCAAAACTCTCGACATGATGTATGTGGCGGAAGTCAGGAATACGTCCAATTGGTGTATTGCCCGGACATCTGAAAAAGGAGATTTGTTATCCCTGGTTGATAAACAACATTTGTATGGTGAGGGACATAAAGCGCTTTGTGGGTACTATTGTTTTTCGAGTGCAACAGCATTATCAAAAGCTATCGATATTGCTAAAGTTGAAGGAGCAACTGAGTTGAGTCATATATTGATGTTTTACCACCGTATACACCCATTGGTATTGAAAGAGACCGACAGATGGTATGATTTTGGTCATTTGGAGTCATTTATACAGTCAAAAAAAACCTTGTTGAGACCCAGGTATTTTAATTCGTTGGTCATAGATCCTCTTTTAAATACCATTACAAAACATAGCCTTAAAGATGATAAGTTGTCAGACGAATTAAATTGGTTTAATTTATTGCCTGATTCTTTAAAAGTTTTAACGCCCAGACTTTATACAAATGAAATAAATGATTCAGGTAAAATCATTATCACCCAGGAGTTTTATGGTTATCCAACCCTATCTGAATTATTTGTCTATGGTGATTTAGGCGAAACAGTTTGGGAATCAATCACAGATTATTTGTTTCAGATTCATACGCTTTTTACTTCTTACAAAGCCGATTTTTCAGATGCAAATTGTAAAGAAATGTATGTTGACAAAACTTATAACAGAATAGAGGCGCTGCTCGAACAAAATATTTTTTGGAAAACATTATGGTATAAAGATTCAGTTATTATTAATGGCAAATCATATCCATCCATAAGATTAATTTTAGAAAGATTAAACGATTCTATAGATGGATTATGTCAAAAGGGGAATTTTTCAATTATTCATGGAGATTTTTGTTTATCCAATATATTATACGATTTAAATAATCAGATAGTCAGGCTTATTGACCCGAGAGGTAGTTTTGGTGAAAAGGGAATATATGGTGATCCCCGATATGATATAGCAAAGTTAAGACATAGTATATCTGGTTGTTATGATTATATCGTAAGCGATTTATTTAATGTAAGTTATCAGGAAGAATCATTTACGTACAATATTTTTCAAGATGCTAAAGATGTATCTTTACAAAAATATTTTGACAAATCTTTAGCAAAAAAGGGATATCAGTTACGAGATATTCAATTGATTGAAGGCTTGTTGTTTTTAAGTATGATTCCTTATCATGAGGATAACTTTGAACGACAACAAATGATGTTCATTCGCGCAACAGAAATATTATCAGAATTATAATATATTTCAATGAGAATAGTAATTGATTTAGATGGTACCATTTGTTCATTAAGAACATCTGCTGAAACTTATGCAGATGTAAAAGTGATTCCCGGTGCAAAGGACTTTATCAGAAAATTGCGTCAGGAGGGTCATTATGTGATCATCCAAACCGCCAGAAATATGGCTACATGTGATAGTAATTTGGGCAAGGTTATTAAAAATGTTGGCAAAGTGACTTTGGAATGGTTGGAAAAAAATGAAATTGAATATGATGAAATTTATTTTGGAAAACCCAATGCACACCTGTATATTGATGACCGGGCGTTTCGGTTTGCGGATTGGGAGTCCATGGATCTTTTACAACTTGAAATCATAGCAAAAGAAAAATAAAATGATAGTAATAATACCCATGGCCGGTAGGGGTAGTCGCTATACTAAAGAGGGTTTTCAGACTCCCAAACCATTAATTGAAGTTGGCGGAAAACCTATGATATATCACGCATGGTGTTCTGTAAAAAATGTTCCCTGCCGAAAACTAATTTTTATTGCGTTAAGAGAACATGAAGAACATTTTGGAGTGAGTTCGGTTTTAGCCCAATGGATCCCGGTTCCTTTTGAATTGATATTTATAGATGAAGTTACTGAAGGTCAACTTTGTACGATATTACTTGCATCATTACATTTTGAAGAAGGTGAAGGTGTATTAATCACGGCTTCGGATACTTATATCGAAAGTCAGATTGGGCAGGAGATTGTAACTACAAAGGCGTCGGGTATCATTTCTGTCTTTGATTTGCCGGGTGATCAATGGAGTTTTGCTTTGACAGACGAAAAGGGGAAAGTTGTCAGGGTTACTGAAAAAGAACGAATCTCAAATCATGCCAGTACCGGCATCTATTATTTTTCTGATGCCAAAGAAATGGAGAGGGAGGCTCGCATCATGATAGCCGAGAATGATCGTACCCGAGGTGAGTTTTATATCATGCCTTTGTATAATAAGTTGATAAAAAAAGGTGCGGACATTGTATTGTCATATGCTCAGTCCATGTGGGATATGGGTACTCCTGAAGCAAAAAGTAAATTTGAAAAATATATCAATGAAACCAACATTTAGTGTTTGTATACCAAATTACAACTACGAAAAATACATTAATCTGACGTTAGAAAGTGTGCTAGAACAAACTGAACAAAATTTTAAGGTTGTTATATCAGATAATGCAAGTACTGATAACTCTATTGATGTGATAAAACACTATGCTGAAAAAGATACAAGGATAAGTTTTAAAGTCAATCGCACAAACTTAGGATTTGCAGGGAATCTAGACGAAAGCGCTAAAATGGCAATTTCTCCATGGTTAATAATGCTTTCTTCGGATGATTTAATTACAAACACTGCATTACAAGAGTATAAAAAATTTATTCAATTAATACCACCTCAAGAACAATTTTCATTCACCTCATCTTTTGAAAAAATTGATAGTTCTGGAAACTTTATTGAATATTTAAAGCCATCAGCTAAAATATGGTATGAAAAAGATATTGATAAAGAATTGTCAATTTCAATGGGCTATAATGTCTATAAAGTAAATGCTGGTGAAATGTTAAAAAGATGTTTGACAACTTTTTATAATCCATATAATTTTGCTGCTACATGTTATTCAAAGGAATCTTATTACCAAGCCGGTGGATATGGAGGAGGTCGAATATATAACCCTGATAAATGGTTTCATTGGAAATTATTGTCAATAACCAATAATACCTATTTTTTAGATAAACCACTTTTTAAGTACAGATGGCATCAAACTAATCAACAAGCATTAGAAAAAGATTCAGATATATTGAAATATTGGTACGACGAATATAGAAATTCGTTTGAAGTAGATTCTAACATGTTGGAAAAATCACAAATGACAAAAGCTGACGTTATACAACATTATTGTACACACTTAATCAAGTATATTTATCTTGCGATTAAAAATAAAGACAGAAAATTAGCTATTCGATTGTTTAATTGGGGTAAAGCATGCTATCCAAGACCGTTTTCGCAAACTAAATACTATTTTATTTTAAGATGTTTGCTATACTTGATTCCTATAAGTAGTATTCTATTACGTTTAGTGAAATCTAAAAAGATGAATTAAAATAGCATGATTCGATCTGTGAACATACATACTAATAAAACAACTACAACCAATCGATTCTTGTTTAATGTAAGGGTTTTTTCTTGGTTAGCGTTGATGATGAGTTTTAATAATCTACTATTAGGTGGAATTAATTTTTCTTTAGTATTTTTTGTAGCTTTTGTATTCTTAACAGCTAGAAGGTATAATTTTTTGAATCTTAATGAATTACCTCAAATTTTTGCATTGTTTTTTGCAATTGGAGCTGTCATTTCAGTTATAGACACCAATGGGAATGGAGATGAAAGTTTGGAGAGAGCACTAATAGTATTACCCAATTTTATGTACTGGAGTCTGATGATAATAATTTTTGTGAATGTCCTTTTGCCTGCAGGTTTAATTTCTAAATATTCATTAGAGTCATTATCAAAATTTATTGCAATAGGAGTTTTGCTAAGTCTAATTTTTTATGAATTTAAAAATGTATTAAATTTCCCCTTTATAAAATATAATACTCCAAATTCTTATGCATTTACACTAGTATGCTATTCTGCAATAGGTGTTACATACATTAGACAAAAGTATGGTAAAACTAGAATGTTAATTTATGTTGCTATTATTTTATTGTCTATGTTGTTTTTAGAAAGGAGAGCTGGGTTTGTATTAGTTTTTAGTTCAGTATTTATGGCATTAAACTTTAATAATATCTCACTTAAAACCTTATATTCATTCGGGTTTTCTATTTTATTTGTTTTTATCATATTACAATTAAGCATTGTGGAAAATTTTTTATATGATGCTAGCCCAAGAATACATGAAAGTATATACGAGTCAGAAAATATAGCAACTCAAGATCAATCATATTTAACACGATTAGCGATGGTAGAAAAGGGAATCATTATTTTTAGCGAGAATCCTTTGACTGGAATTGGATTAAGTAATTTTCCGACTCATTATGTAGCTATTCCTGGAAATTTTGAGGGATCAGAGTTAGTTATAAGAAAAGATTTAAGTAATAAAAGTGGTCATAACTCATATATAGCTTTATTGGCAGAAGGTGGTCTTTTTATTATAGTGCCATTTTTGTTGTTAATAGCCTTTAATCTATATCATTTTGTAATAGATTTTAAAAAAAGAACGAATTTAGAAAGCGCTTTTTATTGGTCTTTTTTAGCTATGGTCATTCATATATATTTAATATCTGAAATATTTAATGTGTTTGCTTGGTTTTTAATTGCAATAGTCACAACAATTAGTGTTAAATATAAAAGATTAGATAACATTAAGTATAAAGTATGAAATTAGCCTACTACTACCATGTAGCGATAAATAATTATCAGAATAAATATTTAATTCCTGGATATTTAGGTGTTTTTATTGACACGATGGCCAGGATGGTGGAGGAATTATATGTATTTTATCATCAAGCAAATGTAACTGAATCACTTGAGTGTGATTATACATTACAGGGTAAAAATATTAAATATATCAATCTAGGCAAAAAGACGCCTGCATGGCATAGAGCTATATTTTATAATAAAATACTAAAAAAAACAATTAAGGAATTAAATCAATGTGATGCATTAATAGTAAGATCTCCTTCACCTTTGGCACCTTATTTTAGTAAATATTTTAAAAAGAACAATTGTCTATTCCTAATGATTGTTGGTGACTATATTGATGGAGCTGAACACTTAAAATCCTCTACATTTAGAGATAAAATGATTTATCAATATTTACGCTATAATGATTTCTTATTTACAAAAGAAATTAAAAGAGCAAACTTAATTGTGAACTCTATTGAATTATTAAATAAATATAAGTCAATTGCAAAAAGTATAGATTTAATTAAAACAACTACTTTGTCTGAAAGTGATTTTTATCAAAGAGAAGATACGTGTCAACATGAAATAGTTGAATTATTGTATACTGGTAGAATAGATGTTGCAAAGGGACTTATTGAATTATTAGAAGCTGCTAATATATTAATACAAGAAAATTATAAACTGATATTAAATATAGTTGGATGGGAACAAGACGACATAAAGAGACCAGTAGAAAATAAGTTGAAGCTAATAGCCCAAAAACATGGTATTGGAAATCAACTTATATTTCATGGAAGAAAGTCAATAGGGCTTGAATTGAATAAGATGTATCAACTAGCTGATATTTATATGATACCTTCTTATCATGAAGGCTTCCCAAGAACAATTTGGGAAGCAATGGCAAATTCATTGCCTGTGATAGCTAGTAAAGTTGGAGGAATACCATCTTATTTAACACATGAGGAAAATGCATTACTTATTGAACCTAAAGATGTAAGTGAAATTGTCAGTGCTATAAAATTATTAATAAATGAGAATGAATTAAGAAGAAAAGTCATTAAAAATGCTTATTTATTTGCGAAAGAAAACACTCTAGACGTTCAAACTAAACTTATGTTAAATATAGTTGAAAAAAGAATAAATTAGAACGACAAATATTAGATGTTTTTGAAAAAATATTAAAACCTAAATAAAATAGTAACATAAATACTTTTAATATAAAAATGTTACACACATGGTTCAATTTTCTTATATTTTCGATCTTTAACCTACTATATTATATACTTAATTACTAAATAAGAATTCTAGTAAATCTAACATTATGAAAAGCATATTATTTGTCGGCAGTTTTTTATCTGGTGTTCATCAAACAAAAGATGTAGCTGAAACAATTTCAGAAAAATTAATCGATTATAATATAACCTCAAAGTTAGTTTCATTTAAAAAAAATAAAATATTTAGGCTTTTAGATATAATACTCAATCTGATAGTTTTCAAAGGAGAATTTGTTCATATTCATACATTTAGTGACCAAGCTTTTAATATTGCTATAATAGCTTCATATTTAGCAACAATTAGAAAAAAGAAAATAATATTTACATTACATGGAGGAAGGCTTGCAGAATTTGAAACGAAAAACCCAGAAAAAGTTTTTAAAACTTTAAAACGTGCTTATAAAATTTTAACACCTTCATTGTTTCTTCAATCACATTTTCTAAAAAAGAAATATATAGTTGAGTATCTACCTAATCCCATTGATGGGGCAAAATTCCCTTTTAAAGAAAGATTAGAAAGTAAATCGTTAAGAATATTGTGGGTTAGAGCTTTTGTGGATATATACAACCCAGAATTAGCAATTAATACTTTATTTGAATTGCAAAAAAAATATCCTGAAGCTACCTTAACAATGATTGGACCCGATAGAGGAATACAAAAAAAATGCGAAGAGTTAATAGAGGAACTCAAACTTCAAAAATCTATAGATTTGGTGGGGCCAATTGCTAATGATATTCTTTATAAATACTATCAAACACATGATGTGTATATAAATACTACTTCTTATGAAAGTTTTGGCTTGGCTTTAATGGAAGCGGCATCATGTGGCATTCCAATTGTTTCAAGCAATGTAGGTGAGATTCCATTTATTTGGCAACATAAAAAAAACATGATGATATCAACAAGTTTAGATTCAAGTTCATTCACAGAAAAAATATTAGAGCTAGTAAGTAATAATAGTTTGAAAAAATATATCATTTTAAATGCTAAAGAACTTTCAAAAAAATATGATATAAAACAAGTTGAGAAGTGCTGGTCGAAAATCTTAGAATAAATAGTAAATTAATATATCGAAAATACTTTTAATGCGATATTATTTTACTTAATTAAGTATACGTAATATGAAGATAAAGCCATATATAATAGAAAATGTAATATTCCCAATTGGTGATTTATTAATGGGTACCCAGGTTAGAAAACAATTATTAATCCAGAGAAAATATGCACAATTAAAGGAAGATGAAATAGCTTTGCTTCAAGATTCAAAGTTAACAAGTTTATTAAATCATGCTACAACTACATGTGAGTATTACAAATTATTTTATAATGAAAAATTGAAAGGTAGTGAATGGATTAAACAGTTTCCAATATTGTCTAAACAGATAGCTTTAAAAGAAAATTCAAAACTAATTTCCTCAAATTATCAATTAGAGAATTTAATAAAATATGAATCAAGTGGGTCTGGTGGTATCCGCTCTGTTGTTTATATTGATAAGAAAGAACAATCAATTATGAGAGCAATATTGATTAATTGGTGGGAATGGAATGGATATTATATAGGAAAACCAATATTTCAAACTGGAATGTCGCCTGAAAGAGGTTTTTTGAAATCTTTAAAAGACAAATTATTTTCCACATTTTATTTCAGTGCCTTTGGTTTGGATGAAAAAAGTATTTTAGCTGCATTGAATAGGATTGATAATAAAATGAAAATGCATTTATTTGGATATGCATCTAGTTTGTATGAAATCGCAAAAGTTGCAAATAAGTATAAAATTGATATCCAGTTTGATTTAGCTATGAGTCAAGGAGATAAATTATTTGATCATTATGTAAAAGAAATCAATATGGCCTTTAAATGTAATGTAGTTGAGGATTATGGATTAAATGAAGGATTTATGATTGGTCAAAAGAAAGATTTACCTTATTTTTATGTTTATACACCAAATGTTTATTTAGAAATTTTAGATGAAAATAATAATCCTGTTCCAGACGGTCATATGGGAAGAATCATTGCTACTAAATTAGATGGTTTTGCCATGCCATTAATTCGATACGATACAGGTGATTTAGGAATTATGTTACCAAAAGAGAAATATCCGCAAAAAAGAGATCTACCATTTCCTTTGCTTGAAAAGGTTGTAGGTCGTAATACAGATATTATTAGAACCGAAGATGGAAAAACATTAATAGTGCATACATTTACTGGAATTTTTGAATTTTTCCCTGAAATTCAACAATTTCAAGTAATTCATAATAATATTGAATCAATTACATTTAAATATATACCCTCAGTTAATTTTGACCAAAGTGTATTAATTAAAATTGAAAAACTCTTTCGGGAAAGAACACAATCAAATATCAATATTTTTTGGGAAAAAGTGAATGAAATATTACCTTCTAAATCTGGTAAGCCTCAAATAGTAATAAATAATTTAATCAAACAAAGTCTTACTGAAATAGTATGATAACAATAATTGATTACGGAATGGGCAACCTAGGATCCATTCAAAATATGCTTAAAAAAATTGATTCTGCATGCAGAATATCTTCAAATATTGATGAAATAGAAGACGCCACTAAATTGATTTTACCAGGTGTTGGATCTTATGCACAAGCCATGTTTAATTTAAATGAATTAGGACTGATTCCTGTTATCAAAAAAAAAGTTGATTCTCAAACTCCATTACTTGGTATTTGCTTAGGCATGCAATTGTTATCAACACATAGTGAAGAAGGAAATGCAGATGGATTAGATATAATACCTGGTGAGGTCATTAAATTCGATTTGCCTGATTCCTACAAAGTTCCGCACATGGGTTGGAATTTAATACATTACAAAGAAAAATGCAGGCTTTTTAATGGTTTTGAAGAGTTGGAAGAAGTACGTTACTATTTTGTTCACTCCTATCATTTTTCACTAAAAAATATGGAACATCAGATAGCTACAGCAAATTATGGAAAAGAATTTACTTGTGGTGTACAAAAGGATAATGTGTATGGTGTCCAATTTCATCCTGAAAAAAGCCATACTTTCGGCATGCATTTATTAGAAAATTTTAGTAAAATATAAAATGTTACGCACGAGAGTTATTCCTGTTTTATTACTCAGAAATAAAGGTTTGGTCAAAACCACTCAATTTGATAAAAGCAGATACATAGGTGACCCCATTAATGCAGTAAAATTATTTAATGATAAGGAAGTTGATGAATTGATTTTTTTAGACATTGATGCCAGTAAACAGCAGCTAAAACCTGATTTTGAGTATATTAAGTCTATTGCTTCGGAGTGTTTTATGCCTTTAGGTTATGGCGGAGGAATTACAACTATGGAGGATATATCCCTTCTTTTTTCCATAGGTGTGGAGAAAGTCATTATTAATTCGTCGGCACTAAATAATTTACATTTGATTAAAGAAGCTGCCAACACTTTTGGAAATCAAAGTATCGTAGTTGCAGTAGATGTTAATAAAAATTTGTTCGGAAAATATCAGATTTTTTCACATGCCAAAATAAAACATAAACAAACAGACTTGTTGGAGTATGTCAAAAAAGCACAGGATGCAGGTGCCGGTGAAATTTTTATAAATTCCGTAGAAAATGACGGAATGATGCAAGGGTATGATCTTAAATTGATACAACGGTTGAGCAAAGAACTGACAGTACCCATGGTTATATCAGGAGGTGCAGGAAAACTGCACCATTTAAAGGAAGCAGTGGAAGCCGGAGCATCTGCCGTAGCAGCAGGGAGCCTGTTTATATATCATGGTCCTCATAAAGCAGTATTGATAAATTATCCTGGCTATCAGGAATTAAAAAATATATTTAATTAAGAATGAATAACAATTCTACATATCAAATTTGTACCAAAACGGTAATGGATACCATTGGAGACCATGATATAAGTTTTGATGAAGGAGGGGTTTGCAATTATTATTACGAGTTTTTAGATAAACTGAAAATAAGGGTGCCGGAAGAGACTGATGCAGAAAAACAACTGGCAATTATTGTTGATAACATAAAAAAAGCAGGTAAAGGGAAAGCATATGATTGTATCATTGGTATCAGTGGTGGAGTAGACAGTACTTACACGGCATGGTTGGTTAAAAAAATGGGATTACGCCCGTTAGCGGTACATTTAGATAACGGTTGGAACTCTGAACTGGCAGTAAAAAATATTGAAAATATTTTAAATAAATTGGATATTCACTTGTATACAGAAGTGCTTGACTGGGAAATGTTTAAGGATTTACAATTGTCCTTTTTGAAAGCATCAACACCGGATGGAGAAATACCGACTGATCACGCCATTTTAACTATTTTATACCGCATGGCAGCCAAATTTGATGTGAAGTACATTATTAGCGGAATGAATTTCAGGAATGAAGGTATGTTGCCACCTTCATGGGCAAGAGGTTATTTGGATTGGAAATATATTTCTTCTGTCCAGAAACAGTTCGGAACGCAATCGTTACAAACATTTCCTCACATGACTGTTTTCGATTTTTTGTATTTTAATATTGTCAAAAAAATAAGAAGCATTTCATTTATCAATTATATTCCATTTGATAAAGAAAATGCTATGAAAGTCATACAGGAAGAATTAGGATGGAAATATTATGGAGGAAAACATTATGAATCTATTTATACCCGATTTTATCAGTCTTATATTTTACCTAAAAAATTTAACATTGATAAACGTAAAGCTCATCTCACTTGTTTGATTGCTTCGACCGGTGAGGTTACAAGAGAAAAAGCATTGGAAATCTTGAAACAACCTCCTGCGGATCCTAAATTAATGGAAAATGACAAGGAATATGTTATAAAAAAGTTACGTATCAGCAGTGATGAGTTTGATGAAATCATGAACACACCGGTTAAGTCCATTTTAGATTATCCAAACCACCATATTTGGGAAATGAAATTCCGGCGTATGTTGAATAAGCTCCGCAAATTGAAAATTTTACCGAACTAGTCTGTGGAAAATCAAAAAACAATTTGGGTCATCAATTATTTTGCGGGCACACCCAATTCCGGATGGGGTGAACGACATTTTTATTTTGCCGGATATTGGAAAGATTTGGGTTATGACGTGAAGATTATTTCATCATCTTATAATCACATGTTTAATGCAAAAACATTGCCTGAAACCACAGGTGAATTTACTGATGAAACGTATGGAGGTATAGATTTTGTTTGGGTTAAAACCCCTAAATATAATCCACAGTCAATCAAACGTTTTTGGGCTCAGTGGGTATTTGCATGGAAAGTATTAAAACTTCCGGTACAAAAATATGGTAAACCATCTGCAATCATCGTTTCTTCAATGCCAATTTTTCCGATATGGAGTGGTATTAAAATGAAAAATAAATGGGGCGCCAAATTATTATTCGAAATCAGAGATATCTGGCCCTTGACATTACAATTGCTTGGTAATAAATCGGCAAACCATCCGGCCGTAAGGTTATTAGGTTGGTTTGAAAAAAAAGGTTATCAAAATTCAGACGTTATTGTTTCATTATTACCCAATGCGCATCAACATTTTAATGAAGTTGCCGGACGAAATGTACAGTTTGCTTATATTCCAAATGGTATTGATGAGACTCAGTTAGTCAATGAAACCATAACAGGAGAAATGTTATCAGATATACCAAAAGATAAATTTATCATTGGATATGCAGGTACCTTAGGTTTGGCTAATGCTCTGGAGTATTTAATCGATGCAGCTGAACTGTTAAAAGAGGATCCCCGATTTCATTTTGTCATAGTAGGCGATGGGTATTTAAAAACAACATTATCCGAAAAAAGTAAGTCCTGGGGTAATGTTACCTTTTTTAACAAAATAAAAAAGAACCAGGTACAAAGTCTTTTACATTATTTTGATATCTGTTTTGTAGGTAGAAACGACACCCCGTTATTCAAACATGGAGTGTCAGCAAATAAATATTTTGACTATATGTTGGCCGGGAAACCAATTTTGGATTCAAACAACTATATTAAAGATCCCGTAGAATTATCGGGAGGTGGTATCATAGTCAAACCTGATTCTGCTCAGGCTATCGCAGATGGCATTATCAAGCTTTATTCTTTGATACCGGAAGAACGAAAAGAAATGGGTGCCAAAGGTCGCCAATATGTTTTACATCACCATAGTATAAAAAATTTAGCAGCGCAATATGCTGCACTATTTTCATAAAGTATGACCATTCTCCTTACAGGCGCATCCGGTTTTTTAGGGAAGATACTTCAGAAAACACTCACGGGCACCCACGATTTGATTACCATAGGCAGGGACACGCGAAATGATATCATTTGTGATTTGTCAAAAAACATCCCTACCATCGATCAGGATATAGATGTGCTCATCCATGCCGCAGGTAAAGCCCACAGCTATCCTAAAACGGAAGCCGAAAAACAAAACTTCTTCAATGTCAATGTGACGGGTACAGAACATCTCTTAGCAGCTATGGATCATAAAAATATAAAGAAATGCGTTTTTATCAGTTCGGTATCAGTGTATGGGTTGGAAAAAGGAGATGAGATCGATGAAGCTACGCCTTTACTGGGGAATGCGCCCTATGCCAAAAGTAAAATTCAGGCTGAAATCCTTATAACGACATGGTGCACACAAAAAGGAGTACCTTATTTGATATTACGGTTACCTTTAGTGGTTGGTCCCCATCCTTTGGGCAATCTGGCCAAAATGATCAAGGCCATACAAAAGGGAACATATGTGAGAATCGCCAAAGGCAATGCAAAAAAAAGTATGGTATTGGCTTCAGATGTGGGTACTTTGATCATGAATTGGATAGAAAACCCCATCAATACCTCAGGTGTTTACAACCTCACAGATGGTTTTCATCCCACCTTTTATGAACTCGAAGAATGCTTAAAAGTCCGTTTAGATAAAAAATGGATACCTACCATTCCGTCTTTTGTTGCAACCATCTTAGGAAAGATAGGAGATCGTTTATCCTTTTTTCCGGTCAACACCGTGACCATCCATAAAATCACCCATACCTTTACTTTTTCAGATGAAAAAGCAAGAAAGGAGTTGGGATGGACATCTAAAAAAGTATTGGATTATTATCTGAATAATAAAGTTGAATGAACTTCATTAAGTTATTCAGACGATCTACCAATACTACGTCCTTTTTACCGGAAATCGATGGTCTCAGGTTTTTTGCCATTTTTACGGTTTTGGTTTATCATATGAATACTGCTTATATAAAACAAATTGGGTTGACTCTTGAAGAATGGAAAGAATTGGTAAGTGTGGCATCTTTTTCGGATACCGGGTGGTGGATAATCCGGTTGGATGTAGGTGTAAAAGTGTTTTTTGCGATCAGTGGTTTTATCTTAGCTTTACCTTTTTTAAAACAATATGTATCAGGTGGAAAACAAGTTCAAATCAAAGATTATTTTATTCGGAGACTTACAAGATTGGAACCGCCGTTTGTTATTTCTTTGATTGGTTTTTATTTTGTTCATGTTTTTTTACTTCAAGCAGATGGTATTGAATTGATTCCTCATTTTTTTGCGGGTTTGATATATGGTCATGTGTTTATTTTTGGTGAAGGCAATCCCATTAATCCTGTAACATGGAGCCTAGAAACCGAAGCTCAGTTTTACATCGTATTACCCCTTCTTTTTTGGATACTTTTCCAATTCAAAAAGTTGTTTTTACAAATTATTTTTATTCTGCTTCTTATTGTTATTTCAATAATGTCGAAGTCTTATTTTTTTTATCAAGGCTTACATCACCTGGAAAGTTCGATTTTTGCTTATTTTACAAATTTTGCATCAGGAATCTTATTTGCTTGGGTTTATTTGAAGTTAGGAGATATTTTTTTTAAAAATAGAAATTTTGTCTATGATCTTTTGGGTCTTTTATCTGTTTTTTTGATGTTTTATTTTTATAAACCTCAGGCCTATTGGCTTAATAATATCATCCTGAATCTTTCGATTTTGGGTTTATTTTTTTCAGTATTTAAAGGCACCTTAACCAATTGGTTTTACACCAGACCTTTCATTTTTATCATAGGAGGGATGTGTTACAGTATTTATCTTTTGCATTTTGCTTTTTTTCATTTAATCGTAAAATTTACCGGTTCTATGCAGTCGGGACAAGGCTATTGGCAGGATTTTATGATCCAAAGTATCATTATGTTGCCTTTGGTATTGGTAGTATCATCAATTTATTATCTGCTAATCGAAAAACCTTGTATGAATAAGGATTGGCCCTCAAATTTTTATAAAACCATTTTTTCAGGAATAAGCACATTAAGGAAGTAATTTGAAAATATTACATAATATATTAATCAGGGTTGAAATGGTTGTATTCCAAAAGTTATAAATGATAGCCCTCGTTTTATTAACCATTTTTTTGTTTGTTCTAGAAGTATTTTACTTCCGTGTAGCTGATCGCTATCATATCATCGACAAACCCAATGAAAGAAGTTCGCATACGACCATCACGCTGAGAGGTGGCGGCATCATTTTTCCGATAGCCTGGTTGTGTTTTTTTATAGTCTCGGGAGGATTATTCCCTTGGTTTACCTTGGGTTTGGTTTTGGTTTCTGTAGTGAGTTTTTGGGACGATATACGCCCGTTACATAATGGTATCCGGTTGGTAAGCCATGTAGCCGGATTTATTTTGTGTTTTTATGAATTAGGACTATGGTTGGACTATCCTTTGTGGGTGATGTTGTTATTACTAACAGGAAGTATTGCGGCACTCAATATCATCAATTTTATGGACGGTATTAATGGGTTGACCGGGATGTATGCCTTGTCTGTTTTGGTGCCGGTTGTTTGGCTTGAGGATGTTTTTTTTACGGTGTCAGTATATAATCCCTGGGTGGTTGTGTCCTTATCTTTGATCGTTTTCGGATTTTTTAATTTCAGAAAAAAAGCCAAATGTTTTGCAGGCGATGTGGGAAGTGTTTCTATGGGTTTTATCCTTATTTTTTTAGTCCTGGGGCTGATGTTCGAAAGGTGGTCGACTGACATGTTGACCTTGTCACCTAAAGATACTACCTCATCATTTGATTCCAAATATATTCTGTTGTTTGTGGTATATGGTGTTGATGGGGTTTTGACTATCGTACAGCGGCTGTACAACCGTGAAAATATTTTTAAAGCCCATCGCAAACATCTGTATCAATTGTTGGTCAACGAAAAAGGATGGCCGCATCTGGTGGTAGCAGGTACATATGCTTCCATTCAGTTGATGATCAGTTTTTGGGTAATAAACTATTTTGTTACCTTTTACCACACAGTGTGTCTGATCTTCGGGTTATGTTTGTTTTATATACTGATTAAATATTTCATGGTTATTTTACCACTAAGAACAAATTTAACCACTAAGGTCACTGAGGAGTTTAGAGTTTAATTGTTTAATGTTTAATTGTTTAAGGTTTAGAGTTTAAATGTTTATGGTTTAATTGTTTAATGAACTATTCCGAAGTAAGTCCCACTTTTTCAACATTAAACGTTCAACAATCAACAATCAGCGCCCTTAGTGGTAAAAATCGAATTTTGTGTAGAGTTTAGAGTTTAAGGTGTAATGTATAAAGTAAGACTCACTTTCATAAACATTAAACATTAAACGTTCAACAACCAACATTCAACCTTCAACCTCTAATGTTTAAAGTACGTCTCACTTTCATAAACATTAAACATTAAACGTTCAACAATCAACAATCAAAATCTCAGCTCTTAGTGGTTATCCCCAAGAAGGCCCCGAATATCCCTTAAAAAATAAAATTTAATCCTTCATTAAATATATCAATTTACATTTTTGCGTGGTTTTTTGATAACTTTACGTCAAAGGTGTAGATGTTTTCCTTTTTGTATTAATTAAGTAAAATGTAGAGATACCAACTGAAAACATCTCCAAACCGTCAAATCCGGTATCACCGATTGGGCTTCGATAAAGTTTAGAAATGAAAATGAACTCTCAGGTAAAAGCATCAATCCTGAGCAATTGTATATAGAGGAGATAATTCAACATAAAATAGAATTTAATCAAAGATTTATACGAAATCCGACGATCGGTCAATATTTTCAGATCATATTCAAAACAATATTTAAGGCCTGGTTAGCACACTTTACATTCCAAACCTTTAATTTTCAAGGGAATAATTTGTAAGATAAAAGATACAGTAATGTTTTTGATAATATATAAAGTATTAAAAAATATTATTTCAATATATTACCAAAATTAAATTATATGAAAATTTATGCAAAAATATATTAAGACAACTCTCTGTTGTACTTTTGAGGTTATTAATCATTGTGAAGTTCAGTCAGGACAGGGCAGCATACAACGGCGATGTTGGTCAAGTTCGATCAGATAATGAGCCGCAAATCAACATATGCCATTAACCCAACAAATTCAACAAATCATCAAAGTAAAAATATGAACCACATCTCCATTTTCCGCAACGCTACAGTAGTAATACTTTTTATTTTGATATCATGGGTAGCTAATGCACAACCGACGGTGATGTCTCTTAATCAAGATGTTAGTGGTACTTATGCCAACACCACAATGACTCTTGTGGGAGCTGCTTTCAAACTCCGTGTGCAAGAAGATGCAGTAGGTACAAGCTCAGGCACTCGAAACTGGCAATTTAATTCAGACTCTTATGGCAATACCTGGGGTGCGAGAAGTGCCAATACTTTGACTTCATATAATGCTGTGATTGCCCCTAATATTACTACAGCCTCCGGAAACTGGGCAAACGCCTGTTCCCCCGGCTGCTATAATGCATTTGGTAAATTGCCGGCTACGCTGCCAAACAATTATTATACGTACACTATCATGAGAGGTACGTCCTATGCCAGTCAGCGTATGTCTGTGTTGGAAACCAGCTATAACCCTGTAACGATTGATGCTGTGGCTCAAGCAGCAGGGACTTTTGGTTCAAGAACGATTACGATTACTACTTCGGGTACACCTGATGCTGCTGAAAATATTTTTGTACGATACAGTACCAATAGTTATGTTGCATCTACCATTGTACAGGCAACCGGGTCCGGAACTACCTGGACAGCCACTATTCCTGCGCAAAGTGCTGCTGTAAGTTTTTACGTATATTCCAGCAACAGAAGCAAGGCAGCCATTGATGCTGATGTAACCAGTTTTTCAACACAGGAAGTACATGACTTAAGTACCTTAAATCTAAATAATAATGCCGGTTCAAATTATTCCTACTTCCCGGTCAATGTTACTTCAACAGGTGGGACGACAAGTGCCACATATGCAACATTAGCTGCAGCAATTGCAGCTATAAATGGAGGAACGCATACCGGTACTATTGTATGTACCGTAAATGACGGATATACAGAAACGGCTCCGCCAGGTGGATTTATATTAACAACGTATATTTCTAATACTTCTGCTACACCTGTTGTTTTTCAACGATCAAATACTGGCGGGGCAAAACCTATATTTAATGCTGGAGTTGGGACATCTACTAATAATGATGCAATATTTAAACTTATAGGTAATGATTTTATCACCATTGATGGATTTGATTTACGCGAAAGCGCAGGTAATATAACTTCAACAACTCAAGTAGAATGGGGAATTGCGTTATTATACACTACAACAACAAATGGGGCTCAAAACAACACCATTCAGAATTGTAACATTACTTTAAACAGAACCTATGCCAATACATTTGGTATCTATAGTAATGTACGTCATTCTTCTACAAGCGCTACTACACAATCCGACATCACAACTGCGGCAGGATCGAATAGTGGTAATAAAATATATGGCAATACCATCAGTAATGTCAATATGGGAATTACGTTTATCGGATGTGGTGCCACAGGTGGGACTGCATTACAGGATCAGGGTAATGATATAGGTGGATCTTCAGCTGCGACAGGAAATACCATAACAAACTGGGGTGGTCTGTCCGCAATTGCCTCATATGTTTCTAATTCCGGCTCCATCTATGGCATATTATTAAATCATCAGCAGGGAGTCAATTGTTCTTATAACACACTTACCAGTGCATCTTTTTCATCTAATATTGGTTCAAGAGGTATTTTTTTAGTTTATACTGCTTTGGTACCTAATGCCGGAACTTTTACCAATACCATCAGCAATAACACGATCACAATAACCAATTCAACCAGTAGTACATTCGAAATGATCCGCAGCGAGGGTATGACAACTGCATTGAGCGGGGTAACTATTAATTTGAATAACAACAGCCTTATTAACTGTTCCACTCCTGGTAACTTTGTCGGCGTTATAAATACTTCTGCACCTGGTACATTGAATATGAACGGTAACATTGTCAGAGGTATTGTTTTGAGTGGCTCGGGTTCCGGTTTTACAGGGGTGTCCAATACCGGTGCCGTAGTTACTTCCATCAATCAGAACGACAACCAGATAGGAAATGCAACCGGTGGGGCGGTAACATATAGTGTTACCAGTTCTGGTACGTTTTTCGGCGTAAGCAACACAGGTGGAGCTTCAACTGCTGCGTTGACGATTACCGGCAATGATGTGAGGGGGATCACCTATTCTACTTCAGGTTCGGGAGCACATACTTATATTAATAATACAGCTGCGACATTATCTCAAAACATTAGTAGTAATACATTTACGGCACTCGATGTTAACACTACGAGTAACGTAACTTTCATTTCAAACAATGTGGCACTTCCAACAGGTGGTTCATTAACAGCAAGCAGTAATTCATTAGCAGGAACAATACCCTCAACTGCTTTAAGTTTTAGAAAAAGTGGTGCTGGTGGTACAGTTACATTATATTTGACAACGAATGCGCCTTCTTCCGTTACTACAACTACAAAAACAGCACAAAATAACAATTTCTCCAATATCTCTATTACAGGGGCAACAACCATGAATGGATGGATGGATATTGAGGGTGCTGCTGCTGGATTGACCAAAACTATAACTGGGAATACCTTTAGCAACTGGACTTGTGGTTCATCTGCCGTTACAGCGCTTCAAGTAGGTTATTGTTTGGGTACCTCAGCAATAAGTTCGAATACCATTTCCAACATAACAGGAAGTGGTGCCATCACAGGAATTTCATTACTATCAAACAATGTGGTTATAGCTGGAGTAAATACCAATACACTCAGCGGTTTAGCATCAACTGGAACGGGGGGAGCAGTTACAGGCATTTCAAGTGCTAGCCCAACAGTAACATTTAATTCTAATACAATCAGTTCATTATCTTCTTCTAGCACGACTGCAACAGTAGCAGGTATTAGTTCATCTGGAGCTACATCAACAATAAGTAATAATACTGTCAATACACTTTCATGTGTAGGATCTGCTTCAGGTGTAACCAATGGTATAATGGTAACAGCTGGTACTACGATCAATGTTTTTAAAAATAAAATTTATGACATTGCAACTACCGGTGCGTTTTCTGCGTCACCAGGTGTTAATGGTATAGTGCTTTCGGGAGCAGTAGCTTCAGTAACTGCAACTGTTCATAATAACTTAATTGGCGATTTAAGAGCCGCTGCAGCAAATTCAACGGATGCTATTCGTGGTATATCTGTTACAGCCACAGGGACAACCAGTACTTATAATGTATATTACAATACAGTACATCTTGCAGCTACTTCCTCCGGAACCAATTTCGGTACTTCAGGTATCTTCCATACAGCAAGTGCCACAGCAACAACGGCGGCTTTGAATTTGAGGAACAATATTATTGTTAATAATTCTACGGCATCAGGTACAGGTATTGTTACTGCATTCAGGAGAAGTGCTGCTTCCACATTAGGCAACTATGCATCTACTTCAAATAATAACTTATTTTCAAGTGCTTCCGGGTCTATTATGCACGATGGTACTACAGCGTTTACTCTCACTACTTTTAAAACAGCAGTAGGACCAACGAGAGATGCCGCATCTGTAACCGAAGTCGTATCCAATACACCTGGAACATTTTTCCAGAGCTTTACAGGTTCTTCCGCCGGATTTTTGCATATAGTAAACGCCCTTTCCACCCAGGCAGAAAGTGGAGCTGCGACTATCAGTGGGTTTTTAGATGATTTTGACGGAGATACCAGAAATGCCACCACGCCGGATATTGGTGCGGATGAGTTTAATGGCGTATTGGCTGACCTTAATCCTCCTGTTATCGCCTATACACCTTTAGGAAATGGATTAATAAGTACTGATCAGACACTTACCGCCACCATCACAGATTTATCAGGTGTCCCGACCAGCGGTGCCGGACTTCCGGTGTTATATTACAGAGTTAATGCAGGTAGTTACATAGCGGTTACCGGTACGTCCATAGGTTCCAACCAATACACATTTACTTTCGGAGCAGCTGCAACGATGGGAGGAGATGTGGTTTCGTATTATATAGTTGCGCAGGATCTGGTGGGTACACCCAATGTAACGTCATTTCCATTGGCGGGAGCCGGAGGATTTACCAGCAACCCACCGGCAGCAGCGACACCTCCTACGACACCTAGTTCCTTTATGGCTTTAGCCGGGCTTTCCGGAATCAAAACCGTTTGTGCCTCAGGTTGCGACTACACGTCACTCACCAATGCAGGCGGCGCATTTGCGACTATCAACGGATCGGTTGTATCCGGCAATATTATACTGCAGATTACAGGCGACCTGACCTCAGAGTCAGGTACAAATGCTTTAAATGCTTTTGCCAGCCCTTTTACCCTGACCATAAATCCAACTGCGGCAGTAAATGTGGTATCAACAGCCAGCGCAGCCAATCTCATCAATTTTAATGGTGCGGATAGGGTGACCATTGATGGGTTGAACAGTAGCGGTAATAGCCTGACTTTTGATAATCCGTTTACCGGAGGAACCACCTTTGCCCTGACTAATGATGCCACCAATAATACCATACAAAATTGTACGATAAAAGGGGGCAATACCAGTGTCACTTCGGGTGTTGTCGTGTTTGGTACAGGAACCACCACCGGTAATGACGGGAATACATTTGCCAATAATGCTATCACCGCATCAGGAACCAATTTCCCTGCAAATATTATTTATTCCGCAGGTACCAGTGCAGCTATTGACAACAGTGGAAATACCCTTAACAATAATACCATTTCGGATTATTTCAGCGCAACGCTGATCACGGCAGGGGTAAATCTATCTGCCACCGGTAATTCGGCGTGGACGATAACAAATAATAAATTGTTTCAAACGGCTACAAGAATTTATACTTCCGGCAATACCCACAATGGTATTTTTGTGGGTACAGGTGCAGGATACACGATCACAGGCAATACCATTGGATTTGCCAATGCATCGGGTACCGGTACCACCAATATGGTAGGTAACTCGGTGGCGCTTACAGGCACTTTTCCATCTTCTTATACGACCACGGGCACTTCCAATGGTACGCGCTACATTGGTTTAAATTGTGCGTTTACGGTCGGAGGTACTGTTTCTTCTATTCAAAACAATACCATTGGTGGTTTTGCCTTGTACACGAGCAGTGGTTCAACAACCACTAACGGTGTTTGGTGTGGCATCAATATCACCAGTGGTAATGCAAATGTGGGCACAAGTAACGGTAATACCATAGGTGCTGCCACGGGGTCAAATGCTGTTTATGTAGCAAGTACAACCGCCGGCGCAGCAGTGGTAGGGATTTATGCTACAAGTACCAATACGGTCAGCATACAAAACAATACCGTTGCCGCCATAGATGCAGTAGGTACGACCGCTACACTCAGCGGAGCATTCACCGGAATTGATGTAGCCGGTACAGGCGGCGTATTTACTATCAGCAGCAATACCATAGGAAACACTACGGCCAATAATATCCGTACAGGTTACACGCTGACCAGTTCAAACCTGTCCAATACAGGTACCATAACATCGACTACAGGCAGCATCAGTCCTATTGTAGGTATCAGACATACGGCTACAGGCTCTACAGTCACTATTAATTCTAACATCTTACAGGGATGGCAAAACGGTACTACAGCAGGGGGGACATTAACTGGAATTACCAGTACAGGAGCTGTAGCATCAGGTGCCACGATTAACAATAACCAATTGGGAACCACGACTCAAGGGTGGATCAATTATAGCTTTGCCAATACCAATTCTACTGCAGCTACCGGAATTAATTCAACTGGTACAAGTGGGACCGCCACTTCTCACACCATCCAAAGTAATGATTTCAGGGGAATTACATTTTCCGTCTCGGGAGTAATGGCATTTAATTTTGTTAACCTGGCTCCGATTGGTACTGCTACGAATCATGCAGCAACGGTCAGTAACAATACTTTTACCAATATCTCTTTAAATACGACGGGAAGTGTTACGTTTATCTCACATAACTATTCCATGCAGTCGGGTTCCAGCCAAACCATTTCAGGCAACTCTATCGTTACGGCCTTTGCAAAAACGGCTGCCGGTGGTACGGTTACGATGACAACAACCGGTGCAAGTTCACCCAATGGTACTACTTCGACCGTTACTAATAATGACTTCTCAAATGTCACAGTAACTGGAGCTACGGGGATTACCGGTATTACCAATTCCGATGGATCCAGCTCAAGCCCGGCAAAAATATGTACGGGGAACACATTAAGCAATTGGACAACCGGTGCAGGGGCAATTACCGCTATCAATTATTCTTATATTGGTGGTCCCACTTCCAGTATCAGTAATAATACCATCAGCAACATAACAGGTCAGTCATCTATTGCAGGCATGAATATTGGAAATAGTTTCAATGGTGCTTCAACCCTGAACATAGCCAATAATATCCTTAGTAACTTTAACTCAAGCAGCGGATTTTTAGAGGGAATTCGTTGTAATAATGTTTCCACTGTGGTTAATATCAATAATAATGAAATTAGGACTCTGTCTACATCTGCGAGTACATCATTAATTGGTCTTGTCGTTAGCGGTGCCTTAAACACTAATGTGTTCAAAAATAAAATTTTTGATTTATCAAGCAGTAATGTAACTTCATCTGTGACAGGTTTACAAGTAACTGATGTTACTACCACACTTAATGTATTTAATAATCTGATTGGCGATTTGCGTGCACCTGCTGCATCGGTCACCTCTCCCACTTCAGCGATAACCGGTATCGGTTTATTTACAACAAACATTGTTTCGACGCATAATATATATTACAATACCATTTATATCAATGGAACATCTTCGGGTGCCAATTTTGGTACATCTGGAATATTACACACTTCCAGTGCTACAGCAACAACGGGAGCTTTAAACCTTAGAAACAACATTATTGTCAATACATCTACACCAAACGGAACGGGATTGACAGTAGCTTACCGCCGCACTGGCACATCGCTTAATAATTATGCTGCTACTTCCAACAATAATCTTTTCTTTGCAGGAACACCAGGAGCTTCCAATGTGATTTTTAGCGATGGAACCAACACCGATCAAACGTTAGCTGCTTTCAAATCAAGGGTTTCTGCGAGAGAAACAGCTTCTATCTCTGAAAATCCGAACTGGCAAAGCATAGTCGGGTCCAGTGCCGACTTCTTAAAGTTTAACACGGCAACACCGACCGGTATCGAAAGTGGTGGCGCTGCCATCAGTGGTTACACTGACGACTTTAGCGGAACCAGCCGTAACGCAACCACACCGGATCTGGGTACATGGGAGCTTACAGGAACTCCGCTACCATCCTGTACAGGTACGCCAGCTTTATCCACCATTACCGGCGGTACCACACCAATATGTAGTGGATTCTCAGGTGGCACATTGGCATTGAGCACAACCTACACGGATTTAGGAATTACCTATCAGTGGAAATCAAGCACTACTTCGGGTGGTCCCTACAATACTATTTTAGGAACTGTGGCAAGTCAGGTAACAGGAATGTTAACACAAACTACCTATTATATTTGTGAGATTACCTGTACCAATAGTAGTATGACGTTTACCACGGATGAGAAAGCGATTGTGGTTAATGTTTTACCAACGGTGACAGTATCGCCAACATCCGGTACTTATTGTACACCGGGTGGCACACCCATTACCTTAACAGGTGATGGCGCTTCAACATATACCTGGGTAGGTACGGGTACCCCGGGTCTGTCAGCCACAAGCGGCAATCCCGTCACCGCCAGTCCGTCAACGAATACCACCATTACCGTAACCGGTACGGATGGCAACGGATGTATCAATACAGCAACAGCAATTATAGCATCTTTAGCCACACCTGCTACTCCAACCACCACACCATATTCAATATGTATTGGCGAAACAGTGCCGGGCGGTCAAGGAGTTACTAGTTCAGTTCCAACTGTAACCGCTACGCAGACGATTAATTTTACTGTTTCCGGTCAGCCAACAGAAACAAATGCTGCCCCGGGTAACGTAGTTGCAAGTGCCACAATGACAGCTTTACCGGCTGGTTCTACCGTAACAGGGATTACTTTAAATTATCCGGGTCTTATTGCATTATCAGCTTCCTGGAGATCAGATATCAGGTTGGGACTTAGTGGAGCGCTTATCAATGCGGCAGCTCAGGGTACAGGTGCGCCAGGTAGTGCCGGTACTTTTGATTATACCCGAACAGCTACATCAGGAATTACAGGTACTCCGCTTGCAGGAGGTACAGTTAATTTATTATATTGGGATAATTTTAACGATAATACAGGAGGAGCTGAAGCTACGTTTCCTACAGGAGCTGCGGTTGCTTCCTTAATTGTTTCCTATTCTTATCCGGATCCGTCAAGTGTTAGTTGGTTCACAACCGCAACGGGAGGAACAGCCTTAGGAACAGGAACACCATTCAACCCGGTTGGTGTTGACCCGGCGCTTCCAAACACGAATACGGCAGGCGATTACACATATTTCGCACAAGTTTCTAATGGTGCTTGTCCATCCACTCGAACCGCTGCGGTATTTACCGTTTCTTCGGGCGCAGCCATCACAACAAATCCTGCTGCTGCATCTGCATGTGTTGGTACAAATGCGAGTTTCACAGTAGTTGCCACCGGCGCTGGTTTATCATACACCTGGGAATTAAGTACCGACAATGGAGGATCTTGGAATCCTGTCGTAAATGGAGGGGTATATAGTAATGCTACTACAGCAACTTTAAATTTAACCGGAGTCACAGGTTTAATGAATAATTACCAATATCGGGTAAATGTTACAGCTACCTGCGGAAGCCCGGTTACAAGCACAGTGTCCATACTCACCGTCACCACACCATTAGCTGGCATCAACACTTCTGCAACAACCATCTGTGCGGGTGAAAGTGCTACCCTCACGGAAAACGGCGGTACCGCTACATCCTGGAGCTGGGCTCCCGGTGGAGCTACTCTACAGGCCATTACCGTTTCACCCGCTACTACAACAACCTATACGGTGACAGCTACTGTGAATGGTTGTTCGGCCACAGCACAACAAATCATAACAGTTAATCCTTCGCCATCAATGGTTGTTATCACACCACCTTCCGCTTCTATTTGTTCAGGTGGTTCGGTTGGTTTAACTGCCAGTGGAGGAAATGTGGGTAATTCAGGTTCCGGAACTTTAGGAACCGGAACATCTTCTACAGTAGCATCAACTACTGCATCAACATTAGGCCCGAATCCATTCCAGAGTTATTATGGTGGTGCCAAACAGCAGATTATTGTATTGGCATCAGAGCTTACAAGTCTTGGGCTCACAGCAAATTCCAGTATTTCCTCCATTGCTTTTAACCTGAGTGCAGTAGAATCAAGAACATTACAAAGCTATGTTGTAAAAATGCAGCACACATCACTGTCTGCCTTTACTTCGACATCTTTTGTTATGACCGGATTTACAACGGTGCGGAATGCTGCAAACCTTACGCCTGTGAGTGGTTGGAATTCGATAACATTAAACACACCGTTCACCTGGAATGGCACCAGTAACTTACTGATTGAGGTTAACTTTTCCAATAATGATGGAGGTGGGACAGGAAGTAATACCGCAGTGTTTAGTACTACTTCAGGATTTGCATCATCTTTATTTTATAGAGCAGACAACCAAACTCCGGCAGCAGTAGATGCAGCAACGACTGCCAGTTTCGCTGCTTATACCCAAAGAAATAACATGCAGTTTGTTTTTACAGGAACTCCGGCCAATTTCACCTGGTCACCTGCGACCGGGTTGAATACCACTACGGGACCTACGGTGACCGCATCACCTTCTGTTACAACGATGTATACAGCCACATCTACGGTAAATGGATGTACCGCAGCATCTTCAGTTACAGTGTCAGTTACCCAAATAGCAATACCTACTTCAATGGGAACGTATACAGCTACACTAAATCATACGGATGGCGCCACATTAAATTATATTGATGGATCCTGTAATTTACTGGCCAGAATAGAAGATGCTTCGGGAGGTAATGTATTAGGAAGCACGACGACGAATTTAACGAATAGCAGTACTGCAATTGTTGCCAATAATAATGTAGGTTATGTAAGAAGAGAATACGAGATAGCCCCGGCTTCAAATGGTACATCAACAGTAACGTTATATTTTACACAAGCTGATTTTGATGATTTTAATGCAACAAACGGAACACAGTTTGATATAGCGACAGGCCCCGGAGATGGAACAGGAATTAGTAATATAAAAATGGTTGTTTTCACCGGAGGAAATGTAAATGTTGGTACCAGAAACAATCTCACACCTAGCGTATTTTGGAATGCTTCAGAAAGCAGATGGGAAGTTACAGCTACAACATCTTTATACGGTTATTTTTATATCTTTGGAGATGTGACTTGTCCAAATGTGATATCAAATATAACATTCAACAATCTGACAGCTACATCTGTAATTGTCAATTGGAATAATGCTTCGGTACCGGAATATGGCATCAGAACGCGACCTGTTGGTTCTCCAGTATGGACAAATATTACATCGTCAAACACGAATTCAAAAACATTAGCGGGATTGAATCCAAATACTACCTATGAAATTCAAATCAGAGCCTTATGTTCTGTAAATGAAAGAGGAGCATATTCCACATCAAGTTTTACAACTTCGGCATTGTCATGTAGTGCACCATCAGGTTTTGTTACAAGCAATATAACATCAAATTCCGCAACATTAACGTGGAATCCTGTAGCTGCGGCAAATAGTTTTTCGATACGTATCAAACCGAACTCATCGGGAACGTGGAATAATACCTCCAGCTCGACAAATTCAAGAGTATTTTTGGGATTGTTGGCAAATACATTATATGATGTTGAGGTCAGAACCAATTGTACAAATTTAGGTAGTATATATGTCAGTTACCAATTTACAACTCTGGCAAGTACGTGTACGGTTGTGAGTAATATTGTATCTACTTCTGTCACGAGCAATTCAGCTAACATAACATGGGATGCTGTAGCTTCAGCCATCAGTTATGGTATAAGAATAAAACCAGCCAGTTCAGGCATATGGAATAACACTTCATCAGCTACGAATAGTAGAAATTTCATTGGATTGCTGGCAAATACACTTTATGATATAGAAATCAGATCCAATTGTAATGGAGAAGCCAGTTCATATGTAGGCTATCAATTTACAACTCCGGCATCAATGTGTACGGTACCGGTTAATTTTACAACAACCGCATTGAGTTCAAATTCTGTTACTATTACATGGGATGCTGTAGCATCAGCTCAGAGTTATGGTATCAGATTTAAGCCAAGTTCGTCATCTAATTGGACCAATAATACAACGTCAAATACAAATTCAAGAACAGTAGTTGGGTTGATGCCAGGCACATCATACGATTTTCAGTTCAGGAGTAATTGTATAGGAGAAGCCAGTTCATTCAGTCCGACATATACAATTATAACCAATACTTCATTCAACTCATCGGACCCGACAACATTATCAGGAAGGAGTTCAGGTATTGGGGAAATATCATCTGTAAAAATATACCCCAACCCGACGGCTGAAGTATTGTATGTGAGCTTTGAGGCACCGCAGGCTGTAGAGACGACGATCAGGGTCACGGATATTACAGGCAGGGTGGTGAAAGAAATGTATTATACAAGCACGGAAGGATATAATCAAACGGAGATCAGTTTTGGAGACCTGGCACAAGGGGTTTATATGCTTCAGGTATCGTCAGTCGACGGATGGTTGTATACGGGGAGGGTGGTAAAGACGGAGTAGATGTTTAATGTTTAAAGGTTTAAGGTTTATAGTTTAATGTTTAATGTTTAATTGTTTAACTGTTTAATGTTTAAATGTTTAATGTTTAACTGTTTAATGTTTAACTGTTTAATGTTTAAATGTTTAACTGTTTATAGTTTTACCACTAAGGGCACTAAGTATTTTTACCACTAAGGACATTAAGGATTTTACCACTAAGGACACTAACAGTTTAACCACTAAGGGCACTAAGATTTTTACCTGTCTTTTTAAACATTCAACGTTCAACAATCAACGTTCAACAATCAACCTCTAAGTGCCCTTTAGTGGTAAAAAATAATACCCAAATAAAATAAAATGCCAAAAAAGTTTGCTTTAATAGGTGCTGCCGGATATATCGCTCCGAGGCACATGAAAGCTATCAAAGATACAGGAAATGATCTTGTTGCTGCCTTTGACCCAAATGATTCAGTAGGAATTATAGATTCTTATTTTCCGGATGCGGCCTTTTTTACAGAGTTTGAGCGATTTGACAGACATGTGGAAAAATTGAGGAGAACAGGGGATAAGCTTGATTACGTAAGCATTTGCAGTCCTAATTATTTACACGATGCGCATATGCGTTTTGGTTTGAGAAGCGGAGCAGATGTCATATGTGAAAAACCGATCGTACTCAATCCATGGAATATTGATGCTTTGCGGGAAATTGAAAAAGAAACAGGCCGAAATATATATACCATCCTTCAACTCAGATTGCATGACAGTATCATTAATCTGAAAAATAAAGTCGATGCAGCACCAAAAGACAAAATATATGAATTTGACCTGACGTATCAGACATCACGCGGCAATTGGTATTATTCATCCTGGAAAGGAGATGTCTCAAAATCAGGGGGCATCGCTACTAATATCGGTGTCCATTTTTTTGATATGTTGGGATGGATTTTCGGAGACTTAAAAAATAATATTGTCCACGTACACACCCATGACAGAGCAGCAGGTTTTCTGGAATTTGAGCGCGCCCGTGTCAGATGGTTTCTGAGTATCGACTATGATACCATTCCGGAAAAGGTTCGCCAATCAGGAAAAAGGACATTCAGATCGCTGGAGATAGACGGGGAACAAATTGAATTCAGTGATGGATTTACGGAATTGCATACCCACAGCTATCAGGATATATTGTCCGGCGGAGGTTTCAGTATAGATGCCTGCAAACAAGCTATTGAGATCGTACACGATATCAGAACAAAAACACCTGTCGGACTTACAGGAGATTATCATCCTTTTGCTTCTTTGCCTTTAAAAAATCATCCATTTAAAGTCTGACATTGAAAAAAGTAGTCGCCGTGGTTGGTGCCAGACCACAATTTATAAAACATTTTGCCTTTGAGCAGGAAGCAAAAAAGTTTTTTGATCTCAGGACCATTCATACCGGTCAGCATTATGATGAAAACATGAGCCATGTTTTTTTTCATGAGCTGGGAATGCAAAAACCCGATTATCAGTTGCAACTTGGAGGAGGAAATCACGGGCAACAGACAGGGTTGATGATGATAGAAATCGAAAAAATCCTGATCGATGAAATGCCTGACTTATTGGTGGTTTACGGGGATACCAATTCAACACTTGCCGGGGCATTGGCAGCTGCAAAACTGCACATTCCTATTGCCCATATAGAAGCAGGATTGAGGTCTTATAACAAAGAGATGCCCGAAGAAATCAACAGAGTACTTACAGACCACATGTCAGATATTTTATTTGTTCCGGGTGTCCTTTCAGAAAATAATCTGGCCAAAGAAAGCATTACAAAACAAGTGTTTGTCGTGGGAGATATCATGAAGGATCTGGTCTTACAAGCTGTGGAAAATCAATGGATAAAGCGTCAGGCCGGTCAGGAAGGCAGATATTATTATGCGACATTGCATCGGCCTTATAATACAGATAATAAAGAGAGATTACAATATGTTCTGGATAGTTTAAATGATTTGGATATAAAAACGGTTTTTGCCATTCATCCAAGGACAAAAAATCTCATGAAACAATATGGCATGGTTGAACAAAAATATGAACAAATCATATTTATTGAGCCTCAAAGTTATTTCAGTAGTTTAGGTTTTCTGTATCATTCAGAGGGTTTAATAACGGATAGCGGTGGAATGCAAAAGGAAGCCTATTGGCTGAAAAAAAAATGTGTTACCATCAGAAAAGAAACAGAATGGGTGGAGACCTTATTGCACGATGCAAATGTGCTTTTATTTGATGATTTGTCAGGGTTAAACCATCATTTGAATACACCTTGTTACCGGTTTGATGATACGCTGTTTGGTGAAGGAAAAACTTCCGTTAAAATTTCGGAAGCATGTAAAAAATTTTTATCTTCCAAAAGTAGTAATGTTTAGGGTTTAACTGTTTAATTGTTTAATGTTTAACTGTTTAATGTTTAACTGTTTAATGTTTAACTGTTTAATGTTTAACTGTTTATCGTTTAATTGTTTAACTGTTTATTGTTTAATTGTTTAACTGTTTATTGTTTAATTGTTTAATGTTTAGAGTTTAGTGTTTAACTGTTTAGAGTTTAATGTTTAACTGTTTAACGTTTAATTGTTTATTGTTTAACTGTTTAAGGTTTAATTGTTTAACCACTAAGGGCACTAAGAGTTTGACCACTAAGGACACAAAGATATTACCACTAAGGGCACTAAGAGTTTGACCACTAAGGACATTAAGTATTTTTACCACTAAGTGCACTAAGTGAATAACATCTAAGTGCTCTTAGTGGTCAAAAAAAACCTCTCAGTGGCCTTAGTGGTTAAAAAACCTATGTTGATAATAAATATATATTTTTTTTGGTTGCCATTTCAAAAAAAATATTCAATTTTGTGCTTTCAAATCTGTAGACCTGCATTTATATTTTTTTTAAGTTTTGGTTGGCGTAGCTTAACTTGCTGACCAACAACATCTGTTATATTTTTTTAGTGTTATTTTATTCCGAAATAACTACAAAAAAAGAAAAAAATGACAAATTTTGTTTCAAAATTGATAGGATTTAATCCTTTGCAAAAGCAAAAATACGTACCCAGGTCGACGGTATTTATCATTGAGCTATGTATAGTAGCCATAGCATTTGCAATCAATTATATCATTCTGAGCAATAGCAAAATAGACTATTCCTCTGTTTTTCCTTTCGGGGTTCGGTTTTCATTGTTTATCATGATGATAGCCGCAAGTTTCCTGATCTTCGGCACCCACAGGGCATCCATCAGGTTTACGAGCCTGAAGGATATCATCAGATTGTTTATCGCTCTGACCGTGGCCATGGTGGTCTTGACCCTGGTTAATTTTTTATACTTTTTAAATGTCGGAGAGTACATTTTTGTGTATGCGGGTTTGTTGTATTCAGGTATAATGGGTTTACTTTTTCTGGCTGTTTTCCGACTATCTGTAAAATACATGTACATACGTCTGAAATACATCAAAAAGGTCGGTGAAAAACGCAGGCTGTTGATGGTAGGAACGCAACATGAAAATATTTCAGTGGTAAAAGCCATCAATTATACAGAAGGGGGCCAATCGCGTTTTGTCGGATTTCTGAGTTTTGACAAAACAGCTAAAAATTTGCGGATTTTAGGGCTGGATATATGGTATGACCAAACGTTTTATGATCACTTCAATGACGAAAAACCGGTGGACGGTGTGGTGATATTGGGCGATCAGAAACAGGATGAAGGAGTAGGGGTACTGATGGATTTTTGTATCCAAAACAGAATCCAGATATATCAGTCCAGCATATCCAGAATCATAGAAAACAAAGGCAATGAAGAGCTGCAGTTTAAAAAGGCGGTATTGGAAGATTTGTTGTTCAGAGAGCCCATAGTAATCAATAAAAATGAAGTAGATATTTTTTTACGGGGTAAAAATATTCTTGTCACCGGTGCTGCCGGTTCGATAGGTAGTGAGTTGTCAAGACAAATATGTCAGTTTGGTCCCGGAAAACTTATATTACTGGACATAGCGGAAACCCCGTTATTTTATATAGAAAATGAACTCAGGGACTTATATCCGGACCTTGAAATCATAGCTTTTCTCGGAGACATCGGAGACAAAGAAGGTATGGAGGTTCTTTTTGAGGAAGATACTCCGGATGTGGTGCTTCACGCCGCCGCATACAAACATGTCCCTATGATGGAAAAACATCCTGACAAAGCTTTTAAAGTCAATTTTTTCGGGACAAAAAACATCATTGATCTCTGTATCCGGTATAAAGTTCCCCGAATGGTACAAATTTCAACAGATAAAGCAGTCAACCCTACAAATATCATGGGTTTGACCAAAAGGCTTGCGGAGTTGTATCTTCAACTAAAGATTGTCCAGATGCAACAGGACAAAAAAACAAATCATCAGACACAAATCATCACCACCAGGTTTGGTAATGTTTTGGGATCAAATGGTTCAGTCATTCCTGTTTTTGAAAAAAAGATCAGAAACAGAGAAGCTATCACCATTACAGACCCTAACATGACAAGATATTTTATGACCATCCCTGAAGCCAGCAGTCTGGTTCTTCAGGCGGCAACCTCCGGCAACACCGGTGAAATATTGGTTTTTGATATGGGAAAACCAATTAAGATCCTGGATATGGCTGAAAAACTGGTCAGATTAAACGGATTGGAGCCTTATAAAGACATTCAGATTGTATACATTGGAAAAAGACCCGGTGAAAAGTTGTACGAAGAATTGTTTTACGAAAACAGTGTCACCGTCCCTACCAATCATATAAAAATCTTAAAAGTTTTGGAAAATATGCCGCCACCCGAAACGGTTAAAGCACAATTTCTGGAATTGGAAGCTTCATTATTTTCAGGAGACATTGAAAATATATTATTAAAAGCAAAGGAATTGGTTCCTGAGTTTGAGCATGCATCTGATATCAAAGATTCAAGATATTCAAACATTGATTCCTGAGACAGGGAATAAAAAAAGAAACTTTTTATAGATTAGTTTTTACCATTAAGGGTAGTAAGTTTTACCACTGAGGGTACTAAGTGGTAAAATCGAATCTTGTGTAATGTTTAACTGTTTAATTGTTTAAGGTTTAATTGTGTAATGTTTAACTGTTTAATTGTTTAAGGTTTAAATGTTTAATTGTTTAAGGTTTAAATGTTTAAGGTTTAAATGTTTAAGGTGTAAAGTAAGTCTCACTTTTATAAACATTAAAAATTCAACATTCAACAATCTGTGCCCTTAGTGGTAAAAATCGAATCTTGTGTAGAGTTTAGAGTTTAAGGTGTAAAGTGTAAAGTATGTCTCACTTTTATAAACATTAAACATTAAACGTTCAACAATCAACAATCAACAATCAACAATCAACAATCAACATTCAACGTTCAACATTCAACCTCTCCGTGTCCTTAGTGGTTAAAAAATAAAATTAAATTGACAAGTAATACAAACATCCTCGTCACCGGTGGTGCCGGTTTCATCGGGTCTAATCTCGTCAGAGCATTATTGACGGACGAAAGAGTCCAAAAAGTGCGGGTTTTGGATAATCTGGCTACAGGTTTCCGGGAGAATCTGTCGGAGTTTGAGGTTCATCCTAAGTTTGAATTTATGGAAGGAGATATCCGGGATTTTGACACCTGCCTCAAAGCATGTGAAGGGATACACCTTGTTTCACATCAGGCAGCTTTGGGTTCCGTTCCGAGAAGTATCAAAGACCCGTTGACCACCCATGAGGTAAATATTACGGGAACGCTCAACATTTTTCAGGCGGCATTGCAGCAGGGAGTAAAAAGAGTGGTTTTTGCAGCGTCATCATCCACCTATGGTGATAGTCCCGGACTGCCAAAGGTGGAAGACAAAATCGGAAAACCTTTGTCTCCATATGCGGTCACCAAATACGTCAACGAATTGTATGCTGATGTTTTTGCAAGGACCTACGGAATTGAATACATCGGTCTTAGGTATTTTAACGTCTATGGACCCAAACAAGATCCGAACGGTGCCTATGCAGCCGTGATTCCTTTGTTTTTTAAAGCTGCCTTGGAAAACAAAGCGCCAACTATCAATGGAGACGGTACAAACAGTCGCGATTTTACTTATGTGGACAATGCGGTGGAAGCCAACCTTCTGAGTCTTTTTACAGACAACCAGGAAGCTGTCAACCAGATTTATAATGTTGCCTGTGGTGAAAGAACCAGCCTCAATCAGCTTTGGGACATGATCAAAGAAGTGACAGGATGTAGTTTGCCGGCAAACCATGGTCCAAATAGGAACGGCGATATACCGCACAGTCTGGCAGATGTAGGAAAGGCAAAGGAGTTGTTGAGGTATGAGGGCAAAATTAATATTAAGAATGGTTTAAAAAAAGCATTCTCATTTTATAAAACCAGTTTGTAGTTTAATAAAAATTTATTTACTTTTTTATAAATAATTAATACTAAAATGCTTCTATGAGTTCTAATAGTCCACAAAAAGTTATGATTATAGCTGAGGCAGGAGTGAATCATAACGGAGATTTAGATTTAGCTAAAAAGCTGGTGGATGTGGCCGCAGAGGCAGGAGTTGACTATGTGAAATTTCAGACATTTAAAGCGGAAAAACTTGTAAGCCATTCAGCAATAAAAGCCGACTATCAAATTAGAAATACAGGAAATCAAGCTGAGTCACAACTTGATATGTTGAAGAATCTGGAACTTACAAAAGAAGATCATCATAAACTGATTTCTTACTGTAAAAGTAAAAACATCGAATTTTTTTCTACCGCATTTGATGATGACAGCCTTGATTTTCTGAATGAACTAGGTCTGCCTTTATTTAAAGTTCCATCAGGTGAAATCACAAATTTGCCTTATTTACAAAAAATGGCGGGTTTTGGAAAACCGGTAATACTTTCTACAGGTATGTCTACTCAACAAGAGGTCGAAAATGCTTTTGAGGTACTTATCGAAGCGGGTTTAAAAAAATCAGACATTACCATATTACATTGTAATACTGAATATCCTACGCCGATGGAAGATGTCAACCTTAATGCAATGAATTCAATGCAACAATACTTTGGGGTCAACGTGGGTTATTCTGACCACACGCCAGGAATTGAAGTAGCCATTGCAGCTGTTGCAAAAGGAGCCGTTTGTATTGAAAAACATTTTACATTGGATAAAAACATGGAAGGACCAGATCATAAAGCATCATTGGAACCCAACGAATTAAAACAAATGGTAAATGCTATCAGAAATATTGAAAAGGCACTGGGTGATGGTATAAAAAAGCCTTCTGAATCCGAAAAGAAAAATATTCAGATTGCCAGGAAAAGTATTTTTGTAACCCGGGATTTATCTAAAGGTCATGTGTTAATAAAATCAGATTTGATTACCATGCGGCCCGGTAACGGAATGTCTCCCATGAAAATGCCTGAGGTAATCGGGAAAATGATTTTATGTGAAGTAAAAAAACATGAAATGTTAAATCCTAAACAATTAGAATGAAAGTTTGGATATTAACAAGTTCCAGAGCCGATTATGGCATTTATTTTCCTCTTCTTCAACAAATGAAGGCAGATAATTTTTTCGATATAAAGATAATTGCGTTTGGAACCCACCTATCTCAAAAATTTGGATATACACTTTCCAACATTATTTCAGATGGCTTTGAAATTCATAAAGAAGTAAGCGGTTTGTATTTTGGAGATTCAAGGCAGGATATTGCCAAAGAAATGGCGCATTATTCAATGCAATTTGCTAATCTTTGGAATGATTTTGATGGAGATATAGTATTTGCTCTCGGCGACAGATATGAAATGTTTGCTGCTGTTACTTCCTCGATTCCATATCAAATTCCAATAGCTCATATTCATGGGGGGGAAACAACTTTGGGTGCAATTGATAATATATTCAGGCACGCCATAACACTGGCAAGTAAATTCCATTTTACAGCCAATGAGGTCTTTTCAGAAAGAGTTTCCGACCTGATTGGCCAAAGTGACAATATTTTTAATGTAGGTTCTTTAAGTCTTGAGAATATTGAAAATCTCCCACTTTTTTCGAAGGAAGAATTTTTTGAGAAATATAAAATAGATTTATCAAAACCAACCATTCTTTTTACTTTTCACCCTGAAACGATCCAGGATGAAAAAAATAAAAATTCTATAAAAGAGATAATTGGGGCTCTTGATTATTTGAAAGATAATTTTCAGATTGTGATTACTTTACCAAATTCTGACACTCAAAATATGGTTGTAAGGAATTCACTTGTAACTTTTGGTGAAAGTAATAACAATGTTTATTTAATTGAAAATTTTGGGTCGAAAGGCTATTTTTCCTGTATGAAATATTCTTGTTTTGTTATGGGAAATTCATCGAGTGGGGTTATTGAATCAGCCTCCCTAAATAAATTTAATATTAATTTGGGAGACAGGCAGAAAGGCAGGTTGGTAAGTAAAAATACAATTCATTGTACTATTGATAAAAATCAAATAATAAGTGCAGTACTAAGAATTAAAAATTCAGGAAATTACACTGGTGAAAATATTTATTATCAAAAAACCCCATCCAAGAAAATTATTCATGTTTTAAAGAATATTAAGAATTTTGAGTCCTAAAGTATTTCTTTTTGGTTATTCCGGACATGCACGTGTCGTTTGTGATATATTTTTATCGCGTGGTTATGATTTGGCGGGTTATTTTACAGAAAGCTCTGTCGAAAACAATCCATATGAACTATTATATTGTGGATTCGAAGAGGAGTCAGGTTCACTTGCCATCATAAAAAACCACTCATATTTTGTAGCAGTTGGCAGTAATTCGATTCGGAAAAAAATCTCAGCAACACTGTTTAATCAAACAGGAATAAATCCTTGTAATGCACTCGCAGTTTCAGCGGTACTTTCGCCTAAAATTCAAATGGGAAACGGAGTAATGGCCGGTCCTGCAAGCATAATAAATTCCGGAAGTACAATAGGCAATGGTGTTATATGTAATACCGCATCCATCATCGAACATGAGTGTAATATCGGTGATTATGTCCACGTAGCACCAGGTGCTATATTATGCGGCAATGTCACTGTAGGAGAAAATTCTTTTATTGGTGCAGGTTCTGTAATAAAGGAAGGAATAATCATAGGTAAAAATGTGACTATAGGTGCAGGAACCGTAGTGCTTCAAAATATTGAAGATGGAAAAATTGTCGTAGGAAACCCACAAAGAATCATCAGATGAACATCGTAGAAAGGCATATTATTTTGCATAAAAGTGCAGTAATTGAGGCACTTCAAAGGCTTGATGAGTTGGCGGCAGACGCAAATCTGTTTGTAGTCGATGATGATAATAAACTTATCGGTTCTCTCACGGATGGCGATATTCGAAGAGGCTTAATGAAAGGATATACATTGGATATGCCTGTAGCAGTATTTGCCAAAAGTGACCCCAAATTTTTGAGAAAAGGAGAAAATGGAATAGAAAATATAAAATTATGGCGTGGTAATGGTTTTAAAATTGTACCCATTATCGATAAAGAAAACTATATTGTTGATATCATCAATTTTAGTAATCAGATTTCCTTACTTCCTATGGAAGCGGTTATCATGGCTGGTGGTTTTGGTACAAGATTATTACCTCTGACCGAAAATACACCAAAGCCTTTATTGCTTGTGGGAGGTAAACCAATTATTGAATATAATATTGACAGATTGTTGACTTATGGCATTTCAAAAATAACCATTACCGTAAAGTATCTGGGGCAACAGATTGTCGATAAGTTTGGTGATGGTAGTAGTAAAAAAGCCCGTATCCAATATTTATTTGAAAATGAACCTTTGGGTACAATTGGAGCTGTTGGGGAAATTTCTGATATTGAAAGTGAATATATTCTTGTGATGAACTCTGATTTATTGACGAATATAGATCTTGAGGATATGTTTACAACCCTTATATCCCAACAAGGAGATATGATTGTTGCCACAACACCTTATCATGTCAAGGTGCCTTATGGTATCATCGAAAGTAGTGATGGAATAATCACAGAATTAAAAGAAAAGCCTACCTACACATATTACTCAAATGCAGGAATTTATATGTTCAAAAAGGAAGTTCTCAAATATATACCTAAAGGAAGTTTTTTTAATGCAACAGATTTAATGATGCTTACGATAGAGAATCAGAAAAAGGTATTGCAGTTTCCTATTTTAGGGTATTGGTTGGACATTGGGCGGCATGAAGACTATGCCAAGGCTCAGATTGATATAAATCATATTAGGTTTTGAAAGATTTTCTTGTAATTATTCCTGCCAGAGCAGGGTCTAAAGGAGTTCCGGGCAAAAACCGCAAAATTCTTGGAGGTATACCTTTGATTGGGCACACAGTTTTTGCTGCTCTTGAAGTATTTGAGCCTCATCAGATCTGTGTGAGTACAGACGATTTGGAAATTATAAAATATGTTGAATCTGCCGGATTGAATGTCCCTTTTGTAAGACCTGATTATCTTTCGGGTGATGATGCTTCAACCCACGAGGTTATTCTTCACGCGCTTGATTTTTATAAGCATAAAGAATTAAATATATCGACACTTGTACTGTTACAACCAACGTCACCTTTTCGTAAAGGGCACCATATTAGGGAAGCTCTTAATTTGTACAGTAATTGCATGGATATGGTTGTTTCTGTGACAAAAACAAAAGCAAATCCATATTTTGTTTTGTTTGAAGAAGATGAAAACGGCTATTTGCAGAAGTCTAAAAAAGGTAATTTTATCAGAAGACAGGATGCTCCGGAAGTATGGGAATACAATGGTGCCATATATATTATCAACGTTGAAAGTATTCGTCAAATGAAATTAAACGAATTTACTAAAGTCAAAAAATATGTAATGGAAGAGGTAAGTTCGCATGATATAGATACCAATCTTGATTGGATGATAGCTGAAACGATCATAAAAAATACTTCAGGACAGGAGTGAAAGCAGTCTTGAATTATTTAGCAAAAAACCCAACATTTAAGGTCGGAGGAATTTACACTGCAGTTTCCTTTTGGGACAGTTTTATTACCATGATCGCCGGAATTTTAATGATCAGATGGATTGAACCAGGTGAGCTTGGAATCTGGCAAAGTCTTACAATAGCGCAATTATACATCGGGATTTTTGAGGTGGGAATTACATCCGGTTTAAACAGAGAATTACCATATTCCTTTGGCAGAGGTGATAAAGAATTCGGATATGTTTTAGCTGAAACAACACAATCATACATGCGTTTGCTCAGCATCATTCTATCAGCGCTCACCTTTTTGTTTTGTTTGGTTTTATACTTATTAGCATTTGATTTAAAAATAGTTGCGGGTGCTTTAGTGATTGGCATTATGGCAGCAATCAATTTTTATGATCGTTATCTGACTGTTACCTATAGGTCAAATGAAGCATTTTTATCGTTGTCAAAAGTGACATTTATAAAAACAATAAGTCAGATATTGTTACTTCCTCTTGTTTATTATGTAGAATACTATGGGCTGATTATTTATTCATTATTGGTTATTTTGATTTTTGTAGCATTAAAACACTTTAACCGCCCTATAAAGGTTAATTCAATGTTCAAAATGGAACATTTTAAATTGCTTTTTAAAACCGGTTTTCCCGTGTTTGTAATGAATTATTTTCGCAGTCTGACAACTACCTTTAACAGAACTATAATTCTTGGTTTTGGTGGAGTACTTCAGGTTGGTTTATTTACTCCGGTAGCTGCCGTAGGGACCCTTATAGATATTATGCCTTCAGTCTTGGGCAATTTTTTTTTTCCGAAGATGAATATTGTATTTGGACAAACAAATGATCCGAAAGTATTGTGGCCAATGGCTTTGAAATTAAACGGTCTTATGATTATTTTAGCTGTTCCGTTTATCTTAATTGGATGGTTTATCTTTCCGTTTATTATGGAAAATTATTTTCCGAAGTATATAGATTCTACCTTCGCTATGCAGTTGTTTACTTTTAATATGTTATTTGCAGGAACTTTGGTTTCTCATAATGTTTTATACGCTATTAAAAGCTACAAGAGCAGTTACTTTTTTAATATTTTCGAATTGGTAGTCAGAGCTGGTTTGCCTCTGATGGCAGTTGTATTTTTTTCAGGTAATCTTCTCACGTTGGTCGTTAAGGGATATCTGATATCGAGTTTGATTCTTTTTGTTTTAAATTTATATTTGATTAGGTCGGCTTTATTCAAACGAATAAATGAATAGGATTTTATTTTTGGTTCATACTGAATACCATCTTCTGATTACCTCAAAGATTATTTTTGATCATTTCTGCGATGGTAATTCTGAGGTCGAAATTATCATGGGGAAAACTCATGGTAAATCGAGGTTAAAGGAAAGTTATGATTTTTCAGAGTTTACCAATGTCATCATTAATGAAATTTATTACGATGAATTTGACAGGAAACCTAATAAGTTATTGCAGGAACTTGCAGCAAGAATATTGAATACAAATTATTCAAGATTTTATTTCTTTCAGGAACACCATCCTGTGCCTGTTTATTTTGCATATCAAATGCATAAAAGAGGTACAACAGTATGTTTAGCTCCAGATGGCGCAAAAGCGTACAACAGAATAACAAAAATAGCTCCAAGGTGGAGTACACTGGCATATATATGGTATCACCGTTTTTTAATAGCCAACGGTTTTTATTTTTGGAGAATGCCATGGCCTGAATTAAGGTATGCATCCTTTTCATTTATAGATGAAGTATGGCTGACCTATACGGAAAAATACCTGAACTGGAACAATAAAAAGCTCGTAAAAATTAATAATGAGTTCGATAAAGAAGCGATGAAGATGATCCTACAAATCTTTCATTTTTCCGGAGAGAATCTTGTCGAAAGGAACAATATAATATTTTTTATAAATCAAAATTTTGAAGACGATGGATTGTGTTCGTTTGAAATTGAATTTCTAAACGGAATGAGACAGCAACATCCGGATAAAAGGATTGTTGTCAAACTGCACCCCAATACTATAGAAAAACAAAAAAAAGCTATCAGTGAAATACAGAATGTCTTTTTATTAATGGACAACGTCCCTGCTGAATTGTATATATTGAGTTTGACAAACTCATTAGTGGTTAGTTTCTGGTCAACTTCCAATCTGACGTTCAATCCGGAATGTCGTTTTTATTGGGCTTATCCCATGATAGAAGACAGGGGACTCATGATTAAATATTTTTTTCTTTCAGACCCGACAGATTATATACGACATGTACATCATGTTACTGAAATTATATGAGAGTCGTTTCCGAAAAAAATATTGCTAAACTTTTGTATCTGCTTTTTTTTATATGGCCGGTATTGGGTTTGTTTTATATTTACAAATATATAAACACAAATTCCGGTAGATTTTTTTATGTATTGTTTTTTGCTCTGATAGGATTTACCTACCATATAGGAAATACGGGTTATGATACATATGCCTACTATACATGGTTTCAGGAACAATCAGCCCTGTCTTTCGGAGATTATTTTTCAGAAATTATCAGGAGGTTTTCTATTCAAAGTTTAAAACCTGAAATATTTCAATACTCCATAGAATTCTGGGTCTCAAGAGTTACTGATAATGCCAGTGTTTATTTTTGTGCTTTAAGTACAATATTGGGTATTGCCTTGGTTAAAAACCTTGGACTGCTAACGAATATGTATAATGAAAACAAAACCTTTTACGGTTTACTATTTATTGTTTTTCTGATAGTGTTGGTGTCACCACTCAGAATTGCCTCTTTCAGGCATTATCTGGCAGGTTTGGTCTTTGTGTACAGTGCGTTTCAAGTAATTGTGAACGGCGATAAAAAATATATTATTGGAATATTTTCAACTGTTCTTATTCATATTGGTTTTTCAATCGGAATCATTTTGTTTTTATTGTATTATCTGATTGGAAATCGTTTTCCTGTGTATTTGATTTTGCTTGGGACAAGTTATTTTTTGTCAGAATCACTTATTACATTGATGATAGAGAATTCGGAGTTTTTTTCCGGTGACTTCAAAACCAAAGCTGCAGCATATTCATATGAAGGATTTATAAAGGAGACTACAAAGTCTCAGCAGCAGGGTTTATTCCTGTTGAGAATATTGGTTAATTGGACCCGATACTTCTTTTTTATCTTTACAACCTTCTGGTATTTTAAAATCAAGGATATGGACAATGGAAGTAAAGGTTTGTATTATTTGAGTGTCATCTTTTTTTCTTTTACAATTCTTACTCAGGAAATCATAGCCATATCCAACCGTTTTTCTGTTATTTATTTTTTATTGTGTTGTGTTTATTTTGTAAGGATTTTTTCTCTCTATTCTCCCAAAAAAAACTTTGTATTTACTGTATCTACAATATTTATTTTGGCCCTGAATATTGTGGTTATTGGCAGACAGACAGCTGAATTTATTAATGCAAGTATTTTACTCCCATTTTTACCGGTTCAGCTTTTTGTAAAAAGTGAGCTTCTGTTACTTGATATACTTGATTTTTTCAGATCCTGATCATGAATGAGAATATCAATAATAACTGCTGTTTAATGACTTCAAAATTTAAAAATATTTATTATATTAAGTTAATTTGCTTTTATGTCTTTTTGGGTTTAATTTCTTGCAGTAGAGTTGTTAAAAACAAAGAAATTTTAGTTAATAATGACGATGTAAGCTTATTTTTGTCAGGTAATGGAACAAAAACAATAGATAATAAAATCTATAATTTACAGGGCAAAACAATACATGTCTCAGGGACTTTGTCTTTTAAAAACGGAGGCAAAATTATAAACGGAACGCTCACAGGCAAAGGTGTAAAAATATTATCAAGCGGAAATACATCCATATTTGAAAATATATCAGTAAAGGGTAAATGGGATGTGCCGGAAGGATATTTGTATTGGTTTTCTGACGGCAGTGACCCTTTTCTGAATTTTAAAGCATTGTGTTCGCTTGTTGAAATGGAATCAGTTTGTGTATTGGATAAGATGTATGCCATTAGTACATCAACTGCACACGAACATTACAGAACTACCAAATCCGTACGCATAAGAGGTGTAAAAAGAAAAGAATGCGGCCTTGTACTGAAAACAAAACACAGTCATTCGAATGCCTATTTCAGGAGTGTTTCCGGAAATAATATTTATCTAAAAAACATGACTCTGGTAACAGAGGATTATAAAAATAAAATGGCACCAAAAGGCTATGATTACTATTTCGCATGGTCGTATTATTCTTCGGTTGATCGGGAATCTAAACCGGACATGCAATATTTTAAAATAGAGTCCTGTGATATTTTAGGAGCTGTAAGTTTCAGGTATTCTTCCAGTGCTCAGAATACCACACCTTCAGAAATGTTGCAAACAGGTATTGATACAATTTTGGTGTTAAACAGTAAAATTGAAGATTGTGTCTCCTTGATTGAATTGTCAAATGGCAGATATGATATTTCAAGAATAGAAAATAACGAAATAAAAAATATATACGGACCTGTTTTTTATTATCCTTTAGGCGATTTAACAAGTCCTTTTTCTCCAACTGAATTATCGAAATTGAGGAAATCTTTTGTTTTTCGTAATAACCGTGTGTATGGTGAAAGGCCTGTTTTCAGTAAAGGAGAAGGGTATATGAGTTCTTTTGTTGTAAAGGGAGCTGAAATCCTTATTGAAAATAATGTATTTGAAAATATTATCAACGAAAATGATGAAATTGAAACGGTTCCGTTTTACGCATCAGCATTAATACAAACTAAAATATTAGGTAACAGAGTAATAAATTGTTTAGGAAGGGGTTATTCGCCAATGGTTGGTGGCTCAAATTGTTTTTTAAGAATACGCGGTTCCAAAAATGTACTTGTTGACAGCAATTATTTTGAATTAAATTCAAAAGCATTGGCGGCTTTAAATGTTATAAAAAATGAAAATTCAGATTTAAGCACAGCCAATATTGCCAAATTCAGGTTTGCTCTTTGGACTTCAAATTTAAATGATGATGACTTCACTGCAAAATATGAATTTACAAACAATATATTTAATCTTGCTGTTCTTGCGGATCATTGTATTATGTCAAGATCTCATGTTTTATTTAAAAATAATAAAATAGCAATTCAATATCTTGCTAAGTACGATAGTAATAATTGGGGAATTGGAGGAGAGGCACACGATGGTTCTTTGATTGTTCTCCGGGATAAAACCAAAGCAGGAAATCTGATATTTGAAAATAATGATATTGAAATAAAAATATCCGCATCTCCCCAATTTCTGTTCACCAAAGATGTAAATGATAATAAGGAATATTTAAATGTAACTTACAGAAATAATATTTTTAGATTCAACGGTGAAGTAAGTTTAGCGATGCCCAAATCTAAAGAAATGTTTGCATCCAATCAACTAATAGGGACAGGAAATATCTCTTATAACGAATCAACTACAAATTCTCCTGAAATAACTATTCAAAAAATGAATCTTACACAAAAAATCACCAACTATAAAGCCGGGGCAAATTCACCGATTCATATTAAAATGTCAGGAATTGCTAAAGTAGTTGCTGAAAACAATCAAGATTCCGTTATTAATCTTTTGAATATACGGTTTCAGGATTTATTTGCAAACCAATCTTTAAAAATGAGCCCGATAGTAATAAATATTAAAGGAAATTATATTCAAAAAAATGGTACAAAGATTACGGAGGAGTTTCAGGTTTTAGTGAAGGATTTTTCATCCGTATATTATATGGGCTTAAGGAATAATCTTGAACGAACGAGTACGTTCTGGACTCCGAGAAATAAGCATTACAGAAATGAGGTATTGCAGGTGAATGGAATTCCTGCAAAATTTCCTTTGACCATTTCCTCCACGTTTAGACAAAAGTCAATAGATAATTATGGGTATTTATTGATTACTGGTACCAAAGATGTAAAATCTTTTGATGTTTCGATATCAGTCGAGCCTAATATTAAAAAAGTATATGTTGAGTCTGAACTTATCAGACAAGTAAAAAAAATTAATTGAACCTTTTATTATTTAAACTAATAATTGATGCAAAATAAAACACTTCTCATTACCGGTGGAACCGGTTCATTTGGCAACGCTGTTCTCAAACGCTTTTTGAATAGCGACCATTTCAGCGAGATTCGGGTATTCAGTAGGGATGAAAAAAAACAGGATGACATGAGGCGTCACTTGAATAATCCTAAAGTGAAGTTTTATATCGGAGATGTAAGAGATTACAAAAGTATAGAACCGGCAGTCGTTGGTGTTGACTATATTTTTCATGCCGCGGCCCTCAAGCAAGTACCTTCTTGTGAGTTTTTTCCATTAGAAGCGGTTAAAACCAATGTATTGGGAACAGAAAATCTTTTGGATGTTGCCATAAAAAATAAAGTAAAAAAAGTTGTGGTGCTCAGTACCGACAAAGCTGTATATCCTATTAATGCTATGGGCATTTCTAAGGCCATGATGGAAAAAGTAATGGTAGCAAAATCACGCCTTTCGAGCGATACCATTTTGTGTGGGACCCGTTATGGTAATGTAATGGCGAGTAGGGGATCTGTAATTCCGTTATTTGCCGAGCAGATTAAAAAAGGATTGCCTCTGACTATAACTGACCCGAATATGACCAGGTTTATGATGACTCTCGAAGATGCCGTTGATCTGGTTCTTTTTGCTTTTGAACATGGAAATGCAGGTGATATTTTTGTTCAAAAATCACCGGCATCAACCATTGCAACTCTGGCTGAATCATTAAATCATTTGTATAAAGCTCAAAATGAAGTTGTAGTCATCGGTACCCGCCACGGCGAAAAATTGTATGAAACCCTGGTTAACCGCGAAGAAATGGCAAAGGCAGAAAATCTGGAACATTATTACCGGATTCCTGCTGACAACAGGGATTTGAATTATGCAAGGTATTTTTCAGAAGGTGAGCCTGACATGGAAAATATGGAAGAATATCATTCACATAATACACATAGGTTGGATGTTCAGGGAACAAAAGATTTATTGATGAAATTATCCTTTATCCGTGAAGATGTTGAGAAATTAAATAATGGTTGATAAAAGTATCATAAAAAGATTCAATTTTTAATAATGAAAATCGGAATTACAGGAGCTAATGGTTTTGTCGGAAAACATCTGACCAATTACCTTTCACTGAATACTGAAGTAGAACTAATACCTTTTGAAAGAAGTTTTTTTGAAGATGAGGTAAAGTTGGATACATTCGTAAGATCCTGCGAAAGTATCGTCCATTTAGCAGGACTTAACCGACATTCTTCACCTGAATTGATGTTTGAAACCAATGTTGCCCTTTGTGCAATATTGGTGGAATCTTGCCGGAGAACCTCAAGTCAACCCCATATTTTATTTTCTTCGTCCACACAAGAAGATGAAAGTACTTTGTATGGGCAATCTAAAAAAAAAGGTCGTGAAATACTCGAATCATGGGCAATTGAAAATGATGCTTTGGTGACAGGTGCAATAATTCCAAATGTTTTTGGTCCTTTCGGTGTCCCGTTTTATAATTCAGTCGTGGCAACTTTTTGTCACCAGATTAATAAGGGCGAAAGTCCAAAAATCATTGAGGACAAAACATTAAAGATGATATATATCAATGATTTGGTCGTCAAATTATTTGATCTCATTAAACATCCTTTGTCGGGCAGGATAGAGATACCCCATCAATATACAGTGAATGTTTCTGAAATATTACAAGCATTGCTATCGTTCAGCGATGATTATGTGAGACAAGGAATCATTCCTGATATATCCACTCCTTTTTATCTCGACCTTTTTAATACGTTTCGTTGTTACGTTCCGAAAGAACATTATCCTGTACCCTTTACACTGAATACGGATAATAGGGGAAGTTTTGTAGAGATTGCCAGAACAAAAACATCAGGACAATTTTCTTATTCCACCACCAAGCCAGGGATTACCAGAGGTAATCATTTTCATACCCGTAAAGCCGAGAGATTTGCAGTCATCAATGGCAAAGCAAAAATTTCTCTTAGAAAAATAGGGGAAACGGAAGTTACAGATTATTTTATTGACGGCAGTGCTCCGGCTTTTGTCGACATGCCCATATGGCACACACATAATATTACCAATATAGGTGAAGAAGAATTGGTGACGTTGTTTTGGATCAATGAACCTTATGATGCGGAAGACCCGGATACCTATTTTCTAAATGTTTAAAAAAAAAAAAATGAAGAATATAATTATATCGTTTTTTAAGAAATTAGGATTGCGTCCTTTCTTAAAAAATATTCAAAAATCCATAAACTATGAACGTTCCATTACCTTAAATGATAAAAAGTTTAAGACGCTTCAATTATATGGGGCCGTTTGTGTTGTAAATGAACCTTGGATGATCACGATGTTAGATAATATCTTAAAGATTAAGTCAAAAGGTATTATGGATGTAGGTGTCAATATTGGTCAGACCTTGATGGAAATTAAAAGCTTAAAGCCAGATATTCCCTACATAGGATTTGAACCTAATGCTAGCTGTGTAATGTATGTAGAGGAATTGATCAGGATAAATAAATTTACTAATGTAACTCTTGTCCCTGTAGGTCTATTTAAAGAGGATGGTTTGTTTACGTTAGATTTATATTACGATGATATGACTAATAGTGGCGGGTCTATAATACAAGATTATTGGGCTTATACCAAAAAAAATCCTGTATTTAGAAAAATGGTTGTTCCGGTTATGTCTTTTGCAACCATTAATAAATCGATTCCAAGCGTTGATTACGACATCGTTAAAATTGATGTGGAAGGTGCAGAAATGGAAGTGTTAGAAACGCTGATCGACGAAATAGTTTTAAGAAAGCCAATCATAGTTATTGAGATACTTTCGGCTTATTCAGAAGAAAATACATTAAGAGTAGAAAGACAAAATAGAATACTTGATATAGTGAATCAATTAGACTATAAAATTTTATTAATACAAGAAGATGAAGATCACCAGCTCAAAGCATTAAAAAGTATTACGTTTTTTGATGTAAATGCAGATCCAAACCAATGCAATTATGTTTTTTACAGTAATGACGATAGTGAAAAAGTGAATACAATATTTGAAAAATATTTAAAATAATGAAAAAATTAAAAGTAGTAACCGTTGTAGGAACAAGACCCGAAATCATACGCTTATCAAGAGTGATGGCTAAACTTGACGATAGTCCGGCAATAGAACATATAACTGTTCATACAGGTCAGAACTATGACTATGAGCTCAATGAGGTGTTTTATGAAGACCTTGGTATTCGAAAACCGGATTATTTTCTCAATGCAGCGGGTGCGAATGCTACTGAAACCATAGGTCAAATAATTATCAATATAGATCCAATATTGGAAAAAGAAAAACCTGATGCTTTTTTAGTATTGGGAGATACCAATAGTTGTCTTTGTGCCATTCCGGCCAAGAAAAGACATATACCCATTTTTCATATGGAAGCAGGTAACAGATGTTTTGATCAGCGCGTACCTGAAGAGACCAACCGAAAAATTGTAGATCATATATCTGATATCAATATGACGTATTCGGACATAGCGAGAGAATATTTATTGAAAGAAGGTATTCCTCCTGACAGGATAATTAAAACAGGTTCTCCAATGTTTGAGGTATTAAACCATTACCTTCCAAAAATTCAGGAAAGTAATATATTGGCGACTTTAGGTTTGGAAAAAGAAAAATATTTTGTCGTTTCAGCACATCGGGAAGAAAATATCAGCAGTGATAAAAACTTTTTTGATTTACTTGAAACTTTACATCAAATTGCTGAAAGGTATGGATATCCAATCATTGTGAGTACGCACCCACGTACCCGAAAACGCCTCGAATCACTGGTCACCAGTCACCAGTCACCAGTCACCAGTCACCAATCACCAGTCACCGGTCACTCATCACCCATCAACCATCACCCACTCATACAGTGGCAAAAACCAATGGGATTCAGTGATTACAATGCTCTGCAGGTCCATGCTTTTGCGGTACTTTCAGATAGTGGTACCATCAGTGAAGAGTCTTCCATACTGAACTTCAGGGCATTAAATATCAGGGAAGCACATGAAAGACCTGAAGCCATGGAAGAAGCATCTGTGATGATGACGGGTTTAAAAAAAGATCGTATATTGCAGGCTTTATTACAAGTAGGTCAGCAACAAACCGGTCAATTAAGGGATTTCAGAAGCGTAGCAGATTATAGTATGCATAATGTGAGTGACAAAGTAGTTAGAATCATCATAAGTTATACTGATTATATTAAAAGAGTAGTTTGGAGTGAATAAATTTATAGAGAAGGTAAAATATCAGTTAGGAAATATACCGGGGTGGCGGACTAACCGTAAACTGGTAGTGATAGAAAGTGATGATTGGGGAAGTATCAGGATGCCTTCCAAAAGTATTTTTGATATATTAATGAAGGAGGGTGTACCTTTAGACAGCTCCACGTATAATCGATATGATTCACTAGCCAGTGAAGAAGATTTGTCCTTACTTTTTGAAGTTTTACATTCCTTCAGAGATATCAACGGAAATCCTGTAAAAATAACAGCAAATACGATTGTAGCCAATCCGGATTTTGAAAAGATAGAGAATAGCGGATTCAGGGAATACCATTTTGAAAAATTTACAGAAACATTAAAAAGATATCCTTCTCACCAAAATTCTTTTTCTTTATGGAAGGAAGGAATGGCAGCCGGAATATTTAAGCCCCAATTTCATGGAAGAGAACATATACATGTTCCGAGATGGATGAAAGCTTTGCAGAATGAAGATTCTATTGCAAGAAAAATATTTAAGTACGGTATGTATGATTTAAGTATAGGATTGGAACGATCAGAAGCATCATTTATGGAGGCTTTGCAGATTGACTCTGCAGAAGATTTTAATTTCCAACAAAAGTATATTTCAGAAGGTCTTCAGCTTTTTGAAGAAATATTCGGATTTTCATCCAAAACCTTTATTGCGCCATGTTATGTGTGGCATTCAAAACTTAATGACACTCTTCAGCGCGGAGGGGTTCAGTCACTTCAGGGTTCATGGTATCAGTTGGAGCCCAATGTTAAGGACAACACCCTCAAAAAAATATTTCACTTTACAGGTGAAAAAAATAATAATAATCAATTGTATCTAACAAGAAATGTATTTTTTGAACCTTCAGAAATTAATATGGAAGATTGGGGAAACGAAGTAATAAGTAAAATGAAAATAGCCTTCAGGGCAAAAAAACCGGCGATTATACAAGCTCATCGTATGAATTTTATAGGATTTATTGATAAAAAAAACCGGGATAAAAATCTTGTTTTATTTTCGGATGTTTTAAAACAAATCACAAAAACCTGGCCGGAAATAGAGTTTGTCAGTTCTGATGAATTGTCGGATATTATGAAAAAAAATATTTAATCATGTGCGGAATTACAGGATTGATTGATTTTACCCATTCAACGAAGGAGGATGAAATCGAAGGGATGACAAAAACTTTGCATCACAGAGGGCCTGACTCATTTGGATTTGAAAATTTTCATCTTGACAAAGCTATTATTGGCTTTGGACAAACGAGGCTGGCTATTATTGATGTTTCTCCAGGAGGTCATCAGCCCATGCATTTTGAACATTTAACTTTAATATTTAACGGAGAAATTTATAATTATCAAGAAATAAAAGAAGAATTGTACAAATCGGGGCATACATTTTTATCTACATCTGATACGGAAGTTATTTTACATGCTTATGCAGAATGGGGAGATAAAGCTGTTGAAAAATTTATCGGTATGTTTGTTTTTGCCATTCTTGATAAAAAGGAATTGAAAGTTAAAATATTCCGGGATAGGGCAGGAATAAAACCAATTTACTACTATTACAAAAACGGGTTATTTTTATTTGGATCTGAATTAAAATCCCTAATGAACAATTACAGATTTGATAAAATAATCAACAAAAGTGTTATTCCTACATACCTCCAATACGGATATATACCTGCTCCTCTTTCTATTTTTGAAAATTGTTATAAAATTTTACCGGGTAATATTCTAACTATTGATTTGGAAAATCAAAACATTTCTAATAATCAATATTGGGATGTAAAAGAATTTTATTTCAAGCCAAAACTTGATATTTCTTTTATTGAAGCAAAAAAAATTACACATGATTTATTAATATCAGCGTGCAATTACAGAATGGTATCGGATGTGCCTGTTGGGGTTTTTTTAAGTGGAGGATACGATAGCACAGCGATAACTTCAATTTTACAATCACAAAGGACGGAGAAGTTGAAAACATTTACCATCGGATTATACGACGGTAATAACGAAGCAGATGATGCTAAAAATACAGCAAAATTTCTGGGAACTGACCATTATGAGTTATATTGTACCTTCAAAGATGCTGAAAATATAATACATAAATTGCCATATTTTTACGATGAACCATTTGCGGATAGTTCTGCTATTCCAACTATTTTAGTAAGTCAATTAGCAACTAAACATGTAAAAGTTGCTTTATCTGCGGACGGCGGAGATGAAGTTTTTGGTGGATACAGTGTTTATTCACAATTGGATAAAATGATGAAAATTTTAAATTTTATTCCATCCAATATTAAACCAACTTTTAATAATTTAGGAAACTCAATATTTTTAAATTTGCCTTTTTTAAGTGAATCGACATTACATAAAATGTATTCATTTTGTAAGGCTTTAAATAGGAATGAAATTGTCCAATCTATCGAATTATTTCATCTATTAAATGAAAAACCTCAATTCTATATTAATAAGTATTTGAAAGATAAGTCAACAAATTTTATTTCACCATATATTGTTAGTGAAAAGGGGTTTCAAAACCCAATAGATGTAATCATGGCTACAGATTATATGATGTACTTTCCAAATGATATTTTAACAAAAGTTGACAGAGCGACAATGTCAGTTTCTCTCGAAGGGAGGGAGCCGTTAACAGACCATAGATTAATTGAACTGGTAGCACAACTTCCTTTGAAATACAAATTCGATGGAATTACCGGAAAACTAATTCTAAAAGAAATTGTGCATGAATACATACCAAAGTCCATGATGGACAGGCCAAAAACAGGATTTTCAATACCTATAAATAAATGGTTAAGAAATGACCTTTCCTATTTGTTAGATGAATATTTAAGTCATGATGCTATAAAGGAGTCAGGAATTTTTAATGAAAATTTTTTATTAAAAGAAGTTAGAAGATTTAAGGACAATAAAATGCATTATAGTACTAATATCTGGTACATTTTAATGTTCCAAATGTGGTTTAAAGAATGGATGCGGTAGAATAATATGTTTCTGAATTTCATAGTGTTTTATTTTGAAAGAAGTTAGAAAGATTAAACATATTTGTTTTATTTCTGCCGGTCTTGCCGGTGGGGGTATGGAAAAATCTCTGACAAATATTGCAAATTATGCCGCTCTTCAAGGACATCGGGTAACGATTTTCAACTTGTTTACTACAGAAGTTTTTTTTGACTTACATCCTTCAATAAAGGTGATCTGGCCTTCAATTGACAGACAGAAATACCATAGACTAGTTTATGCATTAAAACTACTTCCCTACATACGTAGAGGTTTAAGAGAGCTGAATCCTGACACTGTTTTAAGTTTTGGAGAATGGTTTAATGGTTATGTACTCTTAGCTACCCGGTTTTCGGGAACTCCTGTTTTTATTACAGACAGGATGGGCCCATTGCTCGATATAGGTCCTTTGTTGGAAACTGCGAGAAAAATTTTATACAAATATGCTGATGGAATCATTGCTCAAACAAAAGTTTCAGCTGAAATTTTATATAATAAAACCGGAGCAACCAAAATTAAAATTATTCCCAATGCTTTAAGTCCTGTAGATACCGAAACTTCGTTAAAAAAAAATCAAATCGTTACTGTCGGTCGGTTATCCCGCGAAAAGGGACATGTTACACTTCTCGAAGCTTTTGCAAAAATAAAAAATAAGGACTGGACCCTTCATATTGTAGGTGACGGAAAAGAAAAGCAAAACCTGATGAAGCAATGCAAGGATTTATGTATTGAAAGTCGGGTTGTTTTTTACGGTCATTTGAAAGATTTTGGAAAAATATTGGGAGAATCCGATATTTTTGTTCTTCCTTCATTTTATGAAGGTTTTCCAAATGCGCTTATTGAAGCCATGTCAGTTCCATTGGCATCTGTCAGCAGCAATTGTGTGGCTGGTCCGGCTGATATTATTCGGCACGAACACAATGGAATGTTATACGAACCGGGTAATATTGAGGAACTAACAATTATTCTGAATAATTTGATAGGAAATACAGATTTAAGACAATCTTTGTCCAATGAGGCTATAAAAATCAGAGAGACTCTGGAATTTAAAAAAATTGCTCAACAATATCTGGATTTCATTTTGTGTAAATGAATATGAGATTTTGTGTGTTTGAAGTAACCATGTTTTATAAAAATTCAAAGATAAAAATTCCAGTTTCGTAAATTTATGAATGTTTTACAAATTGACGTTTCTGTAAATGTTGGAAGTACAGGCAGGATTGCTGAACAAATTGGTCAGAAAATTCTGGAAAACAATGGAAAGAGTACAATTGCATTCGGCAGATATGAGGCTGCAAGTGTTTCTGAAAAAATTAAAATAGGCACAAGATGGGAACAGGCGCACCACTTAATTATTACCCGGATTTTTGATAAACATGGTTTGGGTTCGATTTCGGGAACTAAAACATTGATTAAAAAGATAGAAAAATTGAATCCGGACATCATTCATCTTCATCAGATACATGGGTATTATGTTAATATAGAAATATTGTTTGGATTTCTCGCTATTTATGGAAAACCGGTAATCTGGACATTACACGATTGTTGGGCTTATACAGGACATTGTTGTCATTATGTAAGAGTGAGATGCAAGAAATGGGAGACCGGCTGCTTCTCATGCCCTTTAAAAGGATATTACCCCCAAAGCTTGTACATAGATAACTCCAAAGAGAATTATGTATTGAAGAAACAATTATTTACTTCCATTCCAGACCTGACTTTGGTGCCAGTATCGAATTGGTTGGCAACTGAACTCTCCAGATCTTTTTTAAAAGTAAAAAATATCCACCCGATACATAATGCGATTGATGTAGAAAAATTTATTTATTCCGATCCTTCAAAACTTATACAAAAACATAACCTTGAAGGAAAAAAAATAATTCTCGGTGTTGCCAGCCCATGGAGTGCCGTCAAGGGATTGAATGATTTTTTTACACTTTCAAAAATGATGGATGATCATTATAAAATAATATTAATTGGTTTGACAGAGAATCAGATAAAAGATTTGCCATCCAACATCATCGGACTTACCAGATTAAATGATCCTTCAGATCTTGTAAAATATTATTCACTGGCTGATGTATTTATTAATCCTTCGATAGCAGAGTCATTTGGTTTGGTTACAGTTGAGGCAATGGCTTGCGGAACTCCGGTGGTCGGATATAATGTCACTGCCACACCGGAACTGATTCCACAGGGTACCGGATATTTAGTTGAAAGAGGAGATGTAAAAGGAATATTTGAGAAGGTAAAACTCATTTTGGAAAAGGGAAAAAACTATTATAGTGAAGCTTGCAGAAACAATGTAGTAAAACATTACAATAAAGATTATCAGTATGATAAATACATAGCGCTATATCAACAAAAGCTAAATTGACAAAAATAAAAATTAGAAGAATTAATTAATTTTATAAAATGGCATACCAAATTTGCACTAAAACCATCATGGATACTTCAGATCCTAATATCGTTTTTGATTCTACGGGGATCAGTGATTATTATCACAATTTTCATAAAAATATTGTTCCCTACTGGCATACGGACGAAAGAGGTTACAATGAACTTATGCACATTGCTGAAAAAATTAAAAAGGAAGGAAAAGGCAAAGACTTTGATTGTATAATAGGTCTGAGTGGTGGATTGGATAGTTCCTACCTGACTTATGTAGCTAAGGAAATCATGGGAATCCGCCCTTTATTATTTCATGTTGATGCCGGTTGGAACACAGATAAAGCAGTAGGTAATATTGAGAAACTCTGTAATGGTCTTGGACTAGAATTATTTACAGAGGTTATTAACTGGGAAGAGATGAAAGACCTTCAAGTGGCTTTTCTTAAGGCCCAGACACCAGGCCAGGATGGCCCCCAGGATATTGCTTTTTTTTCCGGGATGTATAAATTTGCACGAAAGCATAAAATAAAATATGTTTTGACAGGAGCTAATTTCTCCACTGAATGTTGTAAAGAACCACCGGAATGGGGTGCTTATCCGGGAATTGATAAAATTTTTGTAATGGATATTTATAATAAATTTGGAAAAGGCAAACTAAAAACATTTCCAATTTTGGATATCCTCGAGTACAAAGTTTGGTACCAGGTATTTTTAGGAATGAAAGTTTTTAAACCTCTTAATTTAGTACCTTACATTAAAAAAGACGCAGAAAATTTATTATTTGAAAAATTTGGATGGGAAAAATTTCAACACAAACATCATGAATCCAGATTTACCCGATTTTATGAAGATTATTGGTTACCCAGAAAATTTGGATTTGAAAAAAGAAGAGCTCACTTTTCTAGTCTTATCCTAACTGGACAAATGACAAGGAATGAAGCCCTCGACAGAATTTCAAAACCGGAATTGGATGAACAAACCTTAATAAATGAATTTGAATATGTGGCACATAAGCTTGACCTTTCGGTAGATGAACTTCAGAAATTATTTGAAGGTAAAAATAAAACCTTCAAAGACTATAGGAATAAAAGACATATCATCAACTTAGGTGGTAAGGTTTTGACAATGTTGAAGCTTGAAAAACGATTGATACGATGATAGGTATTATAGACTATGGTTTGGGAAATATCAAAGCATTCGAAAATATATATAATAGATTGCATATTCCTGTAAGAATTCTGCAGAATGAAAGTGATTTTTCGGACATTAGCAAACTTATTCTTCCCGGAGTAGGGGCATTTGATCACGCTATGCGAACATTTAATCAATCCGCTATGCGTGAAATTTCTGAAAAATTGGTTTTAGAAAATGAGGTCCCTGTAATTGGTATTTGTGTGGGAATGCAAATGTTGGCTAAATCCAGCGATGAAGGGAATTTGGATGGATTAGGATGGATTGATGGTGTTGTAAAACGGTTTGACGAGTCAAAAATCAGTTTTGATACTCATCTTCCTCATATGGGGTGGAATGATGTTGAAATTGATGAAAACAACAAACTCTTTGCTGAGTTTCCCTCAAATCCAAAATTTTATTTTTTGCATTCTTATTATTTTAAGTGTTCATATGAAGCTGATATTATTGCAACTGCACATTACGGTGAAAAATTTACCTGTGCTATTGCGCATAAGAATATTTATGGTGTACAATTTCATCCTGAAAAAAGCCACCTGTATGGAGTTAAGTTATTAGAAAATTTTTCAAAAATATAAATGTTACGACCAAGAATAATACCCTGTTTACTTGTTCATGATAAAGGATTGGTAAAAACAGTTCAATTCAAAAATCCAAAATACGTGGGTGATCCGATTAATGCAGTTAGAATATTTAATGAAAAACAATCTGATGAATTGATGGTACTTGATATCGACGCTTCCGTCGAAAAGAAGGAACCGGATTACACCATGATTAAAAAGTTAGCTTCTGAATGCAGGATGCCTTTATGTTATGGTGGTGGTATTAAAACTGTAGAACAGGCACAAAAAATATTTTCTTTGGGAGTTGAAAAAGTTGCACTGAGTTCTGCTGCAATTGAAAACCCCGGGCTTGTTTCCGAAATATCAGAAAGAGTCGGGACTCAAAGTGTAGTTGTAGTGCTTGATGTAAAAAAGAAATTATTTGGAGGTTATGAAATTGTAACTCATAACGGTAAAAAATCAACCGGTAAAAATCCTGCAGATATGGCAGTATTGTTTCAGAAAATGGGAGCAGGAGAAATAGTTATAAATTCTATAGATCAGGATGGGGTAATGAAGGGTTATGATATTGACCTTGCTACTAAAATCCGTAAACAAATTACAGTACCACTAACTATTCTAGGAGGAGCTGGCAGTCTTGATGATATAGGAAAATTAATATCAAATTTTGGAATTATAGGTGCATCTGCCGGAAGTTTGTTCGTTTTTAAAGGAGTTTACAAAGCAGTATTAATTACATATCCGGAACCTTTTGTTAAAGATGAATTACTAAAAAAATATTTTGCAGGGTTTGAAAAAAAATAGCTTAGATAATTTCATTGTAACAATTAAGAATAAATGGCAGTTAAAAAATTAAATATTTTATTTATTTCATTAGTTATCATTAAAAATCTTGAAAAACGAGGGATTTATCCTGATTTGATAAAGTATTTTATCAGTCAGGGACATCATGTGACCATCCTCTCACCGGTAGAAAGAAGAGAAAAAAATGAAGGCGAAATCATTGAAGGGGAAGGGTATACCAATATTCGATATAAAACTTTAAATAATACTAAAACCAATTATGTAGAAAAGTTGGTATCTACTTTTGTCATCGATTTTTTATTAAAAAGAGCTGTCGAAAAATCAGTAAAAGGTCCAATCGACATTGCCGTATATGCAACGCCACCAATCACATTAACGCGAACCATATCTTATATTAAACAACGTTTTCAGGTCCCGTGTTATTTATTGCTGAAAGATATATTTCCTGATAATATTGCAGATTTGGGTTTGCTTTCAAAAAAATCCATCTTTTACAAATACTTTAGAAAAAAGGAAAAACATCTTTACTCCTTATCTGATTATATAGGTTGTATGTCCCCTGCAAATGTGGATTACTTACTTAAAAATAATCAGGAACTAAATCCTGAAGTGGTTGAAGTCAATCCTAATACTATTATGCCTGTAGAACCCTTCAAAGATAAAAAAATCATTGCAGGATTAAAATCGAAATATCATATTAGTGATCAGGCAAAAGTATTTTTTTATGGAGGTAATTTGGGAAAACCTCAGATGATAGACTTTCTGATAGAGGTGATGCAATCTAACTTAAAGAATGCAGACGTTCACTTTTTGATTGTAGGAACTGGTACCGAATATAATAAGTTGAATAAATGGGTCACTAATTTTAAACCTGATAATGTTACCTTATTATCATTTGTGCCAAAAACCGAATATGATGTTTTGGTAACTGTGGGGGACGTAGGTTTGGTATTGTTGGATAACAGATTTAAAATACCAAATTTTCCAAACAGAATTTTATCTTATATGGAAAATTATATGCCGGTTTTATCTGCTACAGACATCCACACAGATATTGGCAAAATAGCCCAACACAATGGATTCGGATATTGGTGCGAATCTGGTGATTTAAATGCTATGAATGAATTAATTAATGCTTTTGTTAATATGGATCAAATCACTTTTGAGCAGATGGGAAAGACGGGAAATAAATTTCTAAAGGATAATTATTTAATAGACAGAACGTACAACGCAATTGTAAGTAAGATTCCACATTTTGTTCAGTAATATAAAATCAAATATATCCACCTGGGTTAAAGGATCAATAGGTTGGAAGACAAATAGAAAAATTATCATTTTTGAATCAGATGATTGGGGCAGCATTCGTATGCCTTCACAAAGAACATTTGAAACATTGGTTTCAAAAGGTATAAAACTGGATAGCCCCGGAGGTGGATTGTTTAACAAATATGATACTTTGGCCAATGAGGAGGATCTTTCATCCCTGTTTGAAGTACTGACATCAGTCAAAGATAAAAATGGACGTCATGCGGTTTTTACAGCTGTAAGTGTAGTGGCTAATCCTGATTTTGAAAAAATACGGGAATCCAATTTTGAAAATTATTTTTATGAACCTTTTACGACCACACTTGAAAAGTATCAGGGGCATAACCGAACTTTCAGATTGTGGCAGGAAGGAATTAAAAATGGAATATTTATCCCTCAATCCCATGGTAGAGAACATCTGAATACGATATTATGGATGGAAGTTTTAAAGGGTGGCGACAAAGAAACAAAAATTGCTTTTGATCATGGTTTGTGGGGATTTGACAGATCAACAGGACCACATTTTCAGGAGGCATTTAGCTTACATAAATCAGATGATTTAAAAATTCAATCAACAATAATTGAAGATGGGCTAAGGTTGTTTGAACAATTGTTTGGTTATAAATCCGATTTTTTTGTTCCACCCAATGGTCTTATGCACCGGGATCTGGAAGCAACAACACACAAGATGGGAGTAAGTCTTTTGTACGGTTCCTTTATATATAAGCGTCCGGCCGTGAATTACAAAACAAAAACCACATTCAGATATTTGGGCCAAAGAAATACATACAATCAAAGATATGTATTGCGAAATTGTCTGTTTGAACCTAATGATCCAAATTATGACTGGGTTGATGTTGCCATGAAGGATATTGATATGGCCTTCAGATATAATAAACCGGCTATTTTAGGGCCACACCGTAAAAATTTTGTAGGTGGAATTGATGAAAAAAACAGAACTATGGGTTTATTTGCATTAAAAAAACTATTGAAAGCTATTGTTACGAAATGGCCTGAAATAGAATTTATGTCAACCGATGAATTAGGACAACTAATGAAGGCTTCTTAAAAATTTACAATAATTTATATGAATACAATACAAAAAAATAAACAGGCTTAACATATGATCGTATTAGGTGATATAGCTTGTCCTACGCTTGATCTGAACAAGAAGTTGGCATCAGTTTTTGCTGAAACATCACTTTTTGCCTCACAAAACATGGTTTGTAATCTCGAAGGTTTAGTTTGTGATGAAGAAGTAAGTCACCAGGGTAAGCCGGTTTTATACAACCATTCTACTGTTATAGAAACACTAGCCAATGCTGGTGTGAAAGCAGTAAGTTTGGCAAATAATCATACCTTAGATCTTGTGGAACATTTTGACCAAACTGTGTCACTATTGGATAATAACCATATTATTTATAACGGTGCAGGTCGTTCAAGAGAAGAAGCAAGTAAAAATATTTCATTTGATGATCATGATCAGAAAATTATAGTTTTATCTTCTTGTTGGGATTTTTTATTGTATCACCAGAAAAACCCTCACAAGGGCATATATATCCATACAATAAATCAACAAGATATTCTTAAAGATGTAAAAAACATAAGAGAAAAAGATAAAACATCTAAAATTCTGATTTATGTGCACTGGAGTTTTGATTTAGAAATAATTCCTTTTCCGATGTACAGACTATGGTCAAGAGCACTGATTGATGAAGGCGCAGATTTTATAGTGGGTTGCCATTCGCATTGTGTACAAGGAGGTGAAAAATATAAAAATGGATACATCGTATATGGTCTGGGTAATTTTTATTTGCCCAATGGTGTTTTTGCGGGAGGAACTTTACGTTTTCCTGAATTTGCAAAAATACAATTAGCATTTGAATATGATAGTAAATGTTCAAAAGCTTGGTGTCATTGGTTTACATATAATAATGACCATACATTAACATTCCTAAAGTCAGAATTATTTGAAGATTCTGAATTGCTAAAAGAGTATAGCCCATTTCAGAATATGGATGAGGAAACTTATATTGGGTTTTACAAAAGAAACAGACGAAAAAAAATGTTGGTTCCTGTTTACAAAAATCACAGGAATATTTTTACCAATCTCATTTATACTCAACTACTTAAAGTCAGGGCAAAGTTCGCCAGGTTTCTTGCGGAAAAGAAAGTGATAAAATGGCAAAATTGAAGATGATAATATGAATTTTTTAGTCAAAATAAGAAGTGCAGCGTTTTGGGCAATCGATGCTTTAAAGGGAAGTAACATTAAACATCATTTGAAAAATATAAAAGATGAACTGAAAGAACAAAATGGCAATCAAAATCAGCTAACCAGGTTATTGCAACATGCTGTATCTACAGTTCCGTTTTATAAAAAGTATAGTGACACTCCTGCCATCATAAATTTTCCAATAGTAAATAAAACGCTGATAAAATCTGAAGTTAATGATTTTTTGTCAAAAGTGTTTGAGAAAGATACACTTTTAAAATTGACAACATCAGGGTCTACAGGAACACCTTTTACCATTTTTCAGGATAAAAATAAAAAAAACAGAAATACTGCAGATACTATGGTTTTTGCGGAAAAAGCAAATTATCATATTGGCGAAAAGCTTTATTATTTAAAAATTTGGAGTGAAGCCAATAAAAAAAGCACATGGACAAAGTGGACACAAAATATTGAAACAATTGATGTGCTGAGTCTGGATGATCAAACGCTTTCAAATTTAATTAGTGATTTTAATAACGAAAAAAGTCCGTTTGGTATCATAGGGTATGCATCTGCATTAGAATCTTTATGTAAATATTGTGACAGATATCCTGAAAAATTGGGAAAAACAAAAGTCCGGTCAATAATTTCTATATCAGAATCACTTTCAACTGAAGTCAAACATAGATTAAGTATTCAATTCGGAATTTCGGTTGTGGCAAGATATTCAAATGTTGAAAATGGTATTCTGGGGCAACACAGAATGGATGGCTCAGAAGAATTTGAGTTGAACTACGCAAGTTATTACTTTGAAATATTGGATATAAACCGAGATCAAGTACTGAGTGATGGCGAAACAGGTAGAATTGTTATAACGGACTTATACAATTTTGCAATGCCCATGATCAGGTACGACACAGGCGATATCGGTTGTATTATTCAAAGTGTGGTGTCTGGCCAAAGAGTATTGATTAACCTTGAAGGAAGAAAATTGGATGTTTTGTATAATACCCAAAAACAACTTGTTTCATCACTTTTGGTTTACAAAAATATGTGGAAGTATAAAGAGATAGACCAATACCAACTCATTCAAAAAGGTGAAAAAGACTATTCATTTAAAATCAGTTCATCTTCAGGTTTTCATCGTAAAGAAGAGATCATCAATGAGTATAAATCATATCTTGGTGAAGATGCACAAATACAAATTGAAATAGTTAATGAAATTCCTCTTTTGGCTTCCGGAAAAAGAAGAAAAGTAGTACAAGAATATTACAAATGAGTACCAAACTAAACATTTTGATCACTGGCGTGGGAGGTCCTACACCGAGAAGTTTTGCCCGAGCCATTAAAGAATCAGGCAATTACAAGTCTTACAGGCTGATAGCAACCGACATTCACCCTCATGCCATTGGTTTGTACCAAAAAGCATTATTCGATAAATCCTATATCACCCCTAAATCTTCTGAGGCTGATTATTGGTCAGTTATGGAATCTATAATTTTAGAAGAAAAGATCGACATAGCCATCATTTTACCTGAACAGGAAGTGTTGGCCTGGAGTATAAGACAAGATGAAGGCTCCTTACCTTGCCAGGCATTAATTCCGCCCAAAGCCGCCGTTGACAAAATGTTGGACAAGGGTGTGTTGACTGAAGCCTTATCATCAAGCGGTTTGGTTCCGGCATCGGTTTTGATCGATGTTAATTACAAACATCTTAAAGAGTATACAGAGTCATCTTTAAAGTATCCTTATTGGATCAGATCAGCTACAGGCTCATCAGGGTTGGGTTCATATAAGATTGAAAACTTCGACGACTTATTGAGATGGGTTTCAATAAATAAAGGAATAAATAATTTTATTGCCAGTGAATATTTGCCGGGAAGAAATTTAGCCTGTAAAATGCTTTATTACAATGGTAAACTGGTTCGGGCTGCCTGTGGTGAGAGAGTTAAGTATATCATGGCAAAAGTATCGCCCTCAGGTATAACGGGTAATACTTCTTTTGGTCGGCTTATTAATGATAAAAATGTCTTTGAAACAGCCAAAAAAGCTATGGATATTATGTTTGAAGTTACGGGTGCAAAAAAACATGGCTTCTATACTGTTGATATGAAAGAAGATGACAAAGGAGTTCCATTTATAACCGAGATTAATGTGAGACATGTTGCTTTTACTCAATGTTTTGCTTTAGGAGGAGCTAATTTGTGTGAAGATACTATCAGGCTTTTAGATGAAGATCCGACTTTTGAGACCAATTTTGTCCAATATACATTTGAAGAAGGCCTGATTTTTCTCAGAGATGTAGATGAAAGACCAATTCTGATGAAGGAAGAGGATTTAATGAATTCTGATTCACATGTATAATTATTTAAAAAGGTATTTTGACATTATATTTTCAGTAATTGCACTTCTGTTGCTTTTGCCTGTTTTTATTCCTATCATGATTTTATTAAAACTCACCGGAGAAGGTGAAGTTTTTTACCGACAGGAAAGGGTTGGTTTTCAGCATAAAACTTTCGGCATTCTGAAATTTGCCACCATGCTCAAAAACAGCGCAAAGATGGGCAGTGGTCTGGTGACTGTAAGAAAAGATCCCAGGATAACCCCATTGGGAGGTTTTTTGCGCCGTTTTAAAATCAATGAATTGCCCCAACTTTGGAATGTATTGACTGGAGAAATGAGTTTTGTCGGACCACGGCCGCTTCCGGAAAGCAGTGTGGTGAAATACACAGATGGTGTCAGGAAAATCCTTTATAAAAACAGACCTGGTATAACAGGTATCGGTAGTTTGATTTTCAGAGATGAAGAAAAACTGGTGACTTGTTGGAAAAATACCGGAGGAGAGCCTTTGGACTACTACAGATCCTATATATATCCATATAAAGGTATGTTGGAAAAATGGTATTACGAAAATATCAGTTTTACCACAGATATAAAGATTATTTTTTTGACAGCCTGGTCTATTTTTTACAGCCATTCAAATCTACCCTATCGTTTTTTCAGGAATTTGCCTTCGAAACCTGAAGAATTGACCGAAAAATGGATTTTGAACAGACATGAAATGAAGGAATGATTTTTTTCATAAAATGGATCATTAATTTTTTTATCATACCCATTAATCTTTTTTGGGTTTGTATCATTTTTGCCTTTTTATGGAGAAATACAAAACAGAAAAGAGCACGAAATATTTTGTATTTTTCGGTCTTTTGGCTTCTGATTACAGGAACAAAATTTATTCCTGATCTTTTAGTCTACGGGCTGGAAAAACAATATAGCATCCTGATTCCGGATTCAACATATATAAATAAACCTGTTTTGGTTCTGGGAGGAGGAAGTGTCTATGATGTATCAATATCACCTCAGGACAGACTGGTGCCAAATTCGTTGGCAAGGCTCAATGAAGGGATAAGATTGTATTATGTCCTGAACCGTCCCATGATGGTGTTTTCAGGTTATTCGTCCAAAAAAGGGGTGACACAAGCGGCAATAACCAGAGACGCTGCGATTAGTCTGGGCATTCCAAAAGATAAAATATCCATTTTGGAACAACCTTCTACCACCGAAGAAGAAGCATTGGCCTATAAAAAGTATTTTGGGAAAAAACATCCGGATTTGATTCTGGTGACCAGCGATATTCACATGCCAAGGGCTATGTATTTATTCAGAAAAGTTGGTTTGAATCCGGTGGCGGCACCTTCAGATCACATTCTTAGAAAAGACCATACTTTTAATTCCTTTTGGTGGAGTTCTCACAAAAATAATTTTGATAAATTTTCTGCGGCCATGCACGAGTATATTGGTTTGATATGGGCCAGTTAACGATAACCTTTCAACTCCACAAATAAACAACTCCACAAATCAACAACATAAAATGATACCTCTCTCCATACCCAATATTTCAGGAAATGAATGGCAATATGTCAAAGATTGCCTCGATACCGGTTGGATTTCTTCCGTAGGAAGTTATGTAAATCAATTTGAAGAAAAAGTAGCAGCATTTACCGGAGCAAAATATGCAGTAGCAGCTATGAACGGTACCGCGGCTTTGCATTTATCCATGCAACTTACCGGAGTGGAGAGAGGTGATTTGGTCATTGTGCCTGACATTACTTTTATAGCCAGTTGTAATGCCGTTTCTTACCTTGGTGCTGAACCGCTACTTATCGATGTGGATAAATACACATGGCAAATAGATCTAAATCTTTTGGAATCTTTTCTTGAAGAAAATACATTTTTGATGGGTTCAAAAGTAGTCGATGAAACTGAAATCATAAGATCCCACATCAAACACTCAGGTCGCCGCATCGGAGCCATTTTGCCGGTTCACGTATTGGGAAATATGACCGATATGGATCGTTTGTCTGCAATTTGCAGCAAATATCATATTCCTATGGTTGAAGATTCTACAGAAGCCCTCGGTTCAACCTACAAAGGGAAACACGCAGGCACTTTTGGTATATTTGGGACGAGTAGTTTTAATGGCAATAAAATTATAAGTACCGGAGGAGGTGGAATGATTTTGACCAATGATGAACACCTGGCTAAAAAAGCAAAACATCTGACAACACAAGCCAAAACGGATCCTTTTGAATATGACCACGATGAAATTGGATACAATTATAGATTGGTAAACATTCTTGCAGCCGTAGGAGTTGCACAAATGGAACAATTACCCGGATTTTTAAAGCGCAAAAAAGAAATTGACAAGTATTACAGACAATCCCTGGAAAACGAAAATTTGAGGTTCCAAAAAAATGGTGACAACGTAGAACCAAATAACTGGCTGCACACAATGTGGGTTGACCATCAAAGACCGATGATCGACCATTTATTAAAAAACGGGGTTCAATGTCGTCCGTTTTGGGTTCCAATGCATGAGCTTTCCATGTTTAAAAATTGCGCTTTTGTTTCTGAAAATCAAATATCGCAACAGGTTTATCGACATTGTATCAGTATTCCTTCATCTACCAACCTGACGGACGCACAAGTGGAAGAAGTGGTGAAGGTGGTAAGGGGGTTTGAATAAAATGTCAGGACCTCCAATTTATTTGGAGGCTTGAAACGTTTTATTGGGCAATCAGCCAAATAAATTTGGCTGTCCGGAAATTCTCGGATCTCCAAATTCATTTGGATGCTTGAAAAGTTTAATTGGATAATCAGCCAAATAAATTTGGCTGTCCTGGAAAAGGTTAGGATCTCTTAATTCAATTGAAGGATAGTAGGAATTGATAAAGTTATCATCCAAATAAATTTGGCTGTACAGAAAAGTTCGGATTTTCAAATTAGTAAAAAAGAAAAACATGCACATTATAGACATTTCTCAGTTTATTAAAACATATATTACCAAAAGAGACAAAAGTCTTTTTGAACAAGATTTGAACAAACATAGAGACGTCCTTTCTTCAGAAATCCGGGATAAGTCGGTGTTGGTTATTGGTGGGGCTGGTACAATTGGTTCATCTTTTATTAAAGCTTTGCTTGATTTTTTGCCAGCCAGGCTGTATGTTGTGGACACTAATGAAAACGGATTGACAGAATTGACCAGAGACTTACGTAGTTCTTCAGGACAGTATATTCCGGAAGACTTTAAAACATATCCGATGAATTTCGGAGACCCGGTATTCAGAAAAATGTTTGTACAGGAAGGACCTTTTGACATTGTGGCCAATTTTGCAGCACATAAGCACGTTCGTAGTGAAAAGGATCATTATTCCATAGAAGCTATGATTGATAACAATGTTTTTAAAGCAAAGGAATTTTTAGACTTATTATGTGAACATAAACCCGCTCACTTTTTTTGTGTTTCAACAGACAAGGCTGCTAATCCTGTTAATGTAATGGGTGCAAGCAAAAAATTGATGGAGGAAGTGATTATGGCCTATTCATCAGATGTTAAAATTACTACAGCCAGATTTGCCAATGTTGCTTTCAGTAACGGAAGCCTTTTGGATGGTTACATACAACGTATCTTTAAAAAACAACCCATTTCCTGTCCTTCTGATGTTAAAAGGTTTTTTGTTTCTCCGGAAGAAAGCGGGCAAATTTGTTTATTGGCTTGCGTACTCGGAAATTCAGGAGAAATATTTTTTCCGAAAATAGGTGAAGACGAAATGGTCAGTTTTAAAGATATTACTTTAGACTTTTTCAGACAAATGTCACTCCCTATTGTTGAGTGTTCAAGTGAAACCGAAGCTAAAGAATTTTCAAAAAATATGAATATTGAAGATTCTCATCCTGTATACTTTTTTAAATCAGATACCTCAGGAGAAAAACTTTACGAAGAGTTTTATACAGATACTGATGAGGTGGATTTGCGTTTATTTGAGGGAATGGGCGTTATTAAAAATGCTTTGAGACCTTCAAAAATGCAGATAAATCAGTGTGTCACAGAATTAAAAAAACTAATGGATACCGAAAATTATGACAAGTCTTCCATAATTTCCCTTATGAAAAAATACCTTCCTGATTTTGAGCATATTGAGACCGGCAAAAGTTTGGATCAGAAAATGTAAGTAGCTCGGAGGGGTAAGCTCGTAGGATTTTGCTCGTAGCGGATAGAAAGCTCCGAACTCTCAGCTCCGAACTCCCGGCCTAAATAAATAACAACCATGTACCCATTTATAAAACGAATTTTCGATATTATTTCTTCTTTATCAGCATTATTGGTATTATCTCCCTTATTGGTACCCATAATTATAGGTTTAAAGTTGACCGGAGAAGGCTATATTTGGTACCTTCAGGAAAGAGTAGGGTATAAAAATAAAAAATTTAGTATATACAAATTTGCAACCATGCTGAAGGATAGTCCTAATATGGCAGGTGGGTTAATAACTACTAAAAAAGATCCAAGACTCACTCCTTTGGGAGGATTTTTGAGAACAACCAAAATAAATGAATTACCTCAAGTAATCAATATTTTATTTGGACATATGAGTGTTGTAGGTCCCCGACCTGTGATGCAAAAAAGTTTTGACACTTATCCGGAAGATATTAAAAAAGTTATTTACAATGTTAAACCCGGACTTACAGGCATAGGTTCCATCATATTCAGAGATGAAGAAAAACTCCTGACTGAAGTGAAAAATGCAGGTAAGGACCCATGGGAATATTATAAAAATATCATTTATCCGTTTAAAGGACAGGTGGAAATTTGGTACCAAAATAATCAAAATTTTAAAACCGATTTTTTTTGTATCTTTATCACATTTTGGATCATTGTTTTCCCCGAGTCAAAATTGATTTATAAAGTGTTTAAAGATCTTCCGAAAAGAGAATTTTAACATAAAATGATACCATTATATTTCCACTCTAAAGCCAAACTGTTTTTTAATTTAATTATTTTTAAAAAGTGCTTAGCCTTTGATAAACAAAGGATTTTTACATTTTTTATGACATTTAAAAAGTCCGTATTTTCATTCAGATATTTTTCTGAAAAATAAATCCCAACCCATGTTTTTAAATAACGCTATTCATCAATATATCAAAGAAATCGGTCTGCATCCGCTCGCAAAAATCGGCGCGGATCTTGTGAAACAGGGTATGCTGAGTAAGCCATTGCACCATGCATCACTTAAAGCTATCTTTTTTATAGTGGAAGATGAATTTCAGCTAACCATAAAATATAAAAACGCTTTCGCTCTGGACTCTGTTTTTTGTAATTGCGGACAGCCTGCTCCTTGTGAACATGTGTTCGGGGGTCTGTACTTTTTGCTTGAATCGGAAGATGTGGCATTACAAGATACTAGGGATGTTCCTTCCGGATTTTTTGTGCCGGGTCTTCACGAAAATCCCGGTGAAAAGGATGATCAGAATGTATATACTTTGAATGAATATCGAATACTTCCTGTTAAAGATGTACATGCTTATATTGAGTTTTTAAATGTTTATAAACCTCCTTTTTTAAGGAATTTTACATCATTGGTTCTTGAAAATATTGTCCTCACCGAAAAGGGCCACCTGGAATTCAGGATTTCAGAAAAACACTATTTTCAGGAAGGAAAATCTGATTTAATTCATAAAGTAGACATCCAACAATCAGATGAAGAATTTTCTATCAAGTGTCAGACTTGTAAAGAATCTTCCGTTTCGATGTGTATACATCAATACGAAGTCATGAAAAATCAGGATGTAAAAGCGATATTATTATTTGGCAATATGCCCGATTATGATCAGGAAATCCAATACTGGTCAAAAAAATACAGCATCGTTCCTTCAAAATTTGTCCAACTATATGAAATTCATCTGGAAGGACAACAAACGAAGGCTGTTTTGGTCAACCTGCAGTTTTTTACCCAACAAAAAATGGGAGCCTTACAAAAACAGATCGGGGATCAGATTCTGAGCCACAAACAACGATTGGCAGGAGTGGCCCAGGAGGATCCGGATGGCGTCAATGGTCATGCGGTATTATGGACTCTGGATGGCAAAAACGAAACGGTTTCCTTATTGAGTGGCAAAATGGATAAATTGGGAAATGAACTGACCAGTAAAATTGAAAAAACCCAAAATCCTGAATATCTTTCAGGTTTTGAAAAGGATTTATGGTACCGTATAGAAAGATTTTCAAAAGAAAATGTTCATGATAATGCCGTGTATAAAGATGCTGCCTGGAACAGGTTTTTAAAACACCTGGTAGGTGATATCAATGCATTGCACCACTTTGTACCCATGTCCAAAGGAGAACAATTGATATTGTCAAAACGAAATATCAGACAAATTAATTTTTCATCTTATGCCGTAGATGCTTTGGTTCGAGTGGTGAAGGAAGAAGCTTTTTACAAAATAAAATTATGGCTCAAAATCAAGGATGATCTGATTGATCCTTTGTTGCAGCCGTTGACGCTTACACCTTATTTTTTGGTTGTTCAGCAAGAAGCACACATTTTCAAACATCCTGAATTGGGCAGGTTGTTTACCTTGTTGGGTTGGGAGGAAATATTAGTAGATACAGAACATCATTCTTCTTTGCAATCATTGCTGCACGATATTCACAATGTAGTGGAAGTGGACTATCCGGAAGATATGAAGCCCAATTTTGTGTATGTTGAAAATCCTCACTGGAAGATTTATGTAAGAGAAAACGGCCATCATCTTTTGTTTACACCCATCCTGGAATACGGAGATACCCTGGAAGTGTCCCTGCCACTTGATAAATGGATTGTTCAAAATCCCGGGAGTGATGTTTTATATACCATTCCTGAAGAAGATGAAGAAAAATTTGTTTTGTTTATTAAGGAACAACATGAACAATTTGAACAGAATCTCTTTCATCACGGGATGTTTTTCCTTCATTATAAAGACTATCTGAATGAAAACTGGTTCCTCCATTTTTTTGAAAAATGCAGAGAAGCAGGTATAACCATTTTAGGCCAGGATGAGCTTGAAAATTTTAAAATGAACACTTACAAACCGTCTATCCGGCTGGGAATTTCTTCCGGAATTGATTGGTTTGATGTTCAGGTTGACATTTCATATGGTGATCAAATGGTTTCGGCCAAATCGTGGATGGAAGCTTTGCGAAAAAACGAAAAATACATTTTGCTTGCAGACGGCAGCCTTGGATTAATCCCCGAAGAATGGTACGACAAGCTGAAACGTCTGTCTATGGTGGCCTTTGAAGAAAAAGGTAAGGTGAAACTTAATTCCTACCATTTTAATATTGTGGAATCTTTGTTTTCGGAAATTGAAGATGATGAATTGTACAGAGACATCAAAAGGAAAATATCCGTACTCGGAAATTATGATTTTTCGAAAGAACACCCACTTCCGGAAAATGGTCAGATAGCTTTAAGAGATTATCAAAAATTGGGTTTTCAATGGTTGAAATCCCTTTCTGACCTTGGTTTTGGTGGTTGTCTGGCAGACGATATGGGTCTTGGTAAAACCCTTCAGGTACTTACACTTCTCTCTGATCAAAAATTGGCAGGTAAAAAAACAAGTTTGATTGTTGTTCCCCGTAGTTTGTTGTTTAACTGGGCTCAGGAAATCGTCAAGTTTTATCCGGATATAACGTATTTATATTATCACGGAATCGACAGGTCTTCGCTAAGATCAAAGTTGTTCCAGTACGATATCGTGATTTCAACTTACGACACAGTGACTAATGACATTGAATTTCTTAAGGAACATACTTTTAATTACATTATTCTGGACGAGTCTCAGGCGATCAAAAATCCTGAAAGCAAGAGATATAAAGCCATGCGGTTACTGAAATCTGCCAATAAAATTGCCATTACCGGTACGCCGATTGAAAACAATACTTTTGATTTATATGCTCAATTCAGCTTTGTAAATCCGGGGATTTTTGGTAGTGCTTCACAGTTTAAAACAAATTTTGCCATTCCCATTGATCGGGAAAGTGACCGCGAATCAGCTTATATTTTGAAAAAAATCATCCATCCGTTTTTGTTGCGGCGTACCAAGGCTCAGGTTGCATCTGATCTTCCGGAAAGAAGTGAAAGCATCCTCTATTGTGAAATGGGGGAAACACAACGCAAGATGTATGAAGATTTCAGGTTGAAAATAAAATCAGAAATCGATGAAGGAGTTAAAAATATTGGCATCAATAAAATGCGGATTAAGGTCATCGAAGGTTTGCTCAGATTGAGACAGATTTGTAACTCTCCGCAATTATTGGATCAAAACCTTCCCAACCATCTGAGACAATCTGTAAAGATCGAAACCTTAATGGACATCATTGAAAATGATATGGGAGATCATCATGCATTGATTTATTCTCAGTTTACGTCTATGTTGGCGTTGGTCCGTTATGAGCTCGACAGAAAAGGAATTCCTTATGCATATCTTGACGGTAGTACAAGGGACAGACAAGGAGCTGTTAAAGATTTTATGGAAAACAGTGAAATAAAACTGTTTTTAATCAGTTTGAAAGCCGGTAATACCGGATTAAATCTGGTCAAAGCGGATTATGTGTACATATTGGATCCTTGGTGGAATCCTGCGGTTGAAGCGCAGGCCATTGACAGAACCCACAGAATCGGTCAGGACAAAAATGTATTTGCTTACAAAATGATTTGCAGAGATACCATTGAAGAAAAAATCATTTTGTTGCAGGAAAAGAAAAAACAATTGGCTACAGATTTGATTATTACTGATGAACAAATTTACAAATCACTCAATAACGATGATTTGATTTCACTTTTTAATTAACTAAATCATATATGTTACCGCAACGTTTTATAGTCATCATGGCCGGTGGGGTCGGAAGCAGATTCTGGCCTTCCAGTACCAATGAAAAACCCAAACAATTTTTGGATATCCTTGGTATTGGAAAATCATTGATCAGAATGACATTTGAAAGAAGTTTGTCCCTTGTACCTGCTGAGCATATTTTTATTCTGACCAATCAGAAGTATAAAACTCTGGTAAAACAACATCTTCCTGAATTACCTGAAAACAATATACTTTGTGAACCCAGCATGAATAATACCGCGCCCTGTATAGCTTATTCGGCATTAAGGCTCAAAGCAATCCATCCAAACAGTGTTTTTGCTGTTTTACCTTCAGACCATGTTATTTTAAAAGAAACGGAATACCAAAACATAATGGAAAAAGCTTTTTCTTTTGCAGAAAATAATAATGTTTTGGTCACTTTGGGTATCCAACCGTCCAGACCTGACACCGGATATGGTTATATCCAATGTGACGAATCTGCTAATGAAAAAGACATAAAATACGATGGATTCAAAAAAGTATTGTCTTTTCGTGAAAAACCCGATCAACATACAGCTGAAGCGTATCTGAAATCAGGTGATTACCTATGGAATGCCGGTATGTTTATCTGGAGTGTTTCGGCTATTCTGGATGCTTTTACCAAATACGCAGAAGATATTTTAACAGTCTTGTCTGTAAAGGAAGAAATGTTTGGAACTTCAGAAGAACAAAATTATATTGATCAGGTATATCCCTCTACCAGAAGCATTTCTATAGATTATGCCATCATGGAACAAGCAGAAAATGTTTATACCCTTCCTGCTGATATCGGCTGGAGTGATCTCGGAACGTGGAACAGCCTTCATGCTTATCTGGAGTCCGGAGATTCTACTGTCAAAATCGGCTCTAATATCCATTTGATCGATTGTGAAGATGTTATGGTGATGTCCAACAATCAAAAAAATATTGTCATCAAGGGGCTAAAGGATTATATCGTGGTTGACGAAGACCATGCCATCCTGATTTATCCCAAATCCGCAGAACAGGAAATCAAAGAGGTCGTCAAACGATTGTAAGTTTGTAGTCCGAATCCGGATTGTGAAAAACAAAAGAGTAAACTTTTATCTTACATTGAATAATCTTAAGATATCAAACCAAAAAAGACCATAGCATTGGTGGCCAATACCACCTGGAATATTTATAATTTCAGGAGGAATCTTATTGATCAGTTTGTTTCGTCAGGTTACAATGTTGTAGTCATTGCACCGGTAGACGAATATATCCATTATAAAGAAGCCTATCCAATGGTCAAACATTTGGGTTTGCGCACCTTGGACAGGGACGGGATGAATCCTCTGAAGGACTTTTTGTTGATTTTGGAGTTGTGGCGACGGTATAAAAAGATTAAACCTGATCTTATCATTCATTTCACCAATAAACCCAATATCTATGGAACTTTAGCCGCCTGGCTCGCCGGTTGTAACAATATTTCTGTGGTGACAGGACTGGGATATACTTTTATACACAATGGGTGGCTGCAAAAAGTGATAACAGAAATGTATCGTATATCCGGTAATCGGGCAGACAGAATGGTTTTTGAAAATACCAGAGACCGTGATTATTTTGTTGAAAATGGCCTTGTTCCTTCTAAAAAAGCAATTTCCGTCAAAGGATGCGGTGTGGATACACATTATTTTATGCCAGGAGAACATGAAGCCAGAACGAATGATAAAATAACATTTACCTTTATTGGCAGGTTATTATATGATAAAGGAGTGCAGGAATTTGTTGAAGCTGCCAGGGTTTTACGACAAAAACGCAACGATTGTCAATTTTGGATAGTCGGAGAATTGGATGCTGAAAATCCTGCAACCGTAGACAAGGATGATTTACTCAGATGGGTCGAAGATGATATTGTATTTTACCATGGATTTTTAAAGGACGTGAGGCCTGTGATTTCCAAATCTGATTGTATTGTTTTGCCTTCCTACCGGGAAGGACTACCCAGGATTATTCTGGAAGGAATGTCGATGGCCAAACCCGTCATAACCACCCAAACAGCCGGCTGTGAAGAAACGGTTGATGAAAATGTAAACGGTTATCTTGTTCCTATACGCAACACAGAAAAACTGGTGGAAGCCATGGAAAAGTTTTTATCTCTTACTTCGGAAGAAAAAAAGCTCATGGGTAAAAGGGGCAGAGAAAAGGCGATTCTTCAGTTTGATGATAAAATTATTGCAAATAACTTCCAAAAGATTGTTGATGAATTAATATAACAACACTTTTTAAGCACCCATAAATTTCAAAGCCCGTTTGAAATTTTGACAACCGGAATTCATTACCGGCATTCAAAATTTTAAACGGGCTTTTGTTTTTTATATCCTTACAAGGTTTCTTTGAGCCATTTGTAAAATTCTCTTTGCCATAACAAACCGTTTTGTGGTTTCATCACCCAATGGTTTTCGTCCGGAAGATACAACAAACGACTTTTTATTCCTTTGACCTGCGCAGCTGTAAAAGCTTCCAAACCCTGGCCGATAGGAATTCTGTAGTCCTTCTCTCCCTGAATAATCAGGATCGGTGTATTCCATTTGTCTACCCTGGATGCCGGATTAAAGGTTGTATAAGCCTCAATATTTTTTTTGTCCCAATAGGGTCCTCCAAAATCATAATTTACAAAAAAGGTTTCTTCTGTTGAGCCATACATGCTTTGTGTATTAAATGCTCCGCAATGTGAGATAAAACTACTGAATCTCCCTTCATGAATGCCTGCCAGATAAAACACAGAATACCCACCGTAACTGGCACCTATGGCTCCCCTTCTTTTTTTATCCACGTACGACTCTTTTGAGATGTCGTCTATTGCGGACAGATAATCCTGAATATTTTGTCCACCCCAATCTTTGCTGATCTGATGATTCCATTCAACACCGAATCCCGGCATACCTCTTCTGTTTGGTGCTACGACAATATATCCCTGAGCTGCCATCAGTTGGAAATTCCATCTGAAAGAGTAAAACTGACTTAAAGCGGATTGTGGTCCTCCCTGACAGTACAAAAGGGTGGGGTATTTTTTATTCGGATCAAAATCAGGTGGATAAACCACCCACACCAACATTTGTTTTTTATCGGTAGTAGTCACATACCTCCTTTCTACCTTTGACTTTGCTATCAGATTATACTTTTTGGTATTGACCGTTGTGATTTGTTTCCAGGTGATATCTTTAAGGTTGATACTATAAATTTCAGGAGCTGTATTCATATCAGTACGGGTGACGTAGATGTTTCCGTTCATTTCTCCTATGAGCGAAGTAATGTCCCACTCACCTTTGGTGATTTGTTCGACTTTGATATCTTTTTCGCTCTTTTTCGGAAGGTTGACTGAAAATAATTGAATGGTCCCGTCGACCGGTGCATTAAAATATATTTTATCTTCACTTTTTGCCCACAAAAAATTACTTACTGTTCCATCCCAGTTTTTGGTCAGGTTTACATGTTTTTGGTCGATAATGACTATAATATCATTTTTATCGGCCTCAAATCCCGGAGTTTTCATCTGAAGGTAGGCGAGCTGACCTTTGGAATTAAACATCGGGTGGGTGTCATAACCCTTATTATCAAAAGTCAGATTTTTGATCTGACCGTCAGCAATAAAATACTGATATAAATCTGTATTTGTGCTTTGCATCGCGACGGTACCTTTTTCTTTTTTACAAACATAAACTATACTTTTTCCATCAGGATGCCAGACGTAATCTTCATCCCCTCCAAAAGGTTTTGTAGGACTGTGGTAAGGTTCGTTCGCCATGATGTCCGTGGCCATATCTGCGCCTTCAGCAGTAGATTTCAACATGATGTGGTTGTATTTCCCATCTGCCCACGTGTCCCAATGGCGATATCCGAGTTGATCGTAAATCTGTCCGGAAGTTTTTGACAAATCAGGATAAATGTCCTTTCCCAAAATTTTTTCTACGGCTACTTCTTTGTGGGAAAGTATGTATTTACCATCCGGAGAAATATTTTTATTTTTCAGATATTCATCAGGTTTTTCGACATCCAATTGTGCTCCGGTAGAGAGGTTGACCATAAAATATCGGGACGAAAACGAATTGTCTTCCATTTTTGGGGTGGACACTTTGTAAACCAGATGGTTGTTGTCTTTTGAAAAACCGAGAGCTGAAACCCTACCAAGTTGCCAAAGAATTTCAGGAGTCAGACCAACTTGTCCCTGACCTGATGCTGCCTGAAGTCTTTGTGGATTATTTTGTGCGGACAGCCAGGAAGACGATAAAAATAAAAGAAAAAATATTACTTTTTGCATAATAATGATTGTTGTGAATGTTCAATGTTTATATAGGATACAGACTTATTATAAAATATTCATTTTGCATGGTCCAAGGTTGTTCAAATGCAACTGCTTATCGAACGAAAAAGATAAGTATTGAATTGTATACCAAGTTTTTAATCCTTGTGCGAAGGTATACATTTTTTTAAAAACCAGACTAAAAGTTGAGACTTGTCATCTATCATTTTTGTTTTGAAAAAGATTACCTGACACAAATATTTGATGATTACTGAAAGACTATAGCGGCATATTTTATTCCTTTGGATGTGTGTAATATGATGTAGTACATGCCTTTCGGGTATGCTAACAGAGAAATATCCCGGTGGAAGGCATTATCATATTTTTGAATGATAAATTTTTGAATTTCTTTGCCTTGTGCATCTAAAATGGTGGCCGGTATCTGATATTCTGTGAGGTCTGTGTTTATCATACATATGTGATAGAATCCTGTTCCCGGATTCGGGTTTATCTGAATGGATTTTTTCAAATCAGAATCTGAAACACTACTCTGAAAATCAAGCACAACGGATGCTTCAGTAATACAAATACCGTCGGCTGTTTTCACCACAATTTTGTAAAGTCCCGGTAACAGATTTTCAAACAAAAAAGAATTCTGAAAAGAAATTCCACCGTCTATACTATATAAATAGGGTGCTGTGCCTCCGGTGACCACGATAAAAATGGATCCGTCGTTTGTAACGGCAGAAGATGCAGGAGTATTGTTGAATGTTAAAACCAAAGCACATCCTGATTCCACACAAAAATCATTGGTAGAAATGTCAAAAAATGCCCCATCGTTTTCAAAGACCAAATTATTTGAAGCATCGTACATTTCTACAAAACCTTCTCCAAAATCGCAACAAATACCGTCATCAAGTGCATCGAGGATCGTAAATGTATAACACGTTTCGGGTTGGAGACACAACTCGGTTTCTACAGGTTGTAAGGCTGCAGAATAGGGACCTCCGGATGCAATGACTTCATTGTTGTTGTTTTCTGATGTAATAAACCAGGTGGTTTCATCAGGATATTCGTCCGTATGGATGATGAGCCTGTATAAAACAGATTGGGTATCATAATTAAGAATAGAAGACGCTACATTATCTGTTGTGTTTTTTTCTGATTCATCATTGGTTTTAGTGAGAATCAAATCAACCGCATTATCTCCATCAGATAAACCGGAAGTCGGGTAAGCCAGAGAAACTGATTGATTAGGAGAGAGATTCACTATAAAAACCGTAGTGTCGACAGGCTGGCCATTAACTTTTAATTCAACTTCAGCCGAAGTCAGGTTTTGCAATCCGACATTTTGAATAGAAAATGGAATGGAATAATCATTTTTACAAAAAGATGCGGAGGTTATGTCGTTGATTTTTCCGTCGAGTTCTGCGTAATGGTTAATGGTCATCCGTAGGGTGTCATTTCTTTGATTTTCGTCATTTGTCAGGGTAGTGACGATCATGATGTCATAGGGTCCGAATGCAGCAAAATCATAGGCTGCAGCAAAATTAACCACTTTGACCTGACCTTCTTTCAAAGTGTCTTCCACCAGTAAAGTTTCCCGTTTTGCACCATTGATAAACAAATCCATTTGTATATCAAACACGTCTCTCAATCCGGCGTTAAGGATATTTGTTGTTATGATTTCAGCGTTAGTGAGGTTGTGACCTGTGACCGGATTTTGAAGGGTGACAGGTCTTACATCAACCTGGTTTTTTTGCAATTGAAATGCCACAATCCGGGTTTTGGAATTTTCAATTCCACCTGCATATTCTGTTGTATACCAAAATGTCAGTTCGTCGACCGGATCGATTCCCATTTGGGCATAATCGCCAAATCTCCCGGAACTTTCGATGTGGGTTGTACCGTCCACCACGTGAACTTCATCTACACTCATAATACCGGGAGGATCACTTAAAAATCTGCCGGTATAACGTATGCCTACGTAAGAATTTTCGCTGGAAACATTATATCCCATGCCGATATTGCCGTTTTTATCGATTGCTATCGAACTCATAAATCTGTCCAGGCCATCCGGAGCATAGGTGCCTTCCTGAAAGATAAACCATTCAGAACCGGGGTTTTTTCGGAGTTCCATCCATCGGATACCGGATTGATTTTCGCCATTCGTGACATCAGTTACAAAACTCAGAACCAGAGACTCATGTGTGCCGAAACTTCTGAACATCGGTACATTCATAATGACTTCAGGGATGGCATCAAGTCCGTCGCCGTTTAGTTGAGGAACACATGCAAAACCAACACCTTCGGAACTACAGGGATAACCATCATAAGGAGTGGTAACCAGACTGACCTGTGTAATGTTGGTGGCATTTTGATTTTCCCAATTGATATCAAAAAGATATAATTCAAGCATATCTTCCGAAACCTCTCCCCAGGATGAATCATTAAGCCTCATCACCATAGGTCTGGAATCTGCCGGCATAATTTTTCCTGCAAAATCTACCGGAGTTGTTACAAAAAAGCCTGCTTCGGTATTTTCAGAACCTGTAATTTCAATTCTTTGCATGATGACTTCATCAGCACCGGCGTATAAAGAATCCTTTTGAATGAAATAATTGTGTAATACTCCGGGGCCTTCTTCATTGGTCGTGATGACAATACTGTTTGGCCAGATGGCATATTTGGGGTAATCAGGAAAAGTTGGTGTGGCAAATTCATAAGCGGTATAACTTCCCAAAGGATCTTCATTGTCTGAAATGGCGATCAGTACCAAAGCGGGATCGTCAAATTCAGTAATCATCCAACGGTTTTCGGTTTCATCGTATAATATGATCGGGTCACCGGCACCTGACCTGCCAAATTCTGTCCATAAAACATTAGAAGCAAACTTTTCCAATAATGTTCCGGTCAAATCAAAAACGCCAATTTCTGTTGCATTAATCGCCTGTACATAGTGGGTTGTGCCAACATCTCCGGTAGGATCATGCGGACTGCCGAAAGCGGAAAATATCCCGTCAATATTAATAATCGGATCATTTTGAACGGTCCCCGGTTCCAACTGACGGATAGGATCGGGTCCCTGATGTTCTTTTTCAGGTGACAAAATATTGCGGTATTCCCTGCCTTTAAAATTGTCAGGTCTTTTTTTATTTATTTTCCTGATTGATTTTGCAAAAGAACCTGAACTTTCATATGTGAGTATTGTCTTCAAAGTTTTTGTTTTACCTAACTTAATCAGACGTGTTGCCGTAACTTTAAAAGGATCATTGCCGGAAAATCCGGGAACAGACAGAAAGAACGTACAAAAAAACAGAAGAATAAGATTTTTAGACATGTGCAAAACTTTGATTATTTAGGTATTGATGTTTTAGATTTTTTTGAATTGACCGAATTTGTTTTCGACAACGTTGAGGATGAAAAAGAAATTACAAAGGGAAAATTTTTTAGGAAATCTTCAATCTCTGTCAGGTTTTTTTCACCTTTCGTTACAGTAATGAGCCATTCATTTTTGGTTTTATTAACCTTTTTCACATCTTTTAAGAAAAAATGAGGTAAAAAATCGTCTTGGTTGGGTTCATAATTTTTTGTACATAAAATTACATATTTAATGAATTCCTGAGTGTTTTCTGTTTTCTGTGATTTACAGTTAAAAAAAGAAATACTAAAAAAAATTATACATAAACAGGAAGAAAAATTCATGGTCAAAAGAAAATTTTAAACAGGGTGTATGAGTAAAATGCGAATATCACATTTTGACACAAACATAAAAAAGAATTTTTAAAATCAATATGATTACTGTAAAATAATCTGTTTGTGTCATCAAGAAGTCTTAGTTTGATAGGGTCAAATCAAGTATGTGTTTGTGTTTATAATTATGTAAACATAGAAAGGTGTTTCTTTTTTTGTGAGTCAAAGTCTGGTTAAACTGTTGGGACAAGGTCTTCAAAGGTTTTTGTTATGGTGCCGGAGGATAGCTTTGTTTTTATGAAAATTGTATAGGAAAAGAAATATATATAAAACTGACGTTTTCAATAGTATACACATAAAAATTTAAAAATGTATTATAAAACAGCAAAATATATATGATAAATTTTTGTAATATGTATAAGATTTGTAGTTTTGCACCGGAATAGGTTTATCCTGTTCGTTTTGCCCAAGGACAGTAATTAATGATTCGGATTTTTCTCAAAGTAAAAAATTGTTAATTATGTCATTTTTACAAAAACCTCAAAGGTTTATGAGTCATGTCAGGTTACTTATGATGATGATTGTCGTTATGACAATCGGTATAAGTTACAATCTGAACGCTCAATGCCAGGACGAAACGGCTTATACCAGTGTAATGAACACAGGTAATCAACCGTGGACCGGTCAGTTGGCCATGCAGTTTGCCACTTCCAATCACATTGAAATCACACATCTCGGAGTATTCGATGATGCTGCAGTGGAAGGTATTTCCGGTTCTGTTTCAGTTGGAATTATTGATGCAACAGGCACATCAACTGTTGTCGGTCCTGTTTCCATTACAGGGACTTCCGGTACACTAAACGGAAGATTCAGAATGGTTCAGCTGGTTTCACCTGTTGTACTTCCACCGGGATCTTATCACATAGTAGCAGTAGGTTTTAGTGCTTCAGACCGAAACGGAAATGCAGGTTTAGGTGGAGGAAGTGCCACCGGGCTTTCAGCTTCACCGGTAATTTCATTTGGTTCCAATATTTTTAACGGTACGACCACATGGACAGGCACAATAACGGGTACAACCGATGGCGGTCCAACGGGCAGGTATCATGCAGGAACTTTTAATTTTGATGTAGTCACACCGGAAATATCCTCTTCGGTTTTAGGAACTCCGATTTCCAATCCGGGACCTTTATTATTGACTAATGCAATTTGTAATGTTAATAATAATGTTGTTGCAACTGACATTGTACAAACAAACGTCAGTGACAATCCTTTTTTATTGATAGAGATAACAAATTCCTTAAACATCAATCTTGCTGGTGGAGGACCCGGGGGAGATCTTGACAGATTGGATGATCTTCCTTTGGATGGTCCATTGGCTACTATCGGTACTACCTGGCAGAATTTTATTGATGATATCAGATTACAGGCAGGTGCCCAATGGGGATTTGTAGAAATCAGAATCACACCATATACCGATATAGATGGTTCGGACGATTTTAATTTAGGAGATTGTACAGGCACACCTATTGAACTGAGATTTAATGTTCAGCCGGTACCTCAGGTAATAGCTACTTATGTAAATCCTACGGCTCTGGGTGGTGAAATCTGTTCCGGAGAAACCGTTCAGGTAAATTTAAGTACCAACAATTTTCAATTGATCGGAGGAGGTGCGCCAACACCTGCTGATTACGAATATGAAATCGTTCAGATTAGATATAGTACAGATAACGGAGGTTCTTATCCTTTGGCAAATTCCGGCTATCCGGCTGGCCTTACCGGTGGTACATATACCGTAGGAGATATTATTTCTTCCGGATTGGCTCAGATTTCTGAAACATTGACAAATACTACGGCAAGTCCTGTATATCTCAGATATCAGGTCGTTGCAAGATTGACCAATGATCCTTTTTGCGAAGATACACCTTTAAATATCAGAGTTGTAATCAACCCGAATCCGACAGCAGCAATCTCACCGGATCCGGCTGCAGTGTGTGCAGGAATTAACCTTGGATTGAATGGCAATCCAACAGGTGGCTCTGGTATTTATTCAACACATAGCTGGACGGGAGCAGGTGCAACATCTTTGAATGTTACCAATGCACAATCCGTAACTTTTAATAATGCGACACCGGGAAGTTATGCATTGACATACACGGTGACTGACGACAACGGTTGTTCAGGCAGTGATGTATTGAATGTTACGGTTCATGAAAATCCAACAGCAAATATTACACCGGAACCGGCAGAAGCCTGTATCCTTACAGATATTCAATTGAACGGAAATCCGGCTAATGGAACCACACCTTATACCCATTCGTGGACAGGTGCAGGATCGCCCTATTTAAATAATACAGCTATCGTCAACCCGATATTTAATCATAATGTCCTGGGACCTTATGAAGTTACCTATACTGTTACAGACAACAACGGATGTATAGGTTCAGATGTATTGACGATTAATCTAACTGATACTGCACCTCCGGTCATCAATTGTCCGGCAGGTCCTGTAGTTATGAATACAGATACAGACAGATGTGATGCAGTGGTTTGTTTTCCTGTGACCACCAATGACGATTGTCCGTTTTTTACACCGGATGTTTTGGCAGGTCATACCTATCTGGGAGCCTTCGGAGGAAGTAAATATTTTGTTTCCAACGGTGTTTTATCCTGGGAGGCAGCAAATGCTGCAGCTGCGGCATTAGGTGGACAGTTGGTCAACATTTCAAGTGCTCAGGAACAAAATTATCTTGCAGGTCAGGTAACTAATGGTCCAACTTCTTTATTTTGGATCGGCTTAAGATATTCAAGAGCTTTGGGTGCTTATAAATGGTCCTCAGGTATTCCATTTGTATATACCAATTGGGCAGCCGGTGAGCCAAATCTGATAGGTTCGCATGACTATGTATTTTATTGGGATGCAAATTTCCCGTTGATAAACGGATGGCACGATACACCGGCGAGTGTATTGAATGTTCCGGTTAACATGCGATATATCATCGAATTTTCAGGATTGCCTGAAAGACTTACAGCAGGACTTCCAAGCGGTTCTATCTTCCCGTTGGGTGACAAGGAAGTCACTTATGAAACTGAAGATTCCGCTGGAAATACAGTAGAATGTACTTTTACGGTTACAGTGGAAGACAATCAAAACCCTGTTGTTGTTTGTCCTGCAGATGTAACGGTAAATCTTATGCCTTTAGAATGTGAAGGTGTAGCAAATTATATTGCAACAGCTACCGACAATTGTTCAGTAGGTTCCATCGACTACTCTATTCCTTCCGGATCTTTATTCCCGATTGGAATCAATCCGGTAACGGTGACGGCTACAGACGGAAGTGGAAATACAGCTGAATGTACTTTTAACGTTTGGATATATGATTATATCAATCCGAATCTGGCTTGTAAGCCGGTCAATATTTCGTTGGACGAAATTTGTTCGACTTCCATAGATCCGACAATATTCCTTACTGGATGGCAAGGGCCAAATCCGGATGATATTCTGATAGGATGTCTTGATAATTTTATCATCACCTTTATGACTGAAAATGGAACAGTAGTTCCGTTGGCAGATTTGAAAAAACATATCGGAAAGACACTCAGGGTTATGGTTTCACATACCATGCAGAGTTTCACCTGTTGGAATGTAGCATTAATTGAAGATAAATTCCCGCCACAGATTGATTGCAGAGACATCACAGTCAATTGTTTGGATGAAACAGATAATCTTGTTGTTGCTTTTGCCAGCGATAATTGTTTTGCCGAGCCTAAACTGGTTTATGAAACCTTTAATGTTTTGCCTTGTGAAGCCAACAATATCGGAAGAATCATCAGAAGATATATAGCAGTAGACAAATTCGGCAATGAAAGTGAAGATACCTGTACAGCGACCATTTATCTCGAAAGATCAAATTTTGCAGGTATTGTTTCACCGGGAAATGCCAAATTACAATGTTCAGATAATTTTGTAAAAGATAATAAAGGATTTAATAGTCCTGCACCAAGTGAAACCGGTGTGCCGACTTACAACGGTCAGCCGATATTCCCGGTCAATTTGTTCAATACTTTGTATTGTAACGCAACGCTTGATTATGATGATGTAATCGTTTTTGATACACCATGTAAAAAAAGAATTGCAAGAACGTGGAAAATATTTGAATGGCATTGTTCCGGATTGGTTATTCACCCGATAGGCATGCCTCAGATGATTGACATTGTGGACGACACAGCACCGGTCATTCCGATTGTTGCCAATCAAACCATGACCACAAGAACAAAAGCTTGTTCTGCAACAGCCACACTTCCGGCATTGAATATCACAGACAATTGTAATGGTGTCAAAACCGTAAACATCAATGTGTTTAATAACGGATCTCCGGTAGGTACATTGCCAACAAATGGTGGTGTCATAGAACTTCCTGTAGGAAATAATGTGATTACGTATCAGGCAAGTGATAATTGTGGCAATACATCAACAAGAACGTATACCATCACTGTACGTGATGAAACCAATCCGATTGCTATATGTGATCAGTTTACAACTGTGAGCATCAAAACCAATGGTTATACCGAAGTAACAGCAGTTGCCGTTGACGATGGAAGTTTTGACGAATGTAGTGCTGTCACTCTTGATTTACAAAGAATGGAAGATCCTTGCGGTACCAATTACAATATAGGCTGGCACGAAAAAGTTGGTTTCTGTTGTATGGATGCCAATCAGTCCAGAATGGTAACCCTGAGAGTGAGAGATGCAGGAGGCAGAGAAAATTTATGTATGGTCACAGTCAATGTTCAGGAAAAAGTGAATCCAACAATTTCTTGTCCTGCAGACAGAACGATCACCGATTGTACATTTACTTTTGATCCGAACAATCTTGATTTTTATTTCGGAGCAGCAGTTATTACAGACAATTGTCCGGCTAATAATACGGTGGATCACGAATACGACGATCAGAGAAATCAGTGCGGCGTTGGTTTGTTGGTAAGATCTTTTGAAGTATTGAGCGGAGGAACATCTTTCGGAGCTTGTACTCAAACGATTACTTTCAGAAATAGCAATCCTTTTGACGGATTTGATCCGTTACAATTGAACTGGCCTGATAATTATACAGCAGTAAATCAATGTAATATTTTGAATCTTGAACCGGAATTTTTGCCTGCAGGATTTAATCGTCCGGTGATCACTCAGGATGCTTGTGACAGAGTAGGTTTCACCAAAGAAGATTTGGTATTCCCTTTCACCACAAACGGAGCTTGTTTTAAAATCATCAGAAAATGGACCGTTATTGATTGGTGCCAAACAGACAGCAACGGAGATTATCTGACATGGACACATGAGCAGGAAATCAAAGTTATGGACAATACAGCACCATTGATTACCAGCCCTGATACTTCAAGATTGGCTTTGTCTTATGATGCAAATTGCCTTGGAGCCAATATCGTTTTGACTGCAAGTGCTGAGGATTGTACTCCTGAAGAAGAATTGTCCTGGAATTATACCATCCTTGACGCAGCAGGTGACTTTTATGATGAAGGTAATACCAATGATGCCAGCGGATATTTCCCGATCGGAGATTATACCATTGAGTTTGTCGTTGAAGACAGATGTGGTAATCAGGCGACAACCGGATATACCTTTGAAATCATCAATGCCAAAACAGCAACACCGATCTGTTTTAATGATTTGAGTGCTGACCTGGTTGTCATGGATATGGATAATAATGGTACACCGGACACTGCGATGGTGGAAATAAATGCAGAAAGATTTAATAACCACAGTTACCATAGTTGTTATCCGAATGATCCTTTGATCTTCAGTTTTTCACCTGATGTAAATGATAATGTTCGAACTTTTGGATGTACCGATATAGGATTGCAACCGATAACCATGTACGTTACCGATATCAACGGCAATCAGGCATACTGCAGTACCAATATATTGATAACCAATAATGATCCTGCTTATACTTGTACCGGTAACATCGTTTCAGGAGCCATTTACGGAAGAGTTGCTACCGAAAACAATCAAGCCATTCAGGAAGTATCTGTCAAACTTGACGGTACAGAATTGGATACTCAAATGACAGGCGAGACCGGAGAATACAATTTCGGAGAATTGCCGTTAGGTGGTAATTACGGAGTGACACCAAACAAAGATGTGGATCATGACAATGGCGTTTCAACACTGGATATTGTAATGATTCAAAGACATATTTTAGGAATTGAAAAATTGCCGAGCACGTATAAGTATTTAGCTGCAGATGTCAATAATGACCAAAAAATCAATTCTCTGGATTTGGTAGAATTGAGAAAAATAGTTTTGGGAACACAAATGACCTTTAAAAACAATACAAGCTGGAGATTTGTCGAAGAAAACTTTGAGTTTCTTGACCCTTCCAGCCCGTTACAATTGTTTATTCCGGGAATGTGTGCTATATCCAATTTACAGCAGGAAATGAAAGCAAACTTTATCGGTATCAAAATCGGTGATGTAAACGGTTCTGCCAAACTGGATGAAGCAGACAGAGATGAGGCTGAAAGTAGACATTATTTTGCCTTCAAAGCTGAAAACAAATTTGTCAAAGCAGGACAAAAAATCACTATACCGGTAATGTCCAACAGCAATGCCACGTTGTACGGATGGCAACAAAAGATTGTTGTTGAAAACGCAACATTACTTTCTGTTGAATCCAACATGATCGACCAGTTGTCGACATCAATGCACATCAGTGGTAATGAAGCCGGAATGAGTATCGCTTTGGGTGAAGGACAGGTTGTTCAGTCAAATCAGGAATTGTTTTTCCTTACTATTGTGGCGACACAGGATGGTTTTGTCAAAGATATGGTTTCTTACCAGGCTGAAGGCATCCATGCCGAAGTTTATGTAGATGGTCTTCAGACAGCAAAAACCATGAAATGGCAATGGGTTGACGTTGCAGAAACAACTTTTGACATCGTCAGACATCAGCCAAACCCTTGGAAAGAAAGCACCATCGTTGGCTTTACCATTCCACAAGAAAACATGGTGACTGTCAAAATCAAAGACCAGACAGGAAGAACTGTTTATTCAGCCACAGAATATTATATGGCAGGAGAACAGCAGATAGAAATCACAAGAGAGGCCATTCAGACATCCGGATTATACTTTATAGAATTTAAGTACAATCAGGAAGTAAAAACCGTTAAAACCATTATGATTGACTAACCCGATCGTCAATCATCAGATACATATTATGTATTAAAAATATCAATTCAAATTGAGAGTTTCAGAGGCAAGTCCGTTAGGACTTGCCTTTTTTTTTGTGGGTACAACCCGGCATCTGCATAAGAAATTTATTGAGAATAAATCTGACTTCATATTTTCTGTCATGACAAAGTCCAATGCGGAATCCGGGGTTGATGTGAGGTGAAATTATCTCTGTTTCAGAAAAACTGAAAATAACCTTGTATCAAAGCGGCGATAGTACAGAAATTGCTGCTGAAAAATTTATTGCCGGGAAGTTGAATGGTACCTGTATTGTTGAGACCATAAGCGGAACAGACACGTTGCATTTTACCGATTTCGACCGGATACATGCGACATCAAAAAGTCAAAGTCTCAGGGTTAATGTTCACGGCATAAATTATGAGGATCAGACTTCGGTATCTGTTGAATGTTCTGCCTATGAATTGGATGCCGTAATCTATCCCGGCAATCAAAATATTTCATCCGTCTTGATCGTCGGAGATGAAAGTGGTGGTTTTTAGGAGAGATTGAATATTTCAAAAGCGGATTAAACATTTAATCCGCTTTTTTTAAATCATATCTATTTTATGGTTTCTAATATATTTTGTCAGCCAGTTTCTGTTCATGAGGTTTGTATGTTTGCTCATATTTACCGGATTCATTCCTTTGTCAATATCTTTGAGAACGGAAGCAAAATTGAGGTAACTGTTGACGATCTCCTGGGATTGGTTGTCGGGATTTCTTTTAAAATAGCCCAAAAAACTGTTTAGTACATTATGATATACATCGGGCTCGGATTTTCTTTTGACAAACCAGGCAGCCAGATGCATAGAATAACATTGTATTTTTTCTGCTACATCATGAAAGGTTTTATGGTTCGTATGTAGAATGACATCATCATATTGGTCATGTTTTAGAAAGGCCATGGCGATATATACGGCTTTCGAATTTTTTGGACAATCACTATGTACAAAAGGACTGTATTTTTCGATGAATTCCAATGAAAAAGACAAACTGTTTATTTCTGCAACATTATTGACGAGATTGCGAAAATTGTGTGGCATAAGTTTACCTTTTTGATTAAAAACACCTCTGGTAAAAGCAAAATCGTATATGGATCTGCTCATATCCGGAATCAAAGATTCCTGTGACCTTTTTCTTGCCAAAGTATAAAGCCGCAACAGATAAAATGTGTAGATGACTTCTTCAAAACTTCCTTTTTCAGGAGGATTTTCTAAAAATGAATAAACCAGATCTAGATATTGATTGTAGTCAAAATGTCTGAGTAAACCGGAAATTTGTGGGAGAAAAAAATCTTTTGAATTTTCGGGATTTTGTCCGGCAAATTTTTCAAGAAATTGAAGATCTGCCTGAGGATCAAAGGGGAACAACAAACTCCAGTTGATGAGTTCCGCTATCAGAATTTCTGCTGTATAGATTGTGAAATTTTTGAAGGAATCAGTCATCTCATGGGCAGCCAAAGCACCTGTTTTATATTTGTGGGGGTTATGGCTGAAATACACCTCAAATTGAGCCATCCATTTGTACAACAGATTATAATAATGATTGTCTGAAAGTGTGTTGGTTTTTGTATAATACTTATCAGCCAAAACGTAGAGGCCATGATTTTGAAAACCTCTGATCAGCAGAACGTCTTTAAGTTGCGGGTCACGATCGAGGCTTTGTTTTACGATCCAATCTTCCAGCAAGTTATAGAGGACCGAAAGGTAGTTTGCAAAACCTTTGTCTGTATGTTTTTGATATTTTTTACCTCTTATTTCCTGAAGGGTGGTTTCAGGTTTGATGTTGGGAAGGGTTTTTGTCAAAAATTTACAGATGCCGGATACTTCAGATTCGGGGAGGTGGTATAAAGCGACATATTTTTCAAAAATTTTCTGCTCATCATCCGATAATGCTTTAAGTGCAACGATAAATTTTGGTAGAGCCATAACATCATTTGTATCAGGAAAATATCAAGGTGTAAATATAGCATAACAATATTATATACAATGACTTATAGTAGAAACATTGTCATTTTATATATAAAAATCATCAGGAAAACGTCAAAATCTTTATTAGGAATGATATAAGGATATGGCCACATTTGCACTATCATTAAAAAAGAATTTTTCATCAGAGACGTTTTCCATTCCATGGCGCAACTATTTATTATTATCCGGTAATAATCAAGCCCTCTGGCAAAAAAAAAGAACATACAAAAAGTGCCGTGGAATGGTCGTCGATGGTGGGGGATTTTAAACAAAACAACCAACCCGTTATGAGAATATTTTTTACCTTTTTACTCATTTTTTTATTCTGTTTTGATACAGATGGGCAGTGTCTTGTCACCACAACACTAACTTCTCCAAATTATTTTACAAGTTTAGGACCTGGGACCACCATTGGTAATTTTCATGGTCAGCAAATCAGGGTTTGTGAAGGTGGTACAGTCACAGGGATAGCTATGTCCCTTGGAGCTGTCCTCAGTCCTAATACTTTAGGTAAACTGGAATTATACAGGAGCAGTAATTCCTGGACAAATTTAGTGTGGACAAGGGATGGTATTCCGGTTCCTCAGGGTAACTGGATTTCAGGTCCAAACTGGTTTGTTATAGATTATACTATAGGACAGGGCACCAACTATACGTTAAACACGGATGAGGTAATTACTTTACGATATCATCGAATTAATACTGGTTACGCGTTTCATTTTAATGACAACAATCCATACGCGGATGGTATGCTGGTTACAGGCAATTATCTTCCATGGGGCACGGGTGTCAGAGACTGGCTGATGAAGGTTGCTTTAAACGGAGCTTCACTTCCGGTCGATTATCTTCAGGAGGTTTGGGCTCAGGAAGACAACGGCAAAATCCATCTTAGCTGGACGACTGCTAATGAAATCAACAATGCGGGTTTTGATATTGAAAGATCACACGATGGAAATAATTTTGAAAATGTAGGATGGGTGGACGGACACGGTAGTGAATCAGGACCCTTTAACTATACTTTTACTGATGCACATCCGGTCAAAGGAAGAAATTATTACAGGCTCAAACAAAATGATTTTGATGGAAAGTTTGACTATTCCCATATCACCCACATTGATATAAAAAGAAGTGGCAACTTATCCATATTTCCCAATCCCGTCACAGACTTTATCAACATACAGGTCGAAGAAGATGAAACATTTACCATTTATGATCAAATGATGAAGCCGGTAAAAAAAGGAGTTATTCCGGCTTCAAGACAAATATCGGTTTCTGAACTCCTTTCCGGAATGTACTTTCTGTATCTTTCTGAAAGAGGAGAATACGAAAGATTTGTGAAAGGGTAATCAAAAAAGGAGTTTTCCGAAAATCCAAAAAGAGTAGGACGGGGAAGCTGAAAACCGGTGAGAGTAGACGGGTTTAAGAAAACTTGGAGTTTTGAACTGCAATTAAAATATATTTCAGTTTAATCTCGACTTTGACTAAAAGATGCTATGAAATTCCTCATGAACTCCAGGGAGCAAAAAGTTATCTAGTCTATCCCTAATTTCATATTTATAAAACTCCCCTTTTTGTTAGCTACAGAAATCTAAAGTCCCGGGTCAATATAAAACAATTTTCGGGTTAAAAAAAGATGTTTCAACCGGTAGGCCTCTTTTATAATCTTTTCCTTCCAGGAACTTTTTTCTATCAGAAGTATAAACGGAATATTATAATAACGTGTTGAGCCAGTAAAATCAAAAATAGATCGCACACATTACTGATAACAGTATATTTATACTGGTTTAAGTCCATTTCCATTTGGAAAAAGTATTTGTACAACTGGTTTAGGTCCATTTCCTTTTGGAAAAAGTATTTGCACAACTGGTTTAAGTTCATTTCTTTTTGGAAAAAAGTTTTGCACCACTTGTGCAAGTCCGTTTCTTTGGAGAAAATGTATTTTGAGAGTTTCACGAATATATGTACTTTTGTACATCCGGTAAGTACTAATCGGTTAATTAGTAATATACCGATAAAGGGAAAGATGAAAAGATTAAGAAGTTTTAATTTTAGAAAAATAACCAGGGATTCATCTTCATTTATGTAATATTATCTTTAGGTAAAACAGGAGGGAATAATGTTCGAACAAACTTTTAAAAATATTGACGGCATGCTTCACAAAAATGTCGGTGGCGGTAGTGAATGGGATGATTTCCATCTTGGTGAGGGAGGTTGCCATCATAGCGAGGGGCGTTACCGCCTCGCAGAGGGATTAAGCCCTTTCAGGGCTATGTTGCTAAGCCCTGAAAGGGCGTAATACAATTCCATGGGACAGTCACTCGTAAAAAATTATATGCACCTCGTGTTCAGCACCAAACACCGTGAACCACTGATACATCCACCCGTAGAAGCAGAACTGCACGCTTATCTTGGTGGCATCTGCAATAAACTCGACTGCACCGTTGTCAAAGTGGGTGGATACACCGACCATATCCACATCCTATGTATGCTGTCGAAAAAGATAGCTTTAATAAAACTGATGGAAGAATTAAAATCACATTCCTCCAAATGGATTAAAACCAAAGGACCAGGCTACGAAAACTTTTATTGGCAGGATGGTTACGGAGCTTTTTCTGTTAATCCTTCGCAAGTAGATAGGGTTATAGCGTACATTGCTAACCAACACGAACATCACAGCAAAAAAACGTTTCAGAATGAGTATCGTACCTTTCTTAAAAAGTATAAAGTTGAATATGATGAAAAGTATGTTTGGGATTAGATATGTGTTGCTTGCTCATGTATTGCGTTCTTTCAGGGCCAGAGTGTCGTGGTTTTGCCACTTCATAGGGCTACACCATCATAGCCCTGAAAGGGCGATATATTTTAACGAGGCGGTATCGCCCCTCGTAAACAAACGGGTGGGTATCGTCCCTCATAATTGGGGCGTTGTGGAAGACTCAAAAACAATGACCCGGAACAGCAAAAGCCAAAGCAGCCGGGGGACGTGGCCAACATCAGCAGAATGTTTATAGAATTTCAGAAGCCCCTACATAGACAAAAGGCAGCTTCATAGAGGGTTCTGTGTTTTTATAACCAAAAAATTTTTTGCAATTAAATATTCCGGTGATACTGATTCCCTATTCCGGAACGAAATACTCCTGTTATCTCAAAATCTTTTAAAAAAAGTCACTTCCATATTTTATATCTTTTTATATTTGTCTTTGATAAGGATAAGAAAAACGATTGTAAACGTATTTTAATCGTTCAATTTTGAATCTTAATAACTGATGTATTTAATAGTATCAGGTAATTTAAGAGTTATTAGGATTTTGTTAAAGGGGAGTTGCGCAAAACGGAAAGTTGTGTGCAACCCTAAACATTTAAAATTTTATTTTACCCAAAAACGGACTAAATATTATGCGACTAATTTTCACCTTTCTGTTTGTTAGCTTATTAACATTCACATATGGACAAATTCACGATTCCCTTTCAAAAAAAGTTGACGCCATCTTTGCTGAATATGACAAAACTAATTCTCCAGGTTGTGCTTTAGCAATATTAAAAGACGGGAAAATTATTTACAAACGAGCGTATGGAATGTCTAATTTGGAATATAACATTGCCATCACTCCAACTTCAATTTTTCATATTGCTTCGATTTCTAAACAATTTACGGCGGCAGCCATTGTTCACTTATCTCTGGAAGGAAAACTATCCCTGAATGATGATATTCGAAAATATATTCCTGAAGTTCCCGAATTTGGCTATCCAATTACTTTTAACAACCTCATACATCATACAAGTGGTATCAGAGACCAGTGGGACTTGCAAGGACTTGCAGGCTGGCGTGATGGTGATTTAATTACTGAAAAAGATATACTGGAAATGTTGGCACGTCAAAAATCTTTGAACTTTTTACCGGGGGAAGAATATTTATATTGCAATACTGGCTATACATTAATTGGAATTGCAGTAAAAAGAATTACAGGAGTTTGTTTAAGGAATTATGCAGATTCAGTTTTTTTTAAACCATTGGGAATGACAAATACACATTTTCATAGTGACCATTCTGAAATTACCCCTAACCGCACTTCGGCATATTACAAAGATGATAAAGGAAAATGGAAAATAAGTATTCCTGTTTTTGACAACTACGGAGCAACAAGCCTCTTTACTACTGTTGAAGATTTAGCAAAATGGGATGAAAATTTTTATACAAAAAAAATTGGAGGGGATACGTTCATTACCATGATGCAAACCACAGGTCAGCTTAACAACAAAACGCCTCAAAACTATGCAGCAGGTCTTGTTGTAAGTAATTACAAAGGTTATAAAACAGTGTGGCATAATGGTGGAGATCACGGCTACAGGAGTAATTTAATCAGATTTCCTGATGAACATTTTTCAATTGTAATTTTGGCAAACCTTGCAGACATAAATCCAGTCTCACTTTCCAATAAAGTTGCTGATTTGTTTTTGGAAGATAAAAGCATTCAGAATCCAGTTTTTCAAGTGGACAGTATCATTCTTAAAAATTGGGCTGGTGAGTATTTCGACATGAACTCACAGTCCATAATTAAAATTGATTTTAAAAATGAAACATTATTAGTAGGTTCAACTGTATTAGTGCCAACTAACAATAATATATTTAACACCAGTTTATCTACTTTTACTTTTAGTGGAGATTCATCAAACGTAAACCTGTTACTGAACACTAAAGGTTCAATGATTAAAACATTTAAAAAGGCTAAAAAAAATAAATTATCGATTTCTGAACTCAAGGAATACCAAGGAGATTTTTACAGTAATGAGTTAGACACTAAATACGTTTTGTCGATAAAGGACAGCAGTTTGCAAATAAAAATTCCCAGAAACGATGAAATAAAAATATCTCCTTTCATTAAAGACATTTTTGCTGGTGATATGATAATTCGATTTACAAGAAATAAAAAAAATATTATCGACGGATTTTTTCTAAGTACGGGCAGAGTACGTAATCTATATTTCGAGAAAGTATTGCCTAAATAAAATGGCTTCTTATTAGATTGACCTTTCTGAGAGCGGGGGCTTGATATTGTATCCACAAAAAAAGAAATATATTTATGAATCATAAGGATAACAAAAGGTTTTTTAACCATTGAGGAAATATAATGGTGGATTAAAGCATATATTATTTAAAATACCAAATCTCCTCATCCTCTCCACCCTGATTCAGAAAAAAATTTTACCTAAAACCTCCGGGGTAGTGGTGCTGAAAGATGTGCAGTTCCGTATTCCAAACGAGATCAAAGCCGCTCAGGACTTTGGCTGAGTGAAATGCGCGGGCTGCATAAATCTAAGTT